>NZ_JAPSHY010000020.1:1749-55404 GCF_031179285.1 Microbacterium sp. | reverse complement strand
CGACGGGTCAGGTAACCCGAGTCGGCGGTACGCAGAGCGGTGTCGGCCAGACCCTTACGGGTACCGTGCGTCGCGATGAAGTACTCCGCCACCGACAGACCCTCGCGGTACGAGGAGATGATCGGACGCGGGATGATCTCACCCTTGGGGTTGTTCACCAGGCCTCGCATACCGGCGATGTTCCGGATCTGCAGCCAGTTACCACGAGCACCGGAGGTCACCATGCGGTTGATGGTGTTGTCCTCGGGGAAGTGCGCCCGCATCGCGGTCTGCACCTCGTCGGTCGCCTCGGTCCAGATCTTGATGAGCTCCTGACGACGCTCGGCGTCGGTGGTGAGACCCTTCTCGTACTGGGACTGGACCTTCGCGGCCTGCTTCTCGTAGCCGGCGACGATCTCCGCCTTGTTCGGCGGGGTGAGGATGTCGCTGAGGGCGACGGTCACACCCGAGCGCGTGGCCCAGTAGAAACCGGCATCCTTGATGCGGTCCAGCGTCGCCGCGGTCTCGGTCTTCGGGTACTCCTCGGCCAGCTTGTTGACGATCTGCGACAGCTTGCCCTTGTCTGCCTGCTCGCGAACGAACGGGTAGCCCTTCGGGAGGGTGTCGTTGAAGATCGCCTGACCGAGCGAGGCGTCCACAAGGCCGTGACGCTCGTAGCCGTCGGGGGCTTCGCCTTCGAGGAACGTGAGTCCCGGAATGCGGATGCGGACCTTGGCCTGCAGGTCGAGGGTGCCCTCGTCCTTCGCCAGGATCGCCTCGGAGACAGAGCCGAACGCGCGGCCTTCGCCCTTCGCACCCTCCTTGACCGTGGTCAGGTGGTGAAGACCGATGATCATGTCCTGCGAGGGCAGGGTGACCGGACGGCCGTCCGACGGCTTCAGGATGTTGTTCGAGGCGAGCATCAGCACGCGGGCCTCGGCCTGAGCCTCGACCGACAGCGGCAGGTGCACAGCCATCTGGTCACCGTCGAAGTCGGCGTTGAACGCCGCGCAGACGAGCGGGTGCAGCTGGATGGCCTTACCCTCGACGAGCTGCGGCTCGAAGGCCTGGATGCCGAGACGGTGAAGCGTGGGTGCACGGTTGAGCAGCACCGGACGCTCGCGGATGATCTCCTCGAGCACGTCCCAGACCTCGGGACGGGTGCGCTCGACGGCGCGCTTGGCCGCCTTGATGTTCTGCGAGTGACCGAGATCGATCAGGCGCTTGATCACGAACGGCTTGAACAGCTCGAGAGCCATCTGCTTCGGAAGGCCGCACTGGTGCAGCTTCAGCTGCGGGCCGACGACGATGACCGAACGGCCCGAGTAGTCGACGCGCTTGCCGAGCAGGTTCTGGCGGAAACGACCCTGCTTTCCCTTGAGCATGTCGCTCAGGGACTTCAGCGCGCGGTTTCCGGTACCGGTGACGGGGCGACCGCGGCGGCCGTTGTCGAACAGTGCGTCGACGGCCTCCTGCAGCATCCGCTTCTCGTTGTTGACGATGATCTCGGGGGCACCGAGGTCGATCAGACGACGAAGGCGGTTGTTGCGGTTGATCACACGACGGTAGAGGTCGTTGAGGTCGCTGGTCGCGAAGCGACCACCGTCGAGCTGCACCATCGGGCGCAGCTCCGGCGGGATCACCGGGACGACGTCGAGCACCATGGCGGCCGGGCTCATGCCGGTCTCCAGGAACGAGTTGACGACCTTCAGGCGCTTGATCGCGCGAATCTTGCGCTGACCCTTGCCCTCGGAGATCTGCAGGTGCAGGTTCTCGGCCTCGGCCTTCAGGTCGAAGGCGGCGAGGCGACGCTGGATCGACTCCGCGCCCATGTAGGCCTCGAAGTACTGTCCGAAACGGTCCTGCAACTCGTGGAAGACGTCATCCTCAGGACGGAGGGCACCGACCTCGAGGGTGCGGAAGTCCTCCCAGACGCGCTCGAGCTTGGCGATCTGGTCGTCTGCACCCTTGCGGATGAGCGACATCTCCTTCTCGGCGGCGTCCTTGACCTTCTTCTTGGCGTCGGCCTTGGCACCCTCGGCCTCGAGGGCAGCGAGCTCCTCCTCCAGGCGCGACAGGCGCTCAGCGATCTTCGCGTCGCGACGGTCGCCGAGCGTCTTCAGCTCGAGACGGATGTTGTTCTCCTGGGTGCCCAGGTCTCGGTGACGAGCATCCTCGTCGACCGAGATGACCATGTAGGCGGCGAAGTAGATGACCTTCTCGAGGTCCTTCGGCGCCATGTCGAGCAGGTAACCCAGTCGCGACGGCACACCCTTGAAGTACCAGATGTGGGTGACGGGGGCGGCGAGCTCGATGTGGCCCATGCGCTCACGACGGACGGAGCTCTTGGTGACCTCCACGCCGCAGCGCTCGCAGACGATGCCCTTGAAGCGGACACGCTTGTACTTGCCGCAGGCGCACTCCCAGTCGCGGGAGGGGCCGAAGATCTGCTCACCGAAGAGGCCGTCCTTCTCCGGCTTCAGTGTGCGGTAGTTGATGGTCTCAGGCTTCTTGACCTCGCCGTATGACCACGCGCGGATGTGATCAGCGGTGGCCAGGCCGATGCGAAGCTCATCGAAGGTTGTTGCGTCGAGCACTAGTTCTCCTGTGTCGGAATTCTTTTGAGAAGTCTGGCTTCGGCGGGCTCAGAGAGCCGAGCCCGCCGAAGGGTTAGATCTCGTCGATCGAGGCGGCCTCGAAGCGGCTGGAGATGTTGATTCCGAGCTCCTCCGCTGCGCGGAAGGCCTCGTCGTCGGTGTCGCGGAGGTTCACCGCGGTGCCGTCGGCCGAGAGGACCTCGACGTTCAGGCAGAGCGACTGCATCTCCTTCATGAGCACCTTGAACGATTCCGGGATGCCGGGCTCCTGGATGTTCTCGCCCTTGACGATCGCCTCGTAGACCTTGACGCGGCCGAGAATGTCGTCCGACTTGATCGTGAGGAGCTCCTGCAGGGCGTACGCGGCGCCGTAGGCCTCGAGGGCCCACACCTCCATCTCACCGAAGCGCTGGCCACCGAACTGCGCCTTACCACCGAGCGGCTGCTGGGTGATCATCGAGTACGGACCGGTCGAACGGGCGTGGATCTTGTCGTCGACCAGGTGGTGCAGCTTCAGGATGTACATGTAGCCCACCGAGATCGGCGCCGGGAACGGCTCGCCGGAGCGGCCGTCGAACAGCTGCGTCTTTCCGGTCGAGTCCACCAGGCGCACGCCGTCGCGGGTCGGCAGCGTCGAGTCGAGAAGACCTGCGATCTCCTCCTCGCTCGCACCGTCGAACACCGGGGTGGCGACCTTGGTGCCGGGAGCCGCCTCGAAGGCCTCCTGAGGCAGCTTCGCCGCCCACTCGGGGTTTCCCTCGACCTTCCAGCCCTGCTTGGCGATCCACCCGAGGTGGGTCTCCAGCACCTGACCGAAGTTCATGCGGCCAGGGATGCCGAGCGGGTTGAGCACGATGTCGACCGGGGTGCCGTCCGAAAGGAACGGCATGTCCTCGATCGGGAGGATCTTCGCGATGACACCCTTGTTGCCGTGGCGGCCGGCGAGCTTGTCACCCTCGGTGATCTTGCGCTTCTGGGCGATGTAGACCACGACGCGGCGGTTGACGCCGGAGCCGAGCTCGTCGTCGCCGTCCTCGGCGTTGAACTCCTTGACCGCGATGATCGTTCCCTGCTCGCCGTGAGGCACCTTCAGGGACGTGTCGCGGACCTCGCGGCTCTTCTCGTTGAAGATCGCGCGGAGCAGACGCTCCTCGGCCGACAGCTCGGTCTCACCCTTCGGCGTGACCTTGCCGACGAGGATGTCGCCGGGGCGGACCTCGGCGCCGATGCGGATGATGCCGCGCTCGTCGAGGTCCTTCAGCAGCTCAGGGCTGACGTTGGGGAGGTCACGGGTGATCTCCTCCTTGCCGAGCTTCGTGTCGCGGGCGTCGACCTCGTACTCCTCGATGTGGATCGAGGAGAGGGTGTCGTCCTTCACGAGGTCCTGGCTGAGGATGATGGCGTCCTCGAAGTTGTAGCCCTCCCACGTCATGAACGCGACGAGGAGGTTCTTCCCGAGCGCCAGTTCGCCATCCTGGGTGGCGGGTCCGTCGGCGATGACCTCGCCCACCTCGACCCGCTCGCCCTCGGAGACGACGACCTTCTGGTTGTACGACGTGCCCTGGTTGGAGCGGTCGAACTTGCGCAGGTGGTACTCCTGGGTGCCGCCCTCGTCGAGCATGACGACGACGCGGTCCGCGGAGACCTCGGTGACGACACCGGCCTTCTCGGCGGTGAGCACGTCACCGGAGTCGATGGCGGTGTACCCCTCCATACCGGTTCCGACGAGCGGCGAGTCGCTGCGCAGCAGCGGCACGGCCTGACGCTGCATGTTGGCGCCCATGAGCGCGCGCTGTGCATCGTCGTGCTCGAGGAAGGGCACGAGCGAGGTCGCGACCGACACCATCTGGCGCGGCGAGACGTCCATGTAGCCGACCTCGTCCGGGTGGAACAGGTCGACCTCGCCACCGGGGCGGCGTGCGAGGACGCGGTCCTCGCGGAAGCGACCGTCCTTCTTCAGCGGAGCGTTGGCCTGAGCGACGATGAAGTCGTTCTCCTCGGATGCCGTCAGGTAGTCGATCTGGTCGGTGACCTGACCGTTCACGACCCGGCGGTACGGCGTCTCGATGAAGCCGAAGGAGTTGATGCGCGCGAACGTCGCGAGGGCACCGATCAGGCCGATGTTCGGGCCTTCCGGGGTCTCGATCGGGCACATGCGGCCGTAGTGCGACGGGTGGACGTCACGGACCTCGACACCGGCACGGTCACGCGAGAGACCGCCGGGGCCGAGCGCCGACAGACGGCGCTTGTTGGTCAGACCCGCGAGCGGGTTGTTCTGGTCCATGAACTGCGACAGCTGCGAGGTTCCGAAGAACTCCTTGATCGCGGCGACGACGGGGCGCACGTTGATCAGGGTCTGCGGCGTGATGGCCTCGATGTCCTGCGTGGTCATGCGCTCGCGGACGACGCGCTCCATGCGGGACAGACCGGTGCGGACCTGGTTCTGGATCAGCTCGCCCACCGCGCGGATGCGACGGTTACCGAAGTTGTCGATGTCGTCGGTCGCGAGACGGATCTCGGCCTTCTTGCCCGAGCGGATGCCCTCGAACGTCTCGACGCCGGCGTGCAGGCGCACCAGGTACTTGATCGTCGCGACGATGTCCTCGACGGTCAGGACCGACGAGTTCAGCGGCTGGTCGAGACCGAGCTTCTGGTTGATCTTGTAGCGACCGACCTTGGCCAGGTCGTAGCGCTTGGAGTTGAAGTAGAAGTTGTCCAGCAGCGCGCGGGCGGCCTCAGCGGCGACCTGCTCGCCCGGACGGAGCTTGCGGTAGATGTCGCGGAGCGCATCTTCCTTCGTGACGATGGTGTCCTTCGCCAGGGTCTCCTCGATCGAGGGGAAGCCGGCGAACTCGGCGAGGATCTCCTCGCTGGTCATGCCCAGCGCCTTCAGGAAGACCGTGACCGACTGCTTGCGCTTGCGGTCGATGCGCACGCCCACCTGGTCGCGCTTGTCGATCTCGAACTCGAGCCATGCACCACGGCTCGGGATCACGCGAGCGGAGACGATGTCCTTGTCGCTGGTCTTGTCCGGCGTCTTGTCGAAGTACACACCGGGTGAACGCACCAGCTGCGAGACGACGACGCGCTCGGAGCCGTTGATGATGAACGTTCCCTTGTCGGTCTGCAGCGGGAAGTCGCCCATGAAGACGGTCTGAGTCTTGATCTCACCGGTGAGGTGGTTCATGAACTCGGCCTCGACGTAGAGAGGAGCGGCGTAGGTCTTGCCGCGCTCCTTGCACTCCTCGATCGAGTACTTCTCCGGCTCGAGGTACGGGTTCGTGAACGACAGCTGCATCGTCTCGCCGAGGTCCTCGATCGGGGAGATCTCCTCGAAGATCTCGCCGAGACCCGAGATCTCGTTGACGTCGGTGCGGCCGGCCTTCCTGGCCTCCTCGACGCGAGCCTTCCAGGCCTCGTTCCCGACGAGCCAGCCGAAGGACTCGGTCTGCAGGGCGAGAAGGTCGGGGACCGTCAGCGTGTCGGAGATTTTGGCGAACGAAAGACGGGATGCTCCGCGTCCGTTCTTGGTGGTGGTGGATGTGGATGCGTTGCGAGCAGCAGCCAAGGGAATAACCTCCGTGAGCCCCGCAGGGCTTCTCGATTCCTTTGTCGTCAGGTGGAGTTGCGCGGTCGAATGCTCAACAGCTGCCGACCACCATATGAGGGCAGGGAGAAGCGAGCGCAACTACCTACTATACGCACGAATCCACGACAGGGCAAGCCAAGTCCTTGACCTTCGTCGAAGCCTGCGGTAAAAGCATCCGATGCTCAGGAGGCGATGTTCAGCTCGTTGCCCGGAATCGAGGCGAGCAGCCGGCGCGTGTACGGGTCGCGCGGGTTGGTGAAGATCTCCTCGGAGGATGCCGCTTCCACCAGCGCTCCGTCCTTCATCACGCACACGTAGTCGCTGATCAGCCGCACGACGGCGAGATCGTGCGAGATGAACAGATACGACAGCCCGTACTCGGACTGCAGGTCGCTCAGCAGTTTCAGGATCTGATCCTGCACGAGCACATCGAGTGCCGACACCGGCTCGTCGCACACGATCAGCTCGGGTGAGAGGGCGAGCGCCCGCGCGATCGCGATGCGCTGCCGCTGGCCGCCGGAGAGCTCTGACGGATACCGGCGCAGCATCGACTGCGGAAGAGCGACGTCGTCGAGGAGCTGTCGCACGCGCTTTCGCCGATCCGCACTGCTTCCCCGCTTGTAGAAGTCCAGCGGCTCGCCGATCAGCCTCTCGATGGTGAACATCGGATTCAGGCTGGAGTACGGATCCTGGAAGATCGGCTGCACCTTCTGCCGGAACTCCCTGGTCTCGGCCCTGCTGAGGGAGGCGATGTCCTTGCCCTCGTAGCGGATGAGCCCCTTGGTCGGCTCGATCAGCTTCAGCAGCATCCGGGCGGTCGTGGTCTTGCCCGACCCCGACTCCCCCACGATCGCGACCGTCTCGCCGCGCGGGATCGACAGCGACACGTCGTTCACGGCCACGAAGTCCTCGCCGCGCCCGCGGATCGGATACACCTTGGTGAGATTCTCGAACTCGACGATGTGGTCGACAGGGGCGTCGGGTTCGGGGGCGTCGACTGTCTCCGGCACCGGCCGGTCCTCGTTGCGGAACGCCTCAGGTCGTAGGCGCGCCACCGCGACCGAGGGCGCCGCCTGAACCAGCGACTGGGTGTACGGATGCTGGGGGTCTTCGAGGATCTGCACCGCCGGTCCCTGCTCCACGACGCGGCCCCGGTGCATCACCACGACGCGCTCGGCGCGCTCAGCGGCCAGGCCCAGGTCGTGCGTGATGAGCAGCACGGCGGTGCCGAGCTCGCGGGTCATCGCCCCGATCTGGTCGAGGATCGTCTGCTGCACCGTGACATCGAGAGCGCTCGTCGGCTCGTCGGCGATGAGCAGCCGCGGTTTGCAGGCGAGGCCGATGGCGATCAGCGCGCGCTGGCGCATTCCGCCGGAGAACTCGTGCGGATACTGCTTGGCACGACGTGCCGGATCGGGCAGCCCCGCGGCGGTGAGCGCTTCGACGACTTGGGCCTGCACGTTCTGGCGGTTCGCCAGCCCGTGGGCGAGCAGCGTCTCGGCCACCTGGGTACCGATCTTCGCGACCGGGTTGAGGTTCGACATCGGGTCCTGCGGCACGAGTCCGATGTCGCGGCCGCGGATCATCCGCATCTCGTGCTCCGACGCGCGGGTGATCTCGCGTCCGTCCAGGCGGATGCTGCCGGCGGCGACCTTTCCGCTGCCGGCGAGCAGGCCGATGATGGCCATGGCCGTGGTCGACTTGCCCGAGCCGGACTCCCCCACGATCGCGACGGTCTCGCCCGCGGCGATCTCGAGATCGACGCCCTCCACGGCATGCACGACGCCGTCCATGGTCGCGAAGTCCACGGCCAGTCCCTCGACCGAGAGCAATGGAGCACCCGTCATCTGATTCTCCTTCGCGGCGCTCATCGCGCCCTCGTTCTCGGGTCCATGGCCTCGCGGAGCGCCTCGCCGAACAGGGTGAAGCCCAGCGCGGTGACCGCGATGCAGATTCCGGGGAGGAAGGCGAGCCAGGGCGCGATCGCCAGCTCGGCCTGTGCATAGGTGAGCATCCGCCCCCACTCCGCCGTCTCCGGGCGGCCACCGCCGAGGCCGAGGAACGACAGCGCGGCGGCGTCGATCACGGCGGTGGCGAGGGTCAGCGTGCCCTGGACGATCACCGGGCCGATGGCGTTGGGCAGCACATGCGACATCGTGATCTGCCCGCGGCCGAGGCCGAGGGTCTGTGCCGAGAGCACGTAGTCGCTGGAGCGCTGCTGCAGCATCGATGCCCGCAGCAGTCGCGCGAAGATCGGCACCTGCGAGGCGCCGATCGCGAACATCACCGCGTACGGCGTCTGCCCGAGGATGGCGGCGATCGACACGGCGAGCAGCAGGTTCGGCACCGACAGGATGATGTCGACGATGCGCATGATGATGGTGTCGACCCAGCCGCCGAAAGTGCCGGCGAGAAGTCCCAGGATCATGCCGCCCGCGAGTCCGAGGGCGGTGGAGATGACGCCGACCATGAGCGACGCCTGAGCACCCCAGATGAGCTTCGAGAGCACGTCACCGCCGAAGCGGTCAAGGCCCAGCGGGAACTGCGAGAGTTCACCCGGGCCCGGGATGTCGGTCGGCGTGATGAACTCGGCGCCCGGAAGCGCCGTCTCGGGATACGGGGCGAGGATCGGGGCGAGAGCTGCGATCAGCAGGAAGGCCAGCACGATGCCGGCGCCGATCCACGCGGTGGGGTTGCGGCGCAGCCGGCGGAAGACGTCGCGCCAGAAGCCGCCGGAGCCGTCCTTCAGGTCGGCCTGTGCGATCGCGACGGTGTCGATGATCTCGCCGCCCTGTGCGGGTGGGAGCGCGACGCTCATGACGCGACCTCCTTTCGAGCGGTCGATCGGGCCATCACTGCACTCTCACTCTCGGATCGATGAAGCTGTACGAGACGTCGACGGCGAGGTTGATCAGGGCGTAGGCGATCGCGATGAAGATGATGAAGCCCTGCAGCACCGGGAAGTCTCGGGTGAAGATGGCGCGGGCGAGGAACGATCCGATGCCGGGGAAGGCGAACACCGTCTCGGTGAGCACCGCCCCGGAGATCAGCAGTCCGGTCTGCAGACCGATGGTGGTGATCACCGGCAGCATGGCGTTTCGGAGGATGAAGCGGCTGCGCAGAGTGGAGCCGGCGACCCCCTTGGCGCGTCCGGTGCGCACGTAGTCGGCGTTCTGCACCTCGAGGACGCTCGCCCTGGTGATGCGCACGATGATCGCGAGCGGGATGGTGCCCAGTGCCAGCGCGGGCAGGATGAGGTGCAGGATGGCATCCCACGACGCGTCGAACTCGCCGGTGATGATGCCGTCCCACACGTAGAAGCCGGTGGGATGGGTGGCATCGATCCGGGGGTTCTGCCTGCCGTCCGACGGCAGCCAGCCGAGCTGGACCGCGAAGACGTACTTCAGGATGAAGGCCAGGAAGAACACCGGGATCGTGATGCCGACCAGGCTCAGGACCACGGAGGCGTGATCGGTGAACTTCCCGTGCCGGCGGGCGGCCCAGTAGCCGAGCGGGATGCCGATGCCGACCGCGAAGATCAGCGCCATCACGCTGAGCTCGAGCGTTGCGGGAAAGCGCCGGAAGAACTCCTCCAGCACCGGGCGGTTGGTCTGGATCGAGGAGCCGAAGTCTCCCTGGACGAGTCGTCCGATCCAGATGAAGTACTGCTCCAGGATCGGCTTGTTGAATCCGTAGAGCTCGTTGACCCTGGCGATGGCGTCCGGTGTCGCCTTCTCGCCGAGGAGGGCGACGGCCGGACCGCCGGGCAGAGCCCTGACCCAGGCGAACAGCAGGATGCTGAGGCCGATCAGGGTGGGGACGAGGAACAGCAGTCGCCTGCCGATGGTGCGCAGCAAGAGGTCTCCGTTGATCAGGTGCCGTGCCGCGTCCCGGTCCTCGCGCGAGCGAGGACCGGGAAGCGGCACTTCGGTCGGTCGGGACCTACTTGGTCAGGACGATGTCCGTGAAGACCTCGTCGTTGACGGGGCTGGCCGGGTAGCTCTCGACCCGCGGGTCGAAGGCCAGGGTGGGAGCCGGGTGCGCGAGCGGGACGCCGGGGATGAACTTCGCGACATCCTCGTTGATCTCCTCGTACAGCGGGGTCTGCTCCTCGAGGCTCGACACACCACGCGCCTCGGTGAGCTTCTGGAACAGCTCGGGGTTGTCGAAGCCCCACTCGGAGCTCTGCTGGCCGAAGAACACGCCGACGAAGTTGTCGGTGTCGTTGTAGTCACCGGTCCAGCCGAGCAGGTGGATGCCGTGATCCGACGTTCCGGTGGTGCGATCGAGGTACTCGACCCACTCCTCCGAGACCGGGGTGGTCTCCACGCCGACCTCGGCGAGCTGGGTCGAGAGAACCGTGAAGATCTGCTCGGGGTCCGGCATGTAGGGACGCGAGACGTTGACCGGGTAGTTGAAGGTCAGCTTCAGCGGGTTGGCCTCGGTGTATCCGGCCTCGGCGAGGAGGTCCTTGGCCTTCTGGGGGTCGAACTCGTACGTCGTGACGTCGGGGTTGTAGCCGTTGACGACGGGCGGCACGAATTGCGTCGCCTTCTCGGTGCCCTCCGGCAGGACCTGCGTGATCAGCGCATCCTTGTCGATGGCGTATGACAGGGCCTCGCGGACCTTCGGGTCCTGCAGCTCGGGCACGGCCTGGTTGAACGCGAGGTAGAGGATGGTGAACGGCGGGCGGGAGACCATCGTGAAGCCGTCGTCCTCGAGCGCCTTCGTGTCGGCGGGACCGACCAGGTCGTAGCCGTCGATCGAGCCGGACTCGAGGGCCTGACGGCGGGCGGTGGGGTCATCGATGGTGCGGAAGATGATCTCGTCGACCTGACCGGCCTCACCCCAGTAGTCGGGGTACGCCGTGAGGGTGACCTGCTCGCCCGGCGCCCACTCGTCGAACTGGTACGGACCGGTACCGACCGGGTGTCCCATCGCGTACTCCGAGAGCACCGGCGCCTCGGCCGAGCCGCTGACCTGGTCTGCTCCGAACTCCTGCATCGCCGACGGGCTCTGCATCGAGAATGCCGGCAGCGACAGCGAGGCGATGAAGCCGGCGAACGGCTTGTTCAGCTCGATGGTGACCGACGTCTCGCCGTCGGGCGTGCAGGACTTGTACACGGCATCCGCCGGGTTGGAGGCGTAACCCTTGTACAGCTTGTTGTAGTAGTAGCCGAAGGCCTCCGAGGCGGCGAGCCCGGTCCAGTTGTACCAACGGTCGAAGTTGGCGCAGACGGCTTCCGCGTTGAACGGCGTGCCGTCGTGGAACGTGACGCCCTCCTTCAGCGTGAACGTGTGCGACATGCCGTCCTCGGACGACTCCCACTCCTCGGCGAGCAGGGGCGCCGGGTCGGCTGTGCCGGGTTCCGTGCCCACGAGGCCCTCGAACATCTGACGAGACACACGGAAGGTCTCGCCGTCCTGGGCGAAGGCGGGGTCGAGGCTTGCCGGGTCTGAGGACGCCGCGAAGACGAACGTGCCGTCGACGTCGCCTTCCGCATCACCGCTGTCGTCGCCGCGATCGCTGGCGACGCATCCTGCCAGGACGAGCGCGGCGAGTGCGGCGCCGCTGACGGCGAGGAGCCCTCGCCGGCGCATGGGTGTGTGGTGCATGGTGGTGACCTTCCCTGAGTGAGCGCTTCTCTGCGCGTACCGGATGCTTCGTCGCATCCGCACGTGATCCTCTGACGCTACCCAGCGATGCGCCGGATGCCAAATGCTGCGAGGTTGCAATCCGGTATCGACCCGGTGACGTCCATGCCGATCCGGTAGTGTCCAGATCGTGCCCGATTCCCCTGCGCTCGCCGTCTGCTTCGGCGAGGGTCTGGTGGCTCTCGTTCCCGCGACAACCGCGCCGCTGGAGGATTGCCGGACGTTTCACCGGTCGCTGGCCGGCGCGGAGTGGAACACAGCCATCGCGCTCGCGTCGGCCGGCATTCGCACCTCGGTGGTGTCCCGGGTCGGAGACGACGGGTTCGGCCGCTTCCTCACCGCGGAGCTGCGCCGTCATGGGGTCGACGACTCGGCAGTCGAGGTCGACCCCGATGCGCCGACCGGCCTGTATGTGAAAGAGCTCACCCCGCTGGCGGACGGCTCGGTCGACGGCACGATGCACTACTACCGCGGCGGATCCGCAGCCGCCGCGATGTCGCCGGCGACACTCACCGCCGAGCGGGCATCCGCGCTGCTGCACGAGGCGGCATTGGTGCACACCTCGGGCATCACGCCGGCGCTCTCTCCGAGCACGAAGGCGGCGCAGGACGCGTTGTTCGCTGAGACCCGAGGCGACCGTCTGCTGAGCTTCGACGTGAACTGGCGCCCCGCGCTCTGGCGCGGCCGCGAGGAGGCGGGAAGGGCCGTGCTCGCCGAGTACGCGCATCGAGCCGACGCGGTGTTCTGCACCCGTCCAGACGCCGAGGCCGTTTTCGGCACCGCCGACCCGCAGCGTCTGCGCGAGCTCATCCCCGAGCCACGACACCTCATCGTCACGAGCCCTACGGGGGCCACCGCCTTCGACCGCACGGAACGCACGCAGAGCGAGGCGCTCGAGGCGCACGTCGTCGAGACCATCGGTGCCGGTGACGCCTTCGCCGCCGGTTTCCTCGCCGGAGTGCTCACCGGCCTCTCCCTCACCGGCAGCCTCGCCCGAGCCCATCGGATCGCGACCCGCGCGCTCACGAGCACCCGCGACCACGTCGACTGACCGGCCGTCCGGCCGGCATCCGGCATCCGGCCGGGATCATTTTCAGAGCGCGGTACTGACCGCCGACGGCGGGACTCAGCGAGGCGAGCGGCCGGCGGCGGCGTCGTGGGTGAGCTGCAGCGGGATCGACACCGGCTCTCCCCGATGCTGCACGACACGCACGAACAGGATGTCGACCAGCGCCAGCTGTGCGATGCGGCTCGACATCGCCGCCATCCGGAACGGCGACTCACGGGCGTGGGTGAGCAGCACCACGTCGGATGCCAGTGCGAGCGTCGACTCGGGGGCATTCGTGATCGCCACGGCGAGGGCGCCGGCATCACGTGCCACCTCGACGGCACGGATAGTCTCGGCGGTCTCTCCGCCGTGCGAGATCGCGATCACGACATCGCCCTTCGTGCGCAGCGATGCCGCGGTGAGAGCCAGATGCGGATCCGGCGAATGGGTCGCGGAGCATCCGATGCGCGCGAGCTTCTGCTGCAGATCCTGCGCTGTCAGCGACGACGACGCCTGGCCGAGCACGTCGATGTGGCGGGCGGCGACGATCGCGAACGCGACGCGGTCGAGGGCGGCGGCGTCGACAGCGAACGCGGTCTTCTCGATCGCGTCCACCTCTTGCGCTGCGATCTTCGCCGCGATCGCCGATGGCCCGTCCTCCGGGTCGATCGCGGTGCTGTCCAGGCTGAATCGCGCCTGCTGCGCCTGGGCGAGCGTGACCGTGCGCGCCACCGCGACGCGCAGCTCCCGATAGCCGGTGAAGCCCAGCGACTGCGCGAAGCGGGCGACCGTGGAGAGCGAGGTCCGGCAGAGCTTGGCGAGGTCGTTGATGGCGAGGTCGACCACGAGGGTGGGATCGGCGAGGATCGTCTCGGCGACCCTCGTCTCCGCTGCGCTCAGGCGCGAGATCGAGCGGCGGACCAGCGCGAGAACGTCTCCATCGACGGCGCCCACTGTCGTCAGCCGATCCTGCCGAGCAGTCTCTCTCGCGCGACCTGCGCCCCGACGCGGCTCGCGGCGCCCACCTCGATCGTCGGCAGGGGCAGCGGATGCCGGGCGGCGAGGCCGACGTTGACCACCACCGCACCGGGATCACGCAGCGCGGCGCGCTCCACGAGCTTTCTCTGACCGGCATCCGCATCCGGGCGGTCGACGAGCAGGACGGTGGTGCCGTTCGCGGCGATGGCGTCGGCGAGCACCGAGTCCTGTGTCTCCTGGCTGGTGCTCTCGACGTCCAGGCGGACGGCGAGATCGCCGTCCGCGAGCGCGCGCGACACGTAACCGGCGGCACTGTCGACGGCGAGCGACGAGCGACGGCGTGCGTCGACGACGGCGAGGGCGGATGCCGCCACGACGCCGGAACCGGTGACGCTGACGGCTCGGCGCACGACGTCGGCGGGGTCGTAGCCCGCGGGGTCCCGCGGCAGGGCGGAATCCGCGCTGCGCAGCCGCGCGGCGAGCGTCCTGACCCGAGCGGCCGCTTCTGCGATGCGCTCGCGCGCGAGCGTGCCGTCCCGGAGCGCTGCGACGATGCCGTCGCGGGCGGCGAGATAGTCCCTGCGGTCCTGATCGGGCGCCGCCGCGATGCCCGGGTTGGTCGGGTTGCCGATGCAGATGAGGTCGGCACCGGCGGCGAGTGCTCGCGCCGCTCCCGGCCCGATCCCGACGGTCTCGCGGATCGCCGCCATGTCGAGAGCGTCGGTGATGATGACGCCGTCGAACCCCCACTCGCGCAGCATGCCGAGCACACGCGGGTTGAGGGTGGCTGGCTCGTCGCCCCAGGCGGGGACGACGATGTGCGCGGTCATGATGCAGGCGACGCCCGCCTCGAGCGCCGCGCGGAACGGCGCGAGGTGCACGCGCTCGTACTCCTCGATGTCGAGAGCGATCTCGGGCAGCGAGTGATGGGAGTCGAGGTGGGTGTCCCCGTGGCCCGGGAAGTGCTTGACGCACGCGGCGACCGCACCCTGCTGGATGCCGCCGACCTGGGCGACCACGTGGCGAGAGACGAGGCGCTCGTCCGACCCGAAGGATCGCACGCCGATGACGGGATTGCGCGGATCGGTGTTGACGTCGGCCACAGGGCCGAGGACCACGTTGGCGCCGACGGCGCGCACGCGGCGCGCGAGCTCTGCCCCGGTGGCCTGTGTCGCGGCGACATCGTCGAGCACGCCGAGCTGGGCGGCTCCCGGGAGGGTCGACCCGGTGGCGGACTCGAGCCGGGTGACGCTGCCGCCCTCCTCGTCGATCCCGATCAGCGCGTCGGGGTTCGCCGCGAGGATGGAGGCGCTGAGCGACGACAGTCCTTCGCCGATGTTCTGACCGAAGTAGACGACGCCCGCAAGCCCGTCGCGGAGCTCCGCCAGGAGCCACTCGGGCGCCTCAGTGCCGAGGAAGCCGGGCCAGAGCACCGATGCGGCAAGGCGCTCGAGCTCGTCGGTCACCCCTTCACCGCCCCGGCCACCAGGCCGCTGGAGAGCTTGCGCTGCACGACGACGAAGAAGATCATGACGGGGATCGTGATGATCGTGGATGCCGCCATGATGCTGCCCCAGTCGTTGGAGTGCAGCCCGAAGAAGGACTTCAGGCCGATCGCGACCGTGTACTGGTCGGCGGCCCCGCCCAGCATCGTCATGGCGAAGATGAACTCGTTCCAGGCGGTGATGAAGCTGAAGACACTCGTGGCGACGAGCCCCGGCATCACCAGTGGCAGCAGGATCGACCGGAACATGCGCCACCAGCTCGCGCCGTCGATGTATGCCGCCTCCTCGAGTTCCACCGGCACCGCCTGCACGAATCCGCGCAGCATCCAGATCCCGAAGGCGAGTGAGAGGGCGATGTAGACGATGATGAGGCCGAGGATGCTGTTGAGCAGGCCGAGGCTCTTCACCTGAAGGAACAGCGGGATGACGAGGGCCTCCAGCGGAACCATCTGCACGATGAGGATGAGCATCAGCACCGTGGTGCGGAGCTTGAACCGGAACCGCGCCACGGCGACCGCCGCGAGAAGGCACACCAGGGCGCTCACGAGCACGGTCGCCAGCGCCACGATGGCGGAGTTGCGAAGGAACGTGCCGAAGCCGCCCTCGGTGAGGACGAAGGCGAAGTGATCGAACGTGAACTCCTGGGGCAGGAACGACTGACCGCCGCTGGACGCCTTCTTGTCGAAAGCACTGGAGACCATCCAGTACACCGGGAACAGCGTGAAGATCAGCACGGCCGCGATGGCCACGCCGATGCCGATGCGCGACAGCAGTGGTCGGCGGGTGCTCAAAGCTCGTCCTCCTTCATCAGGGAGCGGATGTAGACGATGGTGATGACGATGAGCACCAGGGTCAGCAGCACGGCGAGCGCCGCACCGAACCCGTAGCGGTTCTGCCCGAAGGACTCCACATACGACCACACGCCGAGGTTCAGCACGGTGCGGTTGGACCCGGCACCGCCGGGCATGAGGTACACCTGGGCGAAGACCTTGAAGTCCCAGATCGTCGACAGGATGATGACGACGGAGAACACCGGACGCAGGGTCGGGAAGATGATCTGCCAGAAGCGGCGCCACGCCCCCGCACCGTCGAGCGCCGCCGCCTCCAGCATCTCCTTCGAGACGCCGAGCAGGCCCGCGAGCACGGTGATCGCCACGAACGGGAAGCCGTGGTGCACGACGTTCAGCAGCACGATGGCGTAGAACGTCCACTGGTTCGTGAACCAGTTCACCGAGCCGTCGATGAGGCCGAGGTCCTGGAGCACGGAGTTGAAGATGCCGCGATCGGCATCGAAGATGAACGTCCAGACGTACGTTCCGGTCACCGCGGGCATCGCCCAGGCGACCATGATGCAGCTCGAGACGATGGTGCGCCAGACGACGCCGAGACGCGCGAGAAGCAGTGCGACGAGAGTGCCGACGGCGACCGTCACGAAGACGGCCACTGCGGCGAAGCCGACGGTGTTCGGCAGGACGACCGTCCACAGCGTGGAGTCGGTGAGAGCCTCGACGTAGTTGTCGAGGCCGATGAAGTTGCTCTCACCGGTGTTGATCTCGCGCAGGCCGTAGTCCTGCAGCGAGTACACGACCACCTGCACCAGCGGCCAGAGCATGAGCACCGCGAGGATGATCAGGCCCGGGGCGAGCAGCAGCCACGGCCGCGCCGTGACCATGCTGAGACCCCGGCGGGGTCGGCCGCCGGCCACGGAGGCGGAGGAGGACTCCACCTTCGTGGTCGGCAGCGGCGCTTGCACCATCGACATAGAGAGGACTTACTTCTGGTTGAGCAGTTCGGTCATCTCGGCGGCAGCATCCTTCGTCGCAGTCGCGACGTCCTTCTGCCCGCTGAGGATGGCCTGGATCATCGCGTTGGTCGTCTTCTTCGCTTGCACGGCGCCGAAGTTCGGCGTCACGGGAACCGAAGCTCCACCCTCGACCATCTGCTCGGCGAACGGCGCGACGAGCGGGTCGGTCGAGGCGAGCGCCTCTTCCATCGCGGACTGGACACCGGGGAAGTATCCGGTGTCCGCTGCCCACTGCTCCGCGAACTCACCGGTGGTCATGAGCTTGACGAACTCCCAGGCGAGGTCGGCGTTCTCCGTCGAGTTGAAGATCGACAGGTGCGAGCCGCCAAGCACCGACGGGGCGATCCCGCCGTCCTGCCCGGGGATGACCGCGGCGCCCAGCTTGCCCTCGAGGTCGGGGTTCGCCTCGACGAGCGACTTCGGCGTCCAGGAACCAGAGAGCATCATCGCGACGTTGCCCTGGGTGAACGCATCGCGCAGGTCGGTCTCCTTCCAGGTGGTGGCACCGGCCGACGAGAAGCCGTGCTCGACCGCGAGGTCGGTGTAGAACTCGATGCCCGCCTGCGACTCCTCGCTGTCGAGCTCAGAGGTCCAGGTGTCGCCGTCGAGCGTCGCGACCTCGCCACCGGCACCCCACACCCAGGGGTACACCTGGAACTCGGCGTCGCCCGGCACCGGGAAGGCGAGCATCTCAGGCTTGGCGGCCTTGATGGCCTCACCCGCTGCGATGATGTCGTCCCACGTCTTGGGAGCTTCGAGACCGAGCTCTTCGAAGACGTCGGCGCGGTAGATGATGGAGCGGACACCCGCGTACCACGGCATGCCGTAGAGGCCCTCGTCGTAGGTGCCGGCCACTTCGAGCCCCTCGACGAGGTCGTCGCGCAGCCCCTTCTCGGCATCGACGTACTCATCGAGCTCGACGAGGGCGCCGGCGTCAGCGAACTCAGCCGTCCAGGTGGTGCCGGTCTCGGCGATGTCGGGTGTCGTTCCGCCGGCGATCGCCGTGACGAAGCGGTCGTGCGCGTCGGCCCACTGGACCTCTTCGATCTTGACCGTGGCGCCGGTCTCTTCTTCGAAGGCCTCGGCCACGGCGTCGTAGAACGCGGTCGCGTCGGGGTTGGTGCCCTTCATGATCCAGACGGAGAGCTCCTTGCCCTCGCCGTCGGTGCCGCCGCCCTCAGCCGGCGCACTGCCGCCGGCACAGGCCGCGAGGCCCAGAGTGGCCACGGCGGCGAGCGCCACGGCCGGAAGAATGCGCTTGTGCATCAGGGATCTCCTCTTTGAAAAAACGTCCTGGCGGCATCGGGTGCGCGCCACTTAGGAAAAAGTATCCACGACTAACTAATTCGCTGCAAGTTATTCCCGCGATCGTCATCGCCTCGTAACACGGGCGACTTCCGGCCCCATTGCAGGTCGGTGCCCTAGGCTCGGCGCCATGCGGGGTGGGCACGAGGATCGATCGACCGTGGCTCGGCATGCGACCCTGCCTTCGCCCTCTCGGCTGTCCGTCGGGCTGAAGCTCCTCGGCGCCGCAGCAGCGGTGATCCTCGTCTCGGTGATCGCCGTCGGAGTCTTCTTCGTCGTCGACCTCACCTCGCGCGTCGGCGACGGCGCGGTGCCGCTCGAAGACGGCGGCGAGGTCGCCCCGCCGAGCCTCAGCGCGTACCCGGGTGCTTTCAGCATCCTCGTCGTCGGCACAGATGAATGCGGAGAAGTCTCGACCCAGCTGCTCGGTGAACGATGCGAGCAATCCGACGAGGGCATCCGCAACGACGTCAATGTGCTCGTGCACGTGTCGGCCGAGCCGCGGAACGTCACCGTCGTCTCCTTCCCCCGCGACCTCATGGTTCCGGTGCCCACCTGCGAACGCGAGGACGGCTCGACCGCATCCGCCATGACCAAGCAGCCCCTGAACAGCGTGTTCCAGCACGCCGGGCTGTCCTGCGTCGCGAAGACCATCGGCGCCCTCGCCGAGATGCCGATCGAGTTCGCCGCGAAGATCAGCTTCGACGGGGTGATGGCCATCACCGACGACATCGGCGGTGTCGAGGTGTGCATCTCGGGCGACGGCATCCGCGATCGGCAGGCCGGGATCGACTGGCCTCCCGGCACCCGGACGATCGCCGGTGAAGACGCCCTCAAGTTCCTTCGCACTCGGCACGGCGTCGGTGACGAGAGCGACCTGGCCCGCATCTCGAACCAGCAGCAGTACATGTCACGGCTGGCCAAGAAGATGCTCAGCGACGAGGTGCTCGGCGACGTGCCCACGGTGATGCGGCTGGCGGACACCATCGCCGACAACATCGTCCCGAGCGTCGAGCTGGCCAATCCCGTGCGACTGCCCCAACTCGCGCTCGCACTGAACGACGTGCCCTTCAGCGACTTCGTATTCGTGCAGTACCCGAACGTGGACGATCCGGACAATCCCGGCATCAAGGTCGTGCCCAACCACGAGGCCGCGGCCGGACTCTGGGCGGCGCTGCGCGCCGGTCAGCCGATCCAGCTCACCGGCGACGTCGCGACCAATGACGGCGTCGAGCTCGTGACTCCCGCGCCGCCGACGCCGCCGGACGCGCCGCAACCGTCGCCGAGTGAGACACCGGCGGCCAGGGCGACACTCTCACCCGATGTGTCGGGGCAGACCCTGGAGCAGGAGACCTGCTCGGTCGGCAACCTGCGGTGACGGCGTCGCGATCCGCCTGCGGCGCCTAGGCTCGACCCATGGGCAGGATGCGATCGAAGGACGCCGAGTATCCCGAGGTCCGGTTGGACGACGGCGGCTTCGCGCGGATCATCCCCTCCCCGTTCACCGCGGGTTTCGAACTCATCGTGAACGGCACCCCGCAATCGCACATCGACCTCGACGACCCGACGCATCTGCATTTCGAGTACATCGTGCGGATGGGTGCGGTGATCGACCAGCTGGCATCGGAGGGCGCCCCGCTCACCGCGGTGCACCTGGGCGCGGGCGGCCTGACAATCCCGCGCTACATCGAGGCCACCCGCCCCGGTTCGCGCCAGCAGGTCATCGAACTCGAGTCGCTCATCGCCGGTCTGGTCAAAGAGCACCTGCCGCTGCCGCGCGGAGCCGCCATCCGCATCCGCATCGGCGACGCCAGAGGAGGCGTGCGCCGGCTTCCTCCCTCCCTGCAGGCCAGCTGCGATCTGGTCGTCTCCGACGTCTACTCGGGCGCCCAGACTCCCGCACACCTGACGAGCATCGAGTTCTACCGCGAGCTGTCGCACCTGCTCGCACCCGCCGGTGTGCTGTTGGTGAACGTCGCCGATGGTCCGGGGCTCGCCTTCGCCCGCCGGCAGGTCGCGACGATCGCCGAGGTGCTGCCGGAGGTGGCGGTCCTCGCCGACACCCAGGTGCTGAAAGGCAGGAGGTTCGGCAACCTCGTCATCGCGGCATCCGCCACTCCCCTGCCGACACAGTGGCTGCCGCGAGTGCTGGCTGCGGGCCCGCATCCCGCGAAGATCGCTCAGGGCGCCGAGGTGACGTCGTTCGTTCAGGGCTCCAGAATCGTCACCGATGCGGATGCCGTGGCCTCACCCCGCCCTGACGACTCGCTGTTCCTGCGCTGACGGCTCCGTGCCCGGCGACGTGTGCGATCGGGTCCGGCGCTTGCAGGCGTGCCGCCCGCTTGCTGGGTCCGCCTGCAGGCAGACTGGACGGCGGGGACGCAGCGGAAGGAGAGCAATGAGTTTCATCCAGGGATACGACCAGGAGAGCCTGCGTGAGCTGGTCGATCTCGACGCCTGCGCCGTGCGCCTCGCAGAGATCGAGGCACAGCGCAGCCTCCCCGCGCTTCTGGAGCGGGTGTGGCTGCTGAAGGTGCTCGGGCGGCTGGACGAAGCGCTCACGCTGGCCGATGAGACCGTGCGCCAGGCCCGGATGGCCGGCACCCGGAAGGACGTGCTGCGCGCCAGAGTGCTGCACGCCACCGTCCTGCAGTTCCGTCGCGCGCATGCCGCCGCCGAGCAGGAGCTGGCGACGTGCGCCGCGGAGGCCGAGGGTCATCGCTGGCTCGCCATCGCCGCTTTCGCGCATCAGCACCACGGCAAGAACGCCTATGAGGCCGGTGACTACGACACCGCGCGTGAGAGCTTCAAACGCTCACTGTTCCTGCGCCGCGAGGCCGGCGCCGAGGACCACGAACTCGAAACAGCACTGCTCGCGATCGAGGCCGCTGAACGCCGCCGGTCGTCGCAGCTGCTCGCCGGCTGATCTCGCACTGCCGCGGCCGAGCCCCGTGGTCGCGGTCGATGCGTGCCGAGTGTCCCCGGTATGGCTTAACCTGAGCGCATGGCCGATCTCGACCGTGTGCGCATCTGGGGTGAGGCGCTGATCAGGATTCACCTCGACGACTCCTGGTCGTTCGGCTTCGACCATGCCAAGCGTCGCGCCGGCCAGTGCGATTACACGCGCAAGCGCATCACAGTGTCGCGCTACCTGGCCGCGCGGTTCGAAGACGACGAGATCCATCAGGTGCTCCTGCACGAGGTCGCCCACGCGCTCGCAGGGCATGCCGCAGCGCACGGAGCCGCGTGGAAACGCGTCGCGAAAGATCTCGGCTATGTCGGAGGAGCGACCCATCGCGGTGAGACCGCCGTCGAGCTCGCACCGTGGGTCGGCCGATGCCCGGCCGGACACGTCACCTATCGCCACCGCCGCCCGACCAGGCCGACCTCGTGCGCCCGCTGCTCGCGCACGTTCGATCCCCGCCATCAGTTCGACTGGACCCGGCGTGAGATCAGCGCCGACATCCGCCTCGCGGCCCAGATGCCGCGCTGACCGCGACCGGAGCCGCGACCCCGGCTCTCAGCCCTCGCGACCCGGGCCAGGCGCATCAGTCGCCTCGGTCGCCTCCGTGGCCGAGAAGTCGCCGGCAAGCGATCCACCGGTCGAGCTCGCACCGCGGCGCCGACGAAGCCAGCCCGCCGCCGTGCGCCAGCCGACGAGGAAGACGCCGAGGGTGAGCGTCGCGACGATGATGAACGGCAGCTGAGCGGTGTCACCGCTGACGACGCGCAGCAGCATCCCCGCCGCCACGGTGGCGATCCAGACGATCGCCCCCCACCGCACCGACCACGGCCGCCGCGGTCGCCCACCGAGCAGTGCGGCGAGTGCATGTCCGATCAGGAGCGCGACGAGGAACGGCCACGCGGTGAGAAGGAACCCGGCCGGATCCTCCTGGTGCGATGCGCGACCGATCGCGGCGAACACGAGCACCAGCAGGGCGTCGAGGATGATGGCGGGGACGAACCTCATGCCTCGACCCTACGGCGCGGCACCGCATCCGTCGCCAGGCTGCCGGCCTGTCAGCCGTCGAACGCGACGATCCTGCCCCGGTCGACCATCGGTACGACCGACACGGCGTCGAGGGTGGCCGCATCCTCGGTCGAGGTCGGCACGATGCCCGCCGCTTCCATCCGAGCGGTCGATGCGACGCCGATCTCGAGTTCGCGACCCGAGCCGCTCGCCCCGAGCAGATGCCGAAGTGCGCCACGCAGCGAACGGAAGCTCTCGGCCGCGGCCGCCGCCTCCGGCGAGGTGTGGTCGATGCCGAGGTCCGTGAGCGCTGCGACGATCGCGCCGGCTCCGAGATGATCCTCGACGGCGAAGCGGATCGCGCCGGCGTCGTCCAGCTCGCCGGCGGCGATCACGGCCACCGAGGTGCGCCGGCCGCGCGACCCCTGGATGACCTGCACAGCGCGGGCGACCGCGGCGGCGTTACGGATGCCACCGACGAGCACGGTGTCCGCGGTCGCCGCAGCGGTCACCGCAGCCCCATTGGTCGACCAGCGCAGGGCACCGTCGAGATCGATCGTCGCGCCCGCGGCGACGGCATCCGCCACCGTCGACGAGAACCGCAGCACGTCGACGGCGATCACGACGTCGGTCGGCGCCAGTCGGTGGAGCCCGGAGACACCCCACTCGAGACGGACCTGATACGTGGACTGGTCGAAGGGCGAAGGCATCCGTCCAGCCTATGCGCCGCTGCGCGAGGCCCGCTTCCCGGAAGCGGGCCTCGCGAGAACCCGGCTCAGTCGGCGGCCAGCGCCTCGACCGGCGCCACGCGCGTGGCCAGGCGCGTCGGGGTGGCAGCGGCGACGAGGGTAAGCAGACCGGTCGCCACCACGATGATCACCACCGGAAGCCACGGCACCTGCGGCGCCACCAGCCCCGCCGGAGTCATCTCGGGGAGGGTCGGCACGGACCCCAGCAGCGACTGCGCGGCGATCCACCCGTACGCGACACCCAGCACGAGGCCGGTCAGGGTCGCGGCGACCGTGATGTGCGTCGCCTCCAGCAGCACCATCGCGCGCACCTGTCCGTTGGAGAGGCCGATCGAGCGCAGCAGTCCGAGTTCGCGGCGGCGCTGCACGACGCCGATGGTGAGCAGGTTCACCAGCCCGACCGCGGCGATCACCGCCGAGATGGCGACGAGCACCATCATGATGGCGGCGAAGGCGTCCATCGGGGCGAAGAACTCAGCCGGCACGTCGCCGGTCACCTGGCTCATCATCAGCCGCTTGGCGGACTCGAGCGCGACGGCGAACATCGTCACGAGCGTGACGCCCATGACGACGCCGATCGCCATCCGCGACGAGCGCTCCGGGTAGCGCAGGGCGTTCTCGGCCGCGAGCCGGGCAGTCGCACTCGAGCCGAACAGGCGGCCGACGAGACGCAGCACCGGCGGCATGAACAGCACCGAGCCGAGCGCCAGGCCTGTGAACGACAGGACGCCTCCGACGAAGGCGACGACCACACCGAGTGGGGTGATGAGTCCGATGACCACGCCGCCGGCGAGCAGAGCCGCCCCGCTGAGGAGAAGGACCCAGGCGCCCACGTGGCGCCCCGGGCGGCCCGCGACGTCATGGTGGGTGCGCTCGACCGAGCCGCCGAGCGCCTGCAGGGGTGTCACCGCGAGGACGCGCCGCGAGCCGACCCAGGCGGCGGCCCAGGTCGTGAGAGCGACACCGACGACGGGGAGCGCGACGAGCGGCTGCCCGATCGAGAAGGCACTCGGAGCATTGTCGATCAGCTGCGCGCCGATCTGCACACCCGCCACGGCGAGCACGAGACCGGCGAGCAGGCCGAGGGCTGCGCCGATCACTCCGACGATGAGACCCTGGCGGCCCACCTCGGCGCGCTGCGAGCGAGCCGTCGCCCCGATGAGCCGCATCAGGGCGATACGGCGCGTGCGACCGGCGATGATCGTCGAGAAGGTGTTCGCGGTCACGATGGCTGCGACGTACATAGCGACGGCGGTGAGAAGCACCGAGAGCAGCGCGACGACGAAGGCGAGCGTGCCGCTGTCGCCGATGAAGGGATCGGCCTGGAGCACGGCGCCGATGTACGCGGTGATCTCGACGAGGACGACACCGAACCCGGCGGAGAGCGCCGCGACGAGCACGCTGGCGCCCATCCCGCGATCGCGAAGCCACCCGAGTCGCGGCCCGGTCGCCGTCGTCTCGGGGACCACGGCGGCGACGGCGGTCATGCCGCCACCTCGGCCGCGAGCATGTACGCCGAGATCTCCTCGGCGCTCTGACGCGGGTGGTCGGCGACGATCCGCCCGTCACCGAGGAAGAGGACGCGGTCGGCGTGGCTGGCCGCGATCGCGTCATGGGTGACCATGGCGATCGATTGACCGTGTTCGCGACTCGCGGTGGCCAGCAGCTGCAACACCTCGCGACCGGTCTTGGAGTCGAGGTTGCCGGTGGGCTCGTCGGCGAAGACGAGATCGGGCGCGGTCGAGAGGGCGCGGGCGATGGCGACGCGCTGCTGCTGACCGCCGGAGAGCTCGTGCGGACGGTGTCGCAGTCGCGAGCCGAGGCCGAGCGTCTCGACGAGTCCGTCGATGCGGGCGCGCTCGATCGCGCTGGGACGGCGCCCGTCGAGTTCGAAGGGCAGCATGATGTTGCCGAGGGCGTCGAGCGTCGGAACCAGGTTGAACGCCTGGAAGATGAACCCGACGCGGCGACGACGAAGGATGGTCAGGTCGAGGTCGGGCAGTCCGGTGATCTCGGTATCGCCGATCCAGGCCCGGCCTTCGGTGGGGCTGTCGAGGCCGGCCATGATGTGCATGAGGGTCGACTTGCCCGAGCCCGAAGGTCCCATGATCGCAGTGAACTGGCCACGACGGATGCCGACGCTCACGCCGTCGAGCGCGTGCACGGTTCCTTCGCCGGTTCCGTAGGTCTTTTTCAGGTGCTGGACGCGGGCGGCGAGCCCGAGGTCGGTGGTCGTGATCTCCATGCCTTCGACGCTACGGATCGCGGATGCCGCCGCGCGTCGCCCTGGCGGAGCATCCGCGTACATCGCAAGGATGATCCCGACCCGCGCGGAATCCCGGAGCGGCTCGGCTCAGGCCAGCCCGTGCTCGAAGGCGAAGACCACCAGCTGAACGCGGTCGCGCAGGGTGAGTTTCGTGAGGATCCTGCTGATGTGCGTCTTGACGGTCGCCTCGCTGAGGAACTCGCGCGCCGCGATCTCGGCATTCGACAGCCCCCGTGCGGCGAGGGCGAAGATCTCCTGCTCGCGCTCCGTGAGCGCCGCATACTGCGGCGGCACGGGCTTGGGCGCCTCGGTGAAGTGCTGGAACAGTTCTCTGGTGGCGGATGCCGCGATCACCGACGAGCCGGCATGCACGGTGCGGATCGCGGCGAGCAGGAACTCGGGGTCGGCGTCCTTGAGGAGGAATCCGCTGGCACCCTGGCGGATCGCCCTCGCGGCGGCCTCATCGAGGTCGAACGTCGTCAGCATCACCACACGCGGCGGGTTCGGCTGAGCGAGGATCTCGGCCGTCGCCGCGAGTCCGTCCATCACCGGCATCCGGATGTCCATGAGCACGACGTCGGGATTCGTCGAGCGCACGACCTGCACTCCCTCGCGTCCGTCCCCCGCTTCGCCGACGACGTCGAGATCGGGTTGCGAGGCCACGAGCATGCGGATGCCGGCACGGAACAGTGCCTGATCATCGACGAGAACGACCTTGATCATGCGGTGCTTCCTGTCGTTCGCGAGTACGTCAATGGGGGGCGTCCGGATCCGCCGAATCGCCGATCGGGAGCGTCGCCCGCACGATGAACTGCGCTCCCAGACGCTCCGCCTGTAGATTACCGCCCACCAGTTGCGCGCGTTCGCGCATGCCGATGAGGCCGTGCCCGCCAGGACCGGGCGACGCGTCCGAGGGCACGGTGTTGCGGACCTCGACATCGACACTGTCCGGCAGCCAGGCGAGGTGCACGTCGACGGAGCCGTCGCCATGGCGCAGCGCGTTGGTGAGTGCTTCCTGCAGGATCCGGTAGACGGCGAGCTGGATGGCGGCGGGGGGCTCCCCCGGCGGCATCGGATCGACCGTGACCTGCGGATCCACACCCGCCTGCCGCATCTGCGCGAAGAGGGTCTCCAGGTCGCCGAGCGTCGGCTGCGGTCCGTCACCCTGTCGATGGCGGAGCTGGGTGAGCAGCATCCGCACGTCGGAGAGCGCACCCCGCGCGGTCTGCGCGATCGTGCCGAGCGCCTCCTGCGCGAGCTCGGGCTTGGTCGCGGCGGCATAGCGTGCCCCGTCGGCCTGTGCGATCACGACGGCGAGGGAGTGGGCGACGACATCGTGCATGTCTCTCGCGATGCGCACCCGCTCCTGCTCCTCGGCGGTCGCGGCCTCCGCCTTCATCTGCGCCTCGCGGATGCGTCGCGAGCGGAGGATGACCCTCCACAGCAGGCCGCACACCCACGCGAATCCGAGCGCGAGCTCGGACGCCACGAGAATCAGCGTGCCCGCCGTGAGCAGGTCCCACCCGGTCCCGGTCCCCACCGCGACACCCGTGACGACCACCATGTACACCGCGGCGACGACGCCGCCCGCGATGGCCGACGCGAGCCCCCACCAGAGCACGCGGCGCGACCCCCATGCGGCAGTCGCATAGAGCACGAGAAGCACCGCGATATTGATCGGCAGCGGGCCGAAGCCTGCGAGCATCTGCACGATGGCGCCCGCCCACGCCGCGATCAGCGCGAGCCCGGGCGCGAGTCGCCCGATCGCGACACCGGCGAACATCAGGATGCTGGCGAGCACGATCGCGAAGGCCGCGACACCCTGAACGGCCTGATTCGCCGGTGCCGGTGCATAGAACACCAGCGACGACGGCATCAGGACGAGAAAAAGCAGCGCCGCCCCTGAGATGTCGAGGGTCAGCGCCACCCGTGAGAGCGGGCGGATCACTCCCTCACCGTACGCGAACGCCGAAGCCGCCCGCATCCGCCGAGCGATGTATCCGCCGCGCGATGTCTCCGCCGCGCGATGTCTCCGGCGCGCGCCGCGGCGACCAGGCGGCGCGGCGCTCAAGCTGCGACGCGGCAGAGTATCTCGCCGTGCGGAACGAGGTACCAGCCGTCCTCGGCGTCGGCCCACCGCTTCCACGCGTCGCTGATGGCACGGAGGTCGGCGCCGGTGGCCAGCTCCTCGCTGACGAGCTGCCGTGCGAGGGCGGATTCGACGATGCGGTCGGCCCACATCCCGCCCCACCAGTCTCTTTCCTCCGGCGTCGCGTAGCACCAGGTCGACGCCGTCGCCGTGAAGTCGTCGAAACCGGCCTGCCGCGCCCACGACAGCAGCCGTCGGCCGGCGTCCGGTTCGCCGCCGTTCGCGCGGGCGGCCGCGCTGTAGAGCTCGAGCCAGCGATCGAGTTCGGGCAGCAGCGGGAACCAGATGAACCCGGCGTAGTCCGCGTCGCGCGCGGCGACGACGCCGCCCGGTGCGGTGACGCGGCGCATCTCGCGCAGCGCCTGCACCGGATCGCCGACATGCTGCAGCACCTGATGCGCATGCACGACGTCGAAAGCCGCGTCGGCGAAGCTCAGGGCATGCACGTCCGCGATCGAGAAGTCGATGTTCGTGAGCCCTCGGCTCTCGGCCAGCGCGCGCGAGAGCGACAGGGCGCCGTCGTCGATCTCGGTGGCCATGACCCGACCGACCACGCGCGCGAAGTCCACGGTGATCGTCCCCGGGCCCGCGCCGATGTCGAGAAGGCGCGTGGACGGTCCGAGGTGCGGCCGAAGGTACTCCGCGGAGTTCGAGATGTCCCTGGTGTTGTGCGAGCGGAGAACGGACTCGTGGTGCCCGTGGGTGTACCTGGCCATGTCGCTCAGTCTGGCAGGTCGCTCAGAGCTCGAGCACCCGCTCCGCCACAGCGTCCGGACCGACGCCCGTGGTGTCGACGATCCGCTCTCCCGGCCGTACCGGCACTCGCCGCTGCCGGATTCCTTCAGCGATGACGGCCGCCACTGCTTCCTGCGAAGCGCCGGCCAGATCGTCTCCGGCGAGCATCACTTCGCCGGAGCCGTCGGCTCGCTTCTCGACGCGGTCACGGAGTGCATCATCGTCGGCGTCGAGCCGGACGAACGACACCTCGGCTCCGGGGAACGCGGCGATCACCTCCGCCGGCTCGAACCGGAACGGAGCGACGGCGACCAGCATCCCCGCCGCCGCGTCGGAGAAGGCACGGTGCATCTCGACGGTGTTGCGAAGGCCGACATCGTGCGGCGTGTTCCAGGCGAAGGCGAGTTGCGCCACGTCGACGAACCCGGTGCGGCGCTTCGCCCGCCACTGTGCCGAGGCGATCTCCCACCCGACTTGAGACGCACCGGCGCAGCGCGGCCCGGTGATCCAGATCACTCGCGCCGGGCGCGCTGCTGCCGGATCATCTTCCGATCCGGCCACACTCGCCTCATCGCCCGTCGGCGACCACCGTTCCAGCACGGCATCCGCGGTCTCCGCCACCGTGAGCGCGTCGGTGGCGAGCCTCGACCAGGATCGATGCGCGCCCGCCGATTCGCGGTCACCGACGGCCAGGACGGCCTCGACCTGCGCCTCGGGCCAGCCGCGGGACGCCAGTCGCGCGCGTCTCGTCGCTCCCGCGGCATCCAGCCAGAGCGAGGTCGTCGGGTGCCCGGGATGCGGCGGCGCGGCGGAAGGGTCGGCGACGCCCGAGACGACGAGGCGTTCGACCCCGGCCGACTGGAACTGGTTCGCCACCCGTGCGAGCGCCGATTCCTTCAGCATCCAGCGGTCGGGGTCCGCCGACGGGGCCGGGTAGCACATACCGAGCTGATCGATGTCGACGTATCCGCAGCGCTCCCCCTCCGTGGCCAGGCGACGCGCGACCGTCCATCCGACCGCGCTCTTGCCGACCCCTGGCACGCCCGCCAGCCGCAGTATCTCCATGAACCCACCATAGGCAGGCACGCTCATCGGGTCAGCGGAGATCCTGCACGGCCCGGCGGATGCTCTCCCGATCCGGCTTGCCGGACGGCAGCGTCGCCAGCTCGTCGACGACGATCAGACGCGACGGCCTGGCGTGCTTCCCGACCTCCCGTGCCACCTCATCCCGCGCGTGTGCCAGCTGCTCCGGCTCGCTGCGTCGCAGCAGCTCACCGCGGGCCGCGACGATCACCGACGCCTCGCCCCAGCGCTCGTCCTCCACGCCCACGACCACAGCCTGGTGGAGCCCCGGAACCCGTCTCACGATCCGCTCGACGCGGTCGAGCGAGACGTTGATCCCACCCGACACGATGACGTTGTCGGCGCGACCGTGCACACGGACGACGCCGTCCTCGACGAGGCCGAGGTCGCCGGTGCGGTACCAGCGGATGCCGCGCTCGTCACGCACGAACGCACGTGAGGTGAGCGCCGGATCGCCGAGGTAGCCGTCGGCGAGCATCGGCCCGGCGATCTGCAGCTCGCCCTCGATCGTGCGGACGCCGACGGTGTCGAGCGGGACGCCGTCGTACACGCATCCGCCACTCGTCTCGGTCGACCCGTAGGTCCGCACGACCCGTACCCCGAGCTCGCCCGCTCGCTCGCGCAACGGCTCAGGAAGCGCCTGCCCGCCGACGAGGATCGCGCGGTAGATACGGAGCGCGGCGCGCACCCCGGGTTCGTCGACCGCTTCGAGAAGCGTCGCCAGCTGAGCCGGCACGAGCGAGGTGAACAACGTCTCGTCGCCAGTGCGCACCATCGACAGCGTCGCCTCGGTGAAGCCGCGCGGCGAGAATGCGCCGGCCAGCGTGACCGGTTCGGTGGCCGCCAGCGCCGACCGGACCAGCACCTGAAGCCCTGCGACGTATCCGGCGGGAAGGGCGAGCAGCCAGCGCCCGCTGCCGATCCGGGCGGCCGTCGCCTCGGCGCTGGAGCGCAGCGCCTCGGCACTGAGCACCACCCGCTTCGGCAGCCCGCTGGAGCCGGAGGTCGCGATGACCGCGGCCGTGCCGTCCGGGACGGTTACCGCGGGCTCCGCGAGCATCCCGAACCCGAGCGCCGGTCCGCCGTCCAGCGCCCGGCGAAGCGCGTCCTGCAGACCGCGCGGATCGTCGGCGTCGATGGGGATCAGCGCTGTCATCGCCGGTCACCCGCCGCGCCGAGAACGCACGAACCGCCCTTCCGAGGCCCGCGGAAGGGCGGTTCGTGCGTTCTCGATGTCATCGGAGTCTCAGTAGAGCCAGGGGAACGACGACCAGTCCGGCGCGCGCTTCTCGAGGAACGAGTCGCGACCCTCGACCGCCTCGTCGGTGCCGTACGCGAGTCGGGTCGCCTCGCCGGCGAACACCTGCTGCCCGACGAGTCCGTCGTCGACCGCGTTGAATGCGAATTTCAGCATCCGGATCGCGGTCGGCGACTTCGTGAGCACCGTGCGCGCCATCTTCAGCGCCTCGCGCTCCAGCTCCGCGTGGGGCACGACGCGGTTCACGGCGCCGGCTTCATAGGCGCGCTGGGCGGAGTACTCCTCCGCGAGGAAGAACACCTCGCGCGCGAACTTCTGCCCGGTCTGGCGCGCCATGTAGGCCGACCCGTATCCGGCGTCGAAGGAGCCGACGTCGGCGTCGGTCTGCTTGAAACGCGCTTCCTCGGCCGACGCGATCGACAGATCGCAGACGACGTGCAACGAATGTCCGCCGCCGGCCGCCCACCCTGGGATGACGGCGATGACGACCTTGGGCATGAATCGGATGAGGCGCTGCACTTCGAGGATGTGCAGCCGGCCGGCCCGTGCCGGGTCGTGGACGACCGTCTCGTCATCGGAGTACTTGTAGCCGTCGCGGCCGCGGATGCGCTGGTCGCCGCCGGAGCAGAACGCCCAGCCGCCGTCCTTCGGACTCGGACCGTTGCCGGTCAGCAGCACCGCGCCGATCTTCGGATCCTGCCGGGCCACGTCGAGCGCGCGGTACAGCTCGTCGACGGTGTGCGGGCGGAACGCGTTTCGCACCTCCGGGCGGTCGAACGCGATGCGGGCGACGCCGCCGTCGTGCGTGACGTGCGCGGTGATGTCGGTGTACTCCTCGGCACCGGGCGCGAGCACCCATTCGGCTGGGTCGAACAACTCGGAGACGGATGCGCTGGTCACGGCATCCAGCCTATGCCCGCGAGTTCCGGATGCCGCGGTCCGCCCATCCGCGCGACACAGATGTGTCGCCCCCGGATTCGAGGGCGACACATCTGCGGTGAGCCGGCTCAGGCGCGGCGCGCCCTCGCGGTCTTGAGCCAGCCGTCGACGATGTCCCAGATGCCGATGCCGACGATCAGGGCGCCGAAGATCACCGCGATGACCCGGAGCACCCCGCCCTGCTCCGCCGCGCCCGCGTTCGCGTTCGCGAGTTCGGCCGCGTGATCGGTCGCGAGGAACTCCACGAAGGCCGGATTCACCAGCTGACCGGTCACCAGCAGGTACAGCGCCGGCACCGCGAATGCGATGGCGAGGATCGTGTTGATGACCGCGAATCCGACGGTCCAACGGCGGGCGACGTAGATGCCGATCGCCAGCAGCATCTCGGCGACGAGGAGTACGAGCAGCGCGGTCATCCACCAGGGCCAGAGCGCCGGGTTCAGGATCGGGAGAGCCTCGCCATCGGGACGGACGAACCCGCGCAGCGTATCCCACAGAATGGCGCCGGCCGCCAGCGCGAGGAAGATCGCCGATGCGATCAGCTCGGATCGTCCGGCACCGTTCTCGGTGGGTTCGGGCAGTTGATCGACGTCCCAGTTCACGCCGGGATCGGTGGCGGTGCGCTCGAGGATCGCGAAGACCAGCGTCGTCCAGAAGCCGGTGTGAACGATCGCCATGACTCCGGCGACGGCGGCCGCGCCGATCAGCTCGCCGATGGTGGCGAACTCGAGGACCTTCGCGATCGACACACCGATGATCGCGCACACCGGCACGATCCAGAGCAGCAGTTTCAGCAGCCGCCACCAGACCAGGTAGTAGCGGGGTCCGATGAGGTGGAGCGGGCGGTCGGCATAGCCAGCCGCGAGGGCCGCCGGGTCTCCCAGTTCGGTGAGCACGGCGCGCTCGGCCTGAGTCGGGGTCTCCCCCTGTTCCACGCGCGCTTCGACGGCGTCGGAGATCGAGGCTTCGAGTTCAGCGCGGACGTCGTCCTGCGACGTCGGCGGCAGGCTCTTGACGGTGGCGGCGATGTACCGCTCGGTGAGGGTGGATGACATGTCAGTGCTCCTGATCGGTCAGCGAGGCGATGGCGTCGGTGAGGGCGAGCCATTCCTGGGTGAGGGTGTCGGCGAGGCGGATGCCGGCGACCGAGGTGCGGTAGAACTTGCGAGGCCGTGCCTCGTCGGTGTTCCACTCGCTCGTGAGGTACTCCTGCTTCTCGAGCCGCCGCAGCAGCGGGTAGAGGGTGTTCGCATCGGTCGCGAACCCCCGCTGTTCCAGCTGTTCGAGCAGCCCGTAGCCGTACCCCGGCGTGCGCAGCAGCTGCAGACAGGCCAGCACGATCGTGCCGCGGCGCAACTCCTGCAGGTGCGTATCGAGGATCTCGTTCATGTCGTTCACATTACTGTGTGTAACACACCATTGTCAACCACACGTGCATGGGTGAGGCAAGATCCGCCTACCGCTTCACGCCGACACCCACACCTGACGAGACGGCGGCACGTGTTCACAACTCCTCAGAATCGTGCGCGGTAGCTGCCGGAACCGGCGAGATCACGGGGCCTCGCAGACCGGACTCGGAGCCGCGCGAAGATTTCTGCGGAGTTGTGAACCGACCGGCGGCGCGGATGCCGTCGCGCGGCGCGAAGAGGGCACAATGGGCACATGCTCCCGACGCTCGCAGAACTCCTCGATTCGGCCTGGGTCGTCTCTCTCCCGATGCATACCCGATTCCGAGGCATCGACACGCGCGAGGCGCTGCTGTTCGAGGGTCCGGAGGGCTGGGCGGAGTTTTCCCCCTTCGTGGAGTATGACGACGAGGAAGCGTCGGAGTGGCTTGCGGCAGCCATCGACTTCGCCTGGCGGCCGCAGCCCGCGCCGGTGCGGGACCGGATCGGCGTCAACGCCACGGTGCCCGCGATCGACGCGGCACGGGTGGCGGACGTCCTCGACCGGTTCCCCGGATGCCGCACGGCGAAGGTCAAGGTCGCCGAGCCCGGCCAGACCCTCGCCGATGACGTCGCCCGGGTGCGCGCAGTGCGCGAGGCGATGGGCCCGGAGGGCCGCATCCGCATCGACGCGAACGGCGCCTGGAACGTCGACGAGGCGGAGCACGCCGTGCACGCGCTGAACGAATACGACCTCGAGTACCTCGAGCAACCGTGCGCCACGGTGGCGGAACTCGCCGAACTGCGCACCCGCGTGAAATACATGGGCATCCCGATCGCCGCAGACGAGAGCGTCCGCAAGTCCTCAGACCCGCTCGCCGTCGCGCGTGCGGGAGCGGCGGATCTCCTGGTGGTCAAGGCTCAGCCACTGGGTGGCATCACTCACGCCCTGCAGATCGTGACGGCCGCGGGACTGCCCGTGGTGGTCTCGAGTGCCCTCGACACCGCCGTCGGCCTGTCTCAGGGCGCGGCCCTCGCCGCAGCGCTCCCACAGCTCGATTACGACTGCGGACTCGGCACCTCCTCGCTGTTCCTCGACGACGTCGCCGACCTCCGCCCACGTGATGGCAGCGTCGCCGTCGGTCGCGTGACACCGGACGCCGACGCCGTCGACAGGCTCGCGGCGACCGAAGACCGGCGTTCGTGGTGGCTGGGGCGTCTCGAGCGCTGCCACCGGCTCCTCACTGAGAGGGACTGACCTGGATCACTGCTCCAGAAGCAGCTGCACGAAGTTCCCGAGTTCGGCAGTACCGGCATGGCGCAGCTGGGCGGCATCCTGACCCGCCATCGCACCGCGGACGGCCATGCCTTCCCAGATGACCATCAGCATGCGGGCGGCGGTCTCGGCCGGAAGACGCACGGCCAGGTGCCCGGCCGCCACGATGTCGGTGATGATCTGCGCGATGCCGGCGACCATCTCTCGCTCCTGCGCGAGGTATCCCGCTCCGAACTGCTCATCACGCAGCGCTCGGAGCCGGATCTCACTCATCAGCATCACGTCGAGGCGATCGTCGCCACCGGCATCCATCACCTGCTGCACGAGGACCAGCGGATCGCATCCGTCGGCGAGCGCACCCGTCGCCGCCAGCTCTTCCACACGTGCCCGAACCGCGCGCACCCTGACGTCGGCCACACTGCCGGCGAGCGTCAGGAAGAGTTCGTCCTTGGATTCGAAGTTCGAGTAGAAGGCGCCGCGCGTGAATCCAGCGCGTTCGCAGACAGCCTCGACCGTCGCCCCGTCGAGACCGACCTCGGCGAACACCTGAGCCGCCGCCTCCAGAAGGCGGGTGCGGGTGTTCTCGCGGTTGCGCGTCACGGATGTCGTCATCGTCGAAACCTCCTGCCTTCACTCTCGCACGTCCGGGTCGGGTGATACTCACACCCGGCACACAGACTCTCGCGCGTCGATCACCATACGATACATCTATGTATCGGATACATCTGTGTATCCAGTGAACATCCCCGGGAGGAACGCGTGTCCACACTCCTGTCATCGCTCGGTCGCTGGTCGTACCGGCATCCGTGGCGCGTCCTCGCTTCCTGGCTGCTCGTCCTGGGCCTCGCCGGAACCGGCGCACTGGTGCTCGGATCGGGCACGGACAACACGTTCTCGATCCCCGGGACGGAGTCACAGGCCGGCCTCGAACAGCTCTCGCGCTCCTTCCCGCAGGTGAGCGGGACCAACGCTCAGTTCATCGTGGTCGCGGCCGACGGCGACCAGGTCACCGACGACGCCTACCGAAAGAGCATCGAGGATGCCGTCGACGAACTCGGCGATCTCGACGATGTGCTGGCGGTCACCTCCCCGTACGACGAGATGGTCGAGGGGATGGTGAACGAGGACGAGACCGCCGCGATCGTGCGCCTGCAGTTCGACGGCCAGGCCACGGATGTGTCCGCCGAGACCAAGGACGAGCTGAACGCGGTCGTCGATGACCTGGCAGGGGCGCTGCCCGACGGGTCGCAGACCGCGCTGGGCGGCGACCTCTTCGCCATGTCGATCCCCGGCGTCACGATCACCGAGGCCGTCGGGCTGCTGATCGCTCTGCTCGTGCTCGTCGTCACGTTCCGGTCGTTCGTCGTGGCAGGCCTCCCCCTTCTCACGGCGATCCTCGGCGTGGGCATCTCGATGGCCGGCATCTTCGCCGCGACAGCCTTCGCCACCGTCTCGTCGACGACGCCGCTGCTGGCCCTCATGCTGGGGCTCGCGGTCGGCATCGACTACGCGCTGTTCATCATGGCCAGGCATCAGGACCAGGTGCGCGAGGGGGTCGATCCCGAGGAATCCACGGCACGCGCGGTCGGTACCGCCGGTTCCGCCGTCGTCTTCGCCGGTGTCACCGTCCTCATCGCCCTCATCGGCCTCGGCTTCGCTGGCATCCCGTTCCTCACGACCATGGGGATCGCGGCATCCGTCGCGGTCGCCATCGCCGTCGCCATCGCCGTCACCCTGACCCCTGCGGTCCTCGGTTTCATGAAGGGACGGGTCGCCGGCCGTCCGAGACGCAAGCGCTCGCCGAAGAGGGGCGCAGCCGCCAGCGTGCCGCGCCGCTCGTTCAGCGACCGGTGGGTCAGTGGCGTCATCAAGCGGCCGGTGCTCGTCTCCCTGGCCGTCATCGTCGGCCTCGGCGTCGTCGCGGTCCCCGCCCTCAGCCTCAATCTCGCGCTTCCGAACGCGGGCGTCCTGCCCAAGGCCTCGGAAGCCCGTCAGAGCTACGACCTCGTCGGCGAGGAGTTCGGCCCCGGGTTCAACGGACCGCTCATCCTCACCGGCACGATCGTCACGTCGACGGATCCGCTGGCGCTGATGGAAGATCTCGGTGAGGCCGTGGAGCAGATCGACGGCGTCCGCGAGGTGGCGCTGGCCGCGCCGAACGAGACCGCCGACACCGGCATCGTGCAGATCATCCCAGAGACGGCGCCGGATGACCCGGCCACCAGCGATCTGGTCCGCGAGCTGCGCTCGCACCACGACGAGTGGCTCGACGAGTTCGGCATCGACCTGAAGGTCACCGGCTTCACCGCGGTCGCGATCGACATCTCCGACCAGCTCGGGTCGGCGCTGCTGCCGTTCGGCATCTTCGTGATCGGGCTCTCGCTCATCCTGCTGACGATCGTCTTCCGTTCGCTGTGGGTCCCCATCACCGCGGCTCTCGGGTATCTGCTGTCGATCGTCGCCGCGTTCGGTGTCGTGTCGGCCGTGTTCGAGTGGGGCTGGTTCGCCGACGCGCTGCACGTGGCGAAGGTCGGGCCGATCATCAGCTTCATGCCGATCGTGCTCATGGGTGTGCTCTTCGGGCTGGCGATGGACTATCAGGTCTTCCTGGTGTCGCGGATGCGCGAGGACTTCGTGCACGACCCCGCCATCCGCCGCTCCGCCGGGCCCGTCGACCGCAGGACTCGCCGCGAGGCGGCGCTGCGTGCGGTCCGCTCCGGTTTCACCGGGTCGGCCAAGGTCGTCACCGCGGCCGGTCTGATCATGTTCGCGGTCTTCGTCGCGTTCGTCCCGGAGGGGGACTCGTCGCTGAAGCCGATCGCCCTCGGTCTCGCGGCCGGTATCGCGATCGACGCCTTCCTCGTGCGGATGACGCTGATCCCCGCGCTGATGGCGATCCTCGGTGAGCGCGCCTGGCAGATCCCGACCTGGCTCGAGAGGATCCTGCCGAGCGTCGACGTCGAGGGAGAGGCGGTCGAGCGCGAACGCCACCTCGCCGACTGGCCGGGAGATGACTCGATCGTCGCGGCGGACGACCTCACCATCGGCGACGACACGCCCGTGCTCGAAGACGTCAGCCTGCGGTTGGCTCCGCGCGCTGCGATCGTCGCCGGTGGGCGTGACACCCGCACGCGAAGGGCGCTCGCCCTCACGGTGGCGGGGCGCCTGCACTCGGATGCCGGCCGCCTTCGCGTCGCCGGTCATCTGCTGCCGGGGCGAGCGGCGTGGGTGCGATCGCACGTCGGCTGCGTTCTCGTCGACGACGCGGATGCCGCCCTCATCGAACTCGGCGAGGCGCTGCGCGGCAGGTCCGAGATCGTGGTGATCGACGGCCTCGACCGGTTCGGCGGCGCGCGGCGTGACCAGGCGACGGCGATGCTGAGGGATGCCGCGTCGTCACGCCCCCTCGCCGTCTTCGCGACGGCATCCGACCCCGCCTCCGCCCGCCTGCTGCTCGCCGAGGCCGGCTGGCCCGGCGTCCGCACGCTCGACCTTTCGACACCGGCGGCCGCGCGACGGACGCCACAGGAATCAACCGAGGTGAACGCATGACTCTGTCCATCGAGCGCGCACGCTCCCAGAAGCCCATCACATGGCTGACGATCCTGGGGATCCTGCTGCTGCCCGCCGCCGTCGGAGGCATCCTCGTGGCGGCGCTTCACAACCCCACCGAGCGCCTGGACTCCATGACCGCAGCGATCGTCAACCTGGACGAACCGGTCGAGATCGACGGACAGGTCACGCCTCTCGGTCGCCAGCTCGCATCGGGCCTGGTCGAAGGGTCTGAGGAACTCGACTCCAACCTCACCTGGGTGATCTCGAACGAGGATGACGCCGCCACCGGGCTCGCCGACGGCTCGTACCAGGCCGTGATCACGATTCCGGAGAAGTTCTCGGCGGCAGCCACCTCGGCCGGCCAGGCGATCGCCGACGGCGGCGGTGAGGCGGAGAAGGCCACCATCAGCGTGACCACGCCCGAGGACGGCCTCGTCGCCGACGACCTCATCACGGGACAGATCGCGTCGGTCGCCACCTCGACCATGGGAACGATGCTCAGCGAAGCGACGCTCGAGAACGTGCTCGTCGGATTCACCACGATCGGCGATCAGATCGGCGACGCCGCCTCGGGTGCGCTCGAACTCGCGACGGGCGCGCGGGATGCCGCCACCGGAGCCGCCGCGATCCCCGACGGCGCGACGCAGCTCGCGTCCGGCGCCTCGCAGCTCGGCTCGGGCGCGAACGACCTCGCGAACGGGCTCGGGACCATCGCCGACAAGACGCAGGAGGCCGCCGGCGGGGCGGCGCAGCTCGGTGCGGGACTCACTGCGGGTGCGGCAGCGCTCGAGGATCCGAACGGGTCGTTCGGCCAGCTTGCGGCTGCAGCCAAGGGCGGGGCTCCCTATCTCACCGCGGCGGGGGCGCAGACGAAGACGGTGGCCGGATCTTTCGGCGCGCTGGCTGCGACATGCACCGAGTCGGGCGCCTCCGAGGAGTTCTGCGCGCAGGTGAACGCCGCAGCAAGCCAGGCCGCGGACGCGGCCGAGGCCGCAGGCGCAGCCGAGGCCTATCTCGCCCCCGTCGCCGCCGGGGTTCAGGCACTGCCGTCGACACTCGCGGGTCAGTTCCGCGAGGCCGGTGCCGGTGCGACCGCACTCGGGGGTGGCCTGAACCAGCTCGCCGCCGGCGTCGACCAGTCCGCGGCCGGCGCCCGGGCGTTGTCGAGCGGAGCGGGAGAGCTGTCCGGCGGCGCGACGCAGCTCGCGACCGGTGCTGCCGAGCTCGTGACCGGCCTCGATGCTCTCGCGACCGGCACCGGCGATCTCGCAGGCGGCCTGCGGACGGCATCCGACTCGCTGCCGTCGTTCAATGACGAGGAATCGACGTCGCTGGCGTCGGTCGTCGCCGATCCCGTCACGACGGACTCGTCGATGAGCACGATCTTCGGCCCGACCGCCATCCCGCTGCTCGCTGCGGTCGTGTTGTGGTTCGGTGGTCTCGCGTCGTTCCTCGTGATGCGCGCCCACACCGGCAGGACTCTCACGTCGCGGCGTTCGTCGGCCGCGCTGACCCTCCGCGCCTTCACGCCGGCGGCCCTGATCGGAGCCGCTCAGGGGCTTCTCCTCGCCCTCATCGTGCAGATCGTGGCGCAGTACGACGCCGCCGCGTGGTGGGCGTTCGCCGGCACGGCGGTCGTCATCGGTGTCGTGTTCGCCGCCGTGAACCAGGCCCTCGTCGCTCTGTTCGGCGGGATCGGCCGCTGGGTGAGCGCGCTCATCGGCGTGGTGGCCGTCTCCACCGGCCTCATCTCGACGGTGCCCGACTGGCTCGCGGGGATCGGTGCGGCGCTGCCGACCGCTCCGGCCTTCGACGGACTGATCGCGGCCAACGGTGCGGCGATCGCCGGACTCGTCGTCTGGGGTGTGCTGTCGATCGCGGCGACGACCGTCGCCGTCGCCCTCCGACGCACGACGTCGGCGAAGGCGGTGCTCGCCGGGGCCTGACCGGTTTCGATAGATGGAAAACGCGCCTCTCGACTGCCGGGGAGGCGCGTTTTCCATCTATCAACGCGGGCACCCTCAGGGCGCGGACGGGAGCGCGGCTCAGCTCAGGCCGGAGTACGCGTGCAGACCCTTGAAGAAGACGTTCACGATGGTGAAGTTGAAGATCACCGCGGAGAACCCGACGATCGCGAGCCACGCGGAGGGGTTGCCCCGCCAGCCGCGGGTGGCCCGCGCGTGGATGTACCCGGCGTAGATCACCCAGATCACGAAGGTCCAGGTCTCCTTGACGTCGAAGCCCCAGTAGCGCCCCCAGGCGTCCTGCGCCCAGATGGCGCCCGCGATGAGGGTGAACGTCCAGAGGATGAAGCCGATGATCGTGAACCGGTACGCGAGGCTCTCGAGGCGGTCGGACTGCGGAAGGGTGCGCAGGAAGCCGGCACCGGTCCGCTCCGCGGCCTCGACGACGAGCCGCTCGCGCCGTGACTGCATCAGCTGCAGCACCGACAACGCGAACGCCAGAGCGAAGAAGGCCGTGGCGAGCGAGGCCACGAACACGTGGATGATCAGCCACACGCTCTTCAGCGGGTCCATCAGCGGCACGACGGCGACGAAGAAGTTGGTGGCGGACGCACCCATCAGCACGACGACGAGACCGGTGATGAACGTCCCGAGGAAGCGCAGATCGATGCGCGACAGCACGGCGAGGAAGACCGCCACGATGAGGAGTGTGCCGATCATCGCGAACTCATAGAGGTTCGCCCAGGGAACGCGCCCGGCTGCGATACCGCGGGTGACGGTCGCGGCCAGATGGAAGAGGAAGCCGAGGACGGTGAGCGAGGTGCCGATCCGCGCCATCACGAACCGTTGCGGTGCACCGGATGCCGGAACGCCGGATGCCGCGCGGCGAGCGGGCGTCGCACCACCGGCGGCGACGACGAGTTCGGCCTCACGCACGCTCTTCGCGTCGGCGGTGACCTGGGAGCGCCGGGCGAGATCGAACGCGTAGGCCACGAAGGCGGCAGCATAGATCGCGATCGCCGTCCACAGCAGGATCGGCGAGAGCACATCGAGGTCGGGCATGGTGTCAGTCTACTTTCGCGTGTTCGGATGCCGGCGGGGCCTGCTCGCCGGACGACGTCTGTTCCTCGCGAGCGACGGAGCCGCCGGCCGCGTCCATCAGTCGCGCATGGCCTGCGACGAGGGCGTCGACCGCGGCGGCGAGGGTCGGGTCCTCTCCGCGGGCGAGCCCGGCGTACTCGAGGAAGACGCTGTCATTCGCGCCGGTGGCCTTGACCCATACGCGGCGCCTCGGCACGAAGAGCGCGAGCATGAGGCCTCCGAGCGCGAGCAGCGCGAAGACCAGCACCCACACCGCGGACGCATCGTGATGGATCTGCAGCGATGCGAATCGCTTCACGGACTGCGTCGCATCCGTCGCGCCCTCCGGCGACTCATCCTCGAAGGTCACGGTGCCGAGGCCATTCGGCAGATCACCGGTCTCGCCCGGGCTGAGTTCGATCGACTCGACGTCAGTCGTGCGGCCGGCGAGCTTGGTCATGCCCGTCGTGTCGAGCACGTAGACCGACTTCGGCGCTCCGTCGTTGATGCCGAGGTCGCCCGCGTACACGTCGAGCGTGAGCAGGGGGTTGACGAGATCGCCGAAGCCGGAGGCGATCGCACCGTCCTTGCCCGATGCCGCCGTCGGATAGAAGAAGCCGATCAGCCCCAGCTGCTCCGGCATGCCGTCGGTGACCTTGATGACCCCGAGCGATGTCATGTTGTTGTCCTGCGGCAGGAACGGCACGCTGTTGTGGTAGACGACGTCGCCGTCGGCGTTTCGCACGGTGATCGTCGGCGCGTACCCGTTTCCGAGCAGGTAGATCTTGTCGCCGGCGATGTCGAGCGGATGGTTCACCCTGACCGATCCCTCAGACGTGTCACCCTCGCGGTCGGTCACCGCAACGTTCGCTGAGAAGTCGCCGGCCTGCCCTGAGCCCGGCTCTCCGAACGGCTGGTAGGTGACGTCGAACGAGTCCAGCCGCATCGCGTAGGGGGTGAGCGCATCGTCGGCGACGAAGCGGCCGCGGTTCATCGAGTCGTAGTCGACGAGGGTGTTGGCGAAGGTCTCTCCCTCGACGAGCACGCGCTGGCCGGTGTAGGCGAAGCCTCCGCCCACGCCGACGGTGATGAGCACGCCGACGAGGGCGATGTGAAAGAGCAGATTGCCGGTCTCGCGCCAATATCCGCGCTCCGCCGACACCGAGAAGGTGCGCCCCTTGTCGTAGCGCTCGACCCGGTAGCCGAGAGACTTGAGCTGCTTCGTCGCGATGTCGATCGAGGCCGACGCCTCGGCATCCGCTGACGAACCGGCGCTCGCCGGCAGATCGCGCTGCGCCGAGCGGAAGTCCTCGAGACGCTGCAGGCGGGCGGGGGTGCGCGGCGGCCGGGCGCGCAGGGCCTTGGCGTGGTGGCGGATGCGCGGGATCACGCAGCCGACGAGCGAGGTGAACAGCAGCAGGTAGATCGCCGAGAACCACGGCGACAGGTACACGTCGAACAGCTTCAGCGCGTCGAGCACCGGGAAGAGGTCGGGGTTGTTCCGCTCCCACTCGGTGACCCCGTTCGGGTCGGCCATGCGCTGCGGGAAGATCGAGCCGGGGATCGCCGCGATCGCCAGCACGAGCAGGAGGACCAGGGCCGTGCGCATCGAGGTGAGCTGACGCCAGCCCCAGCGCAGCCATCCGACGAGCCCCAGCTTCGGCTGCGCGATCGACCCGTCGCCGTCGATGTGGTCGGACGGGCGGAGGGGGTCGCTCACGTCGCTGTTCACGGCATCCTTGCTCGTCGTGATCTCGGTCTCAGAGCGGGAGGAGGACACTGCCCATCACCGCCGTCAGCCGAGACATGATGTCGGTCCACAGGCCCGACACCATCAGGATGCCGAGGACGATCAGCAGCACGCCGCCGATGATGTTCACGACCCGGATGTGGCGACGGAGGAACCCGATCGTCCTCGTCGCCCAGCCGAAACCGAGGGCGACGAGCAGGAAGGGGATCCCGAGACCCAGTGAGTATGCGAGACCGAGGAAGCTCGCACGCACCGGGTCGCCGGCGTTGAACGAGAGCGCGATGATGGCCGAGAGAGTCGGGCCCATGCACGGCGCCCACCCGATGCCGAGGGCGATGCCGAGGAGCGGTGCGCCGACCACGCCGTACTTCGAATCCACGTGGAAGCGGAGCTCTCGCTGCGCGAAGCCGAAGAGTCCGAGGAACACGAGCCCCATCAGGATGATGACCACACCCAGGACCCGGGTGATCAGATCGCCCCACTGCAGCAGGAACACGCCCACGGTGCCGCTGAGCGCCGTGATGGCGACGAAGACGAGGCTGAAGCCGAGGATGAACAGCAGCACGCCCAGCACCAGTCGGCCGCGCGTCGTGTGGGCGGCTTCCACGGTCGCCACGTGGCCTCGCTCGCCCTGCACGGCCGCAGAACCGGCCAGCGCCGGCGCCTTGGGAGCGACCGCACCGCCGAGGAAGCCGAGGTAGCCCGGGACGAGCGGCAGCACGCACGGCGAGAGGAACGAGACCAGACCCGCCAGCATGGCGACGGGAATCGCGAGCCAGAGGGCGCCGGATCCGATGATCGCTTCGGGGTTCACAGCGATGTCCGGCAGGTCACGACGACTCCGCGAGGGCGTCCCCCACCAGCGTGGAGAGGATCGAGGTCCCATCGATCGGACCGATGATCCGGGCGGCGACGCGGCCCTGCTTGTCCAGCACGAGCGTGGTCGGGGTGGCCTGGATCGGGACGGCCTGGGCGAACGCGAACTTGGCTTCGGCCGTGTCGACATCGATGAGGCTCGGATAGGTGATGCCGTACTCGTCGGAGAACGCCTTGGCCGTGTCGGCCTGGTCGCGGGTGTTGATGCCGACGAAGGAGACTCCCTCGCTCTGGTACTCCTGCCAGACCGACTCGAGGTCTTTCGCTTCGACCCGGCATGGTGCGCATCCGGCGTACCAGAAGTTCACCACCGTGACCTGATCTGCAAGCTCAGCACTGTCGAACGGCTCGCCCGTCTCGGTGACGCCGCCGAAGTCGACGGGCTCGCCACGATCAGCCTCGGGGATCTCGACGATGGCGCCGTCGGCGGCGACGTAGCCGGTGTTCTCTCCGTTCAGGAACGATTCGCTCACCGGATCCGGCGCACACGCGCTCAGGCCGACGGCGAGCACCGCGGCGAGCGCGGCTCCGACCGCACCACCGGAACGGCGATTACGGGAGCGGCGGCCGCTGCGGATCGGATGAACCGTCGAGGCGAGTGGCACGATTCCCAGTTTACGCGCGGGATCCTATGGGCCAGCCGGACAGTCGACGTCAGACGGCCCCGACGTCGACGGCGCCCTCTGTCGCGGCAGGCTCCGCATAGGCGACCTCGCGCCACACGTCGCCGCTGCGCTCGAACGATGTCACGCTCGACAGCGCGCACCGGCGCGTGCGCGGGTCGTGCTGCAGCGGCAGACCGGCAACGCGAAGATGGCTGATCCAGATCGGCGCCTGGTGCGAGACCATGACGACATCACCGTCGCCTGCGGCATCCCATGCCTCATCCATGATGCCGAGCATCCGCTGCGCGACCGATGTGTACGGCTCGCCCCAGCTCGGCAGCGAGGGCTGTCGCAGGTGCCACCACTTCAGGGGGTTCAGCAGCGATCGACGCATCCGCGTGCCCTCGAAGACGTTCGTCGGCTCTATCACTCTGATGTCGATCTCGGGAACCAGATCGAACGTCGCGGCGAACGGCTCCGCCGACTCCTGGGCACGCTCCAACGGAGAGCAGTACAGGGCCGACAACGGACGGCCCAGCGATGCGACGTGATCCGCCGCCGCCTGCGCCATCCGCCGACCGGCCTTGCTCAGGTGATAGCCCGGAAGGCGGCCGTAGAGCACGCGATGGGGATTGTGCACCTCTCCGTGACGGACGAGGTGAAGTCTCTGCGCCGGCATCCTTCGCTCAGGCCCTGCGATGCAGCGCATCCCCGATGACGGGGTGGCCGGTTTCGAAGCCGGGGAGGATGCCGCCCGCCTCCGCGGGGACGAGAGCGAGATTCATGGGTGCGCCTTCCGTTCCCGGCGATCATACTGAGGGATCGGCCGGCGCCGGGGACGCGGTGCCACCGCACGTAGAATGGGCGGGTTCCCCCTTTCCAGATCAGAAGGAATCCTCCGTGCTCCGCACTCACCCGGCAGGCTCTCTCGATGCCTCGCACATCGGTCAGACCGTCACCCTCACCGGGTGGGTCGATCGCCGTCGTGACCATGGCGGAGTCGCGTTCATCGACCTGCGGGATGCCTCGGGCATCGCCCAGGTCGTGATCCGCGACGAGGAGGTCGCGCATCCGCTGCGCAACGAGTTCGTGCTGAAAGTGACCGGAGAGGTCGCCCGCCGACCCGACGGCAACGAGAACCCCAACCTGCCCACCGGCGCCGTCGAGCTCATCGCCGCGACCGTCGAGGTGCTCAACGAGTCCGCGCCTCTCCCGTTCCAGGTCTCGACGGCGCTGGCCGAGACCGAGACGATCGGTGAGGAGGCGCGCCTCAAGTACCGCTACCTCGACCTCCGCCGTCCCGTGGCGGCATCCGCTCTGCGCCTGCGCTCCGACGTGTACAAGGCGGTGCGCGATGTTCTGCACGCCGAGGACTTCACCGAGGTCGAGACGCCGACGCTGACCCGATCGACGCCGGAGGGCGCGCGCGACTTCGTCGTTCCGGCCCGCCTTCACCCGGGCAGCTGGTACGCGCTCCCCCAGTCGCCGCAGCTGTTCAAGCAGCTGCTGATGGTGGGAGGTGTGGAGAAGTACTTCCAGATCGCGCGCTGCTACCGCGACGAGGATTTCCGCGCCGACCGGCAGCCGGAGTTCACGCAGCTCGACATCGAGATGAGCTTCGTCGACCAGGAAGACGTCATCACGCTGATGGAGCGCCTGGTCGTCGCGATGTGGGCCACGATCGGCGTCGAGGTCGCGACGCCGCTCCCCCGGATCAGCTACGCCGACGCGATGGCGAAGTACGGCTCCGACAAGCCCGACCTGCGATTCGGACTCGAGCTGGTCGAGGCGACCGACTACTTCTCGGAGACGCCGTTCCGGGTGTTCCAGGCCGAGTACGTCGGCGCGGTGCGGATGCCGGGCGGTGCGAGCCAGCCCCGTAAGCAGCTCGACGCCTGGCAGGACTGGGCCAAGCAGCGCGGTGCCCGCGGCCTCGCCTATGTCCTGTTCAACGAGGACGGCTCGCTCGGCGGTCCCGTCGCGAAGAACCTGACGGAGGCCGAACAGGCCGGCCTTGCGCACTTCGTGGGCGCCGAGCCCGGCGACTGCGTGTTCTTCGCCGCCGGTTCGACGAAGGAGAGCCGGGCCCTCCTCGGTGCAGCTCGCGTCGAGATCGGTCGCCGCCTCGGCTACCTGAACCCGGACGAGTTCGCGTTCACCTGGGTCGTCGACGCGCCGATGTTCGAACCGGCCGCAGACGCGGTCGCCTCGGGCGACGTCGCCGTCGGCGCCGGAGCCTGGACGGCGGTGCACCACGCGTTCACCGGTCCGAAGCCGGAGTTCCAGGACACGTTCGACACCGACCCGGGCTCAGCTCTCGCCTATGCCTATGACATCGTGTGCAACGGCTCGGAGCTCGGCGGCGGCTCGATCCGCATCCATCGTGAGGACGTGCAGAAGCGCGTGTTCGCGGTGATGGGCATCAGCGACGAGCAGGCGGACGAGCAGTTCGGATTCCTGCTCGACGCGTTCAAGTTCGGCGCTCCCCCGCACGGCGGCATCGCGCTCGGCATGGACCGGGTCATGCAGCACCTCACCAAGACGGAGTCGATCCGTGAGGTCATCGCGTTCCCGAAGTCCGGCAACGGCTTCGACCCGCTCACGGCCGCCCCCGCCCCCATCACGCCCGAGCAGCGCGCCGAGGCGGGCGTCGACGTCGAGCCGGAGGACGGCGAGGCCTGATCTCTTCTGGCATCATCGCTGTGGGTGCACGTCGTCGGCGTCCGAACCGAGAACGTCCCGGTATCGCTCGATGAGGTCCCCGCATCCGTAGGCCCAGGCGCGACCGCCGACGACCCGCTCATGGTCGAAGCCATCGTCTTCCACGGCCAGGCGCGCGAGGCACAGATGCCAGCCGGCAGCGTACTGGCTCGCACGCGGATGGTCGCCGAGAGACTGTCGCAGTTCGAGAGTCGTCCCGTCATCACCGCTCGTGATCGTCCAGCTGAGGATCTCGGCGTCCCATCGATGCACGAGTTTGCGCGGCCGATCGGCGATGAGGACCTCTGCGTCGAGTGGCTCGTCCTCCGGTTTCTCGCGACAGGTCGCAGGCCCTGGGCTGTCGAGAGGGCGATCGGGGACGACCGGCGACCAGCGTGCGAGGAGCTCGGGCTCAGTGATCATCTGCCACAGCCGCGCGGGCGTGTGAGGGAATCGTCGGCGCATCACCAGCGTCCAGTCCGATTCATCGTGCTCGAGGCGGATCTCGAGAGGGAAACGGATCTGCGCAGCGACGGACTCGTCGCGCGAGGCTTCAGTCATCTTCCCGTTCCTCCACCGCATCGAGTGCCTCCGCGAGTCTGTCGAAGCTGTCGGCCCACCGGCTCACGTAGGGTCGGACCCAGGCGATCACCTCCGGCATCGGCCGGTCGGTCAATCGGTACACGCGACGCTTCCCCACGGCAGCGGCTTCGACCACACCGGCCTGACGCAGGACGCGCAGATGTTTCGAGGCCAGGGATTGCGATATGCCGAGCGCATCGACGAGCGCTCCGACATCATGCTCTCGCCGGTGAAGCCGCTCGATGATCGCGCGCCGGGTGGGATCGGCGATCACCGCGAAGTCGTCCATGAATCAAGTATGACTCATGTTTCATATGAACGGTCAGTCATGCTAACTTGCTGGCATGAAACCAGTCACAACCGTTCTCTCGCTCCCCGTCACAGACCTCGATCGCTCGGCACGCTTCTATCGAGACGGCCTCGGTCTCGCGCCCGCCGACCCCGACGGCGGTGTCGTCGCCGTCGAGCTGCCCAACCTGTCGTTGTTCTTGATCGAGCGGGACGAATTCGAGACCTACCTCGATCGAGCCGGAGTACCCGGCCGACCTCGCTTCGAGAACGGCGCATGCATCCTCTCGGCGGCGATCGCCACGAGGGACGAGATCGAAAGGGTCGTCTCGCGTGCGATATCGGCGGGCGGCACCGCAGAAGGTCCCGCTGAACACGACGGATCCTTCACTGCGTATGTCCGCGATCCGGATGGGCACGTCTGGGAGCTCGTCCACAACGAACACACCGCCGAGGCGGGCGTCGACGTCGATCCGGGGGACGACGAGGCCTGACTCATCGCGGCGCGACGCGATGATCAGAGCGTTGCCAGCGCCGGGAGGACGTTCTCATTCCACACATCCACACCGAGCTTGCCGATCAGTGCGATCACCACCACCAGGAAGACGACGCGGATGAACGTCGACCCGCGCGAGATCGCCATGCGCGAGCCGAGGTAGCTTCCGGCGACGTTCGCCACTGCCAGGATGCCGCCGAGCAGCCACAGCACCGCGCCGTGCGGGATGAAGAGGATCAGCGCTCCCGCGTTGGTGGCGAAGTTCACGATCTTCGCCTTCGCGCTGGCCTGCAGGAAGTCGTATCCGAGGAGGGCGACGAGGGTGAGCACGAGGAAGGTGCCGGTCCCCGGGCCGATGAGGCCGTCATAGAACCCGATGACGAGACCCGCGACGCCGGCTGTGATGTGATGCTTGTGCCCGCTGAAGCGCAGTCGGGTCGCCGCGCCCATCTGTGGCCGGAACGCGGTGAAGAGCGCCACGGCGAGCAGCGCGACCACGATGATGGGCTTGAAGGCGGATGCCGGGAGCACTGTGGCGACCGCGGCGCCGCCGAACGACCCGGCGAGCGCGATCGCCGCCATCGGGAGGGCCGTGCGGATATCCGGTTTCGCACGTCGGTAGTACGTGACGCTGCTCGTGGCCGTGCCGAACACGGAGGCGAGCTTGTTCGTGGCGAGCGCCTGGATCGGGGTGATGCCGGGTATCAGCAGCAGGGCGGGCAGTTGGAGCAGCCCGCCTCCGCCGACCACCGCGTCGATCCACCCGGCCGCGAAGGCCGCGGCGACGATGAGCAGCAGAGTGCCCCAGGTGAGCTGCTCGAGCCCGAGCACGGTGCCGATGTCCATCGGTTCAACAATGCCAGATCGATGAAGGGCTTCAGACGGGGCTTCCCTGGGGAGAGCGCGCGCGGGATCACTTCACGCTGACGACGGAGATCACTTCGAGTTGACGACCGAGATCTCGATGGAGTCGGCGAGATAACGATCCTCGCTGTACTCGAACGCCTGCCCGTCCAGCGAACGCGCCGCGCGTCTCACGCGGAGCAGAGCGGAACCTCGGCTCACTCCGAGCAGTTCGCCGTCAGCGCCACTGGCGGCGACAGCGCTGATGCGGTGCTCGGCGTGGGCGAGAATGACGCCATGGTCGTCCGCGAGGATCTGCGTCACGGACGGCACGTCCGCAGGAAGCGACTCGATCACGTCCGCCAGGCGCCGGAGGTACGTCGTCCGCTCCACCATCACGGGACGGTCGTCGAGTGACCTCACCCGCACGCACCGCAGCACGGGGTCTCGATAGCGGATGCCGAGCTCCGTCGCCTCAGCCCTGCTCGCCCGCCCGCGCTCGGTGGAGACCGTCCTTCCCGACGGGCGGTGTCCCGTCGCGATGGCCCACTGCGCGAACGAGCGCAGCACGCTGAAGCTGTGCGGGTGCGCGGGCTCGTGGACGATCCAGCGCACGCCGTTCCTGGTGAGCATCGCGTGCCGCTCTTCCAGCAACTCCAGCGCATGACGGATCGTGCCCCGCGCGACGCCGTACTCCGCCGCGAGCGCCGTCGCGGACGGCAGCGCCGTTCCGGAGGGGAACTCGTTCCGGCGGATGCGATCGACGAGATCGCTCGTGATGCTCTCGAACCGGGGTCCCCGGCGAGGCGCGTCGATGATTGCGGTCATGTTCGTCCTGTCCGTCGTGAAGTCTCCGCGTCACGCGTGGCGGGGAGGTGAACAGAGGCCGAAGATGCGGCGAACTCGGCGGCTGACATTCGGCACGGATCGGCAGGGTGCTTCACGCGCTGTTTCCCCCGGGGTCGCCAGCGGACGGTTCACCCGGCGGACGCGATTCACACCGCACCCCTACCGTCTGTCGTGCACCCCTGTCGGAGCGAAAGGAACTCCCATGCCCAACCCGCCCACCGCTCGCAGACCGCGACTGCGACGCCCGCTCGCCGCAATCGGCGCGGCGTTCCTCGCCGTCGCCCTGGCCTTCACCGCCACTCCGGTCGCCGCGGCCGTACCGGAGGGATCGGCCCTGACGCTCAGCGCGACGACCCTGCGCACTGACGAGACGCTCTCCATCGACTGGTCGACCGACGAGCCGCACGCGAAGAACTGGATCGGGATCTATCGCGCGAGCGACGGCACCCCTGACGGCGACCCCGGCTCTCGCATCTGGGACTACGCGCCGGCCGCGGAAGGCAGCATCGACTTCTCGATGTCCACCCTCGAGCCCGGCGCCTATGTGGTCTGGTTCCTCGCTCAGGACGGCTATGAAGCGCTCGGCACTCCGGTGCCGTTCACGCTGACCGCAGCCCCGACCTCTCCGCCGGTCGAGTCCCCGGTCGAGCCCGTCGAGACGGACCCGAGCACCGACGGCGTCATCTACCGCGAAGGCTTCGAGGCAGACTCCGGGTGGGATGTCGAGTTCATCGACTCGATGGCCGGCGTCGGCACAGACGAGTGGCGCGGCTGGACCTTCCGCACCCGCACCGACTGGACAGCCGAGCTCGACCTCATGCGTGGCCGCTTCGGGCGGGCGCAGGATGTCATCGCGGTGGCCGACGCCGCACAGTTCGGCGCGGAGGGCTTCTCGTCGATCCTCACCAGCGAACCCGTGCCGGTCGCTGACGAGGGACCGCTCGTGCTCACCTTCGACAGCCACTTCCGCGGCGCTCAGGATCAGAGTGGCACGGTGCGGGTCAGCTTCGACGGCGGGGCGCCGATCGAACTGCTGCGTCTGGACGAGTCGACTGTGACCATCGGCTTCGACGGGATGCAGCTGAACAGCGAGCAGGAGGTCGTCGTCCAGCCGACCGCCGGCGCACAGACCGCGGTCTTCTCGTGGGAGTTCTCCGCGGCTGCCGATTCGCACTACTGGGCGATCGACTCCGTGACCGTTCAGCGCACCCTTCAGCCGATTCAGCAGGAGGCGACCAGCGCCTGGGTCGTGTCCGACATCCAGGGACACCCGCAGGACCTCGCACACGGCCTGCGGGACTTCAACGGTCTCTCCCCCGACGCTGATGGCCTGCTCATGGTGGGTGACATCGTCTCGTCCGGCACACAGGCCGAGTGGGACGAGATCTACGCGGTCATGGACGAGACGTCCGACATCCGTCCGCGCCAGACGGTCGCCGCCATCGGGAATCACGAACGCTACGCGGCAGGCGGGTTCGAAGCGAACCGCGACCGCTTCCTGGCGTTCGCGCAACGCGATCGGGTATGGGGCGAGTACGTCCTCGAGGGCGCGTCCGGAGATCTGCCGGTGATCACCGTCGGCCAGGAAGCCGCAGGGCCGTCCGACGTCGCGATGTCCGCGGAGCAACTCGCCTTCCTGGAGGAGCGGCTGGCGCACTGGACCGAGCTCGACACGCAGGTCATCGTCATCACGCACTTCCCGCTCGGCGACACCGTCTCGGCCAGCTGGATCCCGGGCTATCACCGGCACCACCAGCACAACGACCTGTTGACGGCACTGTTCGGCAGCTACCCGAACGTGATCCTCCTCACCGGACACACGCACTACCCGGCAGAGCTCGGCGACTGGTCGGTGCAGCGCCGCACGGACGGCGGTCATCCGGACGGCTTCCATGCGGTGAACACACTCGCGATCCAGACCGAGTGGGATGCCGTCGGTGAGGACACTGCGGGGATCCGCGAGGTCACAACCAGAGACATCAACCGCGGCCTGACCGTCGATTCGTTCGGGGATCGAGTGGTGATCACCGCCCACGACTTCGCCGCGGATACGCAGCTTCGTCAGGTGACGATCCCCAACCCTCTCGTGCCCTTCGCGGCGGTCGAACCGGAGCCGACAGACCCGACCGATCCGACCGATCCGACCGATCCGACCGATCCGACCGACCCGGCTGATCCCACCGATCCCGCCGATCCGTCGGACGGCGCGGGGGCAGGCGCACCCGGGTCTTCCGACGACGACCTCGCAGCGACCGGTGGGGAGCTCGCCGCCGGCGTGCTGATTCTCGGCGTGGTTCTGCTCGGCGCGGGCTCTTTCCTGCTCATCCGGCGCATCCGGGTGAGCCGAGTCTGATACGTCGACATCGGGCCGGGGAGGGATCGACACGATCCCTCCCCGGCCTTCGCCGTGAGGCGCCGGCGAGCGCGAGCCATCGCGTCGAGCGAGATGGCACCTCGAGCCACGGGCGGGACACGAGGTGGACATCTCTCGTTCACCGACAGCGCCGAGGCGGGTAACTTCCGCCCCGTAACGTCCGACGTACCCGCCCGGCTCACAGCGCCGGAAACCGAGAGGAACACCTGATGGGACCCTTCCCCCGCCGTATGCGCGGCGTCGCCGGCATCGCCCTGGCAGCCGCCGCCGCCCTCGCTCTGACCTCGTGCGCAGCTCAGAGCGGTGAAGCCAGCGACGGCGACACCGACACCGTCGACGCCGCGACCGCCACCTCCGTCGAGGACTTCGGTGGCTTCGAAGAACTCGAAGCCGCGGCGAGAGAGGAGGGGCAGCTCAACGTCATCGCTCTGCCCCGCGACTGGGCCAACTACGGAGAGATCCTCGACCTCTTCGCCGAGCGCTATCCCGAGATCACCATCAACGAGGCGTCGCCCGACGTGTCGAGCGCCGAGGAGATCCAGGCGGCGAAGACCAACGAGGGCCTCGACACCGCACCCGACGTCTTCGACCTCGGGCTCGCCGTGGCGTTGCAGAACACCGACGTCTTCGCGCCGTACAAGGTGCAGACGTGGGACGACATCCCCGACGCGCTCAAGGAGCCGACCGGACTCTTCGTCGGAGACTACGGCGGGTACATGTCCATCGGCTACGACTCGTCGAAGTACGAAGCGCCGGCCGAGCTCGCAGACCTCCTCTCCGCCGACTACAAGGGCGCCGTGGCGATCAACGGCGACCCGACGCAGGCGGGAGCCGCCTTCGCGGCCGTCGGCCTCACGACCATCCAGTCCGACGGCACGCTCGACGATTTCCAGCCCGGGATCGACTTCTTCTCCGAGATGCAGAAGGCCGGCAACCTGCTCAAGGTCGATGTCACCACAGCGACCGTCGCGAGCGGTGAGACCCCGGTCGTCTTCGACTGGGATTACCTCAACGCCTCACACCGGGCGGACAACCCCAATTGGGAGGTCGTCGTCTTCGACGGCGTCGGCTATGCCGGCTACTACAACCAGGCCGTGAACAAGGATGCCCCGCACCCGGCTGCTGCACGCCTCTGGCAGGAGTTCCTCTACAGCGACGAGGTGCAGAACCTCTGGCTCGATGGCGGCGCCCGTCCTGCACGCATGGAGGCGATGATCGAAGCCGGAACGATCGACCAGGCCGCGGCGGATGCTCTCCCGGAGGTTCCGGAGGAAACGGTCGTCCCCACCGAGGAGCAGAGCTCGAACGCCGGCACGCTGCTCGGTGAGAAGTGGGCAGCGGCGGTCCAGTGACCGCGACTCTCCAGGGTGCGGATGCTCCGGCATCCGCACCCCCCACCCCCGCCCGCCGGGCGGCGCACCCG
>NZ_JAPSHY010000020.1:0-1739 GCF_031179285.1 Microbacterium sp. | reverse complement strand
GCCCCGGCCCGCCGCGGGGGGGGGTTGGCCGGGCCCCCCCCCCCCCCCCCCCCCGCGGGGCCCCCGCCCCGGGCGCCGGCCCGGCGGTCCGCGTCATCATGGGCGTGGCTCGGGCTCGTCCCCTTCGCCGCCTACGTCCTGCTGTTCCTCGCCGTGCCGACCTTCCTGGCTGTCGCGTCGGGGTTCTTCAGCAAGGAGGGCGCGTTCACCTGGCACAACGTCGCCGCCCTCGGCGACCCGGTCGTTGTGACCACCTTCGCGAACTCCGCCTGGCTCTCCGTCCTGACCGCCGTCGTCGGAGCGATCGTCGGCGCATTGGTCTGCTATGCGCTCCTCGGCCTGCCGGTGGAGGGTACCGTCCGCACCACGGTGGATGCCGCAGCCGGTATGCTCGCACAGTTCGGCGGTGTCATGCTCGCGTTCGCGTTCATCGCGACGATCGGCATCCAGGGGGTGCTGAAGGTCTTCCTCGACGAGAGCCTCGGGATCGATATCTATGCGAACGGGACGTGGCTCTACGAGCTGCCGGGCCTCATCCTGCCCTACATCTACTTCCAGATCCCACTGATGGTGATCACCTTCATGCCCGCTCTCGCCGCGCTGAAGTCTCAGTGGGCAGAAGCCAACCTCACCCTCGGGGGCACCCGCACCACCTTCTGGACGCGTATCGGCATCCCCGTCCTCGCCCCGTCGTTCCTCGCCAGCACACTGCTGCTGTTCGCCAACTCGTTCTCGTCTTACGCGACGGCCGCAGCCCTCGCCAGTCAGGGCTCGCAGATCGTGCCACTGCAGATTCGCACCTCGCTCACCAGCGAGACGGTGCTGGGTCGGGAGAACCTCGCCGGTGCGCTCGCCCTCGGCATGATCATCGTCGTCGGAGTCGTCATGGCCCTCTATTCCCTGGTTCAACGTCGAGCGGCGAGGTGGCAGGCATGAGGCCGACCGGCCCCTCCACCGCGACCCGATGGATCATCGGCCTGCTCGTCGGTGCGTTCTTCGCGATCCCGCTGCTGTCCACGCTCGTCTACACCCTGCGTGACGGCGAAGGCGGCTTCAGCTTCGCCCAGTGGGCGGAGCTGTTCGACCCGTCGCAGGCGCAGGTCTACAGTCCGGTCTGGACCGGACTCGGGAACTCGCTGGTGCTCGCCGTGGTCACGGTCGCCATCGTGCTGTTCGTACTGGCGCCGACCATGATCTTCGTCAATCTGCGGTTCCCGCGCCTGCGGCCGGCGTTCGAGTTCGTCGTACTGCTGCCGATCTCGATTCCGGCGATCGTGCTCGTCGTCGGGCTCGCGCCGATCTACCTGCAGATCGGTCGCACGCTCGGCACCGGTGCGTGGACGCTCGCGTTCGCGTACGGGATCATCGTGCTGCCGTTCGCCTACCGATCGATCCAGGCATCCATCGATGCCGCCGACCTGCGCACGCTCGCCGAAGCGGCCCGCTCGCTCGGCGCCGGCTGGCCTTCGGTCGTGCTGCAGGTCCTCGTGCCGAACATGCGCCAGGGGCTGTTGGCCGCCTCGCTCATCTCGGTCGCGGTCGTGCTCGGTGAGTTCACGATCGCGTCACTGCTCAACCGCCAGGTGCTTCAGACCGCGCTGGTCGTGGTGAACAAGATCGACGCGTATGCGGCATCCATGTTCACCCTGCTCGCACTCGCCTTCTGCTTCCTTCTGCTCCTCGTCATCGGCCGCGCAGCCCGCGGCACCGGAAAGGCCATGTCATGACCCTGGAACACG
>NZ_JAPSHY010000043.1 GCF_031179285.1 Microbacterium sp. | reverse complement strand
CCGCGACGATCGCTACGCCGCCCAGAGCGATCGGGAGACGCCCGGACCGACGAGCACTGCCGCTCATGCTGCACCCCCACCGTTGGGCGATCGACATCTGATGGTGACACAGGCAGCCACAAGGAGGCGGATCGGCGGGCGACGGTCGTCGGGACGCCCCTAGCGTCGCCTCCGCTCGACGTGCACGGCCACTCGAAGTGGCCCGGGAGGCATCGTGATCTTCGTCGGTGAGCCCCAAGCCTGCTCTAGCCTTGCCGCGTGCGCGTTCGAGATCGATTGAGACGATGGAGTCTCGCGAGGCGGGCACCAGTGTGCCCCGATTGCTCGCATCCCTGGTCCGAGCACCCGCCGGACGGCGACCACGGCACGGAGTGTGGCGAGTGCCACTATGAGATCGAGCACCGCTACTGGCCGGCGGACGCGCGACCGTGCTCTCGCCGCAAGCCTCGCTGAGGCGATATCGGTGCCGCGATCGCCATGGCGTGACGCGCTCGGAAGATCCTGGTGCCCCCAGTAGGATTCGAACCTACGGCCTTCTGCTCCGGAGGCCGATGTTCCGCCGGGACGTGAGCGCAGCCGGTCCCTTCTTGCGCCTGTTCGACTGGGGAGTCGGGTCAAGGGAGTTCGATGGTGTTCACTAGTGCTAGGTACCAATCTAGGTACCAGGACTAGGGAGGGCGGATGTCGGACACCCGGCCTACGCAGTTCGGCGGCGTTCAGCGCTCGCGTCGCGGCACATCGAACGGTGACCCCCAGCCCTACTGGAACGCCCAGCGCGGTTGCTACGAGTTGAAGATCACCCTCCCTCGTGGAGACGACGGCAAGCCGCGCCGCCGCGTGCTCCGCGACCCGTCGAAGGCTGGGATCGCGAAGAAGAAGCGGGAGGCGCTGAGGGAGCTCGACAAGCTCGGCAATCTGCCGACGCGCAACCTCACGGTTGCCGACTTCGCCGCCTCGTGGTTGGAGGCTCAGCGAGAGGGCGGCAAGCGGGCCAAGACCTTCATCGAGTACGAGTCGTATGTGAAGCGATACATCGTGCCGGGCATCGGGAAGCGGCGGCTCGCTGAGCTCCAGCCGGGCGACGTCACGCGTTGGCTCGCGCTCGTGGCCGACACTCCCAAGTCACAAGGGGTGGGGGCAGGAGTCGAGCGGGTAAGCGTCAGCGTGGTGAAGTCAGCGCGCAAAGTGCTGTCGGCGTGCCTGAGGGCCGCGGAGCACGACGGCTTGGTCTCGCGTAACGTCGCGCGTCTGGCGCTCATCCCAGACGATGCACGCAGGAGCGCACCCAGGGATGCGCTCACGGTGGACGAAGCGCGAGAGGTGCTGGAGCGCCTGGCGCAGTCGGGCGATCCGCTCTGGACGCTCTGGGCCGCCGCGATCCTGTCCGGTATGCGGGCGGGGGAGCTCGCCGGGCTGAGGCGCGAGAGCGTGACGCCTCACGCAGTGCGGGTGGACGGGCAGCTGCAGCGACTCCCCTATATGCACGGCTGCGGGGGGAAGTGCTTGGAGAAGCAGCCGAACCGTTGCCCGCAGGCGCGGCTCCGAGTCCCGAAGGGGTCGGAAGTCGAGCGCCTACGCGGAGGTCTTTGTCTGGTGAGCTACGGCAAGACCGACGCGAGCGTACGCGTCATTCCGAACTACGGGCCGCTGCGGGCGGTGCTGGAGCGGCACATGGAAGCGACTGAGAGCGCCCACGGGCTCATGTGGGAGCGAGACGGGAGGCCAATCGACCCGACTGACCTCTCGAAGCTCTGGTCCGCGCTGGAGCCGTCGCTGGGGATCGGCAAGCACATCGTCCCCCACGCAATGCGAAATACGGCGGCCGGCTTGATGTTCGCGGCGGGAGTGCCAGAGCATGTCCTGCTGAACGTGCTCGGACACACCGATGTCGCGATGTCTCGCTCGTACGCTCGCCAGGACGTCGGGACGCAGGCTCGCGAGCTGGAGGCGATCACGCGGATGCTGGAGGCTGGGGAGCACTCCTGAGCACCGTTACCTAAACGTTACATTTGGCTTTCTGGCGGGCGTGGGTGCTCCGATGCAGCCAGCCGTTGCGGCGCGGAACGGCCGCCTGCGGCCGGTACCGCCCGCCTGCGGCCGCTAGGGGTCCTCGCGTAGGCGGGATGCGACCCCCGGCAAGCGGTTCGGACTGACGTGGTGCCCCTCGAACAGGGCCGAGCGCGGCTGGCACGACCGCGCATGAAGCGGTAGTTTTCAAGCATGAGTTGTTAAGCATTCAGTGCGATTCGCACCTGCCCTCCCCGTCGAACGATGAGTTCCGGGTCGAGTGAGCAAATTGTCTGAGGATATCGGCCGCGAACGCGCGTGTCCGTTATGCGCGTGGATGGTCGCCCTGGCGATCAAACGCGCCGCCTCAAGGCAGTTTCTTGAAATCTCACTCTTGCTCCTCAAAGGGGCACGAAAGGCACCACGGTGACAAGCACAAGCACTCAGCCCGCCTACCAGAACGCGCCCGTGTGGAGGACCGTCCCCCAGGTCGCTGCTCACTACGGCATGGGCACGTCCACGATTCGGCGCTACATCGCACAGGGCATCCTGCCCGCGCACCGATTCGCAAGGAACGTGCGACTCGACCTGCGCGAGGTGGACCGACTCATGCGCGGCCAGTGAGGCGCTGCTTCTCATAGCGCTCCGACACAACGGGGGAGCGCAGCTCTAACTGCGCTCCCCGATCACCGACCATCAAGCCCCATAGGGCTTTATTCGACGCGCCACTTTCCAGGTAGAACCTACCAGGCCGTCGATTCCTACGAACAGGAATAGCGACAATGTCCGCTTCAATGCCGAACTTCTACCTTACGCCGACCGCCACTCCACCGAATGTCCGCATGGCAGCTGTGCACGTCAACCTTGCTTGGTGCACGGACTTCAGAGAGCAGCTCGCGGCAGTCGCTACTGCGATGGATCGTGCCCCGCGCGGCACCACGTGCGTGCTGGTACTCGGAAGCCGAACTGCTCCTCCGCCCGAGGGCTGGCTGGTGCAGTGCATCATGCTCGATGGCTACCTCTGGGAGCTGGTGGGAGATCGCTCGATGTGTGAGCGCTGGCTGGGCCAGTACCAGCGGGAGCTGGAGGATGCGCGGGCGCGGCGCGCACGCCGTCGCGCCGGAACGGTGACGCAGTGACGGGCCGATACGCAGTGGTGACGTCCCTGGCGGACGTGCAGATGCGACGGCTCAGCTGGCTCTGGGCTGACCGCATCCCCACTGGCGTCATCGCGATGCTTGCGGGGAGAGGGGGTGAGGGCAAGTCCACCTTCGGTCTGTGGCTGGCTGCCCAGATCACGCTCGGAACCCTGCCGGGAGACCTGGAAGGGACGCCGCGCAACGTGCTCTACGTCGCCTTCGAGGACGACGCGGCGGCCGTTGTCAAGCCGCGGGCCATCGCCACCGGGGCGGACACTGCCTACGTGCACATGCTGGCGATCCGGCGCGATGGGCACATGCTCGACGCCGCGCCCTCACTCCTGGCTGACCTGGCACTGATCGAGGCACAGGTTCGAGCGCTCGACGCGGCGGCGGTGATCGTCGACCCGCTTTCGAGTGGCCTGAACGGCATCAACCGCGACCGCTCATCCGAGGTCCGCCCCGCCCTCGACGGCATCGCAGAGATGGCCGCCCGAACCGGCTGCGTCGTCATCGCCATTGCTCATTTCAGCAAGGGCGGCGGCGACGTGCGCGACAAGATCAGCGGCTCGCACGAGTACGTCGACCGCGCCCGCGCCGTGCTGGTGTTCGCGACAGATGAGGACGGCTCCAAGCTGATGGAGCAGACGAAGGGCAACTACGGGCGCGGAGACCTGCCAAACCTCGCCTTCACCATCGAGTCGCGCGAAGTGATCGCTGACGGGTGGTCGCAGGAGGTCGGCGCGGTGCGGATCATCGGCGCGACGTCCCGCAGCGTCGGAGACGTCATCAACGCCGAGCTGGGTGACTCCGCCGCCGAGCTGAACGAGGCGCAGGTGTGGCTCATCGAGCACATGCGCGAGCAGGAGGCGTACGAGGCTCGCGCCGGCGATGTCATCAAGGCAGGACGTGCCGCGAGCTTCACGGATCAGCGTGTGAAGGACGCGCGCCGACGATTCAACAAGCTTCCCCCCGAGGCCCGCGATCACCAGGTCATCGGTACCTACAAGGCAGCAGGGTGCTGGCTCTGGCGGCTGGAGCACCACCCCGGAGCCGCCTGACTTCAAGGGGGCAAGACGGCAAGGCACAGCACATGCGAGACGTGCACACCACCTTGCCCCCTTGCCACCTTGACGCCCTCCGTGGGCAGACCCGTACTCGCGATACCCGCGTGTGCGTCAACGAGAACAAAGGACAACATGACCTACTTCAATCCCAACCCTCGCTCGTTCGCTGGGCCGAGGATCAGTGACCAGATGCGCGCCATCGACGGCGTGTACGCAGCGTTCGGGCTCCCCGTCCCTGACCGCAACGCAACCACCATGCGCGACCTGTTGGCCGCCGTACCGAACCTGGAGGACACGTACCGCGAGCTGCTCGCACAGGCGCCCCGGCGCAAGAACGACACCGAGTTCCTGGAGCACGCCGCGGCCGAACTCGCTCGAGTGGACGCGATCCGCGACGCCGCGAACCGGCTCCAGCAGATCCACCGCACCGGTGAGGGCGAGAACGTCGCCGGGGCACGTCAGGCCGTCACCGAGGCGATCGCCCCGGACTTCGCCGCAACTGTCAAGGCGCTCACGGATGCCGTGTCGAAGCTCGACCGTGACGAACCGCTGAGCACCGACCGTGCGTTCGAGCAGGACGCCACCAAGGCGTACAAGGCCGCGTGCCAGTCCCTAACGCGCCTGGCGACCTTCTCTGCCCTTCGCTGGGGCACGCTTAGCGAGAATGGGGCGAGCCCCCGCTCGCTCGCCGCGAACGCGCTCGCAGGCATCGTCGATGTGCCTCAGCCAGGTTGGACCGGCTCAGACGGGAGCAAGCTCAGCAGGCCAAACCCGGGGTCCAGGGCCGAGCCGCAGAACGGCGTGGCGCTCGCGGTGCTGGACGCCTACGTGTCCGACCCTGACGCCGCCATCATCGCGATCGCCCGGAGCGACTTCGCCGGGGTCTCGCCGGCGCTGTCCAACTCGGCGTCACGGTTCGAAAGCGCGATGCGCGGTGTGCCCGACGGCAGCATGCTCCAGCGGGTCGGCTGATCAGCCGAGGTGGGGCGGCGAGCCGAAACGGCGGACCGCCCCGCTTCATGCCAGGCGGGAGCTCCGCCCGCGCACATTTCGCGGCGTAACCCCTGCATGGCCGTGCGGTGCGAGCGGACGCAACGTCCAGCCGAACAAGCAGATCGAGACCGAAAAGCCGTCACCGACGCACGGTGCTTCGAACACTAACGCCGAACCTGGTGGGAAGCGACGGCCAAGCGCGGCGAGGCGTCGCCTCGCCTCGGACCCTAGCGGTCAGCCTTGACCTCTGCGAGCTCTCGTCGCTTCTTCAATAGAGCCACATCCTTCGAGAAGTTCACATTCTCCAGTTTCGAGAGGACGGTCCGCTCCGTTTCAGCGCTCCACAAGATCTGCAGCCGTTGGCGGGCACGCGTCACCGCCGTATAGAAGATGCTGTGCAGGATGTCGTCTTCGTTGGCCTGCGTGACTACGATCTTGACGGAGTCGAACTCAAGACCTTGTGCTTTGTGTATGGAGACCGCGTAGGCCACTTGGAATGGGACTGTTGTGTCTGATGAATCATCATCGCTGTCGCTAGTGTCGCGATCGAAGACGCTAAATCGTACGGTGGCGTCACCGAGCCATTGAAGCTCGACTCCATCGACGTCGAACTCGGTGATCGTTCGATCGAGTGTGATGTCGAACTGAACGCGACCCGGGAGCAGCTGAACGCCCGCTATCGTCCCCTTCAAGTTGTTGTATATAGCAGGCCCGAAGCGATCCGTCTCATTGAAGAGGACCGGATCGCCTACCTTGTAGGTAGCGGCACCCCAACGCACAGTCTTGCCCGGGTTGCTGCTCTGCATGAATCGATTGATGTTGTTAATCCCGTAAAGACCGTCGTAGTTTAGGCACAAGATGATCTCGTCGGATTCGTGTCGAACGAAGAGCGACTCATCGAGCCGTGACGAGTAGTTCCCGTGAGCCATATTCTCGAGTATGTCTGCGTCGAGCTCGCGGACGCTAGTCCAAAAACGCAGGAGTTGTTCGTCCTTTGCCCGGAATGGGGTAGTTAGTTCGAAGACAGCAGTCGATGGCAGGAAGCGCCGGATGATACTGAACCAGTTACCGAACTCGATCGACTCGATCTGGAACGCGTCGCCAACCAGGACTAGAAGCTTGAAATTCGCCTTCTCGATGACGGCGATGAGGTCCGCGTTGCTTACCGTGCTGCACTCGTCGATGACGAGGATGTCGTAGAACGGTTGACGCTTTCGGCTTTTCGAGACACTGGAAACCGTCTGGAACTGAGATTTCTGCGCAGTGACACGCCGCTTGAGGTTATCGACTGCTGGATGCGTGTGAGCCAGGAATAGCTTGTCCTTGTCGTTGAAATAGTTGGCGATGTGATTCACCATCGTGGACTTTCCGGTACCGGCCGCACCATAGATCAACGCGACGCGAGACTCCGAGAGCAAGTCGGTTAGAGCGTCGCGTTTGACGGCATCGTCGACGGCTTCCGGACGTTCGGCGAGCCAGCGTTCCACTGCGGACGAGTATCCGTCGATCCCACCGCCCGCCATGCCCTGCAGCTCCTCGACGATGGTGACGGTGTCATCCTCGTAGCCGCGAAGAAAGACGTGGCCGAAGTCCCTCATCAGTTCGCGTTGGGGGCGATGCTTGTAGTACAGACGCCGATTATATTCGGCGATCAGTCCGTCCACGTCGCCGAGGTCTTCAAGCTCCTCGGTGGGCGTGTAAAGCTTCCCGAGATTCTCGACATTGTTCTTGACGCGCCGGGCGAGTAGTTCGTGTGAACGGCCCTGAACGTCAAGGCTCTCCGCCACATCCCAATATAGCGGTATGTGCTTGACCAAGGAGCTGCAGAAGGGCATCTCGTCGAACGGGATGCACTTGAAGTCGAGGTTCAGTTGAGAGAGCTTGTAACACTTATCGTCGCTGTACTGGGGCTTCAACCAAGCGTGCCGCATCCGAAGCATGAGGTATCGAATGACGCGACTGCCTCCGCCCTGCTGGCGCAGTAGGTCGCGTGCTGCATCAAGGGTCGGGAAGATTTGAGGATTCCTGACCTTCTCTGTGCTGTAATCGCGAATTTGTTGATACTCTGCATCACTCGCGTCCATAAGCTGGAGCAGGCCGCCTCCGGTGATCGTCAGGCCGTGCATTAGCCGCTGGTACTCACTCGTAGCAGAGCGCACCGCTGTGGTGATCCCCAACAGTGCGGCAAGGTCATCGAACTCGCAGGGCCGAATCGAGACCTCCCACCCGCGGATGAGCACGATTGGCATGCTTTCACCGAGCACATCGATATTGCCGTCTTCGAGCGTGAGAGAGGCTGCGTACCTGTCGTCTATATCTAGTTCGGAAAATCCGATTACTCGATCGAACTTGCTCGCCTTGTTGACGGCGCGATAGAAGGTGACCTCGTAATAGACGCGGCCTCGGACAAAGAAGGGGCGGGTCTTGTGAATGTAGAAGCGCGCACCCCGCTCCTCCGGTAGGGGAGTGAGGGCGACTCTCTCGATTTCCCCCGCGATCTTCTCGTGATATTCCCTCAGTGCAGGATCAGTGTCGACCGGGAACTCCTCCAAGTTGCCGAGGGCATCGATACCGCACTCGTCTTTCAAGAGCGTTCTGAGCCGGAACATAAAGTCGATGTACTTGAGCATAAGTCGCTCGGAGATGTTGCTGTCCATCGTGTAATGCGAAGAGCTCTTCTGAATCAAATCATGGAAGTGATACAGGAAGTTGATCTTCTTGTTCCGAGAGCCGACGTACTTGATCGCTGGCGCGACTGCGTCGTACGCGAAGGTGGCAGTCCCATCGCCCTTGTGCAGTCGAACAGCGATAGCCTCGATGAGGTTCCGCGTCTGCGCCAGAAGATTCTGCGAGAGCAGACCCCTGTCGTCTTTCAGTCGGGCGATGTTGTCGCGGATCGCCTTATCGATGCTGGTGATCTGCATGTCGACCGTGGTCACTGGTGCCTCCGTCCTAGCAACCGCGACACGAGCCGGCCGATCGCTTCTCACTTGGAATGTAACGCGATCTGAGAGCCAACCACCGCAGGGCTAGCTGGAACGGCGCGGTCGATTTGATTGATCGACGCATATCGCGGGCAGCGACGTTGACCTTGGTGAGTGAGCTCCTCACGCTTGAAGCGCTTGGCTGTCCGAACGCTTGGTCGATGTCGTCGGCGACCGGCGGACGCAGCCGCCACGTCGCTTGCATCATTCGGCGGCGGTCGCGCGCGCCCGCTAGGTGCACAGGGCGAGGCCGCTGATCGGTCCGGGCAGCCCACCTCCCCCCCCTTCTCGTCGTGGAGACCGGTCCCCGTTCTGCTGCTCGCGGTGCGCGCGAGTCCGGGGGCGCTTGGGGCGGGTCCATATTGGGGCCGGGTTTCGACAGGAGGGCAGGATGAACGAACAGCGATGGTGCCGCGTGTGCGTGCGTGATATCACGGGCACGCGGCGGGTCTGCGAGCGGTGCCGTACCCGTCGGAAGCGGGGCAGTCCGCCCGTTGAGCCCGAGGCACGTCTGGTGCGGTGCCGGTCCTGCCACCGCGAGTACGCCGTGCCGTTCGGCGCGCGCGTACCGACGGCTTGCTCGGGGCCATGCGAGGCACGACGACTCGAATGGTCAGCCAGGAACGCAGAGGTTCGCGCGGCTCGGCGTGCGTGGGAGGCCCGTGAGGCCGAGCGGCAGGCAAACGCACCGGCTAGCGACAGCCAGCCTTCCGAGCCGATCTACGGAGAGCAACTCATGCGCGAAGTCGACCCCATCCGGCCGTGGATGGCGCGCAGCGTCTGGCGGCGCGTCCTCACGGACGTCGCTGGAGACCCCGGTGAGACGGTGTAATGCTGAAGAGATGGCCACTGATGAGCTCTGGACTGACCGTGACGACGCGGAACTCGCGCTTGCCGCGCTTCCTGAGGGCCACCCGGTGCGCATAGTCGAGTCGTTCGTCACGATGCTGCTGGGCGACAGTCTGCAGTTGGAAGCTCTGGCCGGATTTGTCACTCCAGAGGCTCGGGATGATTGGTCGGACTTCTCGGGCGCGCGCGGTTACTTCATGGACCAGGCACTCGCATCTTCGACGGTGGCATTGCGCCATCGCGGCGCGGCTGACGTCGCGTACGTCAAGCTCGTGCCGAACGTCGGCCCGTTGGTTGTCGCGCGACCTCGCACGGATCACGTGGGCTTCGCGACGCTCGTATGGAGGCGGGAACTCGGCGGTTGGCGGGTGCACGCGATCGGCGAACCCATTCCACCGGCCCTACTGCCGCGCACATCACGTAACGACGCACCGGAGTACGCGGGCGATCGCTTCGTCCAGGTCGAGCGCGATTAATGCGCGAGACTACATTTTGATGCCTTCGCGATGATGCGGCACCTCTCGAGCTCAGCGGGCCGCGAATCGACCCCTCACCGATGGTCAAGGTACGCCCGCTGACGGCGCGCTGCGATGATCAGCTGAACGCAGGAAGGGAGCGTCGTGCCTCGACCGCAGAAGCCCGGCAGGGGTGATCTATCGCCGCCGCCGCCGACCGGCTACCCGAGCGCCTACGACATTCCGGACTTCAAGAGAATGCGTGAGCAGATGCGCGCGATGCAGGTCCTGCTTGTCTTCAAACCGTCGATGCGAGGCGAGTTCAAGCAGCTGAAGGCGCAGTTCGAGCGGATCGTTAGCACGGTAGAGCGCTTCTACGAGCTGCTGGGCGAGCGCCATTGGGTGTTCCACGGTTCGCTCAACCTCGAACTTCTTGCGCCCGCGCTTGCGAGTGCGGACGCTGACACCGCCGAGGCGGCGGTCATTGCGCACTACCAGGACGAGCGCAAGATGAAGTTCCACCTGATGCGCGCGAAAGCGGTACCTGAATTGCGACTCCGCGCCTCTCTGCTCGACGCGGCTCTTCGCGACTATCAGGAAGGCAGGTACTACTCCGTGGTCTTGGTTCTACTCGCCGTCATGGACGGATTCGTCAACGATGTCGGACAGCAGCGACGAGGCCTCCATACACGTGACGGTGAAGAGCTGGTTGCGTGGAACTCCGTTACCGCGCACCACCAGGGTCTCGCTGCGACTCAGAAGTCCTTCACGAAGAGCTTCAACAAGACCAGCGATGAGCCGATCCACGAGCTGTACCGAAACGGCATCATGCATGGGAACCTTACGAACTTCGACCACCTGGTCGTCGCATCGAAGGCGTGGAACCGCCTCTTCGCTCTGCTCGACTGGTCGCAGGCGCTCGACGAAGCGAAGAAGCCGGAGCCTGAGACCCCGACGCTACGTGAATCTCTCAGGAAGCTGGCGGACTCACGTCAACGACAGCAGCAAATGGCCGCTTGGACGCCTCGTGCAGCTTCCGTAGAGGAGGACGGTTCGGATGCCGTCCTGTCGGAACCGGTCGCTCAGGCGACCGCGGCGATGCTGGATGCTTGGAAGTCGAAGAACTACGGCCACCTTGCGGCGCACTTGCACGACTTCGGGAAGCCAAGGTCCGCAAGTGCGTTCATTGGTCAGGTGCGAGCACGTTTCGATGGAACGAGACTTGACGACTTCGATATCCGTAGCGTGGATGTGCGTGCCCCTGGCTGCGCACACGTGAAGGTCAACCTGACCGTCGAGGGCGAAGTGCGCGAATCCGAGCTTCGCTGGCTCCATGTGGACCCCGATCGGCACGTCTGCATCGAAACGGACGCACGCGGCAAGTGGCAGACCGTACAGACCGAGCCTCTTTCCATCATCGGACGCTCGTGGTAGCTCGTCCTCGGCGGGCGTGTCCCTGGGACGCGTTGCACGGACGCTAGGGCGCTCTAGCTAAGCCCGTGAGGGCTTCGAGCTGACGCCCTCCCGTGTGGCTCCGGCGGCCCCGCACGACTGAGGGCCAGCCCGACCTTAGGTACCAAAGTAGGTACCATGCACATTTGTGCCGAGTCGAAACCCCGGTAAAACACTGGTGCCCCCAGCAGGATTCGAACCTGCGGCCTTCTGCTCCGGAGGCAGACGCTCTATCCCCTGAGCTATGGGGGCCGGGCTGCGCGAGGCAGCGACGATCAATCTACCATCGAGCGAGCGGGCCTCGCGCCGGAGCGGCCGCCGCGAGGACGATCGTCACGACTCGTGGCTCAGCCCCGCCTCGAGCTCCTCGAAGGCCTGCTCGACGAGCTCGGCGATCGAGCCGGCGTCGCCGTCGGTGTTGCTCCAGACGCGGATCGCCGTCTTGACCGCCGTCGCGGCCGCACCGGCGACGAGCCGCGGGAACGCCGCCGTGTCGGGGTCGGCCTCGGTGCGCGCTGCGATCGCGTCGCGGATGGCGTCCTCGAGCTCGTCGAACTGCGCCATGCGGTGGGGAAGCAGGGTGGGGTAGCGGTCGACGAGCGCTTCCTTCTCGCGCAGCTGCTGCAGCTGCTCCTTGCTCCAGCCGCGGATGGCGGTCGTGAGCACGATGCTGAGCGAATGCAGCGGCGACTCGTCGGTGGGGCGCTCCTCGAGGCCCTCGAGCAGCTCGACGGGCTCGTTGTTGTGCGCCGCGACGACCGCGGCCTCCTTCGAGGTGAAGTAGTTCGAGACGGTGCGCGGCGAGACGAACGCGCGGTCGGCGATCTGGTCGATCGTGACCTTGTCGAGGCCGTGCTCGAGCGTCAGCGAGTAGGCGGCGTCCGCGATCGTGCGGTGCGTCAGCTGCTTCTTGCGCTCGCGAAGGCCGAGCTGCGGCGCCTCATCGGCGTTCGAGGTGGTTTCAGGCATGGCGGCTCACTGTATCGGCGAGGCAACGGGCTTCCGCCATGGGATTCCTAGGGCTGAGCCCAGGATGCTCGTGACGACGCTGCATGGTCGGTCCGGTCTCGGAGGGCAGCCGCGGTGCGGCGACCCGTGTTGCGGAGCCGGCGAGTGCTGGCCCTGAGCAAGTGTGGAACGTAACGCCGTTACAGTCAAGTCTGCAGTGCGGAATACGAACATTGCTGAGCAAGCACACGCGGTCTTGAGCAAAACCTGGGCTGCCGAATAGTTGCGGAGCGAGCAATCGGCGTGTCACGATCCATCCGTCGCTTCCCCAGAGCGGCGCCCTCCCCGGGGTCCCCAGCCCCGGTCCTGTCACGAAGGACCACATCCCATGTACGCACGGCACCGTGCGGCCACGACGCATGTCGTCGGCCGCGCAGCGCGCTAGGTCTCGAGGCCCGCGATGGCTTCGCTGACCTATCTCCTGATGCGCCAGGGAGACCTCTCCATGGCGCGTCGGGATCAGCTCGTGGCTGCCGGCGTCGACGACGAGGCGGCGATCCGCGCACTCATCGACGAGGGCTCGATCACGAGCGCGCAGGCGGCGTGGGCTCGGGCGGCGCAGGCCGGCGTCGAGTTCGTCGTGCTCACCGAGATCCCGGTCGACAGCACCGCGGTCGCCAGGGTGCCGAGCGCCACCGCGCGCCGCCACACGCTGCTGCCGATCGCGCAGGAGGGCGGACGCCTCGTCGTCGCGATGCTCGACCCCGCCGACGTGCTCGCGATCGACGACGTGCGCCAGGCCGCCGGCATGCCGGTGCTGCCGGTCGTCGCCGAGGAGGCCGACCTGCTCGCGGCGATCGACCGCTTCCATCGCGCCGACAGCGAGCTGCACGACATCACCTCCACGCTGCAGGAGGACGAGGGCGTCGAGGACGCGCTCGGCTTCGGCATGGCCGACGCGGCCGACGAGGATGCGCCGATCGTGCGCTTCGTCAACCTGCTCGTGAACCAGGCGGTGCAGGATCGCGCGAGCGACATCCACATCGAGCCCGCCGAGAAGTCGGTGCGCGTGCGCTACCGCGTCGACGGCGTGCTGCTCGAGATGCCCGGTGCCCCCAAGACCATGCAGCAGGGCATCATCTCGCGCCTGAAGATCATGAGCGACATCGACATCGCCGAGCGCCGCCGCCCGCAGGACGGCCGCATGTCGGTCATGCACGGCGACCGCAAGATCGACCTCCGCGTCGCGACGCTGCCGACCGTGTGGGGCGAGAAGGTCGTCATGCGCATCCTCGACACCGGCGGCATGAAGCTGCAGCTGGCCGACCTCGGCCTGCTGCCGCACAACCTCGAGCGCTACCGCTCCTCCTACCGCAAGCCCTACGGCATGATCCTCGTCACCGGCCCCACGGGCTCGGGCAAGTCGACGACGCTCTACACGACACTCAACGAGGTCTCGCGCCCCGAGATCAACGTCATCACCGTCGAAGACCCGGTCGAGTACCGGATGCCTGGCGTCAACCAGGTGCAGGTGCACCCGAAGGCGGGCCTCACGTTCGCGGCCGCGCTGCGGTCCATCCTGCGCTCCGACCCCGACGTCGTGCTCGTCGGCGAGATCCGCGACCACGAGACGGCGCAGATCGCGATCGAGGCGTCGCTCACGGGCCACCTCGTGCTCTCGACCCTCCACACGAACGACGCGCCGAGCGCCGTCACGCGCCTCACCGAGATGGGCATCGAGCCCTTCCTCGTCGGCTCGGCGCTCGACTCGGTCGTCGCGCAGCGCCTCGCGCGCCGCCTGTGCGACCGGTGCAAGGAGCCCGACCCTCGCGGTCTCGAGCACTTCGCCCAGCTCGGCCTCGACGTCGACGGGGCGATGGATGTGCACCACGCGGTCGGCTGCACGACCTGCGGCAACACCGGCTACCGCGGCCGCGTCGCGATCCACGAGGTCATGACGGTCTCGGAGGAGATCGAGCGCCTGACGGTCGAGCGCGCCTCGGCATCCGAGATCGCCCGAGTCGCGATGGCGCAGGGCATGCGCACGCTCCGGCAGGACGCCTGGGCGAAGGTGCGTGCGGGCCTCACGACCGTCGACGAGCTGCAGCGGGTGATCGTATGACCGAGATCCTCCAGCCGACCCGCGTCAGCTCGCGTCGCGAGGCGCGTGCCGCATCGGCGCCCGACGCGGGCGTCGCGGCGGCAGCGGGCCCCACCGCGCGCGGTGACCACCGCGACCTCCTCGGCGCGCTCCAGTGGGTCGTCGACGCCGGCGGCTCCGACCTCCACGTCACCGCCGAGTCGGCGCCGACCATGCGGCTCGACGGCACGCTCATGCCGCTGCACGAGCTCGGCATCTGGTCGGCCGAGCGCGTCTCGGCCGCGATCGCCGCAATCATGACGCCCGAGCAGCGCGACACCTTCGAGCGCAACCTCGAGCTCGACTTCGCCTACACGCTCTCGGACGCCGCGCGCTTCCGCGTCAACGTCTACCAGCAGCGCTCCGCGCGCGGTGCGGCGTTCCGCCTCATCCCCACGCGCATCCGCACGGTGGAGGAGCTCGACCTGCCGGCGAGCATCTCGCGCTTCGCGACGCTGCCGCGTGGCCTCGTGCTCGTCACCGGCCCCACGGGCTCGGGCAAGTCGACGACGCTCGCGGCGCTCATCGACCTCGTCAACCGCACGCGTGCCGAGCACATCGTGACGGTCGAGGATCCGATCGAGTTCATGCACCAGCACAAGAAGGCGATCGT
>NZ_JAPSHY010000042.1 GCF_031179285.1 Microbacterium sp. | reverse complement strand
CCGACCGGACAGACAGGAGCGACACGATGAGTACCGAGAACCGCGACGGCACCGGCGGGCACACGCCGCTGACTCCCCCGCCGGCAGCCGCAGCTCCGTCGGCCACGCCGGCCGCGAGCGCCGACCCTCCCACCCCTCCCGTGCCCCCGCGCGCCGCACCCGCAGACGGCGGGGTGGGCCGCACCTCCGGCGCGAAGGCCCTCACCGTGATCACCGCAGTCGTCGGTGGACTGGCGCTGCTCGGTGCCGGCGGAACGGCAGTGGCTGCCGCCGTGGGAGATCTCTCCCGCACCAACAGCGAGCAGTCCGTGAACGTCGACGGAATCGACACCCTCGACCTGGATGCGAGTGCGAGCACCGTGACCGTTCGGTTCAGTGACACTGATGACGCGGTCCTCTCCGTCGCCGGCGGACGCGGCGACTGGACCATGGAGCGCGAGAATGGGGAACTCGTTGTCCGTAGCCCTCGGGCCTTCCTCCCCTGGTGGTTCGGTGGCACCTGGTTCGGCGGTGAAGAACGCGTGGTGCTCACGCTCCCCGAGAGCCTGCAGTCGTCAAGTCTTGAGGCGAGGCTCTCCCTGAGCGCGGGGAATCTCGACGTCGAGGGAGAGTTCGGCGAACTCGCCATCGATCTGGGGGCCGGATCGGTGGTCGCAGACGGGTCGGCAACCTCGCTGACCGTTGACATGAGCGCCGGCCGCTCCGACATGGAGTTCGACGGCGTGAGCGAGGCCGACATCTCCGTCTCTGCTGGAAACATGGACCTCGTGCTCACCGGCGAGGCGCCGGACACCATTGGTATCGACGTTAGCGCCGGCTCGCTCTCGATCGTCGTTCCGGACGCTGAGTACAACGTGCTGCAGGACATCAGCGCCGGAACACTCGACAGCAAGGTCAACGAATCCACGAACGCGGGCCGGACGATCGATGTGTCGCTGTCCGCGGGAGACGTGAAGCTGCGACCGGGCAACTGACCGGCACGATCCATGGGATCGGGGCGTGAGGGCGGCGCGGAGACCCGCTCATCCCCTCACGCCCCGATTCGGATTTTCGGTCGAGTTCAGGTAAAGTCTTGGAGGTTGACGGGGCTATAGCTCAGGCGGTTAGAGCGCTTCACTGATAATGAAGAGGTCCCAGGTTCAAGTCCTGGTAGCCCCACTCTGCAACTCAACTCAACACCCTCACGGGGCCTTAGCTCAGTTGGTAGAGCGCCTGCTTTGCAAGCAGGATGTCAGGAGTTCGAATCTCCTAGGCTCCACAGACAACCCTCGACCAGATCATCGGCCGGGGGTTTCGTGCATCCGCATCATGGCCGATAGTGGATGCGTGCCCACCACATCGATGCATGCTCAGCAGTCCGCGCTCGTCGAGCGTGTGCGCGGCGTTCTCGCGGGCGAGCGAACGATGCGCGAAGTGTCGATGTTCGGCGGCCGCTCGTTCATGGTGCGGGAGAAGATGGTGGTGTCCGCCCTGAAGGACGGCGACCTTCTCGTCCGTGTCCCGGCCGATCGGCACGATGATCTGGTCGGCCACCGCGGCGCCTCGCAGGCCGAGATGGGGGCGGGACGAACGATGGGTGCCGGCTGGATACAGGTCGCTTCGGCATCCATCGACGAAGACGACGACCTGCGGTTCTGGATCACCGCGGCGCTCGGACACAACCGCTCCGTCACCGCCGGCTGAGTGGGCGCGCGGCGAGCGTCACCGACTCAGCGGCATCCGCTCTTCGAAGCGGACGAGCTTGTCGGGGTTCACGATCACGTAGAGGCGTGAGACGCGGCCGTCGGCGATGGTGATGCTGACCACCCCGACCAGCCGCCCGTCGAGTTCCATGCGGATGCCGGGTTCGCCGTTGACCGTCGTCAGCGACGCCACGGCGGCACCTCCCGCTTTCGCCATGCCGCCGACGAGCGCGCGCGCCAGGCGATCCGCTCCGACGATCGCGCGCCGCGCAGCACCGCGCACCTTCCCGCCGCCGTCGGCCACCGACACCACGTCGGGGGCGAGCACGTCCATGAGGCCCTGCAGATCACCCTCGTTGAGGGCGGTGACGAGCCGCTCGACGACCTCTTCGTGCTCCGAGCGCACCACTCGCATGCGCGGCCGCCGTGCTGAGACGTGGCCCTTCGCCCGGTGCGCGATCTGCCGGACCGCCGCTGACGACCGGCCGACGGCATCGGCGATCTCGTCGTACGGGACGTCGAACACCTCCCGCAGCACGAACACCGCGCGTTCGACGGGTCCGAGCGTCTCGAGCACCGTCAGCATCGCGATCGAGAGACTCTCGGCCAGTTCGATGTCCTCTGCCACATCCGGAGTCGTCAGCAGCGGCTCGGGCAGCCACTCCCCCACGTACTCCTCACGGCGGCGCGCGGCGGTGCGCAGGTGGTTGAGCGCCTGGCGCGTCACGATGCGCACGAGATAGGCACGCGGAGCGCTGACTTCGGACTGGTCGACCGACGACCACCGGATCCACGACTCCTGCAGCACGTCTTCGGCATCCGCCGCCGAGCCGAGAAGCTCATAGGCGACGGTGAACAGCAGGTTCCGGTGCACGACGAACGGGTCATCGTCGGCGCGTGGGGTGCTCGCCATGTCGGTAGCCTATGCGGCATCCGTCGCGAGCGGCCGCTCGGCGAGCGGCGCCAGGCCGCATGCGTCGGCGAACTGCTCCGATCGGATGCCGAGCGCGACGTTCATGCGCGCCGACATGTTCATGAAGGCGACGCGAGCGGCGAGCTCGACCAGCGCTGCCGGCCCGATCGCCGCCACCAGCTCGTCGGAGAGGTCGTCCGTCACCGCGGGAGGAGTGAGCGATGCCGCTTCCGCGTACTCCATGACCAGGCGCTCGGTCGGCGTGAACACCGTGGACTCCCGCCAGCGCGGCACCTGTCGCACCTTCGCCTCATCGAGTCCGCGGTTGTGAGCGAGGAAGTAGTTGAAGTCGAGGCAGAAGCTGCAGCCGACCGTCGAGGCGGCCGACATCACGGCGTACGAAGCGAGATTCTCATCGAGTTCGTGCCACCCTTCGACCTTGCGTCCGATGCCCATCGCGTCGAACATCACCTTCTTGTGGTGCCAGAGCACGCCCAGAGAGGCGGGTACGGTGCCCATCTTCCTGCGCGCCCCGAACTTCACCAGTGCCCCGAGGAATCCGGTCGGCTCGATCGCCGGGATGCGTGTGCCGGTCATGTCACTCTCCAATGCGTCGACAGGTCGTTGACATGAAGACACCGGCCGATGCCTCTGTGTGACACCACCGATGAATCTCCCCGACACCTGACCCGCCGAGAACGCACGAACCGCCCTTCCCGCGAGTCCGGAAGGGCGGTTCGTGCGTTCTCGCTGCCGTGGCGTTCAGCTCACGGCGAGACGGATGCGTTCGGCGAGCAGCTTCCGGTTCGCCGGTGTCAGTTCAAGCAGGGCGTAGGAGGTCGGCCACATCGTGCCGTCGTCGAGGTTCGCGATCGGTTCGAAGCCGAAGGTGCCGTAGCGCACCTTGAACTTGCTCGCCGGCTGGAAGAAGCAGAGCACCTTGCCGTCCTTGCCCCATCCCGGCATCCCGTAATACGTACGCGGCATCAGGTCGGGCGCGACCTCCATCACGAGTTCGTGCAGGCTCGTCGCGAGCTTCCTGTCGTTCGCATCGGGCAGCTTGGCGATCGCCTCCTTGAGGTCAGCCTCGCCCGCTGCGCGCTGCTCCTCCGGCGACTTCTTCGCCCGGGAACGCTTCGCTTTGGCCTCCTTCGCGGCGGCCTGCATCGCCTCGCGTTCTTCGGCGGTGAAGTTCTTCGTGTCCTCGGCCATGGCCGGTCCTTTCAATCGGTGTCGATGATGCACTCAGGTTACGGATGCCGCGGGAGGGAGCACTTCTCGATTCGTGATCGATGCAGCCCTCGGTTGCTCACGCCTCCTCCAGCAGGAAGGCGAGCTCGATGGCCCAGGCGGTCTTTCGACGCTCGAGGCGCGGATCGGTGCGGATGATCTCAAACCGTCCCACCCACGCGCCGGACACCGGATCGGCGAGGAAGGAGCGTTTCACCTCCTCGCCCCAGCCGAGCAACAGCCGATTCGCCTGCAGAGAACTGCCCCGGTAGGCGAGCAGCGCGTAGTCGCCGGACGGCTGCACCCCGGGCCGCACTCGGCCATCACCGGCGTGCTCGACACCGAAGACACCGACCTCGATCTCCATGTCGGCCGACATGTCGACCTGATGAAGACGCAGGAAGAACGGCCCGTCCGTCTGCAGCCGACGCTCGTCGAGCCACCCCGCGAGCTCGGCGATCAGCTGGTCTCGCACCCCCAGCATCCCTCGGAAGGGGGTCACCAGACGGATGCCGAGCGTCGCGGCCTCTTGTCGATGCACAATGCGCGGACCGTCGATCACGTCGAATGCCATGGCATCATGATCCACGTCCGGCGAGCAGGCGTCCAGGTGCCGGGGCGCACTGTCGCATGGGCCGGGACCACTGCCAGACTGGCGCCATGACCACAGTCTTCACCGGCCGCATCCGTCCCCTCGCCCCGGCGATCGACACGCTCGCCGAGGCGATGGCGGTCGACGAAGGCAGAATCCTCGCGATCGGAACGGACGTCGAGGTCAGCGGGCGCTTCCCGGATGCCGATAAGGTCGCCGTCGACGGGTGGGTCATGCCGGGGCTGATCGAGCCTCACGGGCATCCGGCGTACTCATCGATCCTCCTCTCCGACCTCGTCGTCGACATCCGGCCCGTGATCGTGCCTGACGCTGACGGCGTACTCGCCACGCTCCGGCGTGCAGTGGCGGATGCCGACGGGCCGGTGTTCGCGAACGGCTGGGATGCACTGCTGCAACGCGGATTGCCCGAGCCCGACCTCCGATTCCTCGACGAACTGGCCGGCACAGTGCCGCTGGTCGTGATCCACAACTCCGGGCACTCTGCCTACTTCAACACCGCTGCCGCGCTCGCCGCCGGCATCGACACGCAGACCCCTGACCCCGCCGGCGCCTCCTTCGGCCGCGACGCGAACGGTGATCTCACCGGGGTGGCGCTGGAAGAGGCGGCGGTCGAAAGAGTCGTCGCGCCGATGCTCGCGAACGCCCAGCAGCACCTCCCCCGACTGCTCACCGCCCATCTGTGCGACCTTGCATCTCGCGGCATCACCACCGTGTCGGACCTCTCGTGGAACCCTCAGTTGAATTCACTCGTCGATGCACTGCGCACTTCGGGTGCGCTGCCGGTCCGGCTGCGCTGGTACGAGATGTCACGCCCGGGTGGCACCGCGGCGGCGCGGGGTCCGGCCGACCCGCTCTTCCGGCAGGTCGGGGTGAAGACCTGGTCAGATGGCTCGCCCTGGATCGGGAACATCGCCACATCGTTCCCCTACCTCGACACGCAGGCGACGAGAAACCTCGGGCTCGAGCCCGACCACATCGGCGAGGCCAACTACACGGCGGGTGAACTCCTCGCCATCGCCGAGCCGTACGCGGCGGGAGGCTGGCAGCTCGCCTGCCACGCGCACGGCGACCGTGCGATCGACGCGACGCTCGACGTGTATGAGGAGATCATCACCCGGCAGGATCTCGCCGACCACCGCTTCCGGTTGGAGCACTGCGGAGCCATGACTCACGCCCAGTTCGAGCGGGCCGCGGCAATCGGCGTGACCGTCAGCCTCTTCGTCGATCACATCACCTACTGGGGCGAGGTGCTCGTCGACGATCTCTTCGGCCCCGAGCGCGGCGGTGCGTGGGCGGATGCCGGAGCGGCATTCGCCGCCGGTCACCGGGCCACCTTCCACAACGACGGCTGGGTCACCCCGAATGAGCCGTTCCGGAACATGGCGGTCGCGGAGACGCGCACGACGCGCAACGGATATCGGATGCCGGCCGGCACCCCTGTGACGCGGGAGCAGGCGCTCCGCGCGCAGACCGCGAATGCGGCTTGGCAGCTGTTCAGTGAGCACGAAGTCGGCGAGCTGACGCCCGGTCTCTTCGCGGACTTCATCGTCGTCGATCGCGATCCTGTCACCGTGCCGGCGGCGGAACTCGCCCAGACCGTGGTGCGCGCGACCTACCTGGCGGGGGCGCTGGTCGTCTGAGCCGGTGGCCGCGTTCGCCGGGCGGATAGGGTGAGAGCATGGACATGCGGGTCGCGGCGTACGCGGTCGTCACCGATGACGACGGGCGGCTGCTGCTGGCGCGCTGGACGGAGGGCCGTCGTGTCGCCTGGACGATGCCCGGCGGCGGGCTCGAACCAGGTGAAGCGCCCGAAGACGCCGTGCGCCGCGAGCTCCGGGAGGAGACTGGCTATTCGGTGAAGGTCGGTGAGCTGCTCGGCATCCATTCGCGGGTGATCCCCGCGAGCCAGCGCGTGCGCAGACCGGAAGCCGGCACGGCCGCCAGCCCGCTGCACACGCTGCGCATCGTCTACCGGGCTCAGGTGTCCGGCGGAAAACTCCGCTTCGAGACCGACGGTTCCACCGATATGGCCGGATGGTTCACGCTGCCGGACGTCGCCGAGCTGCAGCGCGTCAAACTCGTCGACATCGCGATGCGCATGGCCGGATTGCGTTAGCGAACCTCGGGCACCGAGATGTCGGCGACGGTCGCGCCGTAGGCGGCGATGAGGTCGTCGGCGTCGACGAACAGACTGTAGCCGTGACTGCCGGCGCCCATCGCGATGCGTCGACCCCTGATGGTCTCGTCTGCGAAGATCGGCCAGTCCGTGGTGCTTCCGATCGGGACGATCGTGCCCCGCTCGTATCCGGTGGCCGCGAGGGCGAGCTCGGGCTCGGGCAGGCGCAGCTTGTTCACGCCGACCAGTGCGCGCAGCTTCGGCCAGGAGATCGAGCGACCACCGGGGATCAGGGCGAAAAGGTACGTGTCATCGGAGCGTTTCACCACGAGCGTCTTGACGATGCCCGACGGATCGATGCCGAGAATCTCGGCTGCCTCGAAAAGGGTGCGCGCCTGCGGCCGTTCGCGGATCTCGATCTCGAGACCGCGCGCGGCTGCGGCGTTCAGCACCCGCGCATGACACTCGGCGGTGGTGGGCTGCGTGTCGCCCTCACCGTCGGCTGCGCGTGAACTCACGCGTCAGGCGCGGAGAGCGGGTCGTCCGCGACCCAGAGCTCGTCGTCTGCCCGCAGAGTCTGCCATGCGGCGTAGAGGACGCCGGCTGCCGCAGCAACGCCGAGCACGATCGCGATGATCGATCCGATACCGCGGCTCTTCTTCTGCTTAACCAGCACGTTGCCGCGCGGCGACGGAGCCTTGACTCCGAGGCGCTTCGCGTTGGCGACGTCCCACGCGGTCAGCGCACTGCCGACGACACCGCCGACGATCGGCACGACCTTGTCGTCGACGACATGCTTGCCGATCCTCACTCCGCGGTCGACGACCGGGGCGACCCGGCGGTGGTAGGTGTCCTGCACGACAGGAAGCACCTGCTCGCGACCCAGGTTGCCCAGCTGGTGGCTCGCCTCGCGAGCCACGTCGGCGGCGTGACCGACGAGCACCTGCTGCGACTCCCAGAGCTGAGTGGCGTCCTTCTGCAGACGACGCAGTTGCTTCTTCCGCTTGCGGCTGAGGCTCACGATGTTCTCCTGTCCATTGGAGTACGGGTTCCCCATCTTGCCAGACGAGGCTGTACGTCGGGCGGGAATCCCCGCGCCCTTGCCTAAACACACGGCGCACGCTAGCTTGCCCCGATCCTCGGCTCCGGGCGAACTCTTCGGAAGCTCTGCGAGAATGAAGGCATGCCTCATGCTTCCCACATCGCAACCCTGCACACCAACCACGGTGACATCGTCATCAACCTCTTCGGAGACCAGGCCCCGAAGACAGTCAAGAACTTCGTCGGCCTCGCCGACGGGTCCCAGGACTGGACGCACCCCGCCACCGGCAAGCCGGGCGAGGGTCCTCTCTATAAGGACGTCATCTTCCACCGCATCATCCCGAACTTCATGATCCAGGGCGGCGACCCGCTCGGTCAGGGCGTCGGCGGCCCCGGCTACAACTTCAACGACGAGATCAACGCCGAGCTGAACTTCGACGAGCCCTACATCCTCGCCATGGCGAACGCGGGCCTGCGCCGCAACCCTGCCACGGGCGAGCTCGAGGGCACGAACGGCTCGCAGTTCTTCATCACGACCGACCCCACCCCCTGGCTCATGGGCAAGCACACGATCTTCGGCGCCGTCGCCGATGACGCATCGAAGGCCGTCGTCGACGCCATCGCCGCCGTTCCCACGGCAGCCGGCGACCGGCCGATCGAGCCCGTCGTCCTGCAGTCGATCGACATCGTCGCGGCCTGACCGCGCTGCCGATCCGGATGACGAGCTCTGAGTTCGCGAGCAATCGCGACAACTTCTGCTACCGGCATCCGGATCGGCAGAGCTTCGTGCTCTGTCAGCGGTGCCTGCGAACGATCTGCCCCGAATGCCAGACCCCGGCGCCCGTCGGCGTCATCTGCCCCGAATGCATGAAGTCGGAGCGCAAGTCCGAGACCCCGTCGCAGCGTAAGGCGCGTCGTCGCTGGCGCGGAGGCAGCGGGACGCTCACCGCCGTTCGCAGCGGCAAGCCGATCGTCACCTATACGCTGCTCGCGCTGACCTCGTTCATCGGACTGGTGCAGCTCATCCCGGGGCTCGGTCCGCAGATCACCGAGGCGCTCCTGTTCGGGGCGCGCTATCTGTATCCGAGCATCCTGCCGTTCCCGTTCGAACCCTGGCGTCTGCTCACGGTGATGTTCGTGCACGGCGGTTTCATCCATCTCGCCCTGAACATGCTGGCGCTGTGGATGCTGGGGCAAAATCTCGAGCCGATGCTCGGTCGTGCCCGCTATCTCGCGTTGTACCTGATCAGCGGCCTAGGCGGGTCGGTCGCGGTCGCGATATTGGATCCGGGCGGCCTGACGGTTGGCGCCTCCGGCGCGATCTTCGGCCTGATGGCGGCGCTGCTGATCATCGGACGCCACATCGGCGCGAACGTCACGGGGCTCCTCGTCATCCTCGGGATCAACTTCGCCTTCGGATTCTTCGTCGGGGGCATCGCCTGGCAGGCCCACCTCGGCGGGGCGATCGTCGGGGCCCTGATCGCCCTGATCCTCACCCGTACGCGACGCCGGGAGCAGCGCACCTGGCAGATCATCCTGCTCGCGACGTTGGTCGTCGCGCTAGTCGTGCTGGTGGCCTTCGTCCCACCGCTCATCCTTCTCGCCTGATCAGAAGTTGTTAACAGAGTTTTCGGACCTGTGAATAACACCGGTGTAATTCTCCCCACCCTGTGCACAACCCTGTGCATAACTCGATCTGACCGATCCCCAAGCGCCGCAGGCGGAGGGATGTTCTCGGGAGTGAGCATCGGGAGGGGCCCGCGAAGCGGGAGGGGCCCCGCTCTGCAAACGAAGAGAACATCCCTCCGCCTGCCCCACGAAGAAAGGCCCCCCGCTGAGCGGGAGGCCTTCGATGTTCGAACCGCTGGTCAGCGCCAGCGCGTCGTCATGAGGAAGCCGATGAGCGCGATGCCGAGGCCGATGCCGAGGTTCCAGTTGCCGAGGCCCGGGATCGGGTACGCCATGCCCGAGATGTAGAAGACGAGGATCCACGCGAGACCCAGCAGCATGAAGCCGATCATCACCGGCTTGAACCATACGGCGTTGGGAGCCGCCTCGCCTTCGGCGCGCTCGACGACGGGTTCTTCGTTCTTGCGGTCTCGTGCCATGCCGACATTCTACCCACCGGACCTCGATTCCTCAGCCCCGTCGACCGCGAGACTGCACTCGCGCGCCGAGACAGTGACGCAACGTCGCGTTCTCGGCGCGCACGTGCAGTCTCGGCGTCGGGAGGGCGGCAGCGGAGGGGTCACTCACCTGGGCGGGATATGATCGCGCCATGACTGCATCCGCCGTGTCGGAGACACGACGAGCGCGTCGCCGCCGCCCTCGCTCGCGCGCGACGTTCACGAGCGTGCTCGGAGAGCTCTTGCTCACCGCGGGCGTCATCGTGCTGCTCTTCGTCGCCTGGCAGATGTGGATCGGCGACATCATCATCGCCGCCCAGAAGAACGAAGAGGGGGCAGCGATCTCGCAGGAGTGGGCGAAGGCTCCGGCTCCGGAGCCGCCACCGCTTGTCGAGGCTGACGACGGAACGACCTACTACGAACCCGTGATCCCGGCCCCCCCGGCCGAGACAGAGCTGCTCGGCCGTCTGCTCGTTCCCCGATTCGGCGCCGACTACAACTTCGGCATCTATGGCGGAACCACCCGCGCCCGCACTCTCGACAAGCTCGGCATAGGCGTCTACGAGAACTCGAAGATGCCCGGCGAGGTCGGCAACTTCTCGGTGGCCGGCCATCGCACGACCTGGGGAAAGCCGCTCAATCAGATCGACAAGTTGCAGCTCGGCGACGCGATCGTCGTCGAGACGCCGGACGGCTGGTACACCTACCGGTTCCGCACGCTCGAGTACGTCAAGCCGAGTGCCACCGATGTGCTGCTCGACGTGCCCCAGGCCCCGGCATCGCAGACCGGTGAGCGTTTCATCACCCTCACCGCCTGCTCTCCGCTCTACTCGCTCGCTGAGCGGATCGTCGCCTACGGGGTCTTCGAGGCCTTCCAGCCCCGGGCCGAAGGACCCCCGAAGGCCCTGACCGACCCGCCGCCCCCGCCGGCTGCGCCCTCGGTATAGAACATGCAGACGCACGAGAGAGAAGACTGATGTACGCGGCAATCTGGCGACTGCTGCCCGGCCCATGGTGGCTGCGGCTGTTCATCGTGCTCATCGCGATCGCAGCGATCCTCTACGGACTCTTCTTCTACGTCTTCCCCTGGATCAGCCCACTCGTCACGCCCGGCGAGGTCGACCTCGAATGACCTGGGTGCTCGTGGTCGACAACCACGACAGCTTCGTGCACACCCTCGTCGGCTACCTGCGTGAGCTCGGAGCCGACGTCGACATGATCGAAGCGGATGCGGTCGATGCGACGGGCCTCGAGCAACTGCTGCCCGGGTTCGACGGGGTCCTGCTCTCGCCAGGACCCGGGACTCCGGCCGACGCTGGAGCCTCGCTGGATGCCGTGCGCATCGCCGCGCGGATGCGGATGCCGCTTCTCGGCGTGTGCCTCGGCCACCAGGTGATCGGCACGGCCTTCGGGGTCGCGGTGCGCGAGGCGCCCGAGCTCATGCACGGCATGGTGTCGCAGGTGATCCATGACGGATCGGCGCTGTTCTCCGGCATCCCCTCGCCCTTCGCTGCCGGCCGCTACCATTCGCTCGCGGTCACGGCGGACGACCTGCCCGAGGACTTCACCGTGACCGCCACGACCGAGACCGGCACGGTGATGGGCGTCTCACACACGCGGCTGCCCATCCATGGCGTGCAGTTCCACCCCGAGAGCGTCCTCACCGAGGGCGGCTATCGCCTGCTCGCGAACTGGCTCGAGTCGTGTGGAGCCGACGGGGCCGTTGCGCGCTCGACGTCGCTCAACGCGCTGTCGCGCTGATTGCCACCCGTCTCGAGCGCGCTCTACGACCCGGTGCAGTGGCGCAGTTCGACCGTCGAGCCCACCGGGACGTCGCCGGGGGCGACCGACATCGACGTCACCGTCGGCGGGTCCGTCGCCGCGCAGTCGCCGAGGGGCACGGGCGTCGGGGTGAGGCCGAGGTCTTCGAGCGCCTTCGTGGCGGCATCCATGGTCCAGCCGCTGACGTCGGCGAGCGTGACCTTGCCGCTGGCGACCACGAGGTTCACCGCAGTGCCGGGGGCGACCTCGGCGTCTGCGGCCTCACTCGCCTCGATCACCGTGTCGGCGGCGAGGCTCTTGTCGTTGCGCTGGATGACCGAGCCGAGTTCGAGCCCCGCGGCGGCGAGCGCGTCCTTCGCGGCGGCCAGTGACATGCCCTCCAGCGTCGGCACGACGACCGTCTCCACCCCGGTGGAGACGTACACCGTGATCGCGTCGCCCTCGCTCACAGTGACACCGGCCTCCGGATCGGTGCGGATCACGTTGCCCTCGGTGATGTCGGTACTCGACTGCAGCACCAGCTTCGCGGTGAGGTCGAGCTTGCCGAGATCCTGCTGCGCGCGCTCGGCCGACACATTCACGAGGTCCGGCACGATGCGGGCGGAACTCGGGACGTCGGGAGGACGCATGCTGATCGTGACGACCCAGAACAGCACGGATGCCAGCAGGACGGCGAGCAGCGCGACCCCCGCCCAGATCCAGGCCACGGGCGGGCCGGACTGCGTGCGCGTCATGGTCGTGTCCGCGCTCAGCTGGCGCAACGACCTCGCCGTCTCCTGCGCCTGACGAGGACTGGGTCCATACAGCTCGCTGGTCAGTGCGCCGAGCTGCTTGCGGCTCGGGGCGTGACCGGTGGTCGCGGCATCCAGAGCTGCGCGGAACTGCGAGGCGTCGGAGTAGCGCTGATAGGGGTCCTTCGCGAGCGCCCGCAGCACGATCGGGTCGAGCGCGCCGGGGGCGTCCTCGTTGACCTCGGTCGGCGGCACCGGCGTCTCGCTGACGTGCTGATAGGCCACGGCGACGGGCGACTCGCCACGGAAGGGCTGCCGGCCGGTGAGCAGTTCGTAGAGCACCACACCGGTGGAGTACAGGTCGGCGCGGGGGTCGACGGGCTCGCCCTTCGCCTGTTCCGGCGAGAAGTATGCGGCGGTCCCGAGGATCTGCGTCGTCTCGGCCACAGTCGAGGAGGAGTCCGACACCGCGCGGGCGATGCCGAAGTCCATGACCTTGACCTGGCCCTTCTCGGTCACCATGACGTTGCCGGGCTTGATGTCACGGTGAACGACACCGGCCCGGTGCGAGTAGTCGAGCGCCTCGAGGATGCCGTCGACGTAGCGCACCGCGTCGGCGACGGGCACGGGGCCTGTCGAGATGATGTCCTTCAGCAACGTGCCGGTGACCAGTTCCATCACGATGTACGGCACGACCGTGCCTGCATCGGCCCCGGCCTCGTCACCGGCGTCGTAGACGCGCACGATCGACGGATGCGACATGCGTGACGCCGCCTGCGCCTCCAGCCGGAAACGGGTGCGGAAGGCGGTGTCGCGCGCGAGCTCGGCGTCGAGGATCTTGATGGCGACATCGCGGCCGAGGGTCAGGTCGTACCCGCGGTAGACCTTCGCCATGCCGCCGTGCCCGATGAGCTCGTCGACGCGGTATCTACCCGCGAGAACGCGTGGCTCTGTGGACACGGAGACCCCCTGATACGGCTGGTGAAACTGTTCTCAAGACTACGGGGCTACCCGTCGGTCCCCCCGGCGTCCTCGCCGCCGTCAGGAACAGCGGGAAGGATCAGCCGACCGGGCATCGAATCCGAAGGCTCGGAGGGCATCTCGCCGCAGAAGACCCGGTAGGTCGCTGTGACGCTCTGACCTGCCGTTCCCGGAATGATCTTGGTCGTCAGGACGCTCGGGCCGAAGCTGCGGATCGACTCGCCGGCGTTTCCACCGGCGAATGTGGCGTTGGTGAGCGTGACCTCGAAGGCCGAACGCGGTGCGGTGCCGGACGGGCATTCGAAGCTCGGCCAGTTCATGGTGATCTCCTGACCCGATATCGGCTCGCCGGCGAGTGTCGGGGTTCCGGAGGGCTTACCGACCTTCACCTGCTCCTTGAAGGTCGTGAGAGTGATCGCGGTACCCTCGGCGACGTTGCCACCGGGCTGCACGGTCTCGACAGTACCTACCTGCTCGGCACTCGGGGCGACCGTGTTTCCGACGACGCACTCGGCCGGGAGACCAGCATCGATGGCCTTCTGCATCGCGGCATCGCACGGCATTCCCACAAGGCCGAGCGCGTCGACATCGATCAGCTCAGGCTCCGGAGCCGTCGTCTCCGTGGGCGGTGGCGGCGTCGGCGTGGAGTTCGCGCCCGTCTGCGTCTCGGTCGGGGCGGCCTTCGGGTCGCCGCCCTGGTTCGTCAGCGCCCAGATCGTTCCGCCGAGCACGATCAGCAGAAGCGCGATCAGCGCGATGAGCGGCCAGGTCCACGGACTCCGCTTCTTCTTCTTCTCCGGTTCCGGCTCGCCATCCTCGAGAGGAAGTGAGGCGGTGGTCGGGAGGATGCGGGTGGAATCCGCGCCGACGACACCGGTCAGCATCCGGGTCGCGTCGTCATCGCCGGCGATCCCGCCGGTGGCGATGGCGGGCACCGCGATCGCGGCGGAGTTCAGATCGCCGCGGCGCAGCGCCTGCGCAGCACGCGCGACGGTTGCCGACGACGACGGCCGATCCGCGGGCTTCTTGGCGATCATCGCCATGACGAGGTTCTGCACCGGGATCGGCACGGTCGGAGGCAGCGGCGGAGGCTGCTCGTTGATCTGCGCCATCGCGATCGCGACCTGCGATTCGCCGGTGAACGGACGCCTGCCCGCCAGGCATTCGTACGCCACGATGCCGAGAGAATAGGTGTCGGTCGCTGGAGACGCCGGGTGCCCCGACGCCTGCTCCGGCGACAGGTACTGCACGGTTCCCATCACCTGACCGGTCGCAGTCAGCGGCACCTGGTCGGCGATGCGGGCGATACCGAAGTCGGTGATCTTGACGCGACCGTCGGGGGTGATCAGCAGGTTGCCCGGCTTGATGTCACGGTGCACGAGGCCGGCGGCGTGGGCGGCCTGCAGTGCGGATGCCGTCTGGGCGACGATGTCGAGCGTCTTGTCTGCGCTCAGCGCACCGTCGCGTTCGAGAATCGTCGAGAGCGCTTCACCGGGGACGAGCTCCATGACGAGGTAGGCGCTGCCGTTCTCCTCGCCGTAGTCGAACACGCTGGCGATGCCCTCGTGGTTGACGAGAGCGGCGTGGCGCGCCTCCGCGCGGAATCGCTCGAGGAATCCGGGGTCCCCCATGTATTCGTCTTTGAGGATCTTGATGGCGACGGTACGTCCGATGACGTGATCCGTCGCCTCCCACACCTCGCCCATGCCACCGATCGCGATCCGCGACTGCAGCTCGTAGCGACCACCGAACGACACACCCTGCGTCGGCCTCATCTGCCCAGCACCGCCTCTATGACCTTCTTCGCAATCGGAGCGGCGATGGAGTCGCCGGATCCGGATTGTCCCTGTCCGCCGCCGTCTTCGACGACTACCGCTACTGCGACCGCCGGGTCGT
>NZ_JAPSHY010000001.1 GCF_031179285.1 Microbacterium sp. | reverse complement strand
GTCTCCGTCGGCCTCCTCGAGCGCCTTCTTGGTGTCGACCATTCCCGTGCCGAGCTGCTCACGCAGCGCCTTGAGGTCGGCGATGGTGAAGTTGGCCATGTGTGGTGGCTCCTTGCTTCGTGATGTGAGTGTGCGAGGTGTTCGCGGGGATTACTTGGCGTCTGCGGCGGCCGGCGCCTCAGCCTCGGCGGGAGCCTCGGTCTCAGCGGCCGGAGCGTCAGCGTCAGCAGCCTCGACGTCAGCGGCCGGAGCCTCGGCGTCAGCGTCAGCAGCCTCGACGTCAGCGGCCGGAGCCTCGGCGTCAGCGTCAGCGGCGGGGGCGTCAGCCTCGGTGGCGGGGGCGTCAGCCTCGGTGGCGGGGGTCTCCGCCTCGGCGGCCGGAGTCTCGGCCTCGGTGCCGTCGGCGGGAACCTCGAGCAGCTCCTTCTCCCACTCGGCCAGCGGCTCGGCGTCACCCGATTCGGGGTTGTGCTTCTGCTGCAGGCCCTCGGCCGCGGCGTCCGCGATGATGCGGGTGAGCAGCGAGACGGAGCGGATCGCGTCGTCGTTGCCCGGGATCGGGTACTGGAAGTCGTCCGGGTCGGCGTTGGTGTCGAGGATGCCGATCACCGGGATGCCGAGCTTCTTGGCCTCGTCGATGGCGAGGTGCTCGCGCTTGGCGTCGACGACCCAGATCGCCGAAGGCGTCTTGGTGAGGTTGCGGATGCCGCCGAGCGACTTGTGCAGCTTGTCGAGCTCGCGCTTCTTCAGCAGGAGCTCCTTCTTGGTGAAGCCGCTGTTCGCCGGGACCTCGTAGTCGAGCTCCTCGAGCTCCTTCATGCGCGCGAGACGCTTGGAGATCGTCTGGAAGTTGGTGAGGAGTCCACCGAGCCAGCGCTGGTTCACGAACGGCTGGCCGACGCGGGTCGCCTGCTCTGCGAGGATCTCCTGCGCCTGCTTCTTGGTGCCGACGAAGAGGATCGTGCCGCCGTGCGCGACGGTCTCCTTGACGAAGTCGTAGGCCTTGTCGATGTAGCCGAGCGACTGCTGCAGGTCGATGATGTGGATGCCGCTGCGCTCGGTGAGGATGAAGCGCTTGACTTTCGGGTTCCACCGGCGGGTCTGGTGTCCGAAGTGAACGCCGCTGTCGAGCAGCTGGCGGATGGTGACCACAGCCATGGTCGTCTCCTGGTTCTGGCGCGATCTGCGCCGTTGAGGTTGTCTGCCGATCTGCTGATCGGACTTCCTGGTACCCGGCGCACACCCGCCCGCTCGAGGAGCAGGACCTGTGGGAGTGGATGCCACGACCGAAGTCGCTCTGGGCACGCGTAGTCACCTCGATACCGAGGTGCTCCCCCAGCATACAGGATGCCGCCGGGACTCCATCCCTGCACAGATCAGCGTGCGCGCGGATTCTCCGCCCTCCGCGGGGTGGGGGCTTCGCCCGGTGTGACCCGCCGCGGAGGATGGACCGATGCGAGCTCAAAACCGACGACGGACCGCGATCGCCTTGGCCGTGATCATGCTTCTCCTGCTGCCGGCGCCCGCCGCCGGTGAGGATGAAGACCCGGAGGACGGGCTTCCCTCGTGGGCGTGGCCGGTGGTGACGCGTGAAGTGATCGTGCCCTTCCGCGCGCCGGCTCACGAGTACGGGGCGGGCCATCGTGGAATCGATATCGCCGCAACGCCGGGAGAGGTCGTCCGCTCCCCTGCCGACGGCATCGTCGCCTTCCGCGGGGCGGTCGTCGATCGGCAGCTGCTCACCATCGACCACGGATCCGGGCTGGTCACGACTTTCGAGCCCCTGGTGTCAACGCTCAACCCGGGCGCCATCGTCGCGGCCGGTGATGAGATCGGCACCGTCGATGTCGGCGGCCACGCTCGGCCCGGAACCCTCCACCTCGGCGTGCGGCTCGACGGTGACTACATCAATCCGATGCTGTTGTTCGGCGGCGTGCCGCGTGCCGTGTTGCTGCCGTGCTGCGCTGCGCTGTGACTCCCCGGTGATCGAGAGCTCAGGCCCGCGGATGCGCGAGGCGATAGGTCGCGGTGAGCCGCTCCGCCGACACGTGCGTGTAGATCTGCGTGGTGCCGAGGCTCGCGTGCCCGAGGATCTCCTGCACCGCACGCAGATCAGCTCCGCCGTCGAGCAGATGTGTCGCCGCGGAATGCCGCAGGGCATGTGGGCCGACCGTGTCCGAACCGATGATCGGGCCGAGGGCATCAGCGACGAGCGAGTACACCGAACGAGGGCCGAGTCGCGCGCCCCGCGCGCCGAGAAACACAGCCGGCGTCGGGCGGGCCGCCCGTGCGGCCAGCGAATGACGAGCCCGTGTCGTATACGCGGCGACAGCGTCCCTCGCCGGCAACCCGAAAGGAACGACGCGTTCCTTCGAGCCCTTCCCCAGTACCTTGGCCGTAGCGCGATCCAGATCGAGGTCGTCGAGGTCCAGCCCGCAGAGCTCGGACACTCGCATGCCCGATCCGTAGAGCAGCTCGAGCACGGCGTGGTCCCGGACGGCGATCGGATCTCCGTCCGCTGCAGCGCGGCCTTTCGCATCCAGCAGCGTCCGCATACCCTCCTGGGAGGCGACGGCAGGCAGGCTCCGGCCTCGTTTCGGTGCGATGAGGCGGAGGCTCGGGTCGTTGCCGATCAGCTCTTCGTCCTTCGCCCAGGAGAAGAATCCACGAGCCGCCGCCGCACGACGTGCCAAGGTGGCGCGGGCGTCGCCGCGCTGCGTGGCTCGCCATAGCCAGTCACGCAGGGTTTCGAGATCGACCGCGTCGAGGTCGGCGTCGTCCGTACACTCGACCAGGTCCCGCAGGTCGGCGCGATAGGCGCGAACCGTCGCCGGCGACAGCCGGCGCACCTCGGTGAGGTGCGTGGTGAACGCCGCAGCCGCTGCCGAGAGCTTCATACGTCCAGCATGCCGCGCACCTCACGGGACACCCGTAGCCTCGCCGCCATGGCGATCCATCGCGGCGGTAGTGAGGCTGCGGGATCAGGAGCTGCGAGACGGATATGCCGCGATGCGAGCGTCGAGCAGGTCGAAGAAGGCTTCCGGATCGACGTCGACTGCAACCTCGGCGTTGGGGGCCGCTCCCGCTATACCCCACACGTCATAGACCGCTCGGCCGAGACTCAGCCCGGACGAGGTGTCCACGTCGACCCGCATTGGACGCATGTCGAACATCGACGGCTCGAGGAGATAGGCGATCGTGCACGGGTCGTGCAGTGCTGCACCGGCGAAGCCGTAGCGCTGGACGTAGACCGCCTCGAAGTACGCGATCATGTCGGCTGTGATTCTGCTCGTGCTTGTTCCGATCGCGCGCAATCGCCCGAGCCGCTCCGGGGTGGCGATGAGTCTATGCGTGACGTTGAGCCCGAACAACGAGATCGGCAGCCCTGAATCGAGCACGATCTGGGCTGCATGCGGATCCGCGAGGAAGTTGAATTCGGCCGCCGGGCTGTCATTGCCATAGTCGGTGCTGCCGCCCATGATGACGATCCGTTCGATCCCATCCGCAATCGACGGCTCGATCCGCAGCGCCAAGGCGATGTTCGTCAGGGGCCCGAGCGCCACGATCGTGATCTTGTCGCCTCCGGAAGAGAGGGCGTCGATGAGGAAGCGGATTGCAGCGGTGCTGTCGGGCAGACGGGAGGGCTTTCCCAAGTCCGGTGCCTCGAGACCTGTCGCGCCGTGATACACGGCGGCATCGATAGCGGGACCCAGCAGCGAACGGCTTGCACCCGCATGAACGGGAAGGTCGCTGCCCAGCCAGTCGAGCACGCGGATCGCGTTAGTGGTGGTCTGCGAGACACTCACATTGCCGTAACTGGTGGTGATGGCGCGAACATCGAGCTCGTTGCCCGCGAGCGCCATCGCGAGTGCGATCGCGTCATCGATGCCGGGATCACAGTCGATGATGGTGGGCACGACGCTAAAGGTATCTCACCGCGCGCGACTCCGCGGCGGAACAGGTGTCGGCCGGGAGCCACCGCCGTTCGATCCGGGCGCGTCGTCCGGCGGACCGGATGCCTCGCCGTAGGTACGACATCCGGCTAGGCTCACCGCCATGCCATGCACTCCGGTCAGACCGTGGACGAACGTTTTCGGATGAGCAACCTCCGCGCGCACAATCCGCCCCAGTTGTTTCCGCCGTACCGCGGCTACGCTCACGCCGTCGAAGTGCCAGCCGATGCCCGCACGCTCTATATCAGCGGGCTCAATGGTTTCGACGCCGACGGGGTGACCATGCCACCGGACTTCGTCGGCCAGGCCGAGCTGGTGTGGCGGCACCTCGGCGTCGTCCTGGGCGCAGCGAGGATGAGCTACGACGACCTCGTCATGCTTCGGTTCTTCTTGACCCGTGCGGAGGACGACCCCGCCAACGTCGATCTCATCGCGGCACACCTCGGCGACCACCTCTCCTGCCGGACAGTGGTTGTACAGCAGCTCCTCGAGCCGCGATGGTTGATCGAAGTGGAAGCGATTGCCGCCACCTCGGGTTGATCGGCGTGGGAGCCACCGGCGCGGTACCCCCGGCGCTTGCGAACGCGAGGCGCAGCCGTGACGAAGATTCTCGTCATCAGCCCGTTCTCCGCCAGCCGGACGAGTCGCGGACCACGATCCCTTCCGAAGACATCAGACCGAGGATCGCAGAGGCCTGCTCCACGGAGAAGCCGGCTCGTCGCGCCAGCTCGCCCACGTCTCGTGCGGCGCGCGAGCTGAGCGCATCGAGCATGCGAAGCCGTTCCGGGTTCTCCCGATCCTCTTGCTCCATTGGCGCAGTGCTCTCCCCCATCAGTTCTCGAACCTCCGCGGCCGATGTCACGCACCTCGCGTCGTACTCGCGCATCAGCCGGTGGCACCCCGCGGAGGCAGCGGAGGTGATGGGACCGGGCACAGCCCCCAGGGGCCTGCCGAGAGCCGCGGCGTGACCTGCGGTGTTGAGCGATCCGCTGCGCCAGCCGGCTTCCACGACGACCGTCGCACTCCCCAGAGCCGCGATCAATCGGTTACGGCTGAGGAAGCGCCACTTGGTCGGCGCTGCGCCGCAGGGCAGCTCACTGACCACTGCACCCGAGTCCCGGATCCTCCCGAACAGCTGCTGGTGACCGGCCGGGTAGGCCCGGTCGACGCCCCCGGCGAGAAAAGCGACCGTGCTGCCGCCGACGCCCAGTGCTGCCCGATGTGCGGCGCCATCGATGCCGTAGGCGCCGCCGGACACGACGACCGTGCCGTCTCCTGCGAGATCACCCGCCAGCTCTGCGGCCACGGTCTCGCCGTATGCGGTCGCCGCGCGGGCCCCCACGACGGAGATGCTCCGGGCGGCACCCAGCAACGCCACGTCTCCTCGCACCCACAGTGCGGTCGGCGCATGTGCGCCGAGGTCGTCGATCCCCCGGGGCCATTCGGGGTCATCCGGGAGCAGCAACCGAGCGGCGACATCGGCCGCACCGCGCAGTGCATCCCGCACCGCTCGGGGATCGCTTCGGGGTCGCCACCGCGCTCTCGCCTCCGCCAGTGCCCGCTCCGCGCGCTCGGTCACCGGCGGAGCGGGTTCGAGGCGGGATCCGGAGGCGGCGCTGGCTCGAGCCGCCGGCTCGAACGCGAATCGCAGGGCCTGCTCCGCACCGAGCTGGGCTATCAGCGCACCCGCGACACCGTCGCCCGGCTCGGTGACGACATTCCACGCGACGCGCGCGAGCGCACCTTCGAAGTCCTCGACCGGCCGGAGCGCACGGAGCGCCCTGCGCGTCTCAGCATCGCCGAGCAGAACGTCCATCATGCGGCTGCTCCTCTCTTCAGAAACAGCGCGCGGCCGACCTCATCCCGGCCGGGTGTATCGATGCCCGCCAGATCGGCCATCGTCCACGCGAGCCGCAGCACGCGGTCGTATCCGCGCAGGGTCAGCAGCCCGCGCTCGAGTGCTCTGTCCAGCGGCGCCCTCGCCGGGATCGGCAGACGGAACCGACCCTGGCGCAACCAGCTGCCGGGAACCTCGGCGTTCAACCGCCACGGGGTCTCGGCCCACCGGCGAGACGATCGCTGTCGTGCGTGGGACACCTGTTCGCGCGCCGCAGCGCTGTCACGTGCGGATCTCTCGCCCGAGGTGGCGCGAGCCGCAGCCACCCGAGCCACCTGCAGCTCGATGTCGATCCGGTCTCGCAACGGACCGGACAGGCGCGACGAGTACCGGCGGATCGCCATCGGCGGGCAGACGCACTCCGCTCCCCGCACGCCGTAGTTGCCGCAGGGACACGGGTTCGTCGCGAGCACCAGCTGGAACCTGGCAGGAAAGCTCGCCGTGAACCCGGAACGGTGGATCTCGATGCGCCCCGATTCCAAAGGCTGTCGGAGCGCGTCCAGCGCGACGCGGGAGAACTCGGCCGCCTCATCGAGGAAGAGGATTCCCCGGTGCGCTCGCACGATGGACCCGGGGCGGGCCGCACGCGAGCCGCCGCCCACGAGCGCCGCGACCGACGCGCTGTGATGCGGCGCCTCCAACGGAGGAAGGGTGTCGATCACCGTCACGGAATCGCCGGAGAGCGAACGGATCGAGGCCACTTCCAGCGCTGCCTCCTCGGTCAGCGCCGGCAGGATTCCCGGCATCCGCTGTGCCAGCATGGTCTTGCCCGCGCCCGGCGGTCCGCTCATCAGCAGATGGTGACCGCCTGCGGCAGCGGCGAGCAGTGCATCCACCGCCTCCTCCTGACCGACGACATCAGCCAGGTCCGGCACCTCCGCTGCGTGTTCGGGCGCCGGCGCAGCCGGCACCGGCACGACCTCCGCCACTTCGACATCGGCTCCGTGCCAGCGAGCCACCTCGCCGAGCGTGGAGACCCCGTGGACCTCGATGCCCGGCACGAGCTGAGCCTCCGCCTTGTTGGCGATTGGCACGAACACGTGCGCGAACCCGGCGCGAGCAGCCGCGAACACGGCGGGCAGCACGCCCGGAACCGGGCGGAGCCGGCCGTCGAGACCGAGTTCGCCGATATGGACGGTGCGCGCGATCGAGGCGGATTCGAGCACCCCCCGCGTCGCAACGGCTGCGACAGCGATGCCCAGATCGAACCCCGACCCGTGCTTCGGAAGACTCGCCGGTGACAGATTCACCGTGAGCCGCTGCCGCGGCAGCTCGAGCTGCGCATTCTTGCAGGCGTTGTGCACGCGCTGCGCGGCCTCTCCCAGCGCTTTGTCCGGCAAGCCGATGATCTTGAACTCCGGTGTCTGATTCGACACGTCCGCCTCGATCTCCACCAGGTGGCCGTCGACGCCGGTCATCGCGACGGCCCAGGTGCGAGCGGTCTTCATCGCAGGTCCACCAGGTGCTCGAGGGTGCCGGTGGCGGGATCAGGACCGATGATGCCGATGACGTCGATGCGCATCGGACCGGACGCCGTCTCGTGGTGCGTGCTCACCCAGGCGAACGCCAGTCGCCACAGCCTTCGACGCTTTCGTTCGTCGACGGCGTCGAAAGGATGCCCGAAGCCGTTCCCCCGGCGCGTCTTCACCTCGATGAAGCAGAGGGCATCGCCCTCACGGGCGACGATGTCGAGTTCACCCTGCGCGCAGCGCCAGTTGCGGTCCAGAACGCGGTATCCCCGACTCGTCAGGTGCTGCACCGCACGTTCTTCCCCCGCGCGTCCGAGGTCGTCCTTCGCTGCCATGTGCCCAGCATGGCCGCCCGCGCGGGCGTTCCCGGGCCGGGATGACGCGATCCGGGGATGACTCGGATCCGAGCGCGTCCGGTGCAGGAGCGGCGCGCGAATCGGACGACGGTGTCACTCGCCGTCGAGGGAGAGCTCCTGCGGCAGTTCGAACTCGCGGCGCTGGAGCTCCTCGACGTTGACGTCCTTGAAGGTGAGCACCCGCACCGCCTTCACGAAACGGTCGGCCCGGTAGATGTCCCACACCCAGACGTCGGTCATGGAGATCTCGAAGTAGAAGTCGTGCTCGGTGTCGCGACGAACGACATTCACCTCGTTGGCGAGGTAGAACCTTCGCTCGGTCTCGACGACGTATTGGAACTGCGACACGACATCGCGGTACTCGCGGAACAGTGCCAGCTCGAGCTCGCGGTCGTAGTCGTCGAAGGCTTCCTCATCCATGATGACTCCATCCTAGGAGGCTGGCCGCCCCGCCAGCGCGAACGATGCCTCAGAACAGGGTCGGAGCATCCGTGATCGCCCAGGACGAGCGGTGGTGCGGCGAGAGTCCCATGGCCCTGATCGCATCCCTGTGCTCAGGGCTCGCATACCCCTTGTTGCGATTCCACTGGTACGACGGATGACCGTCATGCAGCTCGGTCATATACGCGTCCCTGGCGACTTTCGCGATCACAGATGCGGCCGATACCGACGCACAGTCCCGATCGGCCTTGATCACGGGTCTCACTCGGAGCGGCTCGGGGTGCACCGAGGAGACGTAGTCGTAGTTGCCGTCGAGGATCACGAGCGCATCGCTCAGTGCCGCCCCCTCCGCGACCACGCCCTGCAGTGCGCGCGACGCGGCGAGCCCCAGCGCCCGCATGATGCCGACAGCGTCGACCTCCGCCGCGCTCGCCCAGCCGACGGCCGACGCCTGCACCCACGCAGCGGCGCGCACGGCGAGTTCGGGCCGTCGCTTCTCCGTGACGAGCTTCGAGTCGCGGAGGCCCGGGGGAACACGACGCCGTGCCCCCGCGGCATCCATCACCGCGGCGCCGACGGCGACGGGACCGGCCAATGCGCCGCGTCCCACCTCGTCGAGCGAGATCAGCAGGTCGCACTCCTTCAGCAGGGAGCGCTCCAGGGTGAGCTTGGGGGCGACGACGGTCATTCCGAATCCGGCACTCCGTTGAAACTGTCGTGATGGCCATCGATCGGTCCCAGCCGGTTGAGCGGCCAGGTGGTGAAGAACGCCTTGCCCACGACGTTGTCCAATGGCACGAATCCGCCGCTGGGCAACTCCTGGTGCGCGCGCGAGTCCCTCGAGCGATCGCGGTTGTCACCCATCAGCCAGAGGGAGTCTTCCGGCACCACGACGTCGAAGGGATCGTTCGACGCCGCAGTGTCACCGGCCGGCAGGTTCAGGTAGTCGAGCTCGTCGATCGGCGCACCGTTCACCGTGATCTGCCCCAGCGCGTTGCAGCAGACGACGTGGTCCCCCGGCAATCCGACCAGTCGCTTCACAAGGTGATCCTGCGCGTCCGAGGTCGACAGGCCGACGAACGTCAGCACCCAGTCGACCGCCTCGACCAGAGGAGGGCGGGCCGGCGTCTGCGGCTGAACGGGCAGCCAGCCGCCCGGATCCTTGAACACCACGACGTCGCCGCGCTCATATCCCGCCCATCGCGGGGTCAACTCGTCGACGAGGATGCGGTCGTTGACGAGCAGCGTTCGCTCCATCGAGGCAGAGGGGATGTAGAACGAGCGGACGACGAAAGTCTTGACGAGGAACGACACCAGCGCTGCGATCACGATGATCACGACGACATCGCGCAGGAAGACGAGAGCCCCTCGACGCCGTCTCGATGCGGTCGCGGGAGCGGAGTCAGTCGTCATCAGGTTCCTTCACCAGTGGAGCACCGCTTGAAGACGGCACTTACAAGGGTCGCATACGTCGGGGAAGACAGAGCACCCCGGGACATCGTGTCCCGGGGTGCTCTGGAAAGGCTGCGCGTCAGTTGTCGCGCTTCTCCTTGATCTTCGCCTTCTTGCCGCGGAGCTCGCGCAGGTAGTAGAGCTTCGCGCGGCGCACGTCACCGCGGGTGACGACCTCGATGTGGTCGATCACCGGCGAGTGGACCGGGAAGGTGCGCTCGACGCCGACCTGGAAGCTGATCTTGCGGACGGTGAACGTCTCGCGCACGCCGTCTCCCTGGCGGCCGATGACGACGCCCTTGAAGATCTGGATACGAGAGCGGTTGCCCTCGGTGATGTTCACGTGCACGTTGACGGTGTCACCGGGGTTGAAGACCGGGATGTCCGAACGGAGGGATGCCGCGTCCACGGCGTCGAGGATCTGCATGATCGTCTCTCTCTGCACTCGCCACAGGTCGGATGCATGATGCTGGAAGGAATAAGGATGAGAGCGTGCCGTACGGCGCAAGCGCGTCCGCGGGCTCCCCTGAGGCAGAGCCGGTCACGGCACAACGGTCCATTCTGTCACGGATCCGGCGAACGGCCAAAACAGCGATCAGCCGTCGGCGCCCGGCTTCTCGCGGATGATGAACACCTCGTCGTCTGTCGCGACCCGCGACCGTGCATCGACGGATGAAGCCGTCGCCGTCCTGGCGAAGAACCTCACGGTGCCACCCCCGCCCTTGGCTTCGCTCCACAATTGCCAGAGCATCAGCCAGAACATCGCAAGCCCGGTGGCGATCGCACCCGCGAGCAGGAGGCCGAACCACTGCTGGGGAAAGAACCCGATCGCGATCGTGAGGCCGTGCCAGAGCGTGAACCCCGCCACATCCCACCACGACACCGCGCGGCTGGCGCGGACGGACGGGCGGGACCGCACGAGGAGGGTGAGCAGGAGCTGCCCGACGAAGACGGAGGGCATCGCGATGATCAGCAGCAGGAAAGCCCACCCGCCGGCACCGGTCACGCCCCAGCCGATCAGCAGCCACAGCGGCAGCAGGAACGCCGCCGGAAGAAGCCAGCGGAAGAAACCCTCGCGCAACCACATACCGCGATGCTACGCCGCGCGGGTCGCGGCGAAGCGGGATTTCGCTGAGAGCTTCCGGTCAACCGGGGCGTGAGGATCGGGGAGAATGGGTGAGACGAGAGGACACCTGATGATCGAACTGCGCACCCCTGCCGAGATCGACGAGATGCGCGCGGCCGGGCGCTTCGTCGCCGAGACTCTGGCGACGCTGCGCGACGAGACGAAGGTGGGCACCAACCTCCTGGCAATCGACCGCCGAGCGCATGACATGATCCGCAAGGCGGGTGCGGAGTCGTGTTACATCGACTATCACCCCTCGTTCGGTGCGAGTCCGTTCGGCAAGGTGATCTGCACCTCGGTGAACGATGCGGTGCTCCACGGGCTCCCCCACGACTATGTGCTCCGCGACGGCGACCTCGTCACTCTCGATTTCGCTGTCGCCGTCGACGGCTGGGTCGCGGATTCCGCGGTCTCCTTCATCGTCGGTTCCCCTCGTGATGAGGATCTGCGTCTCATCGACACCACCGAGCGTGCGCTCGAAGAGGCCATCGCGAGCTCGGTCGTCGGCAACAGGATTGGCGACATCTCGGCGGCCATCGCCGCCGTCGCGCACGCCGAGGGCTACTCGATCAACACGGACTTCGGTGGACACGGCGTCGGGCGCACCATGCACGGCGACCCCCATGTCGCCAACGACGGCCGTGCCGGCCGCGGGTTCCCGCTGCGGGCGGGCCTGGTCCTCGCGCTCGAACCGTGGTTCCTCGCCACGACCGACGAACTGATCACCGATCCTGACGGCTGGACCCTGCGCAGTGTCGACGGTTCGCGCGGCGCGCATTCCGAGCACACGATCGCGATCACCGAGGACGGACCGATCATTCTCACCGACCGCTCGTTCCTCGGCGTGAACTGATCCTTCACGACTCTTCCACCGCACCGGCGCGCTCCCACGCGGCGACAGGCCCAGGGACGGCCCGGAACAGCGGATGCGGCTCGGGCATGGCGAGGTGCGACCAGCGTGCGGCGTCCTTGGGGCTCCGGTCGGTGAGCTTCGCCATGAGATGGCTCCACTCGAGCACGAGCTGCCCCTCGGTGACCTCGATGATCTCCGCAGCCGCCCCGGAGAGCCGTATGCGAGCGCGATCGAAGCGGTACCCTCGCGCGTCGGCCTCGACGGCGACGCTCTCGAGATAGGCGCAGATCGCGTCGACGGGATGAGGGTGTGTGCGGAAGCGCTCGAGCTGCGGATGACGCGTGTAGCCGCGCGTGCGACCGGCCAGCACGGCTTGCGCGAGCAGCGCCTCTCGCCAGCACGCGACCAGGCCCTGCCTGTCGAGGTAGCGGGGGTGGAGCGACCATATCCTCATGCGTGCGGCACACCGTCGATCATCTCCCAGACGCTACCAGCGGCGGCCGTGCAAGCCGACGAGACGAGCGCGTCCGCCGTGTGTCATTCTGAGTCCATGATCCCGCAGGACCGCCACGTTCCGGATCGCGTGTACCTCGCGCGGCACGGTCAGACGGTGTGGAACCTCGAGCACAGACTTCAGGGCCAGCTCGACTCGCCTCTCACCGAGGAGGGCGTCGCTCAGGCCGAGGCGATGGCCGAGAGCCTGGTTTCCGCCGGGATCAGCACCATCTGCTCGAGTCCGCTCGGGCGCGCCCTGCGCACCGCCGAGATCATCGCCGAGCGCCTGGGCGCCGAGCTCATCGAGATTCCCGAGCTCGCCGAGGTGGATCATGGCGCGATGGCGGGGATGACGTGGGACGAGATCGATCTCGCCTTCCCCGGTGCGCGTGAGGAGCGCGCGGCCAATCGCTACGGCTGGGCGTTCCCGGGCGGTGAGAGCTATGCGCAGGCGAGGGGCCGGGCGCGCAAGGCGCTCAGCAGCTGCGGATGGTCATCGACCGGCGCTCCGCTGCTCGTCTCGCACGAGATGATCGGGCGGATGCTGCGCGCGGAGCTCCGCGGTCTCAGCCCGGCGCAAGCACTGGCGCTGCGGCATCCGCAGAACGTGATCTTCGAGATCGATCACGGGGTCGAACGGCTGCTCTAGATCAGCAGACGCGGATCGGATGCCGCACCTAGGAGTGCGGGTGATCTCCGGCCTCAGGCGGCAGAAGGTCGGGGCGCCGACGTCGAGTCCGCTCGATCTGCTGCTCCCGTCGCCACGACGCGATGGCACCGTGATTTCCACTGAGGAGGACGGCGGGCACCTCTCGCTCCCGCCAGACGGACGGTTTGGTGTACGAGGGGTACTCGAGCAACCCGTCCTCGTGGGACTCCTCGACGAGGCTCTCGGGATTGCCGACCACACCGGGAATGAGCCGGCCGATGGCCTCGATCATCGCCATGGTGGCGACCTCTCCCCCGTTGAGCACATAGTCGCCGAGGCTGATCAGCCTCACATCGCCGAGTGTGGCCGCGTACTCGAACACCCGTTCGTCGATGCCCTCGTAGCGGCCGCAGCCGAAGACGAGGTGTTCGCGCGCCGACAGCTCCCGCGCCGTCGCCTGGGTGAAGAGCTCCCCGGCCGGCGAGGGGAAGATCACCGTCGGCCGCTCGGAGCCTTCGGTGACCTCGTCGAGTGCGAGTCCCCACGGCTCCGGCTTCATGACCATTCCGGCGCCACCGCCGTACGGTGTGTCGTCGACGGTGCGGTGACGGTCGCTCGTCCACTCCCGAAGGTCCCGCACCCGCAGGTCGAGGATGCCGGCATCCTGCGCCTTGCCGAGCAAGGAGAGCGCGAGGCCGTCGAAGTACGACGGGAAGATGGAGAGGACGTCTATGCGCACGGCTGCACCGTATCAGCGGTCACGCGGAGGCTTCGGGATCCGAGGTGTCCGACGATGCGTCATCACTCTCGGGAAGCTCCTCGAAGAGTCCGGGCGGAGGCGTGACGATCACGCGGCCGGCCGCGACATCGACGGTGGGGACGATCGCCTGCACGAACGGGACCATGACTTCGCGCTCGGTGCCGACGGGCGACACCGGATTCACGATGAGGAGATCCTGCGCGGGGAAATGCTCGACGCGCACGACGCGTCCGACGACGCTCTCGCCCCGCACGACGTCGAGGCCGACCAGCTGGTGGTCGAACCAGGCGTCGTCCTCGACCTCGTCGACATCCTGATCGATCCAGAGGATCGCACGGACGAGGCTCTCGGCCGCCGAACGGTCATCCACATCGTCGAAGAAGACGACGGGGTTGCCGTTCATCACGCGATACTCGCGAACGGCGATCTTCTTGCCGTGCCACGGAGATGCCTCCGGCACCTGCAACGTGAACTCGGCCCCGGGCACGAAACGCCGTTCGGGATTGTCGGTGTACAGCTCGAGCTTGAGCGCGCCCTTCAGCCCGTGTGCCTTGACGAGACGGCCGACTCGCAGCTGATTCTTGCCCTGATTTCGTTCTTTCGGCACCACGTCAGTCGTCCGCGACATCGACGCGCACGCGACGCCCATCGGCCAGAGCGGAGATGAGCGTGCGCAATGCCTTCGCGGTGCGGCCGCCGCGCCCGATCACGCGCCCACGATCGTCGGGGTGCACGCGCACCTCGAGAAGGTCGCCTCGTGGCGATGTGGATGCGTGGATCTGGACATCGTCCGGGTGATCGACGATCCCCTTGACGATGTGTTCGAGCGCGGCGGCGAGCACGACGATTACTCGGCGTCGGCTGCGGGAGCCTCAGCGGCCTCCGCGTCGGCCGTGGCGGGGGCCTCCTCTGCGGGAGCCTCCTTCTTCTCCGCCTTCGGCTTCACGACGGACTTCTTCTTCGTGTCGGGCTCGAACGCGGGCTTGGGCTCGGCCACCTTGAGGGTGGACTTCGCGTCGGCGTCGCCCTTGAACGTGCCCCAGTCACCGGTGATCTTGAGGATCGCGGCGACCTGCTCAGTCGGCTGAGCGCCGACGGAGAGCCAGTACTGCGCACGCTCGGAGTCGACCTCGATGAAGGAGGGCTCCTCGGTGGGGTGGTACTTGCCGATCTCTTCGATCACACGACCGTCGCGCTTGGTGCGCGAGTCGGCGACGACGATGCGGTAGTAGGGCGCACGGATCTTGCCCAGGCGCTTGAGACGAATCTTGACAGCCACGATTCTCCTGAATTGTGTGGAAGGAAACGAACCGATCGCCTGGAGAGTGGGGTGCACACCCGGCGGAAGCTCAAATATGGAGGACGCGAGCTGGATTAGAGGGTCGAGCACGTCGTCCGACCCTCTATTCTGCCAGATGCACGCGCCAGGACGAAACGCGGCGACAACGGCCTTGCGGCATCGCGGCGCGTGCGTGCCAGACTGTGCGAGTGAAACTCGAGTTCGCTCCCTCCGCCCGGTCCACCGTCGGCGTGGAATGGGAGATCATGCTCGCCGATCCGGCGACCGGTGACCTCGTCGGTCGTGCGCCGGAGCTGCTCGCCGCGCTCGAGCAGGAGAGCGAGAGTGAGCGCCACACCGTCACCGGCGAGCTGCTCACGAACACGATCGAGGTCACCAGCGGGGTCGGCGAGACCGTGGCCCACGCCATCGACGACATCGCCCAGGCGATCACCGCCGTCAGGGCGGCCACCGATCCCGCCGGCATCGAGCTGCTCTCCGCGGGGAGCCACCCCTTCGCGCAGTGGTACGACCAGCAGGTCAGCGACAAGACCCGGTATCACACGCTGATCGAGCGCACCCAGTGGTGGGGGCGCAACATGATGATCTGGGGCATCCATGTGCATGTCGGCGTGGAGGATCATCGCAAGGTGTTCCCGATCATCAATGCCCTCACCGGATTCCTTCCGCACCTCCAGTCTCTGGCCGCCTCGAGCCCGTTCTGGGCCGGTGAGCGCACCGGATACGCGTCCAATCGTGCGCTCGTCTTCCAGCAGCTGCCGACGGCAGGGCTTCCCTGGCCGCTGCAGGACTGGTCGCAGTTCGAGACGTACCTCGACGACATGGTGCGCACCGGCGTGATCGCAGACGCGACCGAGGTGCGGTGGGACATCCGCCCGGCGCCTCGGTGGGGAACCATCGAGGTTCGTGCCTGCGACGGGATGTCGACGCTGCCGGAACTGGCAGCCGTCGCCGCGCTCGTTCAGGTGCTCGTCGAACACTTCTCCCGCAACCTCGACGAGGGGATCCCGCTCCCGCAGCTCCCCTCCTGGTACCACCGCGAGAACAAATGGCGTGCGGCCCGGTACGGGCTCGACGCCCGGATCATCGTGAATGCCGAGGGCGCCCAGCTTCCGGTGCGGGAGCACCTGAACGAGATCCTCTCCGAACTTGCGCCGGTCGCGGCGGCCCTCGGCTGCGCACGAGAGTTCGGGAGCATCGCCACGACGCTCGATTCCGGCGCGAGCTACGCCAGGCAGCTGGCTGTCGCAGACGCGTCCCACGGGGATCTCGGCATGGTCGTGCAGCACCTGATCCGGGAGTTCCGGTCCGGCCCGGAGTCGTCCGTCGACGACGCACGCTCGGGGGCCTGAGGCGCGCTCAGCCCTCCTCGAGAAGCTGACGAGCCAGACCCTCGTCCAGCACGACATCGGTGATCAGCTCGGCGGCGATCGCCGCTCGGAGGCTGACGAGCTTCGGAATGCCGGAGACGACGCACACCCGGCGCGGCACTCTACGCAGCCGATCGAGCCCCGGCCCTGTTGCCCGCGCGTTGACACGGATGTCCTTCCAGGTGCCGTCGGCGCGGAAGAACACCGTAGCGACGTCCCCGATCGCTCGGTCCTCACGGAGGCTCCGGTAGTCCTCGCGTCCGAGATAGCCGCCGACGTACACGCGACTGGGCACCTCGGCGGCCGGGGACCCGAGGCTGAACACCGCGATGTCCATCTTCGATTGCAGATCGAGCACCCGCAGCGTACTGCGCTCGCGCCACATGGCCTCGCGCGTCGACGGATCATCGAAGAACGCCGGCACGGGGAACTGCTGCACCTGAGCGCCGAAGGCACTGCCGAAGCGCTGCAGGATGTCGCTGGAGTACTCCACACCGCTCGTCTGCGTGTTCCCGGCCCCGTTGAGCTGCACGAACGTGGTGTTGTGCGTCTCCTTCTGCGTCAGCCCGCGGCTGACGGCGCTGATCGTGGACCCCCAGGCAACGCCGATGATCATGTTCGAGTCGACGAACTGCGACAGGAGCCGACCGGCGGTGAGGGCGACGCGCTCGAGTCGCTCCATCTCACTGACGATCTCCGGCATGGGCACCACGTGCGCCGAGACACGGAACCGATCCCTGATCCGCTGCTCGAGCATGCCGAGCCGTTCGAGCGGCGAGTTGATGCGGATGTCGACCAGTCCGCTCTCCCGCGCGAAGCTCAAGAGGCGTGAGACCGACGACCGCGACGTTCCCAATTCCTGCGCGATCACCTCCATCGTCTTGTCCTGCATGTAGTAGAGCTGTGCCGCGGTGAGCGCCGCGATCAGCTTGGCCTCACGTGGTCTCGCGTCCGAGTCGACCATGACGACCTCCTTCACGCCGATCTTTGCACATATGTGCAGTGAGCTTGCGCGCAATAGTCGCGCGGGTCGATGCTGGTTCGCAAGTATGGAAGAGAGGTCGAGGGTGATCGAGTCGACACACTCATCGAAGGAGCGCACCGAGGTGCGCGAGGTTCGCGAATCGGGGCGCACGTCGGTCCTGGTCATCGGCGGAGGAATCAACGGGATCTCGACGTTCCGCGATCTGGCACTGCAGGGAATCGACGTCGTCCTGGTCGAACGCGGCGACTTCGCATCCGGCACGTCTGCGGCCTCCAGCCACATGATCCATGGCGGCATCCGCTATCTCGAGAACGGCGAGTTCCGGCTCGTCCGCGAATCCGTGCAGGAACGCAACGGTCTCCTGCGGATCGCGCCCCACTACGTCAAGCCTCTCGAGACCACCATCCCGATCTATTCGACCTTCTCCGGCATCCTCGCGGCGCCGCTGCGCTTCCTCACGCACAAGAGCGGCAAGCCCCAGGAACGCGGTGCCTTCCTGATCAAGGTCGGCCTGATGATCTATGACACGTTCTCCCGCGACGGCGGCACCGTGCCCCGCCACCGGTTCCTCGGCAAGAAGCGCTCCCTCGCAGAGCTTCCTGATCTCGATCCGAACATCAAATACACGGCCACGTACTACGACGCGTCGATGCACGATCCTGAGCGGCTCGCCCTGGACGTGCTCCAGGATGGCCGGGCCGCACACGCCGGTGCCCACGCTCTCAACTACGTCGAGGCGATCGCCCGCGACGGCGACAAGGTCGTCCTGCGCGATCGCGAGAGCGGCACGGAGTTCACTGTCGCCGCCGACGTCGTCGTCAATGCCTCGGGCCCGTGGACCGACCTCACCAATGGTGCGCTCGGCGTCGACACCCGCTACATGGGCGGCACCAAGGGATCGCACATCGTGCTCGACCACCCCGAACTCCTCGACGCGACGCGCGGCAGGGAGATCTTCTTCGAGCACTCCGACGGGCGGATCGTGCTCATCTATCCCCTCAAGGGCAGGGTCCTGGTCGGCACCACCGACATCGACGCCGACCCGGGCGAGATCGCGGTGTGCACGGAGGAGGAGGTCGACTACTTCTTCGATCTCATCCACCATGTGTTCCCGCAGATCGACGTGTCACGCGAGCAGATCGTCTTCCGCTTCTCCGGCATCCGCCCGCTCCCCCGCCATGAGGACACCGCTCCCGGATTCGTCTCCCGCGATTACCGCATCGAAGTCGACGAGAAGGGTGACGTGCCGCTGGTGAGCCTCGTCGGCGGCAAGTGGACAACGTTCCGCGCCCTCGGCGAATCCCTCGCGAACGTCGTGCTCGGACTGCTCGACCGCACGCGGAGAGTGTCGACCGCCGGCGCTCCGATCGGCGGTGGCCGCGACTTCCCGCGAACGACCAAGGCACGCCGGATCTGGATCGAGGAGAACCTCACGGGCGCCGGCGAACGCGCCGGCAGGCTCCTCGCCCGGTACGGCACCAGGGCGGCCGACGTGTGGGCCTTCATCTCTCAGGGCGAGGACGCCCCGCTGGCCGACGGTGATCTGTCGACCAGGGAACTGGCATGGATGGTCGAGAACGAGATGGTGGCCCGCCTCGAGGATGTCGTCATGCGCCGCACCAGCATCGCCTTCCTCGGCAACGCGACAAGCGAAGTGCTCGACGATGTGGCCGAAGCGATGGCTCCGCTCCTAGGCTGGGACCGTGCTCGCCTCGACGCCGAACTCGACCAGACGCGGCGGCTGCTCAACGAACGACATGGACTCGTTCTCTCGTCCCGCACCCGCGGCTGACGAGGGATACGACCGTCGCCCTCCTCGCGACGTTTTTCCAACCCGGTGGCACGGCAGAGGGGCCGTGACACGTAAGAAAGGTCAATGAAGACATGGCTGATGTCAATCTCGGTCTCTACTTCCTGTCGGAACTGGTGGGCACGGCGATGCTCATCCTGCTCGGTTGCGGCGTCGTCGCCAACGTCGCTCTGGCGAAGAACAAGGGCTTCGGCGGCGGCTTCCTGATGGTCAACTGGGGGTGGGGACTCGCGGTGTTCGCCGGTGTCCTCGTCTCGGCGTACTCGGGCGCGATCCTGAACCCCGCGGTCGGCATCGGTCTGCTGGTCGCAGGGACGATCGACTTCCCGATGTTCCTGGTAGCCACCGGCGCAGAGCTGCTCGGTGCGATCATCGGTGCGGTCGTCGTCTGGGTCGCCTACAAGCAGCACTTCGACGAGGAGCCTGATCCCGCCAACAAGCTCGGCGTGTTCTCCACGGGTCCCGCGATCCGCTCCTACGGATGGAATCTCGCCACCGAGGTCATCGGCACCTTCGTGCTGGTCTTCGTGATCCTCGCCTTCGCCGACTACGGTGACATCGAAGTCGGAGTCCCCGGAGGCCTCGGACCGCTCACCGCCCTTCCGGTCGCTCTGCTCGTCGTCGGTATCGGCGCCTCGCTCGGTGGTCCCACCGGCTACGCGATCAACCCGGCACGTGACCTCGGACCCCGCATCGCCCACGCGATCCTCCCGATCCAGGGCAAGGGTTCGAGCGACTGGTCGTACTCCTGGGTGCCGGTCGTCGGCCCCCTCATCGGTGGCGCACTCGCTGCCCTCGCGGCATCCGTCCTGCTGCACCTCGCCTGACCCGATTCAAAGGAGAACCACCATGGCTGACTACATCATCGCCATCGATCAGGGAACGACGTCCAGTCGCGCGATCATCTTCGACAAGAAGGGCAGCATCGTCGAGTCCGGGCAGAAGGAGCACGAGCAGATCCTGCCGAGAGCCGGCTGGGTCGAGCACGATCCCGCCGAGATCTGGCGCAACGTGCAGGAGGTGATCGGACTGGCGCTGAGCCGTGCCGATCTCACCCGCCACGACATCGCCGCCGTCGGGATCACCAACCAGCGCGAGACCGCGGTGGTCTGGGACAAGACCACCGGAAAGCCGGTGTACAACGCGATCGTCTGGCAGGACACCCGCACGCAGGAGATCGTCGACCGTCTCTCTGCGGACGGCGGAGGCGACCGCTTCAAGGACGTCGTCGGCCTGCCGCTGGCGACGTACTTCTCGGGAACGAAGATCACGTGGATCCTCGAGAACGTCGACGGCGCGCGCGAGAAGGCCGAGGCCGGCGATCTGCTGTTCGGCACCACCGACTGCTGGGTGCTGTGGAACCTCACCGGCGGCGTCGACGGCGGCATCCACGCCACCGACGTGACCAACGCGTCTCGCACGATGTTCATGGACCTCGAGACGCTGGAGTGGCGCGACGACATCCTCGAGGCGTTCGGCGTGCCGCGCTCGATGATGCCGGAGATCCGCTCGTCCTCCGAGGTCTACGGCAAGGCGGAGAGCTCCTCTCTGCTGCGCGAGACGCCGATCGCCGGCATCCTCGGCGACCAGCAGGCGGCGACGTTCGGTCAGGCGGCGTTCAACACGGGTGAAAGCAAGAACACCTACGGAACCGGCTGCTTCCTGATCTTCAACACGGGCGAGGAGATCGTCCGCTCGAAGAACGGGCTGCTCACGACCGTGGGCTACAAGCTCGGCGACGGTCCGACGCACTACGCCCTCGAGGGTTCCATCGCCGTCACCGGGTCGCTCATCCAATGGCTCCGCGACCAGCTCGGCATCATCGGCTCGGCCCCCGAGGTCGAGAAGCTGGCCGAGCAGGTCGAGGACAACGGTGGGGTCTACATCGTCCCGGCGTTCTCGGGTCTGTTCGCACCCTACTGGCGCCCAGACGCCCGTGGCGCGATCGTCGGCCTCACCCGCTACGCGAACAAGAACCACCTCGCGCGCGCGGCCCTCGAGGCCGTCGCCTTCCAGACACGCGACGTGCTCGACGCGGTGAACGCGGATGCAGGCGTGGATCTCACGGAGCTCAAGGTCGACGGCGGTATGGTCGCCAACGACGCGCTCATGCAGTTCCAGGCCGATGTCCTCGGGGTTCCCGTGGTCCGACCGGTCGTCGCGGAGACGACCGCGCTGGGTGCCGCGTACGCTGCGGGTCTCGCGGTCGGCTTCTGGGGCGGCCTCGACGACCTGTCCGCCAACTGGCAGGAGGATCGCCGTTGGGAGCCGTCGATGGACGACGCCGAGCGCGACCGCCAGCTGCGGTTGTGGCGCAAGGCCGTCACCAAGTCGATGGACTGGGTCGACGAGGACGTGAAGTGATCTGACGAGGTGAATGCGGGCCCGGGGGATTCCCCCGGGCCCGTTCTCATTCCTCGCGAGGATTTTCAGAAGGCATTGACGGCAGAGAAGAAGGCGCCGGTGCCGTCGACGTTGAGTCTGCCGTCGATGTCCAGCGACGTGACCTGTTCGTAGCCGGCATCACTCCAGTAGAAGACGTCCGGCGAGATTTCGCCGACACCCTGACCGAAGGCACTCTGAGCGAACAGGGACATGTCACGGGCGATGTGGATCGCGCCCGGACTCTCCACGACGTGGAAGGCCAGGTGATGACGCGAGGGCACCGCGAAGAGCACTCCATGCGTCGCCGACGGCATCCCTGCTCGGGTCAAGAGTGCGGGGAGATCGAGAACTCGGCTCGCCATGAACAACGAATCGGTGATCGCGATGGCGAAAGGACCGGATCCGACATCCACCGTCTGGATCTCTCCGAGCGGCTCGGCCGATACGGCGGCGATCGCCGTCTCCCAGAGGTGGCCTGCATCGAACCGGCTCACGATCGCATCAGGAATGGCGGTGGTGGTCTCCGGATAGTCGAGCATGAGAATGGCCTCGAGACCGTTGGCGATCGTCCGCCGATACGTGAACGCGCCGCGGTGACCCTGGGGCAGGTACGTGCTCGGAATGAGGCGTGCTTTCACGAGCGCCAGGACCTCTTCGTCGGACAGGTCTTCGTCCTTGGTTGCGGAGCTGCGGCTCAGAAGCCCCGAGATGTGCCGCTCGACGACCTGTGACCAGTTCTGCTGTGGTTCGAGCTTCACCGCACGTGACAAGTTGTACAGCCCGAATTGAGTTCCGGAAGAGCTCAGCGCGTACTCCCCATGCAGCGTGATGACGCCCTCGGACGCCGGCCACAGTTCTGCGAACAACCGACGGACGAGATCCGCTTCCTCGATCGTCAGGTCGTCGAGGTCGGGGTCGAATTCTTGCGCCGACTTCTTCTTTCCGAATTTCAGGAATCCCACGCCATGCTCTCTCTCAGCGATCGTCGGCAGGAGGAATTCTCGGGCCCGAACTCGCAGCCGCCCCACGGTACCGCAACTCCGGCAGATCGATCGGCCGCCGTGCGCGACACCGTCGTCGCGTCAGAAAACATCATTGGCAAGCACCGCGACGGAGCCTGTGTTCCGCGCTGGGCTCGGGAGATCAGCCCTTGCCGAAGAGCTTCTGGAGCTCGGCGAGGTCGGCCTCCGTCGGTGCCTTCTGTCCGCCCAGACCGAATCCCGAGCCCGTGGGCTGGCCCGACGTGGCGAGGCCGGCGTTCTCGGCGGCCCTCTTCGCGGGGTTGCCGGAACGGGAGGCGCCGGAGGACTTGCCCTTCTTGCCCTTGCTGCGCTTCGTCGACGCACCGGGGCGTCCCATGCCAGGGACGGGTCCCATGCCGGGGATGTTCGGCGTGCCGCCACGGGCGACCGTCTTCATCATCTTCGCCGCCTGCTCGAAGCGCTGCACCAGCTGGTTGACGTCGGTGACCGTCATGCCCGATCCGCGGGCGATGCGCAGTCGACGCGATCCGTTGAGCAGTTTCGGGTTCCGCCGCTCCGACGGCGTCATCGAGCGGATGATCGCTTCGGTGCGGTCGATCTCGCGGTCGTCGAAGTCCTCGAGCTGCTGCTTCATCTGCCCCATGCCGGGAAGCATCCCGAGCATCTTCTTCATCGACCCCATCTTCTTCATCTGCTGAAGCTGGTCGAGGAAGTCCTCGAGTGTGAAGGCCTCGGTCGCGAGCTTCTCGGCCATCTTCGTGGCCTCTTCCTCATCGAACGCCTGCTGCGCCTGCTCGATGAGGGTGAGGATGTCGCCGAGGTCGAGGATGCGGCTCGCCATGCGGTCGGGGTGGAAGGGCTCGAGGTCCTCGAGACGCTCGCCGGTCGACGCGAAGATGATCGGTCGGCCGGTGACGGAGGCCACCGACAGTGCCGCGCCACCACGTGCGTCGCCGTCGAGCTTGGAGAGGACGACACCGGTGAAGTCGACGCCCTCCTGGAACGCCTTGGCCGTGTTGACGGCATCCTGACCGATCATCGCGTCGATGACGAACAGGACCTCGTCCGGATCGACGGCCTTGCGGATGTCGGCCGCCTGCTTCATCAGTTCGGCGTCGACGCCGAGGCGCCCCGCGGTGTCGATGATCACTACGTCGTGCTGCTGGCGACGCGCGTGCTCGACGCCGTCTCGCGAGACCTTGACCGGGTCGCCGACGCCGTTGCCGGGCTCCGGGGCGAAGACGGTGGCACCCGCCTGCTCTGCGACCACCTGAAGCTGGTTGACGGCGTTGGGTCGCTGCAGGTCGGCGGCGACGAGAAGAGGGGTGTGCCCCTCCCCCTCGAGCTGCTTGGCGAGCTTGCCGGCGAACGTCGTCTTTCCCGATCCCTGAAGACCGGCGAGCATGATGACCGTCGGGGCTGTCTTGGCGAACCGCAGTCGGCGCTGCTCGCCGCCGAGGATCTTGACGAGCTCCTCGTTGACGATCTGCACGACCTGCTGCGCGGGATTGAGCGCCTTGTTCACCTCGTCACCGAGGGCGCGCTCGCGCACCTTCGCGGTGAACTCCTTCACCACGACGAGGGCGACGTCGGCGTCGAGCAGGGCCCGGCGGATCTCGCGCACCGTGCCGTCGACGTCGGCGGCGGTGAGCTTTCCCTTCGTGCGCAGATTGCGGAAGGTCTCGGTGAGCCGATCGGAGAGCGTGCCAAAGGTAGCCATGGTGCCCACAATCTTACGCGAGCGGAGCCTCCACGCTCAGCGCTGCTCGCAGCTGCTCCCGCGCGCTGGTGGCGACCGAGCTCAGATCGCCCAGGGAAGATCGTGGATCGTGCCGAGGGCGTCGCGCAGCACGGATTCCACGGAAACCTGCCCCGCCCCCTGCTCCGCCCAGACCCGCAGCGACGACAGCACGGCGGCCGCGTGCGCCGCCCCGAGGATGTCGGCGCGGATCACATCGATACCGGACGCGCGCGCGGCCTCTGCGACAGCCGAGGACAGGCGGGCGTGGCGCAGCCCCGTGTCTCGCACCAACTCCCCCTCGAGCCCCATCGCAGCCGCGTTGCGCAGCGCCAGGGCGAGAGCATCCGGGGTGAAGTCACGGACGATCAGGAGCAGGATGCCGCGGACGTCGTCGCCTGCCGCCTCCGTCCCGAGTGCGGCCAGAGCGTCGATCGCCCGGCCGATGCGCTCGTCCAGTCCGGACCAGAGCACATCGCTCTTCGAGGAGAAGTAGTTGAAGAAGCTCGAGCGGCTCACCCCGGCGCGTTGCGTGATGTCCGCGACTGAGGTCGCATCGTAGCCCCGCTCGAGGAACAGTTCGCAGGCGGCCTCCGCCAACGTCTCCCTCGATGACACTTTGGGGCGTCCCGCGCGCGATTCTCCGACCATCCCTTCACGCTACCGCGCGGCGCGCTCCGCACGACCTCGGACTGCGAGATGTATTGTTAGACTGCATCCAACTAATCGATGAAAGCGGGCTCCCGAGCATGCTCGACATCCTCAACGCCGGCCTCGCGCCGCAGTTCGTCCCGTACGGCGACGGCTGGGGCCTTCAGCGACGCGTACACGCCGACGTGGTCGCGGGCACACGCGCCGACACGCTGATCCTTCTCGAGCACGAGGCCGTCTACACGGCAGGCAAGCGCACCGAGCCTCAGGAGCGCCCGCACGACGGCACGCCGGTGATCGATGTCGACCGCGGCGGCAAGATCACCTGGCACGGGCCCGGTCAGCTGGTGGGATATCCCATCGTGCGTCTCCCCGAGCCGATGGACGTCGTCGCCCATGTGCGCCGACTCGAACGAGTGCTCATCGAGGTGCTTCAGCCATTGGGCGTCGACGGCTATCAGGTCGAGGGGCGCAGCGGCGTGTGGGTGCGGCGCCCGCTCTCCGAAGACAAGGTCGCCGCGATCGGCGTGCGCGTGCAGCAGGGCGTGACCATGCACGGCTTCGCGATCAACTGCAACAACTCTCTCGCCGGATTCCGCGGCATCATCCCGTGCGGGATCACGGATGCCGGAGTCACGACCGTCAGCGAGATCATCGGCGCTGACATCGGCCCCACCGACATCCTGGCCGGCGTCATCGACGCTTTCACCGATGAGTACGCGTCCGCCGAATACAGAGGAGTTCCCGCATGACCGCTGCTCCCGAAGGACGCAGGCTCCTGCGCCTCGAGGTTCGCAACGCCGAGACCCCCATCGAGCGCAAACCCGAGTGGATCAAGACGAAGGCCAAGATGGGACCGGAGTACACGGCGCTTCACTCACTCGTCAAGAGCGAGGATCTGCACACGGTGTGCCAGGAGGCGGGGTGTCCCAACATCTTCGAGTGCTGGGAGGACCGCGAGGCGACATTCCTCATCGGTGGATCGCAGTGCACGAGACGCTGCGACTTCTGCCAGATCGACACCGGCAAGCCGGACGCGTACGACATCGACGAACCGCGCCGCGTCGCCGAGAGCGTGGCCCGTATGAATCTGCGCTACGCCACGGTCACGAGCGTCGCGCGCGACGACCTGCCTGACACGGGCGCCTGGCTCAACGCTGAGACGGTGCGCAAGATCCACGAACTCAACCCCAACACCGGCGTCGAGCTGCTCGCCAACGAGCACAACGCCGACCCTGCGTTCCTCGGTCAGATCTTCGACGCGCGACCCGAGGTGTTCGCGCACAACGTCGAGACCGTTCCGCGCATCTTCAAGCGGATCCGCCCGGCGTTCACCTACGAGCGTTCACTGAGCGTGATCACGCAGGGGCATCAGGCGGGGCTCATCACCAAGTCGAACCTCATCCTCGGCATGGGCGAGGAGCCGGAAGAGGTCATCCAGGCGCTCAACGACCTGCACGAGGCCGGCTGCGACATCATCACCATCACGCAGTACCTTCGCCCGACGCCGCGGCACCTTCCCGTCGCGCGCTGGGTCAAGCCCGCCGAGTTCGTCGAGTTCAAGGAAGAGGCCGAGCGGATCGGATTCCTCGGCGTCCTCGCCGGCCCGCTGGTTCGTTCGTCGTACCGGGCGGGACGCCTGTGGGCGCAGTCGATGGCGTCGAAGGGGCGTCCGATCCCTGCTCACCTCGCTCATATCGCTGAGGGCGCTGACCTCGGTTTCGCGCAGGCGGTCTGACCCGGGTCAGTCGGCGCTCATCACCGACTGCACGCTGCCGTCGGATCCCAGGTTCACCAGCAGGACGTCGTCGGTGGAGTCGGCGTCGAGCGCGTACTCGAGGACGGCGAACGGCTCCGAGCCGCCGTGCTCGTCGGCGAGGATCGTCATGCTCATGAGCCGCAGCGACCGGATGATGTCGACGGCCGGGTCGCCCGAGACGTCGACGAGGACCTCGGGCAGGTCATCACCGTAGACCTCCTGCTGCTGCAGGATGTACTCGGTCACCTCGCTGGTGCGATCGTCGACTTCGGAGAGCATGCCGCGACGCGCGGTGGCATCCACGCTCTCCAAGCCGGCGATGAGTGATGCGGCGATATCGAGCGCGTCAGGAGAGACGTCATCCTGATCCGGGGCGGTGAGGTCGACCGTGACCGACTGGTCACCGAGCTCCACGGTCTCCGACCAGAAGATCGAGCCGTCGGGGCCCGACGACAGGAGCCCGAAGTAGTCGTGTTCGATCGCCATAACGCTATGAAACCAGCCTTTCGAGGGGCGCGATAGCCCTGTCGTCATCCGACGAGGTTGGACACGAAAACGTGCGGGGTGAAACCGGTGAGATCGTCGATCCCCTCACCCTGCCCGAGCAGCTTCACGGGGATGCCGGTGCGCTCCTGCACGGCCAGCACGAAGCCGCCTTTTGCGGACCCGTCGAGCTTGGTGAGCACGAGTCCTGTCACCCCGGCGTGCTCGAGGAAGGCCTGCGCCTGCATCACGCCGTTCTGACCCGTCGTCGCGTCCAGAACCAGCAGCACCTCGCTGATGGGCGCCTGCTTCTCGATGACACGGCGGATCTTGGACAGCTCGTCCATCAGTCCACCCTTGGTGTGAAGGCGTCCCGCCGTGTCGATGATCGCGATCTCGATGCCCTCGCGCTGCGCGTATTCGATGGTCTGATAGGCGACGGATGCCGGATCCTGCCCCTCCTGCTGGGGGCGGACGATGGCCGCCCCGCCCCGCTGCGCCCAGGTGGCGAGCTGGTCGACGGCGGCCGCGCGGAAGGTGTCCGCCGCACCGACGACGACGCTGCGCTGATAACCGCGCAGGAACTTCGTGAACTTCCCGATCGTCGTCGTCTTGCCCACGCCGTTCACCCCGACGACGAGAACGACCGCCGGGCGCTCGGTGAGCTTCAGCGTCGTGTCGAACTTCGCGAAATGCTCCTCGAGCGTCTCGCGCAGCATCCGCTGGAGGTCTTTGGGATCGGTCGTGCGATACCGGTCGACCTTCGCCCGCAGCTCCTCCACGACGCGCTCGCTGATGTCGGGTCCGAAGTCAGCGGTGATCAGCGCCGTCTCGAGGTCCTCCCACGTCGTCTCGTCGATGGTGGGCTTGACGAACATGCCGCGCAGCGCGCGGCCGAGGGACCAGGACTTCTCCGCCATGGCACCAGCCTACGTGCCGCCCGATGCCCCGCGATGCAGGCTCGTCGCGCCACCCGACGTGCGCGCGCGGTTCAGCTGGCCGCGGCGCGATCACCGACGCGTTGGCCGACCACCGCCGAGACGCCGTCCTGCCGCATCGAGACGCCGTACAGAGCGTCGGCGATCTCCATGGTGCGCTTCTGGTGGGTGATGATGAGCAGCTGCGAACTCTCTCTCAGCTGCTCAAACACCGTCAGCAATCGACCGAGGTTCGCATCGTCGAGGGCGGCTTCGACCTCGTCGAGAATGTAGAACGGGCTCGGCCGGGCCTTGAAGATGGCGACCAGGAGAGCCACGGCGGCGAGGGATCGTTCGCCACCCGAGAGCAGCGAGAGCCGTTCGATCTTCTTGCCCACCGGCCGGACGGCGACGTCGATCCCTGTGGTCAGCATGTTGTCGGGGTCGGTGAGAGAGATGCTGCCGGCACCGCCGGGGAAGAGCAGCGGGAAGACCTCGCCGAAGGCTCGTCTGGTGTCCTCGAACGCGTCGGCGAAGATCGTCTGCATCCGCTCGTCGAGGTCGGCAATGATCGTGAGCAGATCCTGCCGGGTCTGGGTGAGATCGGCGAGCTGTTCGGTGAGGAACGCATGCCGCTGCTCGAGAGCCGCGAACTCCTCCAGCGCGAGCGGGTTCACGCGCCCGAGCTGCGCGAGCTTGCGCTCCGCCTCTGCGAGCCGCCGCTCCTGGATGCGCCGGTCGAACGGGATCGCGGTGTCTTCCGCGCCTCTCTCGCCGTCGGCAGCAGCCGTGTGGGGGTCGCGAGGCACCAACTGATCGGGTCCGTATTCCGCCACGAGAATGTCCTCGTCGAGGGCGAGCTCGGATGCCACCCGATCGAGCAGGCTCGTCAAGTGCAGTTTCTTCTCGTGGATCTGCAGCTCCAGCCCATGGACACTCTCCGTGAGGCCCGCCAGCCGTTCCCTCAGCGATGTCTCCTGCGAACGCAACGCGGTGAGTTCCTCGTTCTGGGCCGAACGCGCTGACTCCGCCTCGGCGAGAGCCACACGAGCCTCCGTCACGGAGCGGTCCAGCGAGTCGAGGATCCTCGGCAGCTCCTGGGTCACACCCGCCGCGGCTTCACGCTGAGCACGGCGGATCACCGCGCGTCGCGCGGCCTCTGCCGCGGCCTCTCGTTCCTGCTCGCGCTGCCGTTCGAGAGTCACGACGCGCGCCTGGGCGGCGCGCACCCGTTCCCGGAGCGTCTCGATCTCGAGCCTCGCGCGAACCTCTCCCTCCCTGGCGACCTCGAGCGCCTCGAGCAGCCCGTCGCGCGCGGACGCGTCGAGCACCGGCCTCGGGGCTGCAATCGCGTCGTCGAGCTCGGCTTTCGCCTGCTCCGCCTTGCGTTCGGCGTCCGCGACGGCCGCCTGAGCCTGCGCCAGTCCTGACTCGAGCCGCTCGCACTCGGCCACGGCGGCCTCATGACGCACCGTGATCCGGTTGACCTGCTCGGCGTGGCTGGCAAGAGCCGCATCATGCTCGCGGAGTGCGCGCAGGGCGTCTTTGGCGTTGCGCCTGGTGGTCTCGACCGCCTCGTTCGCGTCCTCGCGAGCTTCGCGCAGCGAATCGACGACGACCTGCACCTCGGCGAGGCGCTCGGTGGCCGCATCACGCTCGGCCGCGAGTTCCAGCCGTGAGCGCTCACCGCCGGATCCGGTTCGCAGCGTCTGCGCCGTGATGACGTCGCCCGCCACCGTCACGATGGTCGTGGTGTCGTCGCGCGCGGCGTCGAGGGCGAGGCGCGCCGCACGCGCGGTGTCGAGATCGTCGGCGATGAGCACGTGCGACAGAACTCCCAGTACGCCGTCGGGTGCGGTGACGGTGTCGACGGCGGCGGTGACCCCTGCCGGTCGCGGCAGCGAGATATCCGGACGCGCGGCATCTGCGACCACGAAGTCCACCACGCCCCTCGCCTCTACGGCGAGGTCGAATGCGTCGGATGCCGTCTCCACGAGCACCCCCTCAGCCAGCGGTCCGAGCACCGCCGCCACCGCGGCCTCGAACCCCGGCCGCACCTGCACGGCGTCGCCGACGAGCCCGCGCACGCCGGGTCGACGGGCCTCGACGAGCTCGGCCGCACCACCGGAGATCGCCAGGGCGCTCCCGAGAGCTGCGGCCTTCGCGGTGAGTGCATCGACTTCACGTTCGGCGGCATGCAGGCGCTCCCGCAGCGTCTCGCGTTCCGCTTCGGCGGCCGTCGCTGCCCGCTGGGCGCTCTCATACGCCGCCGCATGCTCCGCGGCGGTACCCTCGGGGGCCTCCGCGTCCTCGATGCTCTCGAGTGCATCGGCGGCCTCCCGTCGGCGGCTGTCCGCGGCGTCGAGTGCGTTCTGCTGCCGCAGCACCGCGCCTCGCACGGCAGCGAGTGCTGACGCTGCGGCATCCGCCGTGCCCCGGAGCGTACTCAGACGCATGTCGTACTCCGAGACGAGGGCGCTCTGCTCGGCGATGTCCACATCGAGAGTGTCGAGTTCTGCTCTGGCGTTCATCACCTCCCGGCTCGCCGCGGCAGCCGCATCCTGCGCATCGCCGAGGCCGGCGGAGATCTCGATGATCTCAGCCTTGGCATCGTCGATGGTGCTCTGCGTCACGGTGACGGCCGTGACCGCCGCATCGTCCTCCTCGGAACCGAGCAGAGCGAGGCGCTGATTGGCGAGGGTGAACAGTCCGCGCATCCGCTCCTGCACCTGCTCGAGGCCGAAGGCGACGCTTCGCGCCTGATCGACGGCGACGGAATTCTGGTCCTGCTCGAGGCGGGCGATGCTCGCCCGCACCACCTCCGCCTGATCCGACAGCACGAGACGCTCGGTATGTCGCTCGTTCTCGGTGCGGGTGTGATCTGCCAGGGCCGTTCGCAACGCCACCACATCGTCGGCGTACAGCCGCGCTTTCGCGTCCCTGACCACGGCGGCGATGGTCTGCGCCTCCCGTGCGATCTCCGCCTGGCGCCCCAGCGGTTTGAGCTGACGCCTGATCTCCCCGGCGAGGTCGCTGAGCCGCGTGAGATTCGCTTCCATCGCATCGAGCTTGCGGAGCGTCTTCTCCTTGCGCCGCCGGTGCTTGAGGATGCCCGCCGCTTCTTCGATGAATCCGCGACGGTCCTCGGGAGACGCCTGCAGCACGGTGTCGAGCCGCCCCTGGCCGACGATGACGTGCATCTCGCGCCCGAGTCCGGAATCGCTCAGGAGTTCCTGCACGTCGAGCAGCCGGCAGTTCTCACCGTTGATCGCGTACTCGCTGGACCCGTTGCGAAAGAGGGTGCGGCTGATCGTCACCTCGGCGTATTCGATCGGCAGCGCACCGTCGCTGTTGTCGATCGTGAGCTGCACCTCGGCCCGGCCGAGTGGCCCGCGTGTCGACGTGCCGGCGAAGATGACGTCCTCCATCTTGCCGCCGCGCAACGTCTTCGCCCCCTGCTCCCCCATCACCCAGGCGAGCGCATCGACGACATTGGACTTGCCCGATCCGTTCGGACCGACGATGCACGTGACACCGGGCTCGAAGACGAAGCTGGTCGGTTGTGCGAACGACTTGAATCCCTTGAGCGTCAGGCTCTTCAGATGCATGGGGGCACCGCGGTTCGAGGTCGGATCACGACTTCACGGTACCGGACTCGCCGATCGATGCTTGACGAACACACCAGACCTTCGCTAGCGTGACTGCTCGGATCGCTGTGAAAGGAGGTTACCGATGATTACCATGACAGTTCGTACGCAGGCCACAGGCCCCATCGCGTATCGCGCCCACGCGCGCCTCACCGTCTTCTCGGTAACCGGCTCCAGCTTCCGTCTCGACGCGGTCGCTTAGCAGTCCGGCGCGAGGACTCCCGCCCTTCGCGGGCGGTCTCCGCCGCATCGCTCCCGCCATCGGCAGGTCTCCTGATCACCGATCAGCTCCTCTGAGCTCCACCGACGCGTCCCGCGTCTCCGTTCCCGGCGCCCTCAGCGCCACCCGCATCCTGCGATCCGCTCGCGCTTCATGCGCATCCGTGCCTTCCGCACGTCATCTGCACACCGACGACTCCGAAAGAGACACTCGTGAACACGCTCACGCTGCCCCGCAGCACCGCCCACCCGCCCGATACGCAGGACCAGACGGTCCTCTCGATCACCGTCCCATCCGACCGGCGCGAACTCGCGCTCGCGGATCGGCTCTCACTCCGCCTCGGCCTGTGGCTTCTGCTGCGTGCGCAGCAGCGTCACGGCCGGTCACGTCGGCGAGTGAGTTCTCTCGACGGACAAGCCCCGGTGCTCTTCGGACACGGGGCCCTCACACCCGGCGAGACTCAGGCACTGCTCACCTACGACCTGCAGCGTCAGCTGCGCTGACGCGAAGGATCCATGATGAGCATTGCTCTCCGCGACGGTGCGACCCTGCATCCGCTCGTGCTTCCGGCACGGGCGGATGCAGCGGACGCCGGAGCGTTCCGCGAGTATGCGGATGTCCGAAACCGGACGATCATCGAGACCACCGGGCGTGACGACGACGCCCGCACACCCGGCGAGCTGCTGCCGATGCTGCGCAGCGACGCGGACGCGATCCGCCGTCAGTGGTCGGTCAGGCGCGCAGGCGAGACCATCGGATGCGTCGCACTCAACGTGCCGCAGGACGACGGTTCCCGCACCGTGTACTGGACGATCGCGCTTCTGCGCGAACACTGGGGCCACGGTCTCGGTCAGGCCATCGCCGCCGTGCTGGAGACAGAGGTCCGCGCGCTCGGACGATCCGTCGTGCAGCTCTGGGCGGAACAGCCTCACTCGTCGGGTGCCACGCTCGCAGCGCCGAACGGGTTCGGCAGCGTCCCCCATGATCACATCGCGCGCTTCCTCCTCGCGCAGGGCCACCGACTCGAACAGGTCGTGCGTGTGAGTGAGTTCGTCTTCGACGATGCGGCGCTGGCACGGCTTCGCGATCTCCGAGACGAGGCGCAGTCGCACGCCGACGGATATCGGGTCGTGCGATGGATGCTGCCGACACCGCCGGAGCGCGTCGCCGGATACGCCTGGATGAAGTCGCGCATGTCCACCGACATCCCGAGCGCCGGGATGGAGTTCGCCGAGGAGCAGTGGGACGCCGAGCGCGTCGCCCGGCATGACGATCGCTACCGCCAGATGGGCCACGCCGTGCAGGTCACCGCCGCCGAACACATCGCAACCGGCGAGCTGTGCGCATTCAACGAGCTCGCCATCGGGTCGGACCCGACCGCGACGACCGACCAGGAGGACACCCTCGTGCTGTCGGATCATCGCGGTCATCGACTCGGGATGCTGGTCAAGACCGAGGCCCTGCTGTCCTGGCACCGCCGATTCCCCGACAGCGCCCGTGTCGTCACCTACAACGCCGAGGAGAACCGGCCGATGCTCTCCATCAACGAATCCATCGGTTACGCGCCGATCGCCTACGAAGGCGCCTGGAAGAAAGTACTCACATGACCACCGCGACCCTGACGATCACCCCCCTGCACGTTCCGGCCGCACTCGACGCCGACGATGCCGGCGAATTCCTGGCCTACGCCGAGCTGAACAGGCGGATCTGCGATGAAGAGGCCGGCATTCCCGAGCTCGCACCGAGTGCTGCCGAGATGCTGCCAGCATGGCTCGAGACCGCGGACACCCTGCACACGGGCTTCGTGGCACGACGCGACGGAGTACCCGTCGGCATGGTCACCATCGACTTCCCCCAGGAGGAGGGCGCGCGCACCGCTGTGTTCGACCTCCTCGTCGCGGCTGAGCACTGGGGCCGAGGCGTCGAGCAGGCTCTGCTGTCTTACGCCGAGAACGAAGCACGTGCACGGGGCCGGAGCATCCTGCAGACCTGGACGCTCCACAGGGCGATCGAGTCCGATCGGATGCTGATTCCGGTCACCGGTTGGGGGCGCATCCCGGCCAACCCGCTGTCGGAGTTCTATCTCGACAGTGGCCTGTCCTTGGAGCAGGTCGAGCGCAACAGCGAACTCGACCTCCGTCGCGACCCCGAGCCGCTTCGGCGCGCCCTCGCCGATGCGCAGCGCGCGGCGGGCGACGACTATCGCACCATCGCCTGGTTGCTGCCCACGCCGCCCGAGCTCCGCGACGGATACGCCGCGGTGCTCTCGCGGCTTTCGACGGACGCGCCCAGCGGCGACCTCGAGATCGACGAGGAGAAGTGGGATGCCGAGCGCGTCGTTCGCCGCGATCGTCAGCTCACCGGGGGTGGTCAGATGGTCTCCGTGGCCGCGGTCGAGCACGTCCCGTCCGGTCGTATCGTGGCGTACAACGAGCTGCTGATCGGCCCTGACCGTGCCGGCGTGACGCACCAGTTCGGCACTCTGGTGCTCAACGAGCATCGCGGCCACCGTCTCGGCACGATCGTGAAGTGCGCGAATCTGCTCCGGTGGCGCGAACTGACTCCGGATTCCCCACGCGTCTCGACCTTCAACGCGGAAGAGAACCGTCCGATGCTCGACATCAACGAGGCGATCGGGTTCGTCGCCGTCTCCTACGCCGGCGCCTGGCAGAAGGCGCTCTGACGGGCCTCCCGCGGCGGACCGGATGTCATCCTGCAGGATGACGTCCGGTCCGCACCTTCATCCGCGGGACCGACGATCCCCTGCCCGCCTCCGGCGAGGCTGGAGGCATGATCGAATCCCCCTCCACGAACCCGCCCGTCATCCAGGCCCACGCGCTCACCAAGGCGTTCGGGTCGACTCGCGCTCTCGCGGGAGTCGACCTCGCGGTCCATCGCGGCGAGTCCGTCGCCATCATGGGTGCGTCCGGGTCGGGCAAGACGACGCTTCTGCACGTGCTCGCGGGCATCATCTCGCCGGATTCCGGCAGCGTCGTCTTCCGTCCGGCCGGCGGAGCAGAGACCGAGGTATCGGCCCTCGGCGAGACCGCACGCTCCCGGCTGCGCAGAGAGCGATTCGGCTTCGTCTTCCAGCAGGGCCTGCTGATCCCGGAACTCACCGCTGTGGAGAACGTCGCGCTGGCGTCAATGATCAACGGCGTGAAGCGCTCGGATGCCGTGCAGCACGCAGCCTCCTGGCTCGCGGCCCTGGGCCTTGCCGGGATGGAGGATCGTCGGATCGGAGAGCTGTCCGGTGGGCAGGCCCAACGGGTGGCGATCGCGCGCGCGCAGGCCACCGGTGCGGAGCTGGTGTTCGCGGACGAGCCGACCGGCGCGCTCGATTCACTCACCTCCAACGAGGTCATGGATGCGCTGCTCTGGTCGACCACGGGCCAGGGACGCACGCTCATCGTCGTCACCCACGACCAGGAGGTGGCTGTCCGGTGCACTCGCACCATCGCCGTCCGGGACGGCCGAATCGTCGCATCGGCGGTGGCCGCATGAACGCGCGCGTCCTCGGACTCCTGCTGCGGCCGGCGCCGGGTCAGGGAACCGTGCTGGCGCTTCCGATCGTCGCCTTCGGCGTCGTGACGGCGCTGGTGCTGACGGTCATCGGCGGCGCACAATCCTTCTGGGGATGGAACGACCCCGAGGCGCCCATCTACCACGGGCTGGCCGCCACCGCGCTCGTGCTTCTCGTCGTTCCCCTGATGAGCCTGGGGGGTGCAGCGGCCCGCCTGTCGGCTCGCCGCAGGGACGAGCGGCTCTCGACCCTGAGGCTGCTCGGCGTCTCCCCCGCGGGCGTCGCCACAGCAACCGTCATCGAGTCGGTTCTCGTGGCCGGCGTCGGCGCGACCGCCGGCGTGCTCGGGCACCTCGCCCTCAGCCCTCTCGTCGGCCTCATACCTTTCCGGGGAGAGCAGCTCGGCGTCACGGCGGTCATGCTCGCGCCGCACCTGATCCTCGCGGTCTTCGGCGGCGTGCTCGTGCTCGCTGCGGTGAGCGCTGCCATCGGTCTCCGCCAAGTCATCATCTCGCCGCTGGGGGTGCGCACCCGCGCCACCCCGACAGGTGCCCACTGGATCCGCTGGGTACTCGCCCTCTCGGTGCTGCTGATCGCGGTCGCGATGATGCGATTCTTCCCATCGCTCGGCGGCTACATCGTGACGATCGTGGTGCTCGCCGGAATGTTCGGCGCTGTCCTCGCGGTGCTGAACCTCATCGGTCCCTGGGTGCTGAAGGTCACCGCTGCCCGTCGGCTGCGACGCGCCGAGCTGCCCGACCGGATGCTCGCCGCGCGGATCGTGCTCGACTCACCGAAGGCGGCGTGGCGTCAGGTGAGCGGAATCTCGATGGCGAGCTTCATGGCGGTGTTCGCCGGCACCGGGGTCGCGCTGATGAACGTGATGGGCGCAGAGGGCGCAGCGGCAGCCGACGTGATGCTGGCGGTCGACATGCGCACCGGCCTCGTGATCACCCTCGTCGCGACCTTCCTCATGGTGGCGGCATCCGTCGGCGTGAATCAGGCCTCCGACATCCTCGATCAGCGTGAGCTTCACCGCAGCCTCCACCACCTGGGGACGCCGCTGGCGACCGTGGACCGGGCGCGCAGACGCGCCATCATGTCGCCGCTTCTGATCACCGCCGTCGGCTCGGCGCTGTGCGCAGGAGCGATGGTGTTCCCGCTGCTCGGGATCGCGCTCATCACCTCACCCGACTCGCTCCTGACCATCGCCCTGGTGGTCGCTGCCGGCATCGGGGTCGTCTGGGCGAGCACCATGGCCACCCGTCCCCTGCTCGCGCGGTCGTTCAGCGCCGCCTGATCACCGGGCCCACAGCTATGACGCGCTCACCGGCATCTCGTCGCCCTCGGGGCGAGGTGCCGGTGAGGCAGCTGCGCGCAGCCTCTGGCATCGGGGGCAGAAATGACTGGACCGGTTCGTGAAGGCGACACGCCGGATCGGCGTCCCGCATCGGGGACACGGCTTCCCACCGCGCCCATAGGCGTTCAGCGAATGCGCGAAGTAGCCGGCCTGGCCGTTGACGTTCACATACTGTGCGTCGAAGCTCGTGCCGCCTTCGGCGAGTGCCTTCTCGAGCACCGCTCTCACCTCGACCAGCAGTCGCCGCACCGCGGCGCGCGTCAGATGATGCGACGACGTCTCCGGATGGATGCGTGCGGCCCAGAGCGATTCGTCGGCGTAGATGTTGCCGATGCCGCTGACGATGGCCTGATCGAGCAGCACGCGCTTGATCGCACTCGAACGGCGACGGACCGACTCGATGAAAGCGCGATCATCGAAAGACGGGTCCAGCGGGTCGCGAGCGATGTGGGTCACCTGCGACGGGATGAGCGAACCGGCATCGGGGACGAGGGAATCCACGGCAAGGGAGCCGAAGGTGCGCTGATCGGCGAACACGATCACGAGGTCGCCGTGCTGGGGATGCTCGAGGTGCATCCTGACGCGCTCGTGGCGCTCGGCCGGGGCGTCCGGAGTGCGCAGCAGCAGCTGCCCGCTCATGCCGAGGTGCGCGATCAGGGCGGTGTCCGCGATGTCGAGCGGGAGCCAGAGGAACTTTCCTCGTCGCGCGGCTGCCGTGAAGACACGTCCCTCGAGGCGGGCGACGAAGTCGGCCGCTCCCGCGGAGTGCCGGGTCAGTGCGCGATCGTCGAGGACATCGACCGCACGGATCCGAGAACCGACGGCGGCGGGCGCGAGGCCGGCGCGGACAACCTCGACTTCGGGCAGCTCAGGCATGTTCGCTGAGCATGCGCCACGCGCTGAGCGCGGCCGCCATCTCCGCCGTCTTCTTGCTGCTGCCCTGCCCCGTCATGCTCACCTCGCCGACGACCACCGTCGCGGTGAACCGCCGATCGTGGTCGGGGCCGCTGGACACGACGGAATAGTGAGGCGGCGACGCGCCGGTCCTGGCCGCGAGCTCCTGCAGGCTGGTCTTCGGGTCCATCGCAGCGCCGTACCGTTCCGGATCCTCCAGAAGTGGCTCGGTCAGCCGCAACACGAGTTCGGTTGCCGCGTCGGGTCCAGCAGAGAGATACGTGGCCCCGATGACCGCTTCCATGGTGTCGGCGAGGATCGAGTCCTTGTCACGGCCGCCGGTCTGTTCCTCGCCGCGTCCGAGCCGCAGGTGGCTTCCGAGCTCGATGCTCCTCGCGACTTCGGCGAGAGCGACGGTCGACACGACGCTCGCGCGCCGTTTGGCGAGCTGGCCCTCGTCGAGTTCCGGGTGCCTGGTGAAGAGCATCACGGTGACAGCCTGGCCGAGTACGGAGTCGCCGAGGAACTCGAGCCGCTCGTTGTGCGGGATCCCGCCGTGCTCATACGCGTACGAGCGATGGGTCAGCGCCAACTCCAGAAGCTCCGCGTCGATATCGACGCGGAGCTTGGCTGGGAGAGGTCTCGTCCCCCCGGGGACCTCTGTCACGATCCTGAGGTCGCGGATCAGACGTCGGCGACCTTGCGGCCCTTGTACTCCAGGAACAGTTCCGTGCCCTGCGAGTCGGTGACGACCTTCGCCTGGTGCGGGCGGCTGTAGACGACCTTGCCGTTCTCGACGGTCTTGACGAGGGCGATCGGTGCCGCCTTCCACTGCGCGCGACGCGAGCGGGTGTTGGAACGGGAAACCTTGCGCTTCGGGGGGTTACCAGCCATGGCTAACTCTCTTCTGTGTTCTCGGTCGCGCCGCGCTCTGCCGCACGCCCTTGGTCTGTGATCTGTTGGAGCGCGCTCCATCGGGGATCGATGGGAGCAGCCTGCTCCGCTCCGGCGCTCACGGTCAGCCTCTCGCCCGTATTCGGGTCGAGACCCGGGCAGTCCGGCTGACACACCGGTTGAAATGGAAGCGACAATACCGTCGCATCCCTGACAAGAGTTTCAAGATCCACGTGGTCGTCTTGAACCTCGAAGTCAGTTTCTTCCTCACCAGGATACGCGAAAAGCTCCTGGAACTCGACTTCGACCGGCCGGGCGATGTCCGTGAGGCATCTTCCGCACACACCGGCGTACTCCGCGTCGACGGTTCCCGAGACGAGGATGCCCTCATGGACCGACTCCAGCCGCACGTCGACGTCGAGCTTCGATCCAGCCTCGTAGGAGACGATCCCTTCGCCCCACTGCTCGGCGAGGGCCACCGTGAAACTGTGTTCGCGCATCTCACCGGGCTTGCGGACGATGTCGCGGACGGGAAGCACGAACGGGCCGTTCAGTCGGGATCTCACCCCGCAATCGTACCGGCTCCACCTCGGAGTGGGCCTGTGAGGCGGCCCCTGACGCGGTCCAGGGATCAGATCCCGCGGGCGCCGGTGTCGAGGAAAGCGGCGACGGATCGCGGAACGAACGGCGTGATGTCACCGCCCAGCGAAGCGACCTGCCTCACCAGCGAGCTGGACACCATGGCATGAGATGGATCCGGCAGCAGGAACACGGTTTCGATGTCGGCGAGGTGCCTGTTCACGATCGCCATCGGCGACTCGTAGGCGACGTCGATCTGCGACCGGATGCCCTTGACGAGAACGCCGGCGCCCACATCTCGCGCATAATCGACGAGGAGTCCCATGCTCCAGGATCCGACGACGATATCCCCCTCCATGCCGTCTTCGGCGATGGACTGCTCGAGAAGAGACAGCCGCTGGGCGATCGGCAGCATCGCCTCTTTGCCGGGATTGTGAACGACGAGCACGTGCAGTTCGTCGTACAGCTTCGCCGCCCGGCGGATCACGTCGAGGTGACCGAGAGTGGGGGGATCGAAGGAACCCGGGACGACGGCGATCCGGCTGCTCATGCAAACAGCCTAGGGCACGTCCGCAGGCCGCTCAGTTCTTCGCCAGTGCCGCTCTGTCCTCGTCACTCACCCGCCGCGCGATGGCGGTCTGCAGCCCGGGGTTCTCGGTGAGATCGGGATCCTCGCGGAGGATCGCCTCACCGAGCTCGCGAGCCCGGACGATGAGATCGGCGTCCTTGACGACGCGAAGCAGCTTCAGCGACGAGCGCACGCCCGCCTGTGCGGCGCCGAGCACGTCGCCCTCGCCCCGCAGCTCCAAGTCGACCTCGGCGAGGGCGAACCCGTCGAGTGTCGCCGCCACCGCATCCACGCGTTCCCGGGCGACCGTGCCGGATTCGGCCTCGGTGACCAGCAGACACAGACCGGGGACGCCGCCACGGCCGACGCGACCACGCAGTTGATGCAGCTGGGACACACCGAACCGGTCGGCATCGAGCACGATCATCGTGGAGGCGTTCGGCACGTCGACCCCCACCTCGATGACGGTGGTGGCCAGGAGCAGATCGATCTCGCCTCTCGCGAATGCCTGCATCACGGCATCCTTTTCGTCCGCCGGCATACGGCCGTGCAGCACGGCACGTCGCACCTGACCGAGTCGCGGATGCGTGGCCAGCGCCTCGTCGAGTTGAACCACGCCCCAGCGCGGGGCGTTCGCCCCGTCGGCGGGTGGAGCCACCTGCTCCGCGTCGACTTCGGCGGTTTTCGCTGCGGTGTCGATCGCGGCGCAGACCGCGAAGACCTGGCGACCCTGCGCGATCTCTTCGGCCGCGCGGTCCCAGACCCGGTTGAACCACCCGGGGTGCTCGGCGAGGGGCGCGGTGAACGTCTGGATGCCGGCGCGTCCGGCGGGCATCGAGCGGATCACCGATGTGTCGAGATCGCCGAAGACTGTCATGGCGACCGTGCGCGGAATAGGGGTCGCGGTCAGCACGAGGGCATGCGGGCTCGCGCCTTTCGCCCGCAGCGCCTCGCGCTGCTCGACGCCGAAACGGTGCTGCTCGTCGACGACGACCAACCCGAGATCGGCGAAGGTGGTCTTCTCGCCCAGCAGCGCGTGGGTGCCGACGACGATGAGCGACTGTCCCGATGCCACGCGGAGCGCGGCTCTGCGCCGCTCCTTGGCGCCGAGCTGACCGGTGAGGAGCGTCGGCATGACGAGGGGCGAGAGCTCTGGACCCAGCATCCGCGTGATCGAGCGCAGATGCTGGCCGGCGAGTACCTCGGTGGGGGCGATGAGGGCCGCCTGTCCGCCCGACTCGGCGACCTGCAGCATGGCGCGCAGCGCCACCAGCGTCTTTCCCGAGCCGACCTCCCCCTGCACAAGCCTGTTCATCGGCCACGATCCCACGAGGTCCGCGGCGATCTGCACGCCGACCGACTGCTGGTCGGGCGTCAACGTGAAGGGCAGTGCGGCGTCGAAGCGCTCGAGCAGTCCGCCCGGCTTCGACGGGCGCGCCGTCGCGGAGAGGGCGCGCACGGCATCCCGCTGCTGAAGAAGAGCCGTCTGAAGGATGAGCGCCTCGTGCATCCGCAGTGTGCGCACAGCGGGATCGATGTCATTGCGGGTGCGGGGCCGGTGGATCTGCTCGAGCGCCGCGCGCGCTGACAGCAGATCCTCCTGGGCTCGGATCGCCGGCGGGAGCGGGTCGGGCACATCGCCCAGTCCGTCCAGCACCCGGCCGACGAGTTTGGCGATCTGCCACGTCTGCAAACTCGCCGTCGCCGGGTAGATGGGAATCAGGATCGCCGCCCTGGCATCGGCTCTGCGCCGCGCAGCATCCTCGTCTTCGAAGAGCTCGTACTCGGGGTGCGCGAACTGGGTGACGTTGTTGAACATGCCGACCCTGCCGGAGAAGACTCCCCGGCGCCCGACGGCGAGCTCGTTCGCGCGCCATTGCGCGGCGCCGAGATTCTTGGCGAAGAATGTCAGCGACATGCGCCCGATTCCGTCTCCGATGACGACGTCTACCATCGCGCCGGGGCGGTTGCGCATCCGCCGGTAGCTCGAGGACAGCACCTCGGCGACGATCGTGACGGTCTCGCCGATGGGGAGGTCACGAATGGGCGTGAGTTCACCCGGATCCGCATAGCGGCGCGGATAATGCGCGAGCAGATCGCCGACGCTACGCATTCCGAACGCTCGATCGAGAACCTTTGCGGGCCCGGCGCCGAGCGCGTCGTCGAGCGACGAATCGAGCATGAGCGACATGCTCCGAGTCTAGGCAACGGCGCCGACACCGACCCACTGGATTGTCGTATCGTGAACGGGTGACGAGGATCATCGCCGGGGCGGCTCGAGGCTCCCGGCTCGAGGTGCCGAACGCGGGCACCCGGCCCACGAGTGACCGGGTACGCGAATCCCTCTTCGGAGCCCTCGAATCCGCGGATGCCATCGCGGGTGCGCGCGTGCTCGATCTGTACGCCGGCTCCGGCGCGCTGGGGCTGGAGGCGCTGAGCCGGGGTGCGCGCAGCGCCGACCTCGTCGAGCGCTCGCGCGCGGCCGCAGCCGCCGTGCGTCGCAACGCCGCGATCGTGGCGAAGGCCGGCGGCGTGCCGACGGCCCGGGTGCACGAGGCGTCGGTGCGCACCTTCCTTCAACGCGAGTCCGGGCCATTCGATCTGGTCTTCACGGATCCGCCGTACGACCTCGACGACGCCGCGATGAATGGCGACCTGATGGCGCTCACGCCGTTGCTCGCGCCGGATGCGCTGGTCATCGTGGAGCGCGCCCGACGCTCCACGCCTCCGGACCTCCGCTCTGCGAACCTCGAGCTGCTCCGAGAGCGCACCTACGGCGACACCACGATCTGGTGGGCGGCGCCGCCTATCAGCGACGTGCCCGATGGCGAACGCGGCGACGATCAGCCGGACGCCGAGTCCCAATCGCGGTAAGGGTCCCAGCCTTCGACATCCACCGGCGCTCCGTCGCAGATGAGCCGCTCCTCGCCTGCCGCCAGCACCGTACCGACGATGCGAAATCCCGGAGGCAGCACACCCTCCGGGAACGAGGCGAGCAGCGCGTGATCCTCGCCGCCCGCGAGAGCGCGCTCACGGTCGTCGCCGAGCAGGTCGCCGTCGAGCGCGATCGTCACATCGGACGCCTCCGCGAGACGGCGGGCATCGAGCGCCAGTCCGTCGGAGATGTCCATCATCGCCGTCGCGCCGGAGGTCGCCGCGACAGGACCGAGCCCGATCGGCGGGGATGGCCGCAGCTGCGCAGCAAGCGCCGCCCTCTCCCCCTCGCCGAGCAGTGCGCTGTCGACCGCGACCGGGGTCTCGCCCTCTCGGAATCGGCCGAACAGGATGGCGAGGCCGCGAGCGGCGTGTCCGAGCTCGCCGGCGACGGCGACGACATCGCCCGGTCGCGCACCCGATCGGGTGACGGCCGCGCGCCCCTCCAGATCTCCGAGCGCGGTCACGGCGACGGTGAGGACGTCCGAGACGGTCAGATCGCCGCCGACCACCGCGCACCCGGGTGCGAGCGCCGCGCATGCCTCGCGGAAGCCGTCGGCGAGGCGCTCGACGAACGACAGGCGCAGGTCGCGGGGAACAGCGAGTGCGACCAGGAGCGCCGTCGGCCTGGCGCCCATCGCCGCGATGTCGGCCAGGTTCACCGCCGCGGCCTTCCATCCCAGGTCGTAGCCGCTGGACCATGCGAGCCGGAAGTCGGGCCCGTGCACGAGCGTGTCGGTCGTGGCGACGACGGAGCCGGACGGCGCGGCGATCACGGCGGCGTCGTCGCCCGGTCCGAGCAGAGCGTGCGTCGCCGATGCCGTGCGCGAGAGGATCGCGTGCAGGATCCTCCCTTCGGAGATGTCTCCCAGGCGCGGATCGTCGTCGTCAGGTCGGGCGGGCATGGTGTCAAAGGTAGCCTGGAACCATGTTCCGATCTCGTCGCCTCGCGTTCGCGACGGGCGCGCTCCTCGCGTCCCTGACCGTCGCCGGCTGCTCGACGACGGTGCACCTCGAGCCCGCCGACGACGCGAATGACCCCGCGTGCGCGGACGTCTCGGTGCTGTTGCCGGACAGCGTCGCCGATCTCGACCGCGTGTGGACCGACGCTCAGGCGACGGGCGCGTGGGGCGATCCCAGCGTCGTTCTGCGATGCGGCGTGGCACCCCCTGCCCCTTCTGCGCTGGTGTGCACGACCATCGGCGGCGTCGACTGGCTCGTCCTCGATCAGGAGGCGGAACGACAGCGACTGGTCACATACGGTCGGGTCCCGGCGGTCGAGATCAGCATCAAACGCGGCGAGGAGTTCGACTTCGCGACGGTGGTCGACGAGCTTGCGAAGAACATCCAGTCGGGCCTCGCCCCCGCCACAGCGCACTGCACCGAGCTCACGGCGCCGCCCTCGGGGTGAACGGGGCGCGGCCTATACTCGGGGCCATGAATCGTGACACCGCAGGCAGGGCTTCCCTCATCGCAGCGATCATGGTGGGAGCAGGGGCGCTTCTCAGCGGCCTGATCAACTTCCTCATGATGCTGTCGAGCGTGCCGACCATGCCACGCACATTCTTCCTCCAGGATCCGGTCGGCTGGGCGCTGACGCCTCAGATCCGGCCGCTGGCGGTGATCTCGATGGTGGTCGCGCTGCTGCTGCTCGTCGGCTTGACCTGGCTCTTCGTCCGACTCGTCCTGCGTTCGGCTCTGCCGGGGCGAGCCGCGGCCGTCTTCTTCGGCACATGGGGAGCGATCATCATCGCCGGATGGGTCTCGGGCATCGTACGGGTGCCGCTCATGATCGGGGTCCTGCAGCTCCCCACGGATCGCCTCGACTCCTTCGCGCCGCAGCTGTACCAGTTCGCCACCATCGGTGCGACCTGGGCTCTCGGCTGGGGATGGGCGACAGCTCTCGTCGTCTCACTCATCCATCGGACCTCGCGAGGAGGCACGGCCGAGCACGGCTTCTCCCCGTCCGTCGGCGACCACGCGACTGCCTACTCCCCCGTCGGCGATTCATCTCCGCAGCAGCCCCCTGTGGCTCCGATCCCTCCGCTCGAGCACCCGCAGGAGCGCTGGACCGGATACCCGCCCGCTCAGGTCTGATTCCGAGAGTGTCGCCGGTCAGCGCTGCAGCCCGGCTTCGACCAGTTCGGTGATCAGCTCGCCGTAACTCAGCCCAGAGGCGATCCAGCACTTCGGGAACATGGAGATCGGGGTGAAGCCCGGCATCGTGTTGAGCTCGTTCACGACGAGGTCGCCCGCCGGCGTGACGAAGAAGTCGACACGAGCCAGACCGCGGCCGTCCACGGCCTCGAAAGCGCTGACCGCCGTCTTCCGCAGCCTGTCGACGAGCACGTCGTCGACGTCGGCCGGGCACACGATCTCGACGCCGTCGCCACCCAGATACTTCCCTTCGAAGTCGTAGAAGCTGCGTGTCGTGAGCACGACCTCGCCCGGGAGCGATGCACGCGGGGCGGCCCCGCCGCGGCCTGCGAGGACGCCGACCTCGATCTCTCTCCCTTCGACCTGCGTCTCGACCAGCACCCGGTCATACTCGGCGAACGCGACCTCCAGTGCATCGTCCAGCCCCTCGCCGTCGACGACACGCGAGACCCCGACGCTGGATCCGGCGCTCGTCGGCTTGACGAACACGACGGGGCCGAGGCGGGCGATGTCCTCGCGCCAGCGGTCCGGCTCCGCCGACCACTGGGAGCGACGGATGGTGATGCCTGGTGCGACGGCTATCCCCGCTGCAGTCAGAGCGAGCTTGGTGAAGTGCTTGTCCAGGCAGATCGCCGAGTCCGTGATACCGCACCCGGCGTACGGGATGTCCAGCACCTCGAAGTACCCCTGGATCGCACCGTCTTCTCCATGCATACCGTGCAGAAGCGGCAGCACGACGTCGATCTCCCCGAGAGACTCGGTGGCGCCGTCCGTCCCGACGACACGCAGGGTGCGGTTGCCGCTCGGTTCGGGCCACAGCACGCGCGTGCCGTTGTCGACGACCTCGGGTAGATGCTCGGCGTCCAGCGGGAACTTCTCGGGGCGGTCCTCTTCGAGCACGAAAGCCCCCTCGCGCGTGATCCCCACCGGGATGACCCGGTAGCGCTCGCGATCAATCGCGCCGAGAACCCCGCCCGCCGTTGCGGAGCTGATCGAGTGCTCGCTGGAGCGCCCGCCGAAGAGCACCACCACCGTCTGCTTGTCCATGGTCGGTCCTCTCGCCCTGCGGGGTGTCATCGTCCGTCGTCAGATGGGGAGCGATGTCACGAGGATCCATCTTCCCGTCCAGCACCATCTTCACCTGCTCGACGATGGGCATGTGCACTTCGGAATCGCGCGCGAGCTGCAGCACCGGCGCGACGGAGGCGAGCCCCTCGGCCGTCTGCTGCATCTGCTTCACGACGTCCTGGAAGCTGTAGCCCTGGCCGAGCAGACGCCCGGCCGTGTTGTTGCGGCTCAGTGGCGACTGGCACGTGGCGATGAGGTCGCCGAGTCCCGCCAGTCCCTGCAGAGTCGCCGGATGTGCGCCGTTCGCGACGGCGAAGTCTGTCATCTCCACGAGACCTCGGGTGATGATCGACGCCTTTGTGTTCTCGCCGTAGCCGACGCCGTCGACGATGCCGATGGCGACGGCGATGAGGTTCTTGAGCACGCCACCGAATTCCGTGCCGATCACGTCGGTGTTGACGAAGGTGCGGAAGTAGCTGTTGCGCGCCGCCCGCGCGATCGTCTCCGCCGTCTCCTGACTGCGTGACGAGATCACCGCGGCGGTCGGCTGCTCTTTGGCGATCTCGAGAGCGAGGTTCGGCCCTGAAGCGACCGCGATCCGATCGGGGTCGCACCGCAGTTCCTGCTCGATCACCTGACTCATTCGCAGGCCGGTGCCGCGCTCGACGCCTTTCATCAGGCTGATCACGATGGCGTTCGAGTCCGCCAGAAGTGGCCGCAGAGCCTTCAGATTCTCCCGCAGGGACTGGCTGGGCACCGAGAGATAGATCTGCTCGGCACCGGCCAGCGCCAGGGAGAGTTCGTGCGTCGCCGCCATCGTCCGGGGCAGGTTGATCCCGGGCAGGTAGCGCGAGTTGCGTTTGGCCTCATCGATCTCGTGCGCGAGTTCGGCGCGGCGGGCCCACATCGTGACGTCGGCACCGCCGTCGGCGAGGATCTTGCCGAATGTCGTGCCCCAGCTTCCCGAACCCACGACCGCGACCTTCGGGCCGGTGGGCGCGTTTCTCTTAGGAGTCAAGGCGTCCGGTCTCCTTCTGGCCGTGCGTCGCCGGGTTCCAGCGCTCCGCGGGCGCCTTCTCACCACGGGCCTGTTCGAGCAGCGCGGTGATGGCGTCCATCAGACGGGTCGTGGCCTCGTTGAGCACGTTCTGGTCGCCCGCTCTGCCCTTCAGGTCGGAAAGATCGACCGGGTCGCCGATGATCACCTGCACCGGTTTGCGCGGTGGCCAGAAGCTGATGCGCTTCTGGTAGCGCCCCATGATGTGCTGGGTTCCCCACTGCGCCATCGGGATCAGCGGGATGTCGCCGGCGAGAGCCAGACGCACCGCTCCGGATTTTCCGCGCATCGGCCAGAGGTCGGGATCACGTGTGAGCGTGCCCTCGGGGTAGACGATCACTCCCCTGCCGTGTTCCACGAGCTGCCGGGATTGCTGCATGGTCTGCTTCGCCGCGGATGCGGAAGACGCACGCGCGACCGGCACCATCCCTGTCGAACGCAGGATCCATCCCAGCACCGGAATCCGGAAGAGGCTGTCCTTGGCCATGAATCGCGGCGCGCGTCCGAGCCGCCAGACGGCCAGAGCGACGATCAGCGGGTCGAACTCCGTGTAGTGATTGGGGGCGAGCACGAACGCGCCCTCGCGCGGGAGCTTCTCACGTCCGATGACGCGGACCTTGGCGAGGTACGACACCACAGGGACGACGATCGCCGCGAGGGGCCAGAACAGGCTGGGCCGCCGCTTCTCGGGTGACCGGGAAGCCATCGGTGTCACCGGATGACGTCGAAGTCGGCGCCGAGCGCGTCGAGCTTGGCGAGGAACTTCTCATATCCGCGGCTGAGGATGTCGACACCCGACACCTTCGACTCGCCCTGGGCGGTCAGTGCCGCGATCACATGACTGTATCCACCGCGAAGATCCGGCACGACGATGTCGGCGCCGTGCAGCGGCGTCGGACCCGTGATCACTGCCGCCTGCTCGAGATCGCGACGCGGTACGCGACGGGGTCCGTGCTGGAAGCCCTGCGGGTGCACGACGATGTCGGCGCCCATCTTCACGAGCGCCTCCGTGAAGCCCATGCGGTTCTCGTAGACCGTCTCGTGAACGACGGAGCGGCCGCGTGCCTGCGTCAGGGCGACGACCAACGGCTGCTGCCAGTCGGTCATGAATCCGGGGTGCACATCGGTCTCGACGACGACCGGCTTCGGCTCGCCGTCGCGGCGGAACAGGATGCCGTCCTCCTGGATGTCGAACCAGCCGCCCGCCTTGCGGAAGACGTTGAGGAAGGTCAGCATCTCCTGCTGCTTGGCGCCGCCGACGAAGATCTCGCCGTCCGTGGCGAGGGCCGCGGACGCCCAGGAGGCGGCCTCGTTGCGATCGAAGATCGAGCGGTGATCATACCCGCGGAGCTTCTCGACGCCCTCGATCACGATGACCCGGTTGGGCTCGTAGGAGATGATGGCGCCCATCTTCTGCAGCACCGCGATGAGGTCCATGATCTCGGGCTCGATCGCTGCGTTTCGCAGCTCCGTGACGCCCTCGGCGCGGACGGCGGTGAGCAATACCTGCTCGGTGGCGCCGACGCTCGGATACGGAAGGTGGATGTTGGCCCCGTGCAGGCGCGTACCGCCGGTGGAGAGGCGGATGCCGCTCGGGAGCTTCTCGACGATGGCGCCGAACTTGCGCAGCGCGTCGAGGTGGAAGTCGATCGGGCGGTCGCCGATGCGGCATCCGCCGAGATCCGGGATGAACGCCTGGCCGAGGCGGTGCAGCAGCGGCCCGCAGAACAGGATCGGGATACGGGAGGCGCCGGCGTGAGCGTCGATCTCCTCCATGTGCGCGGACTCGACATCACTCGGGTCGAACCTCAGCGACCCGGGCTCGTCGCCCTCGCTCACCCTGACACCGTGCACCTCGAGCAGCGATCGCACGACGGCGACATCGCTGATGGCCGGCACATCGCGGAGAACGCTCACGGTCTCGCCGAGGAGAGACGCGACCATGGCCTTGGTGGCCAGGTTCTTCGCGCCCTTCACATCGACCCGGCCGCGCAATGGTCGTCCTCCTCGGATGGCGAGGACGTCTCCCGTGAGAGCGGGGACTCCGTCCGGAAGAGCGTCGCGCACGGGTGTCGTCATTCGGAGCCTCACTTCATTCCACGGATTGCGGCGGTCGCCGCGGGGGCGTGCTGCCCCTGACTCACGACTTCCTCGTGTCACTGCACGGGGAGAGTACGCGGCCGCCACGACTCGCGGCGGGCCTCGAACTGCGCGATCTTGTCTTCGTTGCGCAGTGTGAGCCCGATGTCATCGAGCCCTTCGAGGAGCCTCCACCTAGTGTAATCGTCGATCCCGATGGCGGCCTGGATGCTGCCGATCGACGCGGTGCGGGCCTCGAGGTCGACGGTGATCGACACCCCGGGGTTCGCGTCGATCTCGGCCCAGATGCGCTCCAGATCCTCCTCAGAGATCGTCGCGGCGAGAAGGCCCTGCTTGCCGGAGTTGCCCCGGAAGATGTCGGCGAAACGAGGGCTGAGCACCACCTTGAAGCCGAAATCGCGCAACGCCCAGACGGCGTGCTCGCGACTGGAACCCGTGCCGAAGTCGGAACCCGCCACGAGAACCGATGCCCCCTCGAAGGGCTCCTGATTGAGGACGAACTCGGGGTCCTGCCGCCAGGCGTGGAAGAGCGCGTCCTCGAAGCCGGTCTTCGTGACGCGCTTGAGGAAGACGGCGGGGATGATCTGATCGGTATCGACGTTGGATCGCTTCAGCGGTGCCGCGATGCCGGTGTGCGTGCTGAACTTCTCCATGTCAGGCTCCCACCCGCTCTGATTCGTCGAGTCGCTCTTCGAGACGGTCGAACACCGGAGTCGCCTCCAGATCGCTCGGACTCGACAGGGTCCCGCGGATGGCGGTGGCCGCGGCCACGAGGGGTGAGACGAGGTGGGTGCGGCCTCCCTTGCCCTGCCTGCCCTCGAAGTTGCGGTTGGATGTCGAGGCGCACCTCTCCCCCGGTGCGAGCTGATCGGGGTTCATCCCCAGGCACATCGAGCAGCCGGCGAAACGCCATTCCGCACCGAAATCGGTGATCACCTTGTCGAGGCCTTCTGCCTCGGCCTCGAGGCGGACACGTGCCGACCCGGGGACGACCATCACCCGCACGCCGTCGGCCTTCTTCTTACCCTTGATGATCGACGCGAAGGCCCGAAGGTCTTCGATGCGGCTGTTCGTGCAGGAGCCCATGAACACGGCGTCGACGGGGACGTCCTTCAGCGGGGTACCCGGCGTCAGTGCCATGTACTCCAGCGCCCGCTCGGCGGCAGCGCGCTCGTTCGGGTCGGCGATGTCCGCCGGATCGGGCACCGCGGCGGACAGCGAACTACCCTGGCCGGGGTTGGTGCCCCATGTCACGAACGGCTCCAGCTCATCGGCATCGATGAACACCTCGGCGTCGAAGACCGCGCCCTCGTCGGTGGGAAGGGTGCGCCAGTAGGCGACGGCATCCTCCCAGTCCTGCCCCTCGGGCGCGTGAGGCCGCCCCTCCAGGTACGCGAAAGTCGTCTCGTCCGGGGCGACCATACCCGCGCGGGCTCCGGCCTCGATCGACATGTTGCAGATGGTCATGCGACCTTCCATCGACAGTGCGCGGATCGCACTGCCGCGGTACTCCAGGACGTAGCCCTGCCCCCCGCCGGTGCCGATCTTGGCGATGACCGCCAGGATGATGTCCTTCGCCGTCACACCGGGACGGAGCGTCCCCTCGACATTGATCGCCATCGTCTTGAAGGGCTTCAGCGGCAGTGTCTGCGTGGCCATGACATGCTCGACCTCGCTGGTGCCGATGCCGAACGCCATCGCGCCGAACGCTCCGTGGGTCGACGTGTGCGAATCTCCGCAGACCACGGTGATGCCCGGCATCGTCAGCCCCAGCTGCGGCCCCACGACGTGCACGATGCCCTGCTCGGCATCGCCCAGCGAGTGCAGCCGGACGCCGAACTCCGCGGCATTGCGCCGGAGCGTCTCGATCTGCGTGCGGCTGGTCAGGTCGGCGATCGGCTTGTCGATCTCCCACGTCGGGGTGTTGTGGTCCTCGGTGGCGATGGTGAGATCGAGCCGGCGGAGCGGGCGCCCTTCGGCGCGCAGGCCGTCGAACGCCTGCGGGCTGGTCACCTCGTGCACCAGGTGCAGGTCGATGTAGATGAGGTCCGGCTCGCCGTTCTCGCCCTTGACGACCAGATGGTCATCCCAGACCTTCTCGGCGAGGGTCCGGAGGCGGGCGGACGTGTCTGCGGTGGTGTTCATGGCGCTTCTCCTGGGGATGGCGGGACGGCCCACGACGGACTCCGCGACGAGGAGGGGCTCAGAACGAGGTCTCGTCGCGGCCGCTAAGAAGGAGGATCACGAACCGCATGCCGCCAGATTACCACCGTCGCGAGCGGCGCTCGGCCGTTCGCGACGGGGGCAACCCTGACTACTCGGTGATCGATGCCCTGCGCTCGGTGCGCTTCTCGTGAGACGAAGCGATGAGGCTGGCGACGGTGGCCACCGTCATCGACGCCAGGATGACGCCGAGTGAGACCATGTTGTCGATGTCCGGCACCCATTCGACGTGCTGGCCACCGTTGATGAAGGGCAGTTCGTTCACGTGCAGGGCGTGGAGGATGAGCTTGACCCCGATGAACCCGAGGATGACGGCGATCCCGTAGTGCAGGTAGCGAAGGCGATCCAGCAGGTCGCCGAGGAGGAAGTAGAGCTGTCGCAGCCCCATCAGCGCGAAGATGTTCGCCGCGAAGACAAGGAACCCGTCGGTGGTGATCTCGAAGATCGCGGGAATCGAGTCGATCGCGAAGATGAGGTCGGTCACACCGATCGTGATGAACACGATGACCATCGGCGTCCACATGCGCTTCCCGCCGACAGTGGTCCGCAGCTTCGAGCCGTCGTAGCCCTCGCTGATGTCGATGCGGCGGCGCAGCATCCGCACCACGAAGTTCTCTCGCTTGACCTCGCCCTCGTGGTCGCCGTCCGGCATCGCCTGGCGGATGGCGGTCCAGATGAGCAGGGCACCGAAGACGTAGAAGATCGGCGAGAAGTTCTCGATGATGGCGACGCCGATGAGGATGAACGCGCCTCGCAGCACGAGAGCGATGATGATGCCGACCATCAGCACCTGCTGCTGGAGCCGCCTCGGGACGGCGAACTGGGCCATGATCAGCACGAAGACGAAGAGGTTGTCGATCGACAGGCTGTACTCCAGCGCCCACCCCGTGATGAAGTCGCCCGAGTTCTTCCATCCGCCGACGTTGCCCAGGATCACGGCGAAGAGCAGAGCGAGGGCCACGTAGAACACCACCCACAGGGTGGATTCCTTGGTGGAGGGGATGTGCGGGCGGAGTCGAACGAGCAGAAGGTCGGCGATCAGGATGATCGTGAGCACGATCATCGAGGTGATCTCGAACCAGAGCGGGATTTCCAAGGGCGCACTGCACCTTTCGAGAGGGGTCGGAAATGAGCCGAAAGTCTCTCCCCCGCACCGTCGGGTGCGTCGCGCGTCCGGAGCAGCTCTGTCGATGCTCGTGATGACGTAACGCGCGGATCCGGGATACTCCCTCTCGCATCGCAATGCTACCGGAGCCGGTGCGGCATGGTGAAATGGTCGGCGTGACTGCGAACAGACAGCCCGTGACCACCCCCTCCGACATCGACCCGCGCGACGCGGCTCCCGGGAACTCCTGGTCCCGGTCGATCGCCTCGCTCATCTTCGTCAGCCGCTGGCTGCAGGCGCCGTTGTACCTCGGGCTGATCGTGGCGCAGGTCGTCTACGTCGTGGTGTTCATGGTGGAGCTCTGGCACCTCATCGCGGAGGACGTGTTCGGCGACATCACCCACATCGACGAAGCGACCATCATGCTGGCCGTGCTCGGCCTCATCGACGTCGTCATGATCGCGAACCTGCTGATCATGGTGATCATCGGCGGCTACGAGACCTTCGTCTCTCGGATCAACACCGACGGGCATCCGGATCAGCCGGAGTGGCTGTCGCACGTGAACGCCAACGTGCTGAAGGTGAAACTCGCCATGGCGATCATCGGCATCTCCTCGATCCACCTGCTGAAGACGTTCATCGAGGTGGGCGATCTCGGTGCGCCGGTGAGCGACAGCGACAGCGTCACCGGCGAGACCTACACCTGGGACGGCGTGTTCTGGCAGGTCGTCATCCACATGGTCTTCATCGTGTCGGCCGTCGCGCTCGCCTGGATCGATCGCATGTCCCAGCAGACGCTGGCGAAGACGCACGCCGCCGCTGCGCACTGATCTGAGACGATGGGGCATCCGTCGACACTTCCAGGGTGAGAGACACCGAACGGAACAGGATGCCCGTGCAGACGAGTGATCAGAGATGGGCGGCGCAGGCCGCGGACGGCGACGAGAGCGCCTTCCGTGAGCTGTACCGGGCTCACGTGCGTCCGGTCTACTGGATCGCCCACGGCATCCTCGGCTCGTCCGCCGATGCCGAAGACGTCACCCAGGAGACGTTCGTCGTCGCGTGGCGGAAGCTGCCCGCTCTCCAGCTGCACGGGGAGTCGATCCTGCCGTGGCTGGCGACGATCTGCCGCTTCCAGGCGGCGAACCGCCTTCGCCGCCGACGCAAGGATCAGGCGCACACCGCCGATGCTGCCGACGAGACCGTGCCCGGCACGGTGAACGTCGAGGAGCAGGTCATCACCGCCGACCTCGCTGCCCGGATCACCGCCGAGATCGGCACCCTGAGCACGCTCGACCGCGAGATCTTCCGGCTGTGTGCGGCGGAAGGATACGCCTACCAGGCCGCCGCGGAAGAGCTGGGCGTGAGTCACGCCGTCGTTCGGAACCGTCTCTCCCGAGTGCGCACGCAGTTGCGCGGCGCCGTGAAGGAAGCGAGAGACGCATGAACGACAACATCGAGCCGGACGCATCGTTGCCACCGATGACGGATGCGGCGATCGAGCGCATCGAGAGCGCGGTGTTCGCACGCATCGCCGCGGAGCGTCGACCCTCACGCAGCGGTGCCGAGCGCGGCACCACGCGCCGTCGTCGCTGGCTCACGGGAGCGGGGATCGCCGCCGCCTTCGTCGTCGGTGTGCTCATCACCCCGCCGATCCTGGGCGTCGTCGGCGCGGGCGCGCCGTCGACCATCGCTGATGGATACAGCATCGCGACGCAGGGCGGCGGAAGCCAGGAAATGGCACCGGAGTCCGCACAGGACCTGTCATCCAGCACAGTCGACGACGGCCGGACCGCCACCGATGAGGGCGCGACGCGCGAGATCATCGCCAGTGCCCAGGCGACCGTGCAGGTGGACGACATCGGTGCGGCTGCGGACGTGATCGCGACTCTCGCGGACGAACACGGGGGATTCGTGGAGAGCACGAATATCGGCAGGTCCGCCGCCGTCGATGGAACGACCGAACCGATGCCGACCGACGGCGGCTACGGGTGGATCAGCATCCGCGTGCCGTCGACGGACCTCGCCGCGGTGATCGACGCGCTCGACGAGACCGGCGAGGTGGTCTCGTCATCGATCTCGAAGCAGGATGTGACGTCGACCGCGATCGATCTTCGAGCTCGCGTCGATGCCACGCGGGCGTCGGTGCAGCGACTCACCGAGCTGATGACGCAGTCCGGCAGCGTGTCAGAGCTCATCGAGGCCGAAGTCGCCCTCACCGACAGGCAGGCGCAGCTGGAGTCGTATGAGCAGCAGCTCGCGGCGCTCGAAGATCAGGTCGCGATGTCGAGCCTGCAGGTGCAGCTCACCGAGACCGCAGCGCCGACCGAGGCCGACCCCGCCGGCTTCGGCGACGGGCTGCTCGCCGGATGGAACGGGCTGGTCGTCTCTCTGAATGCCCTCGTGATCGCAATCGGGTTCATCCTCCCGTGGCTGGCCGTGGCCGCGATCGTCGCGCTCGTGGTCGTGGCGCTGCGCCGCAGCCGGCGTCGTCGCCGCCGCGAGGCGAGCGCCGATTCGGAGAACCCTCACATGGGTCCCGACGACTGAGAACCTTGTAATTCCGGGGTATACAAGAAGGCTTGTGTAAACGGCGAGCCGAACCTAACGTGGCAGTCGTGGAAGACATCTCCGTGATCACCGCCGTTCATCATCCGCTGCGCCGGCGGATCTTCGACTACCTGCTGCTGTACGGGACGTCGCAGGTGACCGGGATCTCGCGGGCGCTCGGCAGTCAGGTGGGAAGCATCAGCCACCACCTGCGGATGCTGGAGCGTGCCGGCGTGGTCGAGCGCGCCGAAGATCCCGACGGCGATCGGCGCACCAGCTGGTGGACCCTGTCGCGGAAGGGCTTCAGCTGGTCCGCAGACGACTACGCCCAGGCACCAGCGGATGCACTGCTCGCCCGAGAGGCCGAGCGCAACGGCATCCGCGCCCAGATCGACCGGCTGCAGCGCTGGCGTCATCGGCATCGCGCAGGCGAGCTGCCCGAGTACGACGGATTCAACACCGAGTACCTCGGCTGGGCAACCCCGGAGGAGCTTCAGGAGCTGTCGCGGCGGCTGCGCGACACGCTCAGCGAGTGGCGCTCGTCGATCGATGATTCCGACGGCCGGCGCCGGGTGCCTGTCTTCTTCTTCTCGCACGCTTTTCCGACGGAACCGTGATGTCGGTCATCGAGCCCCGTCAGCTTCACGCGCCCCCGGTGTTCCGCCGCGACACGGCGGTTCACGCCTGGATCGCCGTGAAAGCACTCTCGGACGCCGGAGACGCCATCTGGATGATCGCCCTCGCCTGGACCGCCGTGCAGATCGCCTCCCCCGCGGTCGCCGGTCTCATCATCGCCGCCGGCACAGTGCCGCGTGCGATGATCCTGCTCTTCGGTGGCGTGATCGCCGATCGGGCGAATGCCAGGCGAGTCATGATCCTGTTCAACGCACTGCGCGTCGTCGTGCTCATCGCCGTGGCACTCTGGGTCCTCGCCACACCACCCTCGGTGGCCGTGCTGTTGTTCGCCGCGATCGCCTTCGGGGTGTGCGATGCGTTCTACGAACCGTCCGCCAGCACGATCGGCCGGCAGATGGTGCGGCCGTCGGATCTGCCCTCGTACAGCGCCGTGTCACAGACGGCGACGCGGCTCGGCACGATGGGAGGTGCGGCGGCCGGAGGAGTGCTCGTCGCTCATCTCGGCCTCACCGGAAGCGCATCGGTGAATGCTCTCACCTTCGCCCTCGTGGTCGCCTTCATCGCGATCTGGCTGCGTCCGCGTTTCGCTCTCGCCCGAGCCGATCGGGAGCCGACGCTGCGCGGCATCTCGCGGGGGTTCGCCCACCTTCGTCACGCACCGACCACGCGAACCCTCGTCATCGCGCTCTCCGGATTGAATCTCGCGGTCGGTCCCGCCGTGGGAATCGGCCTCGCGCTGCGCGCCAGCGACGAAGATTGGGGAGCTCCCGCGGTGGGCCTGTTCGAGGCGCTGCTGGGACTCGGCGCCGCTCTCGGGGCGGTCTCGGTTGCCAGATGGCGCCCTCACCGTGAGGCGTATGCAGGATTCTGGGCGCTCGTCGTGCAGGGGGCCGGCATCGCCGCCCTCGGCTTCAGCCCGTTCTGGGGCGTCGCGGCCGCCGCTTTCGTCATCGGCGCGACGGCGGGTTTCGCGTCGGTGCTCCTCAGCTCCACCTTCGCGGCGACCGTCGACACGGCGTACCTCGGGCGGATGAGTTCGATCACCCGTCTCGGCGACGACTGCCTCATGCCGCTCGCGATGGCGGCCTTCGGTGCACTCGCGTCGGCTATCGCCCTCTGGGTGCCGTTCGCTCTGTACGGTGCGGCGATGGCGGCGATCATGATCCTGCCGCTGCGGAACCGCACCTTCCGAACGCTGTCGCTGCGACAGCAGGCGTGATGAGCCGCGATCTCGTCCGCAGGAACGACGAAAGCCCTCGGCGAACCGAGGGCTTTCGTGTGTTGTGTGACCCCAGCGGGATTCGAACCCGCGTTACCGCCGTGAGAGGGCGGCGTACTAGGCCGCTATACGATGGGGCCGTCCTGCGAAGCGTTTCCGCCGCGCGACAACCGTTCAAGTATGCCATGACGATTCTCGGTGCGCCAAATCGTGGCGGCAGCGCTCGTGCACTCGGGCGTGGCGCTCCGCAAGGGGTTTGCCGAGGTGCCGCATGAGACGGTTGACTCGTCTCATGCGCGTGACCAAGTACGAACATGCCGGCCTCCGAATCGACCAGAACTCCGAGACCGTGTTGATCGATCCGGGGTCGTTCACCACGCCCATCGACGACCTGGCCGGTGTCGTCGGCATCGTCATCACCCATGAGCATCCCGACCACTGGACTCGTGATCACCTCGACCGGATCCTTCGGGTCGTTCCCGATGCCCTGATCTTCGCGCCTTCCGGGATGGCCCGGGCCGCCGACGGTTATGGGATCACGGTCGTAGCCCCGGGTGACACCGCCGAGGCGGGCGGGTTCGCGCTGCGCTTCTTCGGAGGAACGCACGAGATCATCCACTCATCGCTGCCGGTCATCGAGAACGTCGGCGTGCTGGTGAACGACCGGTTCTACTACCCCGGCGACTCGTACGCCGTGCCCGAGGGGGTGGAGGTGGACACCCTCGCCGCTCCCCTGGGCGCACCCTGGCTGCGGATCGGTGACGCGATGGATTTCGTGCTCGCCGTGAAGCCGCGCCGAGCCTTCGGCACGCACGACATGACCCTCTCCGTCATCGGCAGGAACATGCATCGCGACCGGCTGCGGTGGGCGACGGAGCAGGGAGGCGGCGAGTTCCACGACCTCGAGCCGGGCCAGAGCGTGGACGTCTGATCACTCCGAATGCATCGCCTGGACTCGGAGGTCGCGGGCCAGGTGGTCCCGCTGCTCGATGATCAGTCGTCGCAGTGCCGCCGGTGACGTCTCGTTGTCCGCGAGCCACCGGTCGACGAGCGTCAGCGACTCCGTCGCCGGGAACAGCCCGGTGACGAGGCGGCTCGCCAACTCGATGCTGCGCGTTCTCCACGCCTCATCGATGCGGGAGAAGTACTCCTCGTCGAATCGCGCGATGAGGTCCCGGCGTCCGCCCGCGCGAAATCCCGCGATTTCCGCGTCGAGATGGCCGTTGCTCAAGGACGTGTCGGTCCATGCCGTTCGCCACGCTGCCTCGCGAACCGCCGCGTCGGGCCGGGACGCGAGCGCTCGTCGTGCCGCCGTACGCCCGGTGCCGGTGTCGTCGCGCTCCAGCTCGGCCGCGACGTCATCGGCGCTCGCATGCCCCGTGGTCACGAGCGCGGTCAGCAGCTGCCACCTCAGGTCAGGGTCGATCACGAGTCCCTCGGGAATCACACCAGCAAGGAGTGCCGTCACCTCAGCGCTCAGCACATCGTCATAGGCGGATGCCGTCGCGAGGGTGCGCGCCCAGGAGAGCTGCGCGTCGCTGCCGGCGTCGGCGGATCGCAGAGCCTCCCCCGCGGCTTCAGTCCATGAACGGTGCTCCACGGAGCGGCGCTCGCCGGCGAGGAAATGCCGCGTCGCGAATCCGGCGTTGGCGAGAACCCCCGTCAGCAGCCCGATGTTGGGCTCGCGGCGCGCGTGCCGGCGCACGATGGCGAGATACCGCACGGGGTCCATCTCGCCGTCGCGCGTCGCGTTCCACAACGAAGACCACACCAGTGCCCTCGCAAGCGGATCGTCGATGTCGGAGAGCGACTCCTCGACGGTGGCGAGCGAGCGCTCGTCGAGTCTCGCCTTGGCATAGGTGAGATCGTCGTCATTGAGCAGGATGAGATCGGCGTCCGGGATTCGGACCGGAGTGCGCTCGTCGCTGATGTCGAGCGGGATCTGCTCGTGCCTGACGACGCGGCCGTCCACCCGGCGATAGATCCCGATTCGCAGGCGGTGCGGCCGCGGATCGGTCTGCACGAGGGAGCCGTCGCCGCTGTCGCCGCGGGCGATCTCGAGAGCGAGCGTCGACATCCCGGTCGTCTCGAGCCACGCACGCGACCAGTCGCTCATATCGCGCCCCGAGACCGCCGTCAACTGCGCGAGGAGGTCACTGAGGGTGGTGTTGCCGAACGCGTGCGCGGCGAAGTACCGACGCGCGCCCTCGAAGAACGCTTCCTCGCCGACGAAGGCCACCAGTTGTTTGAGCACGGCGGCGCCCTTGGCGTAGGTGATGCCGTCGAAGTTCAGCTTCGCCGCCTCGAGATCGGTGATGTCGGCGACGATGGGATGCGTCGTCGGGAGCTGATCCTGCTGGTACGCCCAGGATTTGCGGCTCGCGGCGAACTTCACCCACGCATCGGCGAACCGGGTGGCCGCCGCCGAGGCGTGCGAGCCCATGTAGTCGGCGAAGGACTCCTTCAGCCACAGGTCGTCCCACCATCGCATCGTGACGAGGTCACCGAACCACATATGCGCCATCTCATGCAGGATCGTGTTCGTGCGGGCGGCACGCTGGGCCTCGGTCGCCGCGCCGCGTGAGAGGTACCCCTCGGTGAAGGTCACCAGGCCCGGGTTCTCCATCGCGCCGAGGTTGTACTCCGGCACGAAGAGCTGATCGTATTTGCCCCAGGGATACGGGTAGGCGAACGCGTCGGTGAAGAAGTCGAGCCCTTGCCGCGTGACCTCGAGGATCTCGTCGGATTCCAGATACTGCGCAAGCGAGCGACGCGCGAAGACACCGAGCTCGATCGTCTGATCGCCGCGGCGCCATTCGCCGTCGATGCGCGCGTAGGGACCGGCGGCCACGGCCGTGATGTAGCTGGAGATGGGCAGCGTGGGCGCGAACTCCACGGTCTGCACGCCGAGGCCTGCGTCGACGTGTGCGGGCGCCTGATTGGAGAGCACCTCCCACCCCGCGGGCGCGGCGACGACGAACGTGTATGACGCCTTCATGTCGGGCTGCTCGAAGCACGCCATCACGCGCCGGGCGTCGGCGGGCTCGTACTGGGTGTAGAGATAGGTCTGCTCGTCTGCGGGGTCGTGGAATCGATGCAGGCCCTCGCCGGAGCGGCTGTACAGGCCGGTCGCCTCGACGCGCACGACGTTGTGCTGTGTCAGACCCGTGAGCGCGATGCGCGCCCCGTCGTAGCTCACGTCATGCTCCGCGCCGTTCACCGTGACACGGTGGACGGACTCACCGATGAAGTCGAGCCACGTCTCGGACGTCGTGGACTCGAACTCGAGGGTCGTCGTGGTCGCGAAGCCGGTTCGGGCACGCTCCGGCGCTCCGGTGAGGTCGAGATCGACGCGGACGCGGGAAAGGGTGACCGCCGCGGATCGCGCCGCGGTCTCCTCCCTGGAGAGGTTGGCGGAGTTCATGTCTCCATCGTGTCATGCGCCCGCGGCAAGGCCGTGCCGCCCGGCCCGGCTTCGCGACCCGCGCGGCGACCGCGCGGGTCCATTCAGCCGGCACCGAGGAGGCGGCGGATCGCGCTCTCCGGTGCCACCGTGAGATCGAGCGTGCGTCCGCGAGCATATTGGCGGAAGACTCGCGGGTCGATATAGCTGCTTCGGGCCACCGCGATGGTGTTGCCGAGCGCCGAGGCTGTCGCCTGGACCGCCAGCCGCTCAGCCTGGCGCCGTTCGCGGGGAGTGTCGAACGGCCCGATTCGGGCGAGGGCGTCCGCGGCGAGGATCGTGCCGTGCAGGGTGCGGAAATCCTTGGCGGTGAACGCGCCGCCGGTGACGTCGCGCAGGTACGCGTTGACCTCGGCGGGCGTGATGCGCACGCGCCGGCGACCCCGCCGGTATGCCAGCAGGAAAGTGCGCCCCGGTCCTGAAGCCAACTCGGCCAGCACGACGGCCAGGTCGGGGTCCGTGATCTCGATGGCTGCTCGCTGTCCACTCTTCCCCGGGAATGACAGCGCGACGTTCGAACCGTCCACTTTCACGTCATGCCGCCGCAGGGTCGTGAGTCCGCGGCTGCCGTGCCTGACCAGGTAGCGTTCGGACCCGATACGCAGAGCCGCGTCGTCGAGCAGACGGAATGCCGTGGCCAGCACCTGCTCGCGCGGATCCGACCCGTCTCGAAGCGCGCGCGTCACTCTCGCCCGCGCGCTCGGGAGAGCCTTGGCGAGCGCAAGAGCCCTGGTGAACTTGCGCTTATCGCGGCGCGCACGCCAGAGCGGATGGTAGAGATACTGGCGTCGCCCCGCTTCATCGGTACCGACGGCCTGGATGTGCGCGAGCGGTTCCGCGGCGATCCACACCTGCTCCCACGCCGGCGGGATCGCGAGATCGCGGATGCGCTGACGGTCTCCCTCGCTCACGGTGCGGCCTGCAGCGTCGAGGTATCGGAATCCGGTTCCCGACCTGACCCGCCGAAAGCCCGACGGTTCGCCGGGGACCACGCGAATCAGTGCTGCCATGTCGCACCCTCCCTTCAGCCCGCGTCACGACGGGCGGATCACCGAACCCACCATCGCCGTGCTGGACGCACCGCGGAAGGGGCTGGCGCCCCGCCCCGGGCCGGTGATACGGCGTTGCTATACCCGAATGCACCTGATGTCCAGGGCATTCTTCGAAAGCGCCGACTCCGGGATGCTCGACACAGTTCGGAGGAGATCCAGGATGGTGCGAGAGCGGATGCAGCATTCACGCGGTCAGTCTTCCGCGGACCCGACCCGTGTGCGCAATCAGCCTGCTCTGCGCACGTCGCCCGGCACGATCTGGCTGCTCGTCGGCGGGACGTTCGCCGTGATCTGCCTGATCCCGCTCATCGGGATCATCGCGACGGGGCGCTCGGCCGCGGTCGTCGCGAGTGTGACGATCGTGCTCGTCGTGGCACTGTACGCCGCGATGGTCGCCATCCGTCTCTCGGCTTCTCCCGGACCTCGCCGCCTTCGCTCGATGGCTTACTGCTTTCTCGGGATGGCGGCGATCGCTCTCATCGGCATGGTGATCTGCGTGCTGATCCAGTGGAGCTCGCCGCTGCGCATGTGATGCCGGCATCCAGTGCAGGCGACCAGGTCACGGTCCCTTGTTGCCCCGCTGCCGGATCATGCCGATGACCAGCGTGCCCAGGAAAAGGATGATTCCGATCACCGCGAGCCAGAACAGTCCCTCGAAGACGAATCCCACGACGGACAGCACGGCCCACGCGACGAGAAGGATGATGATGAAGGTCCACATGCCCTCGACCGTACTCTTCGGGCGACACCACCGACAGCCCTTGATGCGCCACCGCCGCTGATCGCACCAGGGACAATGGGTGCGTGGACGGCTATTGGAATCACAACACGGCGTATCACCCGCGAATCCTCGATCTGGCTCACGGGCGGAGGCAGGTGCTCGATGTCGGCGCCGGCGATGGCCTTCTGCTGCAGCGGTTGTCACCGCTGGTGGGCACGGCGACAGGGATCGAGCCTCACCCGGCCACACTGGCCCGCGCTCGATCTCGACTGGCGAATGCGACGAATGTCACGCTGGAAGCGATGGATTTTCTTTCGTTCGATCCCGCTCTTCGACCGTTCGACCTCATCACCTTCGTCGCCACCATCCACCACATGGATCTCGAAGCGGCTCTCGCCAAGGCGCGCGATCTCCTCCGGCCCGGAGGCGATCTGTTCATCGTCGGTCTCGCGGCGAATCGCTCTCCTGTCGACTGGGCCGTCTCCGCGCTGACTCTGCCTGTGGTGCGATTCGCCTCGCTTGTGCATCGCGAGACCCGTGATGTCGGTGTCCCTGTCGCCCGTCCGTCGCTGGGCCTGAGAGAAATCCGCGAGACGGCCGAGCGGCTGCTCCCCGGGGTCGAGGTCCGCCGCGGTCTCTACTATCGGTATCTGTTGCGGTGGACGAAGCCTGCGACGGAAGGGGGGGAACGTGGCGACAGCCGATTCTGATCGGCGCTCGTGGTCTCGGATCGAGATCGATGGAGGAGCTCTCCTTCGCCGGCCGGCGGCGGGCGACGTTCCTGGCGTGTTCACCGTGCATCGAGACCCGGCGGTGTACCAGCACGATCCGCAGGAGGTCCACCCGGACGGTGCCCACACCGCACGGTTCCTCGAGCCCATATTCGAACACTGGCAACGCCACGGATTCGGCTATTGGTCGGTACTCGTGCCGGCACAGGTATGGCCGGATGGCGTGGCGGGCACGGAAGCCGGCGACGGTCATCGCGTCATCGCCGGACTGGGAGGGATCCAGCACCGGATGACAGCCGGGAAGGCGACTCTGAACGTGTACTTCCGCTTCGCCGTGCCGACTCAGGGACGCGGACTGACGCGGTTGCTCATGGAGCGTGTGCTGACGCTGGCTCCTCGGGTCGCCCCGGGCGTCGACCTCGTCGTGCGAACACGTCCGGCCAACGCGGTCGCGCGGCATGTCGCTGAACGTTCCGGTTTCATCGACGAGGGCCTGGAGCCGGGAACGACCGACATGCAGCTGCTGCGCCTCCCCCCGCCCTCATAACACCTCGCCGAGGCTCAGATCTCCGGCTGCGCGGGAGCAGGGGCCGCGTGGCCCGGCGCGCCGTTCGCCACTGCCGGCACCACCCGTTCGAGGACGACGGCGAGCAGGCCGACGATCCCGGCCCCGGCGACCATCACCGCGATGAACCAGCCGTCCAGGTCCGCGCCGAGCAGCAGCCCCGCGACGAGCGGACCGGTTACCGCGCCGCCCTGGAACGCGGCGGAATTGATCGCGTTGTAGCGCCCGCGAGTCCGATCGGACGCCAGGTCGTTGTAGATCGCCGGGACGGTGGGTTGAAGCATGGTCTCACCGAAGGCGAACACACCCATGAAGGCAAGCACCCCGATCGCCGCGGCCAACGAGTCGGGAAGGAGTCCGGTCGCTCCGAGCAGCAACCACGAGCCTGCCCAGACGACCGCCATGACCACCATCACCCGCGTGCGCCGCTTGCCGGTGATCAGTCGCAGGACCGCGAACTGCAGGAGCACGATGACCGCGGTGTTGACGGCGAACGCGAGTCCGACGATCCGCGTCGAGACGTCGGCGACTTCGCGTGCGTATGCCGGGAAGCCGGCCTCCATCTGGCCGTATCCGATGAACACGGCGATGAAGGTGAGCACCGTGAGCCACAGGACGGCCGGGCGTCGGAGGATCTGCAGGTAGCCACCCGCGTCGGACACCCCCTCCTCAGCGTCGGCCTGCGAACGCACGCGGCGCAGCGGTCCGAGCAGCAGGGCGAGAGGGATCAGGCTGCTGGCCGCGTCGACGAGGAAGATCGTCGTGAACGTGGCGGGATCGCTCACGTCGACGAAGAAGCCGCCGATGATCCCGCCGACGCCGATGCCGAGGTTCACGAGGGCGAAGTTGACGCCGAAGTACTGCTGGCGAACCTCGCCGTCGACCACGGCGGCGATGAGCGCGTTGAATCCGGGCCACGACACGCCGAAGTTGATTCCGATGAGCATCACTGCCGCTGCGGCTGTCGCCGGGTGGGTTGCGAAGGCCAGGAGCGTGCACCCGGCGATCATGGCGAGGAGTCCGGCGATCAGCACCACGCGGGCCCCGAACCGGTCGATGAGGGTCCCTCCTGGTCCGGTCACCACCAGACCGGTGATCGCGATCAGGCTCATCAGCCCGCCAGAGAGGCCGAGGTCGAATCCGCGGACCTCATGAAGGTAGATGATCGTGAACGGCAGCGTCATCCCCCGGCCCAGTGTCTGGATGGCGACCGTCGACAGCAACCAGCGCCCCTCTGTGGGCAGCGCACTCCAGAACGTCCTCATGCCGGTCATCGGATCATCTTCGCCGATGGGTCCGACACCGACCACGCGACGCGCGAGGGATCGGACCGCTCAGTCGCTGCGGCCGGACTTCTTGTCCATCGCAGTCAGGAGCTCCTTCAGCGTTTTCTCGATGTCGACGTGGTCGTACTGCCCCGCTCGACTCTCCCCTGAGATGACGGCGCACCGATGGAGCTTCGTGAAGTCACCGTAGGGGAAGCGGTAGCGGCCCTTGGTCCCCTCGGCCGCATCGGTGTCCTCCCCCAGATGCCAGAGTGCGAACTCCTTCATGCCGTGCTCATCGATGAACGCGTTCTCCTCGTCCGTGCTGGGAGCGTGTTCGCTCCAGTCGTCGCGTGAGTCGTCGACGAACTCGCCGCGGCGGAGCAGCCCGCGCGCGTGGGTGAGCGCCTCTTCGTTCAGTTCGATCGTCATGTCCTGCTCCTCTCGGTTCGACGGCTCCCGGGCGGAAGGCTCTCGTGCACACCGATGGTGGTACACCGACGCGCCGCTGCCGAGGGGCTCGCGAAAGGAGCTCCGCGCTGCTAGCTGAGCGACGAGCACGACCATGCCGGCGCCGCCGCGGGCACCGGACGAGCACGGATGAAACCAAGAAAACCCCCGCTCAGGCGGGGGTTTCGATCTTGCTGGGGTACCTGGACTCGAACCAAGAACAACTGAACCAGAATCAGCCGTGTTGCCAATTACACCATACCCCAAGGGCGAAACCGGGTCTCGCGCCAAGAGTCAAGCCTACCCGAGCGGTGTCCCGAACACCAAAATGAGCGCAGCCGAACCGCGCCCGGGCGCGTCGAATGGCTCAGCGTCGGAGCGTCTCCGCGAGCGCCCGCAGGCGGCGCAGACTCTTCTCTTTGCCGAGCAGTTCCATGGACTCGAACAGCGGTGGTGACACCCGCCGACCGCTGATCGCGACGCGCGGAGGTCCGTACGCAACACGGGGCTTCAGTTGCAACTCGTCGACGAGCGCAGACGACAGGGCGTCCTGGATCGCCGACGGACTGAAATCGGTGATGGGTTCGAGCGCGGCCACGCTCGCATCAAGCACCTCGGCGGCGTTCGCGGGCAGACCCTTGAGGGCATCTGCTTCGTACATCAGCTCATCGGTGAAGAGGAAGCCGATCATGTCCGGCACATCCCCGAGCAACTGAACGCGCTCCTGCACGAGAGGTGCCGCACGGAAGGCGAGCACGAGCTGCTCGTGGGTCGGCTCCTCGAAGAGCCCGGCCGCCGCGAGGTAAGGGATGGTTCGCTCGGCGAAGTCCTTCACATCCAGCATCCGGATGTGGTCGCCGTTGATGGACTCGGCCTTCTTCTGGTCGAAACGCGCCGGGTTCGGATTCACGTTCACGATGTCGAACGCGGCGGTGAACTCCTCGAGCGAGAAGACATCCCGGTCGGGACCGATCGACCAGCCCAGCAGAGCGAGATAGTTCAGCAGCCCTTCGTGGATGAAACCGCGATCGCGGTGCAGGAACAGGTCGGCCTGCGGGTCGCGCTTGGACAGCTTCTTGTTCCCCGTCTCCCCCAGCACCAACGGCATGTGCGCGAAACGCGGCACGAAGGTCGTGACGCCCGCGTCGATGAGGGCGGCGTAGAGCGCCAGCTGGCGCGCGGTCGACGGCATGAGATCCTCGCCGCGCAGTACGTGGGTGATGCCCATGAGGGCATCGTCGACCGGATTGACGAACGTGTAGAGCGGAATGCCGTTCGGGCGCACGACGACGAAGTCGGGGAAGGACCCGGCGGGGAAGGTCACCTCGCCGCGGATGAGGTCGACATAAGTCAGGTCCTCGTCGGGGACGCGAAGCCGCAGCGCGGGCTGGCGACCTTCCTCACGGAATGCTGACCTCTGCTCGTCGGTCAGAGCGCGGTCGAAGTTGTCGTAGCCGAGCTGCTTGGCGCGCCCGTTCGCTTCGTTGCGGGCATCGATCTCCTCGGCCGTCGAATAGCTCTCGTACAGCGCACCCGAGGCGATGAGCTTGTCGATCACGTCGCGGTAGATGTCGTGGCGCTGCGACTGTCGGTACGGCGCGTGCGGACCGCCGACCTCGACGCCCTCATCCCAGTCGATCTTGAGCCAGGTCAGCGCATCGACCAGCTGGCGAAAGCTCTCCTCGCTGTCGCGCGCGGCGTCGGTGTCCTCGATGCGGAACACGAGCTTGCCACCGGTGTGCCGGGCGTAGGCCCAGTTGTACAGGGCGGTGCGCACCATGCCGACGTGTGGAAGCCCGGTCGGCGAAGGGCAGAACCGGACGCGGACGTCGGCGCCGCTGGCGGTCGTGGTCTGGGGGTGAGGAGTAGCCATAGCCCTCCAATCCTACGGCGCGGGCAGCGCTCGCCCGTGCGCGACCGCTGATCATCTCCGGCGACTGACGGCGAGGACGGCGGTGTGCGGCAGGGCCACGAGAGCGTCGACCGCGGTCGCAGCACAGAGATCGTCGAAAGCGCGTCGGAAGCGCTCCCTGTCAACCGGTCCCTGTTGCCGATAGAACAGCCCGGCAGCCGCGACGCCACCTTCAGCGGAGGTCCAGAGCGCCGCGGGGTCGGCGCGCCACGTCCACTCCAGCGGGATCGTGGTCACGCTCGGCCAGCCCGCCTCGGTCAGCATCTGCGCGAATCCGTCCCGCGTGCGATCGAAATCCAGGTGCGGCGCGAGACGCTCCCCCGCAACGGATGGAAGACCCGCGCGCTGGCAGACATCGACCCAGAACCACGACGGCGATGACGACCAGATCGTCGCCGCCGACACCTGCGCCGACACCCTCAAGAGCTCCGTCGCCGCGGCTCGCGGGTCGGCGACGTGGTTGAGGACGAAGTTCGCGACCACGCAGTCGTAGGCACGATCCGCGACAGGCAGTTCGGGCAATTCCATGTCCACGACTTCGAGGCCGGGATACAACCGCTCGGCGACCAGACGCATCGTCGCCTCCGGCTCGCCCGCCGTCACCGACCAGCCGGCGGCTGCGAACCGGGCGGCGAGACGGCCGGTCCCCGCTCCGACGTCCAGGAGTGAACGCCCCTGGCCGCGCCCGATGGCGCCCACGAGCGCATCGGCCGTGCCCTCGCAGAGCGACGCGTACGACGACTCGTACGCCTCGCCGACCCCGCTCCACGCCTTCAACTGGGTCGCTCTCAGCGGCTGCCGGTGCGGCCCAGCGGCGAAAGCGCGACGATCACGACGACGAGAACGGCTGCAGCGACGCCGAGTCCGGAGTACTGGAAGCTCGACAGCACCACACCGGCGAGGACCGCGCCGGCGGCCGCTGACAGGCTCATCAACGAGTCGCTTCGCCCCTGCCGACGCGTGCGCAACTCCGGCGCCGAGGCCTCCGTCAGCAGCGCCGCACCGGCGACGGTCGCCGCGCTCCAGCCGAGACCGAGCAGGACCAGCGCGATCATGACGCCCCACGCCTGATCATTGGTGAAGATGGCGAACGCGAGCGAGCCGCCCAACAGCGCCTGCCCGAGAAGGACGACCTGGAGCCTCCCCCAGCGGTCTGCGAGGATGCCGAAGATCGGCGACAGCGCGTACATGCCCGCGACGTGCAGCGCGATGGTGACCCCGACGAGCGCCGAGATGTCGGCCGGTGTCGGGTCCATCCCATGTGCGCCGTGCGCCATGTGCGACAGGTGCACCGGGGTCATCGCCATGACGGACGCCATCACGACATGGGAGCCGGCGATCGCGAAGATGGCGTAGCGCGCCACGAGAGGACGATCGGCGACCGCCCCTCCGACGGTCGCCGCCGAGGCCTTCGCGATCCGCTGCGCCGCAAGGAGGGGATCCGGACGCAGGGCGACGAGGTAGAGGACGAGAGCGGCGCACTGGGCGACGAAGGAGAAGACGTAGGAGCCCGTCTGCGGCGGCATCCCGATCGCCTGTCCCACCACTTCGCCGGGACCCAGCAGCAACGGGCCGGCGACACCGCCGATGGTCGTCGCCCACACGACGATCGACAGATCCCTTCCTCGATGCGCGGGAGCCGCGAGATCTGTCGCTGCGAAGCGCGACTGCAGGTTGCCGGCGTTTCCCGCCCCGATCAACAAGATGCCGACCAGCAGCAGCGGGAAGGTGCGCAGGCCCGCGGCGACGATGACGACGGCGATGCCGATCAGGGCGAAGAGGTTGCCGAGCGAGAGAGCGCGGCGGCGCCCGACCCGAGCCGCGAGACGCGCGAGCGGGATCGCGCAGAGTGCGGCGCCGAGAGTGACCGAGGCCGTCGCGAGCCCCGACAGCGCATCGTTGCCCGAGATGTCGGCGGCGAGGAGAGCTCCGAGCGAGACGGTGGCGCCGAAGGCGATGCCGCCCAGCACCTGCCCCAGCGACAGCACGAGGACGGTGCGCCGCTGCACCACCGCCTGTTGCTGCGCTGTGAGCGCCACCACCGTCATGACACCGGAAGTGCGTCGCGCACGCTGTTGCGCAGGATCCCCAGACCTGAGATCTCGACCTCGACCGTGTCACCGGCGACGAACGTGCCGACGCCCGCCGGTGTGCCGGTGAGGATGACGTCCCCGGGAAGCAGCGTGAACACCGCCGAGGCGTACTCGATGATCGCCGGGACGGAGTGGATCATGTCGGTGAGCGGCGCCTGCTGGCGCACCTCGCCGTTCACCCGGGTCTCGATGGTCGCGGATGCCGGGTCGAAGTCGGTCTCGATCACCGGCCCGAGGGGACAGAACGTGTCGAACCCCTTCGCTCTCGACCACTGCCCGTCCTTGCGCTGCAGGTCGCGCGCGGTGACGTCGTTGGCGATCGTGTAGCCCAGCACATAGTCCAGCGCATCCTCGGCCTTGACGTTCTTCGCAATCCGGCCGATCACGACGGCGAGTTCGCCCTCGTACTCCGTCTGCGCCGACAGGGTGGGGCGCACGATCGTGTCACCAGGACCGATCACGGAGGTGTTGGGCTTGAGGAACAGGAGCGGTTCCTCCGGAGCCACCCCGCCCATCTCGGCCGCATGATCGTGATAGTTCTTGCCGACGCAGACGACCTTCGACCGAGGTATCACCGGCGCGAGCAGCGCGGCGTCCGCGAGCGGCACCCGGGCTCCGGTGGGCTCGTAGCCGGCGAACAGCGGGTCCCCGGCGAGGACGACGAGGTCCTGCTCGTCGACGATTCCGTAGGTGATGGCGTCGTTGTGGCTGAATCGGGCGATCTTCACCCGACCAGCCTATCTATCGGTGTGACCCGCGGGCCGCCGGATCATGCGTCCAGGCGCAGCAGCCAGCCGTGGCGGTCTTCGCGACGCCCGTACTGGATGTCGGTGAGCTCTTCGCGCAGCGACAGGGCCAGCTCGCCGAGCGGCTGGGCTTCGTCGAAAGCATCACCGACCAGAGCACCGATCGGGGTCACCACGGCGGCGGTACCGCACGCGAACACCTCGACGATGTCGCCCGATGCCACACCGTCACGCCATTCGTCGATCGAGATCGCCCGGCGCTCGACGGTGTATCCCCGATCCTCGGCGAGCTGGAGCAGCGAGTCACGGGTGATCCCCTCGAGGATGCTGTCGGACTGAGGGGTGACGACCCGGCCGTCTTTGAAGACGAAGACGATGTTCATGCCGCCGAGCTCCTCGACGTTGCGGTGCTCGTCGAGGAACACGACCTGGTCGCAGCCCTTGGCACTCGCCTCGGCCTGCGGAAGAAGACTCGATGCGTAGTTGCCACCGGTCTTCGCTTTGCCGGTACCGCCCCGCCCGGCGCGGGCGTAGTCGTCGGAGAGCCAGATCCGCACGGGTTTGACACCCCCGGCGAAGTACGCGCCCGCAGGGCTCGCGATGACGTAGTAGGCCACCTTCTGAGCGGCACGGACGCCCAGGAACGCCTCCTTGGCGAACATGAAGGGCCGCAGGTACAGGCTCTGATCGGCACCGGAGGGCACCCAGCGACCGTCGACGGCGATGAGCTCGCGCAGAGACTGGATGAAGTACTCCTCCGGCAGCTCGGGCAGTGCCAGGCGCCGTGCGCTCGCCTGCAGCCGCGCGGCGTTGCGGTCAGGGCGGAACGTGTGAATGGAGCCGTCGGCGTGGCGGTACGCCTTGATGCCCTCGAAGATCTCCTGCGCGTAGTGCAGGACGGACGCCGCCGGGTCGAGCGCGATGGGTCCGTACGGCTGCACGCGCGGCCGGTGCCAACCGCCCTTGACCGACCAGCAGATGTCGACCATGTGATCGGTGAAGGTCACGCCGAAGCCGGGATCCTCCAGCACCTCGGCCAGGCGTGCCGGAGTCGCCGCCTGCAAATTCTTCGTCACAGCGAAGTCGAGCGGGGCAACGACCGCAGTCGCATCGATGGTCGTCATGTCGTCATCCGTTCCTCGTGGTTCTGCGCTCCGTCGCGCTGTTCCAGCCTACGCCTGTCATCGCGCGGCTTCAGCGGCTCAGAGCCGTGCGGTGATCGCCGCGCCGACCTCGCCCGTGGTGCGCGATACACCGTTCCGCTCCGCGATGTCGGCCTCCACGGCCGCGGTGACCCGGACGGCTTCGGCGGAGAGTCCCAGGTGATCGAGCAGCAGTGCGACCGAGAGGATCGCCGCGGTGGGGTCGGCCTTCTGCATGCCTGCGATGTCGGGAGCGGATCCGTGGACCGGTTCGAACATCGACGGGAACGCGCCGTCGGGGTTGATGTTGCCGGATGCCGCCAGGCCGATGCCTCCCGTGACCGCACCGGCGAGATCGGTGAGGATGTCACCGAACAGGTTGTCGGTGACGATCACGTCGAATCGAGAGGGATCGGTCACGAGGAAGATGGTCGCCGCGTCCACATGCAGGTAGTCGACCTCGACTTCGGGGTGCTCACGGGACACCTCGTCGACGATGCGCTGCCAGATGGCACCGGCGTTGACGAGAACGTTGGTCTTGTGGACGAGCGTGAGCCGTCTCCTTCGCCGCTCGGCGAGGTCGAAGGCGTAGCGCACCACGCGTTCCACGCCGAACGCGGTGTTCACCGACGTCTCGTTGGCGACCTCGTGCGGAGTGCCCTTGCGGATCGCTCCTCCGTTGCCGACATACGGGCCTTCGGTGCCCTCCCTGACCACCACGAAGTCGATCTCCCCGGGGTTCGACAGCGGCCCCGGGGCTCCGGCGAAGAGTTTCGAGGGACGAAGGTTCACGTAGTGGTCGAGCGTGAAGCGCAATCTCAGCAGCAGTCCGCGCTCGATGTTGGCATCCTTCAACCGCGGGTCGCCGGGGGTGCCGCCGACGGCGCCCAGCAGGATCGCGTCGTGTGCGGATATCGCCTCGAGGTCGGCGTCGGTGAGTGTGTCGCCGGTCTCGAGGAAGCGCGCGGCGCCGAGCGAGAAGCGGGTCTTGTCGAAGGAGACGTCGCTTGCTGCGGTGACGGCGTCGAGCACCTTCTCCGCTTCCGCGATGACCTCGGGGCCGATGCCGTCACCCGGGATGACGGCCAGCTTCACGACACGCGACATGACACTCCTTGCAGCGGGATCGCCCGCGATCCGGCACCGGCGGGCGTGCATCCAGCGTAGTGGTCAGTGAACGCGCCCCGAGCGCAGTGTGACGGCGGCGATGACACCCGCAGCGATCACCAGCCCCGCCCCGATCAGGGAGGTCACGGTCACGCCCGACCCGAACGCGGCAGCCGCGGCGTTCCAGAGCGCATCGCCGAGGTCGGCCGGCAGCGCGTCCGCTGCCGTGTAGGCACCGGCCAGGGTCTCGCTCGCCGTGGTGGCCGCGTCGGCGGGCAAGCCATCCGGCAGCGCCAGGGCCCCGCGGTAGAACGCCGTGATGATCCCGCCCAGGACGGCCGTGCCGAGCACCGCCCCCAGCTCGTATGCGGTCTCGGACACGGCGCTCGCGGCCCCCGCCTTCTCGGCGGGCGCACTGGAGAGGATCAGCTCGTTCGAGATGGTCTCGGCAGCTCCGATGCCGACGCCGAGCACGACGAAAGCGATGATCAGTGGCGCGACACCGTGCTCGTGGTTGGTGGCGGCGACGATCAGGTAGCCCGCCACGGAGAACACCAGAGCGCCCGGCACCAGCACGTGCGCGGGGACCCGGCGCGAGATGGGCACGACCGTGAGGCCCGCGATGATCATCGCCACCATCCCGGGCACGAGCGCGAAACCCGCCGTCATGGGCAACAGTCCGAGAACCAGCTGCAGATGCTGCGACACGAAGTACAGGAAACCGACGAGGGCGACGACACTCAGAAGATTCACGAGGATCGCACCCGAGAACGAACCGCGACGGAACAGCGACATCTCGAGCATCGGGACCTCCGCCCGGAGCTGGCGCCGTACGAACAGTGTGCCCATCGCGAGACCGAGCAGGATCCATCCGCCGGCGGCGGCCGTCGGCCCGTCGACAGCCAACGCCTTGATCGCGTAGACGACGGGAATCATGGCCGCCATCGACAGCGCGATGCTGACCGGATCGATACGGCCGGGGGTCGGGTCTCGGCTCTCCGGCACGAGCAACGGGGCTGCGATGAGCAACGGGATGAGCACCGGCACCGCCACGAGGAACACCGAACCCCAACTGAAATGCTCGAGCAGGAATCCCCCGACGATCGGCCCGAGAGCCGACCCGGCGGAGAACGCCGACGCCCACACCGCAATGGCCATGCGACGCTGATCCCTGTTGCGGAAGATCGATCGCAGCAGCGAGAGCGTAGAAGGCATGAGCATCGCTCCGAAGAAGCCGAGCAGCGCCCTGGCTGCGATGAGCAGCCCGGCAGTAGGTGCGAACGCCGCCAGCGCGGAGACGGCGGCGAAGCCGGTCGCGCCGATGAGCAGCATCCGACGGCGACCGAACCGGTCCCCCAGGGTTCCCATCGTCACGAGGAGGCCGGCGAGCACGAGCGGGTACGCATCGATGATCCACAGCTGCTCGGCGCCGGTCGGCGCGAGAGCGATCGAGATCTCCGGAAGTGCGAAGCTCAGCACCGTGTTGTCGACCGAGACCAGCAGTACGGGAAGCATCAGGACGACGAGCGCGAGCCAGCCGCGCACGCCGACCCGGGGCGCGTCCGTCTCCGCCGTGGGGATCGACGCTGTACTGGTCATCGGAACACCTCTTCTGTGGACATCATCGGACGTAACTAAACCGTCCAGCTGGTATAGTAACAGAATCCGACCGGAACGAGGATGCGATGCCCCGACCCCCGCTGGCGCGTGAGCGCGTGCTCGATGCCTTCGAGAAGATCCTGATCGCCGACGGCGAGCGTGCCGCGACGCTCGATGCGACGGCGAAAGCCGCCGGGGTCTCGAAGGGCGGGTTGCTGTACCACTTCGGCTCGAAGGACGATCTCATCCACGGGATCCTCGAGCGCCTCGACGCACTCACCACCGTCGATCTGGAACGGATGGCTGCGGCATCCGAGGGTCCTGTGGCCTACTACGTCCGCACCTCGGTGATGGAGGACGATGCCCTCGACCGCGCCCTCATCGCCGCGTCCCGGCTGGCCCAGGGCGGATCGATACCGGCGGCGGACGGACTGCGCCGCACCCGCGGACGCTGGGCAGAAGCCATTCGCCCGTACGTGCGCGACACGGCGAGCCTGGACCTCGTGATGCTCGTCAGCGACGGACTGTACTTCAACAATTCGCTCGACGTGCACGGTCCGCAGCGGCTCGTGCCGAACGGCGCAGAGCTGCGTCAGCTGATCGAGCTGGTGCTGAGGGCCACCGCGTGAGAGACCCCGCGCCTCACGCCTCGGTGATCTCGATCTGACGGAACAGGTCCGCCTCGATCGCGCTCTGCACGTCTTCGAGGACCTCTTCCGACACCGGCGAGTCCAACGTGAGGATGCTGAGCGCCTGCGCTCCGGCCGCCTCGCGAGCGATCTGCATGCCGGCGATGTTGATGCCTGCCTCGCCGAACTTCTGTCCGTAGACGGCGACGATTCCCGGGCGATCGGTGTAGAGCATCACCACGTGGTGCTTCTCGATCGGAAGCTCGAGCGCGTGGTCATTGATCCCGACCAGCTTCTCGATCTGCTTGGGGCCGGTGAGCGTGCCTGAGACGGAGAGCTGCGACCCGTCTGAGAGAGCGCCGCGCAGCGTGATGACGTTGCGGTACTCGTCGCTCACGTCATCCTGGAGCAGGCGAACGGCGACGCCGCGCTGCTCCGCCAGAAGCGGCGCGTTGACGTATGACACGGTCTCGCTCACGATGTTCGTGAACACGCCCTTCAGCGCCGCGAGCTTCAGCACGCTCACGTCGTAGTCGTTCAGCTCGCCGTGCACCTCGACGTCGAGGCTCGTGAGCGGCGACGTCGCAAGGGCGGCGAAGATCTGGCCGAGCTTCTCGACCAGCGAGATGCCGGGGCGCACGTAGGGGTCGATCACACCGCCGGCGACGTTCACGGCATCCGGCACGAGGTCGCCGCCGAGAGCGAGCCGCACGGAGCGCGCGACCGAGACGCCGGCCTTCTCCTGCGCCTCCTCGGTGCTCGCACCGAGGTGCGGGGTCACCACGACATTCGGAAGATCGAGCAGCGCACGTGCGGAACCACCCTCCGCCGGCGGCTCAGAGGTGAAGACATCGAGGCCGGCGCCGGCGATCTCGCCGGCGACGAGAGCGTCGCGCAGCGCGGTCTCATCGATCAAGCCACCCCGCGCGACATTCACCACGAACGCGGTCCGCTTCATGGCCTTGAACTGCTCGGCGCCGATCATCCCCGTCGTCTCGGGCGTCTTCGGCATGTGGATGGTGAGGAAGTCCGACTCGGCGACGAGCTCGTCGAGGCTCAGCAGCTGCACGCCGAGCTGCTGCGCCCTGGCGGAGGTCACGTAGGGGTCGTAGGCGACCACTCGCATGTCGAAGGCCGCCAAGCGCGCAGCGACCAGGGCACCGATGCGACCGAGCCCGACGATGCCGACGGTCTTCTCGAACAGCTCCGCCCCGGTGAACGAGCTGCGCTTCCACGCACCGGAGGCGAGCGAGGCGTGTGCGGCCGGGATGCGACGGGCGAGGCTCAGGATGTGCCCGACGGTGAGTTCGGCAGCGGAGACGATGTTCGACGTCGGAGCGTTCACGACCATGACACCGGCGGTCGTCGCTGCTTTGATGTCGACGTTGTCGAGCCCGACACCGGCGCGCGCGACGACCTTGAGCTTCGGCGCGTGGCTCAGCGCCTCCTCGTCGATCCTCGTCGCCGAGCGGACCAGCACCGCATCCGCGTCCGTCAGCGCGGCGAAGAGAGCATCCCGATCGGTGCCATCGACGTTGCGGACGTCGAAGTCGGGACCCAGAGCCTCGATCGTGGCAGGAGAGAGTTCTTCGGCGATGAGCACAACGGGTTTCGGCACAGTGGATCCTTCGGGGCAGCACGGCAGACGGGAGGGGCCGATGCGCCGCACACCGTGGGGGCGCGATCGCTTCCACTGTACCGGAGGGGCTTCCCACCCCGTTCCGTGTGACGCGCAGCGTCAGAGCGAAACGTCGACCAGGTCGTCCATGTTGAGCACGCTGTATCCGAGCAGGCTCAGCCAGAACACCGCCACCACGCCGAGGCCCGTCAGCAGCAGCAGGGCGAGCGCGCCGACATCGCGCCGACGCCCGACAGCGAGCGCGAGCGCGAAGACGATGATCGGGAACACGACGCCGAACAGCAGTGCCACCCAGCCGACGACGGTCAAACCGCTGGAGAGGAACGAGACCAGATGCGCGATCGCATTCCACACCGCGTAGGCGTACAGCAGTCCCGCGCCGCCGATGACGATCCACGTCAGCCAAAGCGGTGCGCCGCGACTCGGCGCGGCTGCGGCGTCGCCGCGTGCCGGCCCGCTCACGCTCCGATCACCCCCACGGTGACGAACGGCCAAGGCACCAGCAGCACGGCGCCGAGCAGGAGCACGAGCATGCGCATCCAGGAGGCTCTCCCCCGCGTGAGGAGCCAGCAGGTGACGAACCAGAGCGCGGGCGCGGCGACGGCGAGCAGGAACCAGGGCACGAACATCGCGTCAGCGACGATCAGCGTGGTCAGGGGCTTCAGCCGCAGCCCTCCGACGACCCATCCCACCGTGTAGAGCAGATAGACGCCGCCGATGACGCCCACCGCGACCAGCATCGGCGTGCTCAATGGCGCCGCCTCACGGGGCGAGGCGTTCTCGGCCGTACCGGCGCGAGCCTCACTCCCGCTGCCCTTCCCCACCGCGTTCCACCCCTTCGGCAACGCGGCAGCGCGGTCGGACGCGGCATCGTCGCCCTCCCACGTCAGCGCGTCATCGGGATCGGAGGTCATGACACCACACTACGGCCGCGCGGGGGCATCGCGATCGCCCTCTTCCCAGCGCCGCCCCTCCCAGGGGAACATGGTGAGCGACAACGCCTGCGACGGAAGGAACCGTGATGGAAGCGATCTCTCTGGCCACTGTCGAGGACGCACCGATCGCGGCACGTCTCCAGGTCGACTTCGCGGTGGAATTCGAGACGCCGACTCCGACCTATGAGGTGCTGCTGCCTCGATTCCGCCGGCTGATCGCCGATCCCGCGGCGTTCGTTCTGCTCGCGGGCGACACGGCCGATCCCGACGGGTACGCCGTGGTGACGCTTCGACCGACGGTGTACTGCGACGGACCGCTGGCCGTGCTGGACGAGCTCTATGTGCGCCCCAGCCTGCGAGCGAACGGCATCGGCACCGCGCTGCTCGAGCGCGCGATCGCCGAGGTCCGCCGGCGCGACGGAGGCGAGATGCACATCAACGTGGACGAGATCGACACGGATGCGCGCCGCTTCTACGAGCGCCATGGCTTCGTCAACATCGAGCCGGGGACCGACTATCGCATGCTGATCTACATCCGCGAACTCTGATCGTGACGTGTCCACGACGCTCGGCCCAGAACTGTTCGCTGCGGGTACACCCAGGAGCAGGTGGATGCCGTCAAGGCCGCCCTGCCCGGCGACGTCGCCGAACTGAACGGCGAAGAGCCCTCGGACGAGGTGCCGAGTGACGAGGACTCCCGCGCTCCTGAGGAGTCCCCGGCGGGATGGTCTGCAGGCTCAGCGCACGGAAAGAGGGCGTCCCCGTCGGGGACGCCCTCTTTTCTTGAAGTCCTTCGGGGACGACGTCAGCGTCAGCGCGCAGCGCTGCCGTCGACGTAGTCCTCGTCCTGCTGCTTCCAGGCGAACAGGGAGCGCAGCTCCTTGCCGGTGGCCTCGATCGGGTGCTGCTCCTCCTTGGCGCGCAGCGCCAGGAACTCCTCGGCACCGTTGTCCTGATCGTCGATGAAGCGCTTCGCGAACGCTCCGGACTGGATGTCGGCGAGCACTCCCTGCATGCTCTCCTTCACGCGGGAGTCGATGACCCGCGGGCCGGAGACGTAATCGCCGTACTCTGCGGTGTCCGAGATCGACCAGCGCTGCTTGGCGATACCGCCCTCCCACATGAGGTCGACGATGAGCTTGAGCTCGTGGAGCACCTCGAAGTAGGCGATCTGCGGCTGGTAGCCCGCCTCGACCAGCGTCTCGAACCCGGCCTGCACCAGGTGGCTCATACCGCCGCAGAGCACGGCCTGCTCGCCGAAGAGATCTGTCTCGGTCTCCTCGGTGAACGTCGTCTTGATGACGCCGGCGCGAGTGCCGCCGATCGCCTTCGCGTACGAGAGTGCGAGATCCCATGCCTTCCCCGAGGCGTCGCGCTCCACGGCGATGATGTCCGGGATGCCGCGACCGGCGACGAACTCCCGGCGCACGGTGTGACCGGGTGCTTTGGGAGCGATGAGGATGACATCGACTCCCTCGGGGGCGTCGATGTAGCCGAAGCGGATGTTGAATCCGTGCGCGAAGGCGAGCGCCTTGCCCTCGGTCAGGTTCGGCGCGATCGACTCGCTGTAGATCGTGCGCTGATGCTGGTCCGGCGCGAGGATCATGATGACGTCAGCCCACTCGGTGGCCTCTGCGACGGTCTTGACCGGGAAGCCGGCCTCTTCCGCCTTCGGCGCGGACGAGGAGCCCTCCTTGAGGGCGATCGCGACCTCGACGCCCGAGTCGCGCAGGTTCTGCGCGTGGGCGTGGCCCTGCGAGCCATAGCCGACGATCGCGACCTTCTTGCCCTGGATCAGGGACAGGTCGGCGTCTGCGTCGTAGAAGATCTCGGTGCTCACTGTGTGTTTCTCTTTCCTTCTCGAGGTTTCTGTGTGGTCTGGGCGCACGCGGTCAGCCGCGCAGCACGCGCTCGGTGATGCTCTTGCCGCCGCGACCGATGGCCAACAGGCCCGACTGCGCGATCTCCTTGATGCCGAACGGCTCGAGGGCCCGGAGGATCGCCTCGACCTTGCCCTTGTCACCGGTCACCTCGACGACGAGAGCGTCGGGGGCATAGTCGACGACGGAAGCGCGGAAGAGGTTGACGACTTCGATGACGTTCGAGCGCGTGGCATTGTCGGTGCGCACCTTGACGAGCATGTGGTCGCGCTGCACGGAGGACGCCGGGTCGAGCTCGACGATCTTGATGACGTTGATCAGCTTGTTCAGCTGCTTGGTCACCTGCTCGAGCGGCAGTTCCTCGACGTCGACCACGACCGTGATGCGCGAGATCCCCGGCACCTCGGTCACGCCGACGGCGAGAGACTCGATGTTGAAGCCGCGGCGGGCGAAGAGTCCCGCGACGCGGGTGAGGAGACCGGGCTTGTTCTCCACCAGCAGACTCAGCACGTGGGTCGACATGTCTCAGACCTCCTCATCGAATTCGGGGGCGTGCTCTCGGGCGTACTGGACGTAGCTGTTGCTGACGCCCTGCGGCACCATCGGCCAAACCATGGAGTCGGCGCTCACGACGAAGTCGATCACGACCGGGCGGTCGTTCGTCTCGAGGGCCAGCTGGATGGCGGCATCCACCTCTTCCTCCTTCTCCACCCGGATCGCGAGGCATCCGTACGCCTCGGCGAGCTTGACGAAGTCCGGAATGCGAACGGTACCGTGCCCGGTGTTGAGGTCGGTGTTGGAGTGGCGTCCGTCGTAGAACAGCGTCTGCCACTGGCGCACCATGCCGAGCGAGGAGTTGTTGATGATCGCGACCTTGATCGGGATGTTGTTGATGGTGCAGGTGGCGAGTTCCTGATTGGTCATCTGGAAACAGCCGTCTCCGTCGATCGCCCAGACAACGCGGTCGGGCTCGGCGACCTTCGCGCCCATCGCCGCCGGCACCGAGTACCCCATCGTGCCCGCTCCCCCGGAGTTCAGCCAGGCGTTGGGGCGCTCGTACTTGATGAACTGCGCGGCCCACATCTGGTGCTGGCCGACGCCGGAGGCATAGACGGCCTCCGGCCCGGAGAGCTCGCCGATGCGCTGGATGACGTACTGCGGCGCGAGCAAACCGTCGGTGGTGGGGGCATACCCCAGCGGGAACTCGTTGCGCAGGCCGTCGAGGTACGACCACCACTCCTCGATGTCGGGCTTGGTGCTGGCAGCGGCACCACGGAACGCCGCATCGAGATCGATGAGGACGTCACGCACATCCCCCACGATGGGGACGTCGGCGGTGCGGATCTTCGAGATCTCGGCCGGATCGATGTCGACGTGCACGACCTTGGCGTTCGGGGCGAACAGCGCCGCCTTGCCGGTCACCCGGTCGTCGAACCGTGCTCCGAGAGAGACGATGAGGTCTGCTTCCTGCAGGGCGAGGACGGCGGGCACGGTGCCGTGCATCCCCGGCATGCCGAGATGCTGCTGGTGCGAATCGGGGAAGGCGCCGCGTGCCATCAGCGTGGTCACGACGGGCGCGCCTGTCGATTCCGCGAGCTCCAGCAGCTGAGCGGATGCACGCCCGCGGATGACGCCACCGCCCACGTAGAGCACCGGCTTCTTCGACTCCGCCAGCATGGTCGCGGCAGCCTGGATCTGCTTGCCGTGCGCCTTGGTCACCGGCCGGTAGCCGGGAAGATCGATCTTGGGCGGCCACACGAAGGGGGCGGTGGCCTGCTGTGCGTCCTTGGTGATGTCGACCAGCACGGGACCGGGGCGTCCGGTCGACGCGATCTCGTACGCCGCAGCGATCGCGGCGGGCACCTCGGAGGGGTCCTTCACGAGGAACGAGTGCTTGGTCACCGGCATCGTGATCCCGACGATGTCGGCCTCCTGGAAGGCATCCGTGCCCATCAGGGTCGAGAACACCTGCCCGGTGATGGCGACCAGCGGCACCGAATCCATGTAGGCGTCGGCGATCGCGGTGACGAGGTTGGTCGCCCCCGGGCCGGAGGTCGCGATGCACACGCCGACCCGTCCGGATGCCGATGCGTAGCCCTCTGCCGCGTGCCCCGCCCCCTGCTCGTGGCGGACCAGGATGTGCCGGAGCTGCGAGTCGCCCATCAGGGTGTCGTAGAGCGGAAGGATCGCGCCGCCGGGCAGGCCGAAGACGTCGGTGACACCGAGCAGTTCGAGCGTGCGGACGACGGCCTCAGCACCCGACAGTTCGGGAGCGGCGGATTGACGGGCGGGCGGCCTCGGCACGGCCGAGACGGAATCAGCAGTCATGACATTCCTTCTGATGATCTTTGGAGGACGCCTGGATGCCGGTGCATCCGGGTCAGCCGGTGGTCGCTCCCTCGGCGGCGGACCGCACGAGGCGCGAATACTTGGCAAGAACGCCTCGGGTGTAGCGCGGGGGAAGCGGCTCCCAGCCGAAGCGGCGGGAGGCGAGCTCTGCCTCGTCGACGAGTAGGTCGAGAGAGCGAGCTGCGATATCGACCCGTATCAGATCACCATCGCGCACGAAGGCGATGGGACCTGCGTCCACCGCTTCGGGTGCTATGTGGCCGATGCACAGGCCGGTTGTGCCGCCTGAGAATCGTCCGTCAGTCAAGAGTAGTACATCTTTTCCGAGCCCCGCGCCCTTGATGGCGGCGGTGATCGCCAGCATCTCGCGCATGCCCGGTCCACCCTTGGGACCCTCATAGCGGATGACGATCACGGTTCCTGGCTCGATCTCCCCGTCGGCGACGGCATCCATCGCCGCCCGCTCGCGCTCGAAGACGCGCGCCGGACCCTCGAAGACGGCCGCGTCGAACCCAGCGGTCTTCACGACCGCCCCTTCCGGCGCGAGCGAGCCGTGCAGGATCGTCAGGCCGCCGGTGGCATGGATCGGGTTGTCGAAGGTGTGGATGACCGTGCCGTCGATCGGCTGCGGGTCGAGCTCGGCGAGGTTCTCGGCGAGGGTCTTGCCCGTCACGGTGAGGGCGTCGCCGTGCAGGAGTCCCTCATCGAGCATCGCCTTCATGATCACCGGGATGCCGCCGTGGCGGTCCACGTCGTTCATGACGTACTTGCCGAAGGGCTTCATGTCCGCGACGTGCGGCACCTTGTCGCCGATGCGGTTGAAGTCGTGGAGGCTCAGCTCCACGTCGGCCTCGCGTGCGATCGCCAGGAGGTGGAGCACGACGTTCGTCGATCCGCCGAGCGCCATCGCCAACGCGATCGCGTTCTCGAACGCCTCTTTGGTGAGGATGTCGCGCGTGGTGATCCCGAGACGGAGCAGGTTGACCACGGCCTCGCCGGAGCGGTGCGCGAAGTAGTCGCGGCGGCGATCGGCGGCGGGAGGCGCGGCCGAGCCGGGGAGACTCAGCCCGAGGGCCTCAGCGACCGACGCCATCGTGTTGGCGGTGTACATGCCACCGCACGCGCCCTCACCGGGTGCGATCGCGCATTCGATGCGCTTGAGGTCCTCTTCGCTCATCAGGCCGGCACGGCAGGCGCCGACGGCCTCGAACGAATCGATGATGGTGACGTCCTTCTCGGTGCCGTCCGAGAGCTTCACCCAACCGGGGGCGATCGAACCCGCGTACAGGAACACGCTGGAGAGGTCGAGGCGGGCGCTGGCCATGAGCATTCCGGGGATCGACTTGTCACATCCCGCGAGCAGGACCGAGCCGTCCAGCCGCTCCGCCATCATGACCGTCTCGACGGAGTCCGCGATGACCTCGCGAGATACGAGAGAGAAGTGCATGCCCTCGTGACCCATCGAGATGCCGTCCGAGACGGAGATGGTGCCGAACTGCAGAGGATATCCCCCGCCGGAGTGCACGCCCTCCTTCGCGCCCTGCGCGAGCCGGTCCAGGCTCAGGTTGCACGGGGTGATCTCGTTCCAGCTCGAGGCGATGCCGATCTGCGGCTTCTCCCAGTCCGCGTCGCCCATGCCGACGGCGCGGAGCATGCCGCGGGAGGTCGTTGCCTCGATGCCGTCGGTGACGACGCGGCTGCGGGGCTTGATGTCGATGGGCGCGCTGGCAGAGGGATCATGCGAGGACATGCAGGCAGTCTATTCCCGCCGAGCAGCCCTCTCGTCCGCGAGCGCCTCCAGAAGCCGGGCGATCTGTTGTGGGTTCTCCACACGGAGCGCTGCGGCGCTCTCTCCCGGTCCGACGCGCACACCGAGATCATCTGGACCGAGCACGCGCATCGCGTCCTCATCAGTGACGTCATCCCCCGCGAACAGGATGGCGGTCGCATCGAAGTGCTCGCGGAGAGCTGCCATCGCGGCATCCTTGCCCTCGTTCCGCGATGAGAACTCGAGGACCCGGTTTCCTGCCCGACGACGCCAGTGCGGGAACCGCTCCGCCACCAGCGCATCGATCTCTGCGAACACCTGCTTCTCGGTCTCCGCGTCGGCGCGGCGGGTGTGCACTCCGAAGCCGTACGTCTTCGGTTCGAACTCCGCGCCCTCGTAGCGATCGATGATCGGCCGGGCGGCGTCCCACAACGCCTGGCGCTCGGCATCCGTCGCCGCATCGTCGGCCTCGTCCGCGTCGCTGACGCCCGGGTACCAGTACTGCGCGCCGTGGGAGCCGGCGAGAGCGATGATGGAATCGTCGGTGTGCTCGGTGATCGTGCGCAGATCGTGCAGGCTGCGGCCCGAGACATAGGCAACCAGGGTGTCCGGCAGCGCGGCGAGCCGGTCGATCTGGGCGGCGACCTCCGGAAGCGCACGCGCGGCCATCGGGTCGGGAACCAGCGGCGAGGCCGTGCCGTCGAAGTCGAGTGCGACGACGAGGCGTGGCGTCGCCGCCAGTGCAGACAGTCGGGGGTCGGAGGTTCCGGGGGTCCAGGTGCGGGTCACAGCTTCTCCATTCAGTGTCGGGTCTCGATCGGCAGCGCCCACGGTGCTCGTAGCACGGGGAGCACCTTCAGCGAGCATTGCGTGCCGCGGCGAGAGCCGACAGGAAGGAATTCGACCACGCCGTCACGTCGTTGTCGAGAACCCGCCGGCGAAGGGCTCGCATACGCCTCGACTGCTCCCTCGGGGGCATCTCGACCGCCCGCATGATCGCCTCCTTGAGCCCCTCGATGTCGTGAGGGTTCACCAGGATGGCGCTTCCGAGTTCATCGGCTGCGCCGGCGAACTCGCTGAGCACGAGGACTCCGCGGTTGTCGATCCTCGTGGCGACGTACTCCTTGGCAACGAGGTTCATGCCGTCGCGCAGCGCGGTCACCAGCATCACGTCGGCGGCGAGATACAGCGCCGCCATCTCCTCACGCGGATAACCCTGATGCAGGTATCGGATGGCGGTGTGGCCCATCGTGTCGTGGTCGCCGTTGATCCGGCCGACGGCGAGTTCGATCTCGTCACGCAGGTTCGCGTAGGCGTCGACCCGCTCACGACTGGGGCTCGCGACCTGGATGAGGGTGACGTCCTCCACGACGAGCTCGCCCGAGGCGAGCAGTTCGCCATAGGCCTTCACGCGGTGCCCGATTCCCTTGGTGTAGTCGAGGCGGTCGACACCGAGCAGGATGTGTTTCGGGTTGCCCAGGCTCTCCCTGATCTCGGCGGCACGCGCCTGGATGTCCGGGCGCGCTGCGAGCTCGAGGTACGGAGCGGTGTCGATCGAGATCGGGAACGCCTTGACCAGTGCGCGGTGAGACTCTCCTCGCTCATCGACCTCGCCGTTGCCGGACGGGACCGTGACGCTCGAGGCCTTGATCTCGTACTTCAGGCGCCTGCGGACGGCGTTGAGGAAGTTGGTGGCATCCGTGGCCCGCTGGAAGCCGATGACGTCGGCGCCGAGCAGACCGCGCAGCACCTGCCCGCGCCACGGCAACTGCGAGTACAGCCCATGCGCCGGGAACGGGATGTGGTGGAAGTAGCCGATGGTCACGTCCGGTCGCAGCGCGCGCACCATCTGCGGTACGAGTTGCAGCTGGTAGTCGTGCACCCAGACGGTGCCGTCGGGGGCGACGGCGGCCGCTGCGGCGTCGGCGAAGCGGCGATTCACGGCGACATAGGCGTCCCACCATTCCCGGTGGTACTGCGGCGACGCGATGACGTCGTGGTACAGCGGCCAGATCGTGTCGTTGGAGAAGCCCTCGTAGTACTCGGACACCTCCTGCTCACTGAGAGCGATCGGGATGAGGCGGATGCCCCCCGAGGTGAACGGCTTCAGCTCGAGGTCGGACTGTCCCGGCCAGCCCACCCAGGCACCGTTGACGCTCTGCATCACAGGCTCGAGCGCGGCGACCAATCCGCCGGGCGACGTGCGCCAGACCTCCTCGCCGTCGGGTCCTGCAACGCGATCGACGGGAAGCCGGTTGGCGACGACGACGAAATCTGCGGCGGCCATGATGACTCCTCACGCCAGCGGGTTCGATGTGACCAGGCTATCGAGGTTGCCGGCCTGCGTTTGCATCCACGTCGGCGCGGGACGCCGGCGAGGCCGAGTCGGACGCGCTCAGGAACCAGTTGGCGAGTCCGGCGGCGAACGCGATCGCCGCCGCGATCAGCGGCAGCATGAGCGCGGGCGCGGTGCCGATCCGCTCCGCGATCTCGCCCGTCACGGCGGCGCCGATCGACTGACCCACCACGACTCCGGACCCGAGCATCGTCATCACGGTGGCCGACCGGCCGAGGGGGCTTCGCGACGCACCGAGGCTGTACTGCGTCACCAGCGTCGGGCCGATACCGATCCCCATGATCGCCAGGGCGACCATCATCATGGCCGGCGAATCGACGACCCCGAGCAGCAGCGAGCCGCCCAGGAGGATGGCCGAGAACACCAGCCATCGCGCCCGCAGCGAGAACGACACCGGAAGCCACGCGACGCCGAGCGCGAGCAGTGCCGATCCGACGCCCATCACGCCGTAGAGAAGACCTGCCTGCTCCGCGACACCGCGGTCAGCCATGAATGAGGTCAGCGAGGTGAGCATCGCTCCGAAGAAGATGCCGACGCCGAGGATGCCGAACACCACGACCAGCAGCCGCGCGCGGAACAGTTCGGCGACCGCCGAGGGTGCACGCCCGGCGGAATCACGATCCAGCGACACCTCGCGGCCGCTGGGGTGCAGGGCGAACGCGCCGACGAACACGACGGTGAGCAGGGCTGCGCCCACCAGTGGCGCCCACGGCGCGATTGCTGATGCGAGGATGCCGACCAGGAACGGGCCGAACACGAAGACCGTCTCATCGGCCGCCGATTCGTACGCCATCGTGCCGGAGAGTGTCCGCGCGCGGCCCGCCTCCGGCATCCGATCGGCGATCATCGTGACCAGGCGCGACCGTGACAGGGGCGCGACCTGGGGCGCGGTCGCGCCGATGCCGACGGCGGCGAGGAGCACGTACGCGTCAACAGCCGGAGTGTGGACGATGACGGTGAACACCAGCAGCATCGCGCCGTTGGCCACCGCGAGCAGAAGGAGCACGACGCGCTGCCCGAACCTGTCGGCCGCGGCGCCGAGAAACGGCCCGAAGCACGCCGTTCCGACGCCCACGGCCGCCGAGGTGAGCCCGCCGAGGGACAGCGACCCGCGGGTCGCGACGACGACGGTGAGAACACCGACGACCATCATGGCGAACGGAAGCCGGGCGATGAAGGCGATGAGGAAGTACGGAAGGCCCGCCGTCCGGATGAGACTCTGATGAGGTACGGCGGTGGCCTGGATCTCTGAAGGCGCGTGTGTCATGGCTCTCGCGCGTCGAGCGACGCGGTGGTCGGGTGCCGCCGCTGTCCGCCGGGAAGCCGGCGGCCGGTAGATACACGGTGTGCGGCCGCGGTCGAACCGCGGCGCCACCATCCTACCCGCCGCCACTGCGCGAGCGCTGAGAGCTGCCGCTAGTGTGGGCGGGACCTGCGATGAAGGATCGGCCGCTCATGACCTCACTCCCCCGGTTCCCAGACACGGCGATCACGCCGCCCGGACGCTCGAGGCGCGCGGCTGCCGCGAAGACCTCTCCCGTGCGCGATCTGCTCGCCCTCACCCAGCGCCCCGAGGTGATCTCGTTCGCCGGCGGTCTCCCCGCCCCGGAACTGTTCGACCTCGACGGCCTCAGGGCGGCGTTCGAGGAAGTGCTGCGCAGCCCCCTGGTCCTGCAGTACTCGACATCCGAGGGCAACCACGAGCTCCGCGAAGCGGTGGCGCGGCGTTACACAGAGGACGACCTTGCGACGGAGCCTGCCGACCTCATCATCACGACCGGATCCCAGCAGGGTCTGGGGCTGCTTGCGACGTCGCTTCTCGATCCCGGCGATCCCATCCTCGTCGAAGAGCCGTGCTACCTCGCCGCGCTGCAGACCTTCGCACTCGCGGGGGCCCGGGTCATCGGCGTGCCGTATGACGGCGACGAACTCGACACCGACGCACTCGACCGACTGGCCGCTGAGCATGCACCGAAGTTCTTCTACACCGTCCCGACATTCCAGAACCCGACGGGGAGGACCCACGGCCTCGACGCGCGCAGGCGCATCGCAGAAACCGCGATCCGCCGTGGCTTCCGGATCGTCGAAGACGAGCCGTACCGGGAGCTGCGCTATTCGGGCGAGGCACTCCCCTCGCTGTCGACGTTCGCGCCAGAGCACGTTCTCAGCCTCGGCAGCTTCTCGAAGGTGATCGCCCCCGGACTTCGCATCGGCTGGATCAGACTGACCGCAGACATCCGTCAGACGGTGACCATCGCCAAACAGGCCGGCGACCTGCACACCTCGACCGTGGATCAGGCGGCAGCCGCCCACTACCTGGAGTCGGGCCGGGGCGAGCCGGCACTCGAGCGCATTCGCCAGGAGTACGGACGGCGGCGGGATGCGATGCTCGACGCGCTGCCTGCCGCGCTGCCGGCGGGGAGCCGCTGGAACCGCCCGGACGGCGGCATGTTCATCTGGGCTCGACTGCCGGGAGGGGCGGATGCGACGGACCTGCTCACGACCGCCCTCGCGCACGACGTCGCCTTCGTCCCCGGCGCGCCGTTCTTCGCCGGCACGCCCGATCGCCGCGCCCTCCGGCTGTCCTTCACGACCTACGCTCCTGACAGGATCCGGGACGGCTTGTCAAGGCTCGGGACCGCATCGCGTGCCGCCGGGTAGCGTAGGGGAATGCGCTACCTCTTCAGCACCGGACTCATCGCAGCGATCACCGCGGGCGTGCGCCTGCTGCGCGGCACTCGCGAGGAACCCGTGACCTGGCGGGCGCTGCTCTCCTGGGCCAGCTGGGGCATCACGCTGGCGCTCGCGATCGGCGCGGTCGTCGACATGAATCGCGAGCGCCGCGGTGTGCTCGTCGACGCCGACTCTCCGCAGTCGGTCAAGAAGTCGAGGAAGGCGCAGCGCCTGCAGTTCCGTTCTCAGAAGGCGCTGGCCGACGCGCAGGGCCACGCCAAGGAACGACGTAACTGACCGATTCCCGTCGACGCGGGCCTCAGAGCGTCAGGATCAGCGCCTCACCCTGCCCGCCGCCGCCGCACAGACCGACGGCCGCGGTACCCCCTCCTCGACGCCGGAGTTCGTGAGCCACATGCACAACGAGCCGATTGCCGGACGCGCCGATCGGATGCCCGATCGCGATGCCGCCGCCGTGAATGTTGACGATGCTCTCGTCGAGTCCGAGTTCGGCCTGAGAGCGCGCGACCACGGCACCGAACGCCTCATTGATCTCGACGAGATCAAGATCGGCGGGGCTGATGCCCTGCTTCTCGCACGCGCGCTCGATGGCCCGCGCCGGCTGGGCCTGCAGCGAGTTGTCGGGCCCGGCCGTCTGTCCGCTGGCGCCGACTGTCACCAGCACCGGCCATCCGTTGGCCTCCGCGTTCGCACGGGTGGTGACGATGACGGCGGACGCTCCGTCCGAGATCTGCGAGGAGTTGCCGGCGGTGATCGATCCCCCCTCCGCGAATGCCGCCCGGAGCCCTGCGAGCGTCTCGACGGTGGTGTCGGGGCGAACCCCTTCGTCCCGGTTCACGAGCACCGGTTCACCCCGGCGCTGCGGCACGGAGATCTCGACGATCTCATCGTCGAACGCCCCTGATTCCTGCGCGGCCGCTGCGCGCTGATGCGACAGCGCTGCGACCGAATCCTGCATCTGGCGCGTGAGTTCGTATCGGCTGTTGTGACGCTCGGTGGACGCTCCCATGCTCTCCCTGTCGTACGCATCGGTGAGGCCGTCGAACGCCATGTGGTCGAGAACCTCGACGCTGCCGTAGGTCCAGCCGTCCCGCGAGCCCATCAACAGGTGCGGTGCGCGGGTCATCGACTCCATTCCCGCTGCCACCACGGTCGTCGCGTCACCGGTGCGGATCATCCGTGCCGCGTCGATGATCGCCGTCAGCCCGGACAGGCAGACCTTGTTCACGGAGTGCGCCGGTACACCCCATCCGATCCCGGCGCCGATGGCCGCCTGGCGTGCGGCGTTCTGTCCGGAACCGGCCGCCAGCACCTGCCCGACGATGACCGCGTCGATGTGCGACGGATCGATGGCCGCCTGCTCGAGGGCACCTCGGATGGCGAACGAACCCAGCTCGGGAGCGGTGAATGCCGCGAGCTGGCCCTTGAGCCTGCCCTGCGGGGTGCGGGCGGCGGCGACGATGACGATGTCGGTGTGGCTCATGTCTCTCCTTCAGTTCTCGAGTCCGTCTGCGACGAGTAGCGGTGGCTCTGTGGCCGCTCGCACCTCATCGACGCTGACCCCGGGTGCTGTCTCGAACAGCACCAGGCCGGCGGGCGTCACGTCGATCACAGCGAGGTCGGTGATGATCCGATCGACGACGCCGCGACCCGTGAGGGGAAGCGAGCAGGCGTCGACGATCTTGGCGGTGCCGTCCTTCGCGACGTGCTCCATCAGCACGATCACGCGCGCTGCTCCGTGCACGAGATCCATCGCGCCGCCGGGCCCCTTGACCATCTTGCCGGGGATCATCCAGTTCGCGAGGTCGCCGGTGGCCGACACCTGCATCGCACCGAGGATCGCCGCGTCGATCTTGCCGCCGCGGATCATGCCGAAGCTCAGACTGGAGTCGAAGAAGGCAGACCCGGGCAGAACGGTCACCGTCTCCTTGCCTGCGTTGATGAGGTCAGGATCGACATCCTCCTCACGCGGGTACGGACCGACCCCGAGGATGCCGTTCTCCGACTGCAGCACCACGGTCACGTCGGCGGGCACGTGGTTCGGCACCAGCGTGGGCAGCCCGATGCCGAGGTTGACGTATGCGCCGTCCTGGAGTTCGGCCGCCGCGCGAGCGGCCATCTGGTCGCGAGTGAGTGCCATCTCAGTTCCCTTCCACCGACACCGTGCGGCGTTCGATGCGTTTCGGAATGTGCGGCCCCACCTCGACGATGCGGTGCACGTACACCCCAGGCAGATGCACCCGGTCGGGGTCGAGCCGGCCGGGGTCGACGAGGTGCTCCACCTGCGCGATGCAGACGCGTCCCGCCATCGCCGCGAGCGGGTTGAAGTTGCGAGCCGCCTTGTTGAAGACCAGATTGCCGTGGCGATCGCCGGCGACGGCGTGGACGAGTGAGAAGTCGGTGGTGATCGCCTCTTCGAGGACGAACTCGCGCCGCTCGCCCCGAACGTCGAAGGCGCGCACGTCCTTGGCAGGCGAGGCGACCGCGACCGTTCCGTCGGCGTTGTACCGCTGCGGCAGACCTCCTTCGGCCACCTGGGTGCCCACGCCGGTCTGCGTGTAGAACGCCGCGATGCCCGATCCTCCCGCTCGCAGTTTCTCGGCGAGCGTGCCCTGCGGTGTCAGCTCCAGTTCGAGCTCGCCGCTGAGGAACTGCCGCTCGAACTCCTTGTTCTCGCCCACGTAGGACGAGGTCATCTTGCGGATGCGGCGTGCGGCGAGAAGGACTCCGAGCCCCCAGTCGTCCACGCCGCAGTTGTTGCTCACGACACGGAGGTCTTTCGTGCCCTGTGCCAGGAGCGCCTCGATGAGGTCGATCGGGTTGCCCGAGAGACCGAATCCCCCGACCGCCAGCGACGATCCGTCATCGATGTCGGCCACGGCCGCTGCGGCGGATGCCCATTGCTTGTCGATCACGCGTACTCCCTTGCAACGTGTCCTTCCTCCAGCATCCGCTCTCGATGCGACGGGTGTGAACCCGGATCTTGCCATATGGTCGAATCCCGCAGTAGCGTCCACATTATGGAATCACCTCGCTCGGTGCCGGGCGCCCAAGCCGTCTCGAGAGCCGCACGGCTGCTGCGGCTGGTGACTGCGAGCGGCACCGACGGAGCGGCGCTGCACGATCTCGCTCGCGACTCGGAGCTGACGCGATCGACTACCCACCGTCTGCTCACCGCGCTCCGGGCAGAAGGGCTGGTGGACCGCGATGAGGATCGTGCGCGCTGGATGCCGGGCCCTGAGCTGTTCCTGATGGGATCGGTGGCGGCGGCGCGATACGACGTCACCCCCCTGGCTCGCGATATCGTGCGTTCCCTGGCCGTCAAGACCGAGGAGAGCGCGTTCTTCTCGGTGCGCCGGGCGGATGAGACCGTGTGCCTGCTGCGGGAGGAGGGCTCGTTCCCGATTCGCTCGTTCGTACTGAGCGAGGGCGTGCGATTCCCTCTCGGGGTCGCCAGCGCCGGACTCGCCATCCTGTCGTTCCTTCCCGATCACGATGTGGATGCATATCTGGATCGCCATCCCGAACTCCCGGTGCAGTGGGGGCGGGCGCATGACAGAGGCCCACTGCGCTCCCGACTGGCAGAGACGAAGGAACGGGGATACGCGATCAATCCGGGCCTGATCGTCGAAGGCAGCTGGGGCATCGGCGCTGCGGTGTTCGACCGTGCGGGCCGTCCGGAATGGGCGCTCAGCCTCACCGGAGTCGGGTTCCGCTTCGGCCCCGACCGCATCGGCGAGTTGGGACGCATCCTGCTCGCACACGCACATCAGCTCTCGGCGCGGATCGCCGGCGCTCGCCGCTGAGCCACTGCCTTCGGCGACCCGCGTTATCCTCGTCGGGATGCCGCCGCACGTCTGTGCCGCGGCGAGAGGAGCAGCAACCGTATGAGCATCGAACACGCCCTGCCTGCGCGCAGCCGCATCGTGCGCGAGCACCTCGCCGCTGCCGGTATCCCGGCCGAGGTCGTCGTCCTCCCTGACTCGGCACGAACGGCCGCGGCCGCAGCCGCAGCCATCGGCTGCGACGTCGGTGCCATCGCCAACAGTCTCGTCCTCATCGCGGACGACTCGCCGATCCTCGTGATGACCAGTGGCGGACACCGGCTGGATTTCGCCGTGGTCGGCATGAGCATCGGAGCAGGCGAGCTGACGATGGCGCCGGCGGCAGTCGTGCGCGCAGCGACGGGACAGGCGATCGGTGGCGTCGCTCCCGTCGGCCACCCAAAACCGCTGCGAACCTTCGTCGACGATTCGCTGCGCGCCCACGAGCGGATCTGGGCTGCCGCAGGCACCCCGCACACCGTCATGCCGCTGACGTTCGCGCAGCTGGTCGCACTGACCGACGGCACTGTCATCCGGGTCGCCGCGGACTGACCACGCCGGCGGCCCCGCGGTGGCGTCAGGTCACGCGCGAGCGGCGCGGTACCGGTCGACCTTCGCCTGGTTCCCGCACGTCTTCATGCTGCACCAGCGCCGCCGTCGCCCACGGGATGAGTCGACGAAGAACCATCCGCAGGCGTCGCAGGCGCGGACCCCCTGCTGCGGAGGATCCAGCACCAGGGAGATCGCGCCCAGCGCCAGCGCCCCGATCGCACTCTGCGGATCGCGAGCGGTCATGTCACCATCGGCATCTACGGTCACATGCTCCCCGAGGCGGCGCGCGACATCGAGGAGAGCGCTGAAGGCGTCCGGCGGGATCGATCGACGCTCGCGCTGCGCGTCGAACACGAGCCAGAGCGTCGCGCGCAGCGCACGAGCCTCCTCGAGCGTTTCTTCACCCGCCGGCGGCAGGACACCGTTCGAGTGCGGCAGCAGCCCCGCCCGCTCGAGCCACGAGCTGAGCGACTCGGCGTTCGTGAACAGGTCCGAACCCATCCGGGGCCACCGCCGATACACCGTGTTCGCGAAGTCCAGCACCACGTCGCCGGCGACGAAATGATCCTCGACCCACTCCGTCGCGACCGTCATCCGTCACCGCCCGATCTCTCGAACACATTCCGGACGAAGGCCGCCAGAATCTCTCCGGCCTCGCGCGCATGCGTCTCGAGGAGGAAGTGCCCTGCGTCGAAGATGTGAGCTTCGAACGCCGCCATCTCCCGCTCGTACGCCAGCACCTCGCCGATGCCGAAGAAGGTGTCGTGCCTCCCCCACAGAACGAGGCAGGGCGGCTGATGCGCGCGATGGTATCGCGCGATCTCTTCGAAGCGCGCGACGTGGTTGCGGTAGTCGTTGAACAAGCGGAAGTGCAGGTCGACGTACCCGGGCGCTGACAGGTGCTGCCAATCGAGATGCCAGGACTCTCGCGGATGCAGCTCGGCGAGATGGTCCGGCAGACCGGAGAGATACGTCGCCCGCGTTCCCTCGAAGTTCAGCCATTCGGGCAGCGCTGCTCGGTTCTGCTCCGTGGGCTCGGCCCAGAACCGCCGCACCGGCTCCCACGCCTCATTCAGCCCTTCCTCGTGCGCGTTGCCGTTCTGGACGACGAGTGCCAACACGCGCTCGGGATGGCGAGTTGCCATGTGGTAACCGACCGGCGTGCTGAAATCGGTGATGTACAGCACGTATCGGTGCACACCGAGATCTTCGAGGAAGGCGTCGACCAGGTGCGACAGCCGCTCGAAGGTGAACTCCTCCATTGCCGGCGCGTCCGAGAAGCCGAAGCCGGGCAGGTCCGGCGCGACCGCATACGTCTGCGCGCCGAGAACCGGGAGCACGTCGCGAAACGAGAACGACGAGCTCGGTGAGCCGTGCAGCAGCACGACCGCCGTCGATGCCGGGACTCCCGCTTCCCGATAGTGGATTCGGAATCCGTCGACCTCCCGGTCGAGATGCCTGGTCTTGGCTGCGAACGTCACGAGAACTCTCCTCACATGTCGGTGGAGTATGTCGTTTCGTCGTAACCGTAGCAAACGCTTTTATCGGTTACAAGGGTTCGTGGACGCAGAAAAGCCCCGGAATCTGGCGAGAGATTCCGAGGCTGATCCGTGCACCCCCAGGGACTTGAACCCTGAACCCACTGATTAAGAGTCAGTTGCTCTGCCGATTGAGCTAGAGGTGCGCGGGCCGGGATGACCCCGACCGAGGAATTACATTACCAGCCTGCCGACGCCACACGAAATCGAGGCGCGCTCGGCGAGCGGTTCACGCGGGTCGGCAAGGCTATCCTGATGACGTGACTGTCTCCCCCGCATTCGCCGACCTTCGCGGCGACCTCGAGCTCGCTCTCCGCCTGGCCGATGCGGCCGATGCGCAGTCTCTCCCCCGCTTCGATGCACCCGACCTCGAGATCTCGACGAAGGCTGATCATTCGCACGTCACCGACGCGGATCTCGCGACCGAACGCGCGATTCGCGACCTCCTCTCACGCGAGCGCCCGGACGACGGCATCCTCGGCGAAGAATTCGGCACGGCAGGCGACACGCGGCGGCAGTGGATCATCGACCCGATCGACGGCACCGCCCACTTCCTCCGTGGGATCCCCCTGTGGGGAACGATGATCGCCCTCGCGATCGACGGCGCGCCGCAGGTCGGCGTCGTGAGCATGCCCGCCCTCGGGCGCCGGTGGTGGGCGGCAGCGAACGAGGGTGCGTGGACGGCGACCGAAGCCGGCGCTCGGCGCCTTGCGACCTCCACCGTGTCGAGCCTTGCGGACGCGACCGTGAGCTTCCAGAGCATCACCCAGTGGGCAGACGCCGGCCGCCTCCCCGCGCTCATGCGGCTCGCGGAGAGCACCTGGCGCGATCGTGCCTACGGCGATGTCTTCTCATACATGCTGCTTGCCGAAGGCCGGATCGAGATGGTCGCGGAGTTCGATGTGAAGGAGTACGACATCGCCGCGGCCGTCCCCATCGTCCGCGAAGCCGGGGGCAGGATGACATCCGTCGACGGGCGGGAGACGATCACCGACCGCTCGGCACTCGCGACCAACGGTGTCCTGCACGATGCGTTCCTGCAGCTGCTGGCCTGACGCGATGGCACCTAGAGGAATGGCCGAGCGATGATCCCCCGCGCCGCTGTCGCCGCCGCCGCGACTCTCCTGCTCGCTCTGACCCTCACCGCCTGCGCGGGTCAGCCGGCGGATGCCGGAACGCCGACGCCGAAGGCCCCGAAGCCCACACCGACCAGCGCCGTTCAACCCGCGGCCACCCCCGCACCGATCGAGACGACGGCTCCCGAACCGACCTGCGAGACGCTGATCTCACCCGGCACGGTCGACGCACTGACCGAGGCCGGCTGGACGGCGGAAGCCAAGGAGTTCGTCATCGGCGGAGTATCGCTTCCGGACGGACTTCTGTGCTTCTGGGCCGACTACACCGTCGCCTCGGATCATGGTCAGCTGTACGGGTGGTCTGAGATGAGCGCTGCGGACGCCACGGAGGCGCAGGCGACTCTGCTCGCCGAGGGGTGGCAGCGTGAGGACGGCCCGGAAGGCATCTACATCACCGAGAACCCGCAGTTCGCGATGGGCGTCGACGAAGAGGGCTACGGGATGACATACCTCTTCGGAGACGGCTGGGTGAAGTTCGCCGACACGAAACAGGGACTCATCCTCATAGAGTGGCCCGGCTGAGCCCTCAGCACTTCGCTACGATTCGACCACGGAACCTTCCGGACACGAGGACGAACGCACGAGAGGACACGCGATGTCGACTGCGCAGCCCCCTGGCGGGAACTGGAATGATCCGCACAGCCCCGTGGTGCCGCCGCCGCCCGTGGTGCCGCCCCCGCCTCCCTCGGTTCCTCCACTCGCGTCCTCTCCGCTCCCGCCGCCCGCCGAGCCTTCCCCGCGTCCTGCTCCGCCGGCGACCGGTCCGGACGTGCCGCCGCGTGCTGCCGCGGGGTCCCCAGTGGCGACAGCCGCAACCGACAGGTCCCGTCGCCTGCTGATCACTCTCGCCATCGCGTGTGCGGTTCTGCTGCTCACCACCGTGGGGTTCGGCGCGACCGCGGCGTGGCTATGGCTCGATCGCGGTACCGCGGCATCCGCCGAGCCCACGCCGTCACCCTCGCCAGGAACGAGCGGGGAGCCGACGAACGCTCCGCAGCAGGTCCGCGGGTACGAGGTCACCGTCGTGTCGGAGATCGTCTTCGGCGACTTCGCGATGACGGCACCTGACTCGAACGGATACACCATCCTGTTCGCGACGATGACGAACGAGAGCAGCAACCAGGTCGCCAATCACTTCTTCGACATCACCGCATACCGCGAGGACGGCACCATCATCGAACGCCGCTCCACAGGAGCGTACATCCTGCCCAACCAGACGACGCTCTTCCAGGGGATCTTCGCAGAGGACATCTCCGACGCCGCCGCGATCAGGATCGAACAGTCCAGGACCGAGTGGGTGGAGCCGGCGCTGACCGGTGACATCACGCTCGATGCCGCGCGCAGCGGCGAGGAGGGCTACATCGAAGGTGACTTCACCTCAGGACTCAGCGCCGCGGCCGAGTACTCCGACATCTTCATCGTCGGGTTCGTCGAGGGCGAGATCTTCGCCGTCTGCTCGGACCTCGAGGACATCCCGGCGGCGGGCGGGACGTTCGCCGCGGAATGCTACCTGGAGCCTGCATCCAAGGGAGACCTCGTCGACCCGGGCGAGATCCCGGAGGATGCCACCTTCGCCGCCTACCTCAGCGTCGACACCCTCTTCGGCGACTGAGCGGCCGACCGGCGTCGCTCAGGCTGCCTCTGGGGTGTCGAGAACCTCTTCGACCAGCAGGATGCCGCCTGTGGAGTTCGCGGACTGCATGAGGGCTTCGATCCACTTCGCGTTCAGCGGCGGTGCCTCGGGCTCATCGAACGTGAACCGCAGTGGGATCGACGGGTGCAGCCAGATCGTGGACCGGCCGCCCGGCTCCCCGTCCGGGTGCCGCCACGACAGCGTGAAGCTCTCCTGCCGGCGAAGCTTGGTGGCGATGACGACCTTCAGGTGTGCCAGAGCACGATTGTCGATATGGATCGGCTCTGCCGCGGTGCCGTAGTGAAGTGTCGCCATATCTGAAACCATACTGATCCCGCTGCTCGTACACGAAACCGGCGGAAGCGCTCCGTCATATTTGCCGGCCCCGGCCGCGCCGGCGAGGATTCCGCTGAGGACGCGGATCAGGCCAGCGCATTCTCCGCGTTGGGGCGCACGATGGGCGCTTCCTGCTCGAGGTGGTCCTGAAGAAGGTCGAGGTGGAGTTCGCCGCTGGCGTTGAGGGATCCCATGATCGCACTGATACGGGCCGGATCGATCTGAGGGAACTCGGGGCGATCGAAACCGAACTGAAGCGGAATCGCGGGGTGGATCCAGATCGTGAGGCGTGCGTCCTGGCCGCCGTCGATCGGGCGCCACGTCAGCATGAAGCTCTCCTGGCGTCGGAGCTTCGTGCCGATGACGATCTTCAGGTGCGCCAACGTCGCGTCGTCGATGGTGATCGGCTCAGCCGTGCCGTCATATTTCAATCTGCCCACACTGAACAGTAACCCGGATTCGGCGCCGCTGGTTTGCGTTCTCCGGGCCGAGACGCGAGCTGAGGACCCGCGCATACAGAAGACCCCCGCGATCCTCCGCTCTCGCGGGAATCTCGGGGGTCGTCCACGGTGTGACAGCGGTTCGGTGGAGCTGGGGGGAATCGAACCCCCGTCCAACGCTGAGTCTCCACGCCTTCTCCGGGCGCAGTCTGTGAAGACGTTCTGCTCGGCTCCGACCTTTGTCACAGACACCTAAGTCGACAAGCCCAGCCTGGGAAGAGTCCCGTGTGACGTCCAGACGCCATCACACAGCAAGATTCCTAGATGACGCCAGGATCCGTATCGGAATCACATACGGCCTGACGGACTATCGGGCTCGCTTATGCAGCGAGGGCGAAGTCAGTGCGCTTGGTTTCGGCACTTATTGTTTTGCAGGGAGCGTTCACGAGATAACCCTGCATCCTCGGCCCGCTTCTCGTGGATTCACAGGCGCTGTCGAAACCGATCAGCCCCGTGGTCCTTCTTGCGAAGGGACCGCTGTCACACTGTGGAGTTCTGGTGCTCGAACGCGGAACGCCCGAGCACTACAGACTACAACGAACGGCTGCGCCGCGCTATTCCGCCTGGCCGCGGGGCTGGCGTAGAGTCGCACGATGAGCGATGTCACCGTCACGGTCCGCGGAGAGCACGAGGCGAGGGTCGCCCCCGAGCGGGCGACCATCCACGTCTCGGTGAGCTGTGACGGACCCGAGCGCGCGCTCGTGGTCGAGCGGGCGATGCGGCTCGCCGAGCCCGTGCGGCAGAGCATCACGGACCGTCGCACAGCGGGAACGGTGGTCGACTGGACCAGCAAGCGCCTTTCGGTTCGCGCCGAACGACCCTGGAGCAACGACGGCAAACGCCTGGCCCCCGTCTTCTACGCGAGCATCTCCTTCTCTGCGACGTTCGCGGAAGCATCCGAGCTGTCGATATGGGTGACCGACGTCTCGGCTTGGGACGGCGTCGAGCTCGGCGGGGTCCACTGGCACCTCACACCCCAGACGCGCGCGACAGTGGAACGGGACGTCGCAGCGCAAGCCGTCGGAGTCGCGGTCGCGCGGGCGCAGGCGTACGCGAGCGCACTGGGCCTGCACGACGTGCGCCCGTTGGAGATCGCCGATGTGGGCCTCATCGCCCGCGACGCCGCCGCACCGGGGGTGTTGAAGATGCGCGGAGCAGCGTTCGCCGCCGCAGACTCCGGGGCCGCGATGGAGTTCGAGCCGGAGGAGATCATCATCACGGCGACCGTGGAGGCGCGCTTCCTCGCCAGCTGAACGCTCGCATCGATCGCGCAAGCGGATGAGAGCCTGGAGCCTCGCAAACCAGGGCGCGGTATCAGGCGGTCGCCGTGAAGGGCGCGAGTTCAGCGGCCAGCCGCTCGGAGACGTGAGCATGCACAGCGGTGCCGTGCTCCCCGTGCTCGGCAGACAGCAGCATTCCGGTTTCGTGGATGGCGGCGACCAGGTCTCCCCGGTCGTATGGCACCACCGCGTGCACCTCGACAGCAGGCTTCGGCAGTGCCTCCTCGACCGCTGCCCGGAGTTCGTCGATCCCCTCGCCCGACCGCGACGACACGAAGTGCGCGTGCGGCTCGAGGCCGCGCAGGACGAGTCGGTCGTCGTCACTGAGAAGATCGGCCTTGTTGACGACGACGATCTCCGGAAGATCCCGCGCGCCGATGTCGCCCATCACGTCGCGCACGGTCTGCAGCTGGCCCGCGGGATCCGGGTGCGATCCGTCGACGACGTGCAGGACGACGTCGGCTTCGCCGACCTCCTCGAGCGTCGACCGGAACGCCTCGACGAGCTGATGCGGAAGGTTGCGGACGAAGCCGACGGTGTCGGTGAGCGTGTAGACCCGCCCGTCGGCGGTCTCGGTGCGCCGTACCGTGGCATCGAGAGTCGCGAAGAGCGCGTTCTCGACGAGCACGCCGGCGCTGGTGAGCGCGTTGAGAAGGCTCGACTTTCCGGCGTTGGTGTACCCGGCGATGGCGACGGACGGAATCGTGTTCCGCTTGCGCTCCGCACGCTTGGCCTCACGTGCGGGCGCGAAATCGCGGATCTGACGCCGAAGGAGCGCCATCTTGGTGCGGATGCGGCGCCGGTCGAGTTCGATCTTCGTCTCGCCGGGACCGCGGGAGCCCATTCCCGCACCACCGGCGCCGACCTGGCCACCGGCCTGGCGGCTCATCGAGTCACCCCAACCGCGAAGGCGGGGCAGCAGATACTCGAGTTGCGCGAGCTCGACCTGCGCCTTGCCCTCGCGACTCTTGGCGTGCTGGCTGAAGATGTCGAGGATCACGGTGGTGCGGTCGATGACCTTCACCTTGACGACGTCCTCCAGCGCGCGGCGCTGGCTGGGGGCCAGTTCGGTGTCGGCGATGACGGTGTCGGCGCCGACGGCGGCGACGATGTCCTTGAGCTCCTGCGCCTTGCCTCGGCCGAGGTAGGTCGCAGCGTCCGGGTGCGGCCGGCGCTGGAGGACGCCGTCAAGAACCACGGCGCCGGCGGTCTCGGCCAGCGCAGACAGCTCACGCAGCGAGTTCTCGGCATCCGCCTGCGCCCCCTGCGGGTAGACACCGACGAGGACGACGTTCTCCAGCCGCAGCTGGCGGTACTCGACCTCGGTGACGTCTTCGAGTTCGGTCGAGAGGCCGGCGACGCGTCTCAGCGCATGCCGATCCTCCAGGTCCCACTGATTGCCGTCAGCGGTCGTGTGTGACGCCGTTGCTTCGTCCTGCAGCGCCTGTGCTGCCCCGAACACGCGCACGTCCGAGCGCTTCTCGGCGTTCGCGAGCACGCGATCGAGCGCCTCGTCTCCGGTGGAGTTTGTCGTGGTCTCCGTCATCCGTCCCTGATCTCTAGCTTGTTTCGAGCCTTAACCTTAGCCCCCGCTCTCCGGTACGCTCGCCGTATGGGGTCCGATCACTACTTCACTGCGACCCCGGCGAGCCCAGAACACCTGCGTACGATTCGCGTGACGCTCGCAGGGCAAGAGCGGGATGTCACCACCGCCGGTGGCGTCTTCAGCCCGGATCGCCTGGATGCCGGCACCGCAGTGCTCTTCGCGAACATGCCCCCGGTACCTCCCGGGGGCAACCTCCTTGACCTCGGCAGTGGTTGGGGACCCATCGCACTGTCAATGGCCATCGCTGCCCCGCACGCGACCGTGTGGGCGGTCGATGTGAACGAACGCGCCCTGGATCTCGTGCGCCGCAACGCCGAAGCGTTGGGACTCGACAATGTCAACGCTGCGCTGCCCGACGATGTTCCCGATGACGTGAACTTCCGAACGATCCGCTCCAATCCGCCGATTCGCGTCGGCAAGAACGAGCTGCACAGTCTGCTGGAGCGATGGATTCCGCGCCTCGATGACAGAAGTGACGCCTGGCTCGTGGTGCAGCGAAACCTGGGAGCGGACTCTCTGCAGCGATGGATCGGCGCGACGTTCCACCCCGGTTACAGCGTTTTCCGCACGGCCACCGGCAAGGGTTATCGCGTGCTCAAGGTGCGTAAGCACGGCACGCCGGTGACCGAGCCGATCACCCTCGATGAATGACCGTCAGACGAGATCGATCTCTCCGTGGAACACCAGCTGCGCAGGCCCCGCCAGAGCCACATGCTCGCCGTCTTCCGCCGGGAACATGCGCACACCGAGACTTCCGCCGGGAACCTCGACGCGCCAATGATCCGGCGCGCGTTCACCGGCCCAGTGGCGTACCGCAAGCGCGGTCGCCGCGACGCCGGTGCCGCAGCTCAACGTCTCGCCCACCCCTCGTTCGAAGACTCGCATGCCCACGTGCCCGATGCCGTCGCGGACCAGCGGGTCACCGGGCACGACGAATTCGATGTTCGCACCGGACGGGAGAGCGGGTTCGAGCTCGGGCGCGCGGTGCAGTTCGAGCCCGGCGAGCTCATGCTCCGAGGCCAGCGCGACGACGACGTGGGGGTTTCCGACGTCGATCCCGAGTCCTGGCCGAGGGACGGAGAGGCCTTCGACATTGACGAGGGAATCGTCGCCGGTGAGTTTCCAGCGCCCGAGGTCGACCTGATAGCCGGTCTCGCTGCGTGTGACGTCTCGTACTCCCGCCCTCGTCCCGATGGGCAGCGCGGACCCCGGCGCGATCGCTGCAAGACCGGACCGCACAAGATAGTGCGCGAAGACGCGTACGCCGTTGCCGCACATCTCGGCGATCGAGCCGTCCGCGTTGCGATAGTCCATGAACCATTCCGCGTCTGGTTCCTCAGCGAGCGCCGCTGCGCCGACATCGATGGCCGCTGATCGCACGACGCGCAGGATGCCGTCCGCACCGATGCCGAAGTTCCGATCGCAGAGAGCCGCGACCTGCTCGGCGCTCAGGTCGAGCTCGCCGTCGGGGTCGGCGATGATCACGAAGTCGTTGCCGGTTCCGTGACCCTTGGTGAATGCGACCATGGACCCAGTCTATTCAGGCCGGATGACGCGGTATCGTCCGCACATGAAGTTGCGGTTGCGAGCGACGTCGAGGAGTTCGAGGTCGAGCTCACGTGGCAGTAGCGGAGCGCCGCTTCCGAGTGTCACCGGTGCGTACTGCACCCAGACCTCATCGAGCAGCCCCGCATCGGCGAACTGCCCGGCCAGCTCTCCCCCGCCGACGACCCACAGGTCGAGTTCGCCGGCCGCCGCCGACATCTCGGTGTGCGCCGCGGTCACATCGCGCGCGAAGCGCACGTCGGCCCCGTCGGGCACGGGCAGCTCGCGATGGGTGAAGACCCAGGTGGGCTGCACATACCCCCACGGCTGATCACCGTTGTTGCGCAGGACCCACTCGTAGGTCGACGCCCCCATCGCGAGTGCACCGATGCCCTTCTCGAACTCGGTGTAGGCCATGGGTCCGTTCAGGTCGATGTCTTGTTTCAACAGCCAGTCGAGCGAGTGCTCGGAGGTCGCGATGAAGCCATCGAGGCTGGATGCGGTGAAGTAGTGGGTCGCCATGAGTCCAAGGGTCGCACCGGCGTCCGACATTGGCCAGGGGTCGGCGACAGCCGGTCAGCGGCCACCGTGCACGGCCTGCCGCCGGTCAGTCGCCGAGCAATGCGATCGGGTCCACCGGGGGCGTGTGCCACTCCAGCACTCGATACCGCTTGAACCACGAAACCTGCCGGCGCGCATAGCGACGGGTGAGCGCCTGCGTCTGCTCGATGGCCTGTGCTTCGGTCAGCGATCCCTGCACCTGTCCCAGCGCTTGCGCGTAGCCGATCGCGCGGCTCGCCGTCTGCCCGCGCTCCAGTCCGCGTTCTCGCAGCGCTGTGACCTCCTCCACGAGGCCGGCAGCCCACATCCGCTCGACTCTGGCATCAAGGCGCTTCACGAGTTCTGCGCGCTCGATCTGCAGCCCGATCAGGCGCGTCCTGGGGTGCCACAGCGTGGGAGCCTCGGGAAGCGCCGCACCGTGCGTCTCGGCCCCCTGCTCCAGGACTTCCAGGGCGCGCACGATCCGGCGTCCGTTGCTCGGATCGACGCGCTCGGCCGTCCGCGGGTCGATCGCGCGCAGACGCTCGAGCAGCACCTCGGCCCCCTCACGCTCGAGGTCCTTCTCCAGTCGCGCCCGGACCGCAGCGTCCCGCGGCGGGAAGCGGAAGTCGAACACCACGCTCGAGACGTACAGGCCCGAACCGCCGACGATGATGGCGTCGCCGCCGCGCGCGTGGATCTGAGCGATCGCCGTGCGTGCTCGCGGCTGGTACCACGCGACGGCGGCATCCTCGGTGACGTCAAGGACGTCGAGCAGGTGGTGCGGGATGCCGCGCCGCTCACCCGCGCTCAGTTTGGCCGTCCCGATATCCATACCGCGGTAGATCTGCATCGCGTCCGCGTTGATGATCTCGGCCGGGTTGCCCCGCGCCCGCAGCGTGTCTGCGAGGTCGAGGGCGAGGTCGCTCTTGCCTGTGCCGGTCGCTCCGGCGATCACCCAGAGTCGAGGCTCCGGTTGTGAACTCACCATGTCGGTGACGCGGGAGGCCTCAGACCCCGACACGTAGCGTCGGCAGACCGAGCGCGACCGGTCGGGGTGAGCCGCCGTCGGAGGGCGCCGGAACGGCGCAGGATTCGGCCTGAGCGCGGTCCCATGCATCGCCGCCGCGCGTGCGGCGGATGCGCAGGGGGCGACCCGAGGGGTCGTCGGCGAGCAGATGGAAGGGGGCGGCGTGAGTGATCGTCACCGTCACCACGTCGCCCGGCCGGGGAAGCGGCGACCCTGCAGTCACCTCGAAGTGCACGAGCCTGTTGTCCTCGGCGCGACCGGTGAGGCGGTGCGTTTCGGCATCCTTCTTGCCCTCGCCCGTGGACACGAGCACCTCGACCTCGCGACCGACCTGCTTCTGGTTCTCTTCGAGCGAGATCCGCTCCTGCAGGGCGATGAGGCGGTTGTAGCGCTCTTGCACGACCTGCTTCGGCACCTGGTCGGCCATGGTCGCGGCCGGCGTGCCCTCGCGGATCGAGTACTGGAAGGTGAAAGCGCTGGAGAAGCGGGCCTGTTCGACGACACGCATGGTGTCCTCGAAGTCTTCGTCAGTCTCCCCCGGGAACCCCACGATGATGTCGGTGGTGATGGCGGCGTTCGGGATGCGGTCGCGGACGCGGTCGAGGATGCCGAGGAAGCGCTCACTGCGGTAGGAACGCCGCATCGCCTTCAAAATGCGGTCGCTGCCTGACTGCAGCGGCATGTGCAGTTGCGGCATCACCGCTTCGGTCTCAGCCATCGCGTCGATCACGTCGTCGGTGAAGGCGGCGGGGTGGGGGCTTGTGAAACGGATGCGCTCGAGGCCGTCGATCTCGCCGGCCGCCCGAAGGAGCTTGCCGAACGCCTGCCGATCGCCGAACTCGACACCGTACGAGTTCACGTTCTGTCCGAGCAGCGTCACCTCGATGGCGCCGTCATCGACGAGCAGCCGGATCTCGTTGAGGATGTCGCCGGGGCGTCGGTCCTTCTCTTTGCCGCGAAGGCTCGGCACGATGCAGAAGGTGCAGGTGTTGTTGCAGCCGACCGAGATGGAGACCCAGCCGCTGTGGGCGGAGTCACGCTTGGTCGGCAGCGTGGACGGGAACACCTCGAGGGATTCGAGGATCTCCAGCTCCGCCTCGCCGTTGTGACGAGCGCGCTCGAGCAGACCGGGGAGGGATCCCATGTTGTGCGTGCCGAAGACGACATCGACCCACGGCGCCTTGTCGAGCACGGCCTGCTTGTCCATCTGGGCGAGGCATCCGCCGACTGCGATCTGCATGCCCTCCTTGCGGCGTTTGACGGATGCGAGGTGGCCGAGCGTGCCGTAGAGCTTGCCTGCCGCGTTGTCGCGTACGGCGCAGGTGTTGATGATGACGACATCGGCTTCTGCGCCGTCGACAGCGCGGACGTAGCCGGCGCTCTCGAGCGAACCGGACAGCCGTTCGGAGTCGTGAACGTTCATCTGGCACCCGAAGGTTCGCACTTCGTAAGAACGGTTCCGGCCGTCGCCGTCGATGGCCGCCGACGAGGCGCTGATGATCGTCGGTTCACTCCGCGGAATAGTCATGGTGATCCCATTGTACGAGCGCTCAGCCGCAGGGATGCCGACCCTCTGCTCGACCCACGACGAGCCACGACGAGCCACGACGAGCCACGACGAGCCACGACGAGCCACGACGAGCCACGACGAGCCACGATCAGCGTCTACTCGGAGTCGACGAACCGCACGCCACCGGCCGGACCCCCGGAAGTCACCTCGCCGAGCGCTGTGCGGGCAGCGGTCATCGCGACCGACCCGTTGTATCCCCGGCGGGCGAGCTGCCCGACCAGGCGACGGAGCGCTGTCTCGTGATCGAGGCGCGCCATGGAACGCGCCTTCGTGCGGGCGAACTCCAGCGCTCGTTCAGCGTCATCATCCGGGACCTCGTCGAGGGCCTCGTCGATCACGTCTCTCGGAATGCCTCGCTGGGAGAGCGCTCGTGAGAGCGCCACGCGGCCCAGTCCCTTGCGTTCGACGCCCGCGGAGACGAGATGCTCTGCGAGAACGGCATCGTCGAGGTAGCCGCGCCGGCTGAAATCATCGATGACGTCGTCGATCTGCGAGGCATCGAGGGAATGACCCTTCAAGACCATTCGCGCCTCCGACACCGAGAGCGACTTCGCACGCAGTTTGCGCACCAGTGACTCTTCTGCGACCTCGCGGAGCTGAGCGGAATCGGGGGCAGGCTGTTCGACGTCGTCGCCGCCGTTCAGCGGGTGGAGCGCTCGAAGTCGCGCTGCCGGGCGTCGCGCGGCGGCTCCGCGGGCAGGATGGCGCGCGCTGGGCTCGCCGTCCGTGGTGTCGGAGCGAGCCGCTTTCGCATCCCACGTCGAGCGCCAGACCGGCTCATCATCAGAGGGCGGCACGGCTCCCTGCTCGTCGACGGTCGAGTCGTCTGCAGGAACAGCATCCGCGGCGGGAATGCTGACGGGTGCCCGCGACCCCACGCCACCGAAGAGCGGGATGACGGGGGCAAGACGATCGTTGGATTCGCCCGCCTCGCCCCCGTGCTCACCGATCATGATCAGGCCGGTCGACGCTCAGCGAGCTCGTCAGCGGGCTCGACGGCAGCCGGCTGCGCGCCGATGCCGAGCTTCTGCTTGATCTGAGTCTCGATGGCGAGAGCGACGTCCGGGTTCTTGATGAGGAATGCACGCGCATTCTCCTTGCCCTGCCCGAGCTGGTCGCCGTCGTAGGTGTACCACGAGCCGGACTTCTTCACGATCGCGTGCTCGACACCGAAGTCGATCAGGCTGCCCTCGCGCGAGATGCCGATGCCATAGAGGATGTCGAACTCCGCCTGCTTGAACGGCGGAGCCATCTTGTTCTTCACGACCTTGACTCTGGTGCGGTTTCCTACCGCGTCGGTTCCGTCCTTCAGAGTCTCGATGCGGCGGATGTCCATCCGGACGGATGCGTAGAACTTCAGTGCCTTACCGCCCGCCGTCGTCTCCGGGGAGCCGAAGAACACGCCGATCTTCTCGCGTAGCTGGTTGATGAAGATCATGGTGGTGTTGGTCTGGTTCAGGCCACCGGTGAGCTTGCGCAGCGCCTGTGACATCAGACGGGCCTGCAGGCCGACGTGGGAGTCACCCATCTCGCCCTCGATCTCGGCGCGCGGCACAAGAGCCGCGACCGAGTCGATGACGATGAGGTCGATCGCGCCGGAGCGCACGAGCATGTCGGCGATCTCCAGCGCCTGCTCACCGGTGTCAGGCTGCGACACCAGCAGGGCGTCGATGTCGACGCCGAGCTTGGCAGCGTAGTCGGGGTCGAGTGCGTGCTCGGCGTCGATGAAGGCGGCGATACCGCCTGCGCGCTGCGCATTCGCGATCGCGTGCAGGGTGAGCGTCGTCTTACCGGAGGACTCAGGGCCGTAGATCTCGACGATTCGGCCACGCGGCAGGCCGCCCACGCCGAGGGCGACATCGAGGGCGATGGAGCCGGTGGGGATGACGGCGACAGGGGCGCGCTCATCGCTGCCCAGGCGCATCACCGAACCCTTTCCGAACTGCCGGTCGATCTGGGCGAGAGCTGTCTCGAGGGACTTCTCGCGGTCGGCGGGTGATGGCATGACGTGCTCCTTCTGCTTCGCGTGGTGCCGCCTGTAGGCTGTCGCGGCCGTCCCGGCTGGGACGAACTCTCCGACAAGGCGTATGACTCGAGGTCATGTCTTCACCGTAGAAGGGGCCTCCGACATCGCATCGGTGAACCCGAGAACCGTGGAAGACAGGGACTCGAAACCATCTGTGCAGGAGACTACGCGATCTTCGAACAGATATTCGACGACACGCCGATCGAACGTTTCCCGCGCCGAGAGCGAGGTCAGCGCTTACGGGGCTCCAGTCGCCCCGCACCGTGACGGCGCTCGACCGGCACGTCCATCTCGTCGCAGAGCGCGAGCCAGATGTCCCGCGGCGGGACACCGCGTTCCAGAGCCTCGGCACCGGTCGCGCCGATCGAACTCAACATGAGGTCGCTGAGCAGCGACGGCGCGCGTCCGGCGAACTCCGCGTCGACGGCGCGAAGGAACTCACTGCGGCGCATCGACGACCGACGGCCCGCTCAGTGGAGGGAGAGTTCGGGCTCGACGGACGCGACGAGATCGTCCGGAACGACGTCCGGGAAGACCTGAATGCCTTCGAGAACCGAGATGCGGTCTCCGACTTCGCGCATGATCGTGGAGATGGGCACGTCGAGAGCGTCAGCCACCGAGGCGAGGATCTCGCTCGAGGCTTCCTTCTGGCCTCGCTCGACCTCGCTGAGGTAACCGAGTGCGACCGATGCCTTGCTCGCTACCTGACGAAGGGTGCGGCCCTTCTGCAGGCGGAAGTCCCTGAGCACATCGCCGATTTCCTGTCGTACAAGAATCATCGGAACCTCCTCTCCATCGTCGTCCCCGAATCCTTCGGAGGGATCGCCAGTCTAACCCGACCTGACTGCATCGAATCTAGTGTTTCTCGCTGTGGTTTCGTTGTGAAGGTCCGTGATGTGATCTGCACATAGGAGACAACCGAGTTCACGCGGCGACTATTCCCCGAGGGCCGAAAGCGCCACGAGCACCGCGGCACCGACGGCCTGCTGCCGGATCGAGGATCGGTCGCCGGCGAAACGGAATTCACGGGTGACCCTGACGCCGGGGGCGACCAGTCCGACGTGGACGGTGCCGACGGGCTGGCCGTCCGGTGAGTCGGGCCCGGCGATGCCGGTGGTCGCGATGCCGACGTCCGCCGGAGCCCCCTCGGACGCGAGACAGCGGCGAACACCGTCGGCCATCTGGGCGGCGACCTCGGCATGGACCGGCCCGTATTGCTCGAGCAACGTGCGATCGACGCCGAGCAGCGTGTGCTTGACGGCGGTCGCGTAGGCGACGACTCCTCCGCGGAACACCAGTGACGCGCCCGGCACCGACACGATCTCGGATGCCAGGGCTCCCCCCGTCAGCGATTCAGCCACACCGAGGGTGAGCCCCCGATCCCGAAGCAGGATGAGAAGCCGCGCCACGTCCGCCGTGGTCATGAAGCCGATCGGCCCTGCCTGCCGCCGCGGATCTGGGCGACGACGTAGTCGATGCCGCTCGCGACGGTGAGCACCAGCACGACGATCATGAGCACCAGGGTCACGAGCGTCCACGCGTCCATGCCGATCAGCACATGCAGCGGAAGCAGCGCCCATGACAGCGCGACCGCCTGAGTGGCGGTCTTCAGCTTGCCCATCCAAGCGGCCGCGACGATGTGCTCCCTGGCCACCATCAGCCGGTGGAGGGTGATACCCCATTCCCGGATGAGGATGATCACCACGAACCACCATCCGAGACCACCGAGTTCGCCGAGGACAGCGAGGCCGATGAATCCGGCGCCGGTCAGCAGCTTGTCGGCGATCGGGTCCCACAGCTTGCCGAAGTCGCTCACGATCTCGTGTCGACGGGCAAGGTATCCGTCGACCCAGTCGGTGGAGATCGCGAGGATGAAGAGGATCGCTGCGACCCAGCGCAACACGATGTCGTGGGTCCCGTCGGTGCCGCCCAGGAGCAGCAGCACGAAGAAGACGACAGCCAGCGGGATGCGGGCGATCGTGATGGCGTTGGGAAGCTGCCGTGGGATCGCCATCAGTCGCGCCCCGTCAGACCCCAGGCGTCTTCATCGCCCTCGGATTCGACGACGGGGAGCCCCTCGAACTGCCTGTCGACCGGGTCTGCGCCGTAGCCGGCAGCTGCCGCAGCAGCGGCGGGCGCGGCAGGTGCAGCCGGCGACGAGGGAACGTCGTCACCACGGAGCTTCGCCATCACGCCCGGAAGCTGCTCGGCTGTGACGAGCACGTCGCGGGCCTTCGAGCCCTCCGACGGGCCCACGATCTCCCGAGACTCGAGCAGGTCCATCAGGCGGCCGGCCTTGGCGAATCCGACCCGGAGCTTGCGCTGCAGCATCGACGTCGAGCCGAACTGCGTGGAGACGACGAGTTCCGCGGCAGCGAGAAGCAGTTCGAGGTCATCACCGATGTCCTCGTCGACCTCCTTCTTCCTGCTCGGCTCCATCGCCTCCTGCACATCCGGCCGGTACTCCGGCCTGGCCTGACGCGTGACATGTTTGACGACCGCGTCGATCTCCTTCTCATCGACCCATGCGCCCTGCAGACGGAACGGCTTCGACGAGCCCATGGGCGAGAACAGAGCATCACCCTGTCCGATGAGCTTGTCGGCACCGGGGCTGTCGAGGATCACGCGGCTGTCCGTGACACTGGTCACGGCGAAAGCGAGCCGCGATGGGACGTTGGCTTTGATCAGTCCGGTCACGACATCGACGCTGGGTCGCTGCGTGGCCAGCACCAGGTGGATGCCGGAGGCGCGAGCCAGCTGCGTGATGCGCACGATCGAGTCTTCGACGTCGCGCGGAGCGACCATCATGAGGTCGGCGAGCTCGTCGACGACGACAAGCAGATAGGGGTAGGGCTTGAGGACGCGCTCGCTGCCGACCGGCACTTCGACCTCCCCGGCGCGGACGGCGCGGTTGAAGTCGTCGATGTGACGGAATCCGAACGACGCCAGGTCGTCGTACCGCATGTCCATCTCCTTCACGACCCACTGCAGCGCCTCGGCCGCCTTCTTCGGGTTCGTGATGATCGGCGTGATCAGATGCGGGACGCCGGCATAGCTGGTGAGCTCCACGCGCTTCGGGTCGATCAGCACCATGCGGACATCCGTCGGACGGGCTCGCATCAGAAGGCTGGTGATCATCGAGTTCACGAAGCTCGACTTACCGGAGCCGGTGGAGCCTGCCACGAGCAGATGCGGCATCTTCGCGAGGTTGGCGATGACGATGTTGCCTCCGACGTCCTTGCCGACACCGATCGTCATCGGGTGCGTGCTCTTCTGGGCCGCAGGAGAGCGAAGCACGTCACCGAGCGCCACCATCTCCTTGTCGGCGTTCGGGATCTCGATGCCGATCGCGCTCTTGCCAGGAATCGGCGACAGGATGCGCACGTCGTTCGAAGCGACGGCATAGGCGAAGTTGTTGCTCAGCTGCAGGATCTTCTCGACCTTGACACCATGACCGACCTCGACCTCGTACTGAGTGACCGTGGGGCCCCGTGAGAAGCCGGTGACCTTCGCGTCGACCTTGAACTGCGTCAGCACGTTCGTGATCTGCTCGATCACCTTGTCGGTCGCCTCGGACCGGACGACCGGCGGAGGGCCCTCGACCAGCAAGCCCGGGGGCGGGAGGATATACGGCGCGACGGGAGCCTGCGGCCCGCGCTCCCCCGGCCCATCGGTGCCGAAGCCGTCGAGTCCGGGAAGCTCGGGCATCTCACCCGTGTCGGAGTCGTCATCGAGCAACGCCGTCGTCTGCTGCTCCGCGAGGGCATCCGTGACCGATCGGACATCGGACAGCACCTCGGTCGCCGCGTCGTACGGGTTCTCGACCACCACCGCCTGGTCATACGCCGGTGTGGGGTCGGGGCTCGTCAGCAGTGCGGTGATGTCGTCGGAGCCCAGCGTGCCCTCATCCGGATCTTCTTCCCTGCCGGTCTTGTTGCGCCGCCACCAGGGCAGGACATCGGGGTCGTCGACTTTGTCGCTCTCATCGACGGGCAGCTCGGCTTTCGCCGGCTTCTCGACCCGCTCCGCGTCGAACATCCAGGCGTAGAGGTCGCCGAGTCTGGAGCCGATGCGGTTCGGCGGCGTCTTCGTCAGGATCAGCACGCTGAGCACGGCGAGCAGCGACAGGACGATGTAGGCCACGATCGGGCTCAGGAATGCGAGCGGCTCGCCCAGCATCCAGCCGAACAGGCCGCCGGAGTCGCTCAGCGCGAGCATTCCGAGCTTCGGCTGCGGGCGCTCCCCCGCGACGTGGCAGAAACCGGCGAGAGACAGCACGAACAATCCGAAGCCGATGCCGATGCGGCCGTTGTCGTGCACGGACGACGGGTGGCGGAACAGCCATCCGGCCAGCAGAAGCAGCAGAACCGGCATCACGAACGCGGCGCGCCCGATGAGGGCACCGACCGAGAACGCGCTGATGTTCGACGCGATCTCATTGCCGATGAAGAACCACTCGTTCACCGCACCGGCGACGGCCAGGAGGACGAGCAGGAACGGGAAGCCGTCGCGGCGGTCGTCCTTATCCAGCGTCTCCGGACCGAACGCCCGGAACAGTCCGCCGACACCGTGGGCGAGCCCGATCCACGCGCGCGCGGCGACGGGGGGCTTGTCGATCTCGTCGATGTACTTCTTGGGCGCAGCCTGAGCTTTCGGAGCCGCCTGCCGCTTCGGGCGAGGCGACGCGCTCGCTGACGCGCGCTCGGACTTCGTGGTGCTCCTGGCCATGCCGCAACACTACGTCGATCACCCGGCATCCCCGCGTAATGACGCGGCTTTCCGGCGATCTGGCCCGGGTTCCCTGCGAGCCCTCCCGCCGGGTTACGCCTCGATGACGAGCGGCACGATCATCGGCCGGCGACGGAGTTTCTGGTTGACCCAGCGTCCGATCGTGCGACGTACGACCTGCGAGAGCGCGTGCGTGTCGCGAACGCCGTTGCCCGCCGCCTCCTTGAGCGCGGCGACGATCTTCGGCGTGACGTCGTCGAAGACGGAATCATCCTCCGCGACGCCACGCGCGTGGATCTCGGGACCCGAGATGATGCGGCCGGTGGCGGCGTCAACGACGATGATGACCGAGATGAAGCCCTCCTCACCGAGGATCCGCCTGTCCTTCAGATCGGCGTCGGTGATCTCGCCCACCGTGGAGCCGTCGACGTACACGAAGCCGAGGTCCAGCTGACCGGCGACCCGGGCGTCGCCGTCCTTGAGGTCGATCACGGTGCCGTTCGAGGCGATGATCGTGCGCTCCTCGGGGATGCCGGTGTCCTGTGCCAGCTTGGCGTTGGCGATCAGGTGCCGGTACTCGCCGTGCACGGGCAGCACGTTCTTCGGCTTGAGGATGTTGTAGCAGTAGAGGAGCTCCCCGGCTGCGGCGTGACCGGAGACGTGCACCTTGGCGTTCGCCTTGTGCACGACATGGGCCCCGAGCTTGGTCAGGCCGTCGATCACGCGGTACACGGCGTTCTCGTTGCCCGGGATCAGGCTCGAGGCGAGGATCACGGTGTCGCCCTCACCCGGCTCGATGGCGTGATCGAGGTTCGCCATCCTGCTCAGCACAGCCATCGGCTCACCCTGAGAGCCGGTCGACATGTAGACGATCTTGTCGTCGGGAAGGTCACGGGCTTTCTTGTAATCGATCAGCAGCCCCTCCGGCACCTTCAGGTAACCGAGGTCTTCTGCGATGGTCATGTTGCGCAGCATGCTGCGCCCGAGCAGTGCCACGCGGCGGCCGTGCGCGTGAGCGGCGTCGAACACCTGTTGAACGCGATGCACGTGGCTCGAGAAGCTCGCCACGATCACGCGGCGCGGCGCCTTGCCGATCACCTGGTCGAGCACCGGACCGATCGAGCGCTCGGTCGGCGTGAAGCCGGGGACATCGGCGTTCGTCGAGTCGACGAGGAACAGGTCGACCCCCTCCTCACCCAGCCGCGAGAACGCGCGAAGATCCGTGATGCGTCCGTCCAGCGGGAGCTGGTCCATCTTGAAGTCGCCGGTGGCGAGCACCATGCCGGCGGGGGTGCGGATCGCGACGGCCAGCGCATCGGGGATGGAGTGGTTGACCGCGACGAACTCGAGATCGAACGGGCCGACCTTCTCGTGCTGCTCCTCCTTGACGGTGAGCGTGTAGGCCTTGATGCGGTGCTCCTTGAGCTTCGCCTCGACGAGCGCCAGCGTGAGCCCGGAGCCGATGAGCGGGATGTCGCTCTTCAGCCGGAGGAGGTACGGCACAGCGCCGATATGATCTTCGTGCCCGTGGGTCAGGACGACGCCGACGATGTCGTCGAGACGATGCCGGATCGGTTCGAAGTCGGGCAGGATCAGGTCGACACCCGGCTGGTGCTCTTCGGGAAAGAGCACACCGCAGTCGACGATCAGGATCTTCCCGCCGTACTCGAACATGGTCATGTTGCGACCGATCTCGCCGAGGCCGCCGAGCGGGGTGACGCGCAGAGTCCCTTCGGTGAGGGGCGTGGGCTCAGTGATGGGGATGGACATGCGGTCTCCTCAGTCGGACGCTGTGCGCGTCCGTTCGTTCGTGGGGACGCGTCTGGCGCGCCCGGTGTCTCAGCGCGTCGTGCCGTGCACCTTCGGCAATGCGCCGCCGGCGGCAGCATTGCGGTCGGGGCGGAAGTTGGAGAAGTCGGCACCCTGCACATCGCTCACGAGGTCGAGCTCGTCCTCGATGAGTGCGGCCTCCCACTCCTCCGGACCGACGAGCGGCAGACGGACGCGGGGGCTGGAGATCCGGCCGAGGCCGTGCAGGATGTATTTGGCGGCCACGGTGCCGGGAACATGCGTCATGACGGCCCGCACGAGCGGCTCGAGCCTCTTGTGTTCTGCCGTCGCCGCCGCCAGATCGCCGCGGTTCACGGCATCGACGATGGTCCGGTACGGGGACGCGGCGATGTTCGCCGTCACTCCGATGAGGCCGGCCGCACCGATCGCGAGGTGGGGCAGCACGTTCGCGTCGTCGCCGGAGAAGTACATCAGATCGGTCTGGTTGAGCACGCGGCTGACCTCGGAGAAATCCCCCTTGGCGTCTTTGACGGCGAGGATGTTCGGGTGCTTCGCCAGACGCAGGATCGTCTCGTACTTGATCGGCACACCGGTGCGACCCGGGATGTCGTAGAGGATCACGGGAAGGTCGGTGGCGTCGGCGACCAGACGGAAATGCGTGAGGATGCCAGCCTGAGTGGGCTTGTTGTAGTAGGGCGTGACGATCATGATCCCGTCGGCGCCGGCCTTCTCACTGGCCTTGTAGAGCTCGATGGCGTGCGCGGTCTCGTTGGATCCGCCTCCGGTGATGATCTTCGCCCGGCCCGCCGAGACGGACTTTCCGACCTCGACGAGTTTGAGCTTCTCCGGGTCGGTCAGCGTCGACGTCTCACCGGTCGTTCCGGTGACGACGACGCCGTCGGCTCCGGCGGAGATGACATCGTCGATGTGCTTCTCGACGGCGGGCCAGTCGACTTCGCCGTCGGCCGTCATCGGGGTGACGAGCGCGACGAGAACCTGTCCGAATGGGTTGCCCGAGTGCGTCATGTCCCCAGCGTATCGGTTCGGATGCCGCTCACCCAGACGGCAGGACCTGCTTCACCGCTCGGGCGCGGTGTCTCATGCTCCCCGTTCTAGGCTCAACACATGGGATGGGTGACGCACGAGTCGACGTCGGTGTACCGCAACGCCTGGATCGAGGTCAGGGAGGACCGCATCACCGGTCCAGGGGGCGACGGCATCTACGGAGTGGTCACGATGCGGCAGCCGGCGGTCTTCGTCGTCGCGGTGGACGATGCCGACCGCATCTGCCTGGTGACCCTCGAGCGCTACACCACCGGGCGGTCGATCGAGGTGCCTGCCGGCGGCAGCGATGGCGAGGACCCGCTCATCGCGGCGCAGCGTGAACTGCGCGAGGAGACGGGGCTCGCGGCCTCGGAATGGACGCCGCTCGGGCGGATGCACGCCCTGAACGGCATCGCCGAGGCGCCGGAGCACGTGTACCTGGCGCGCGGGCTGACGCCGGCCGGACGCGTCGACGACGCGACGCGCACACAGGATGAAGAGGGCATCGAAGCCGTCTCGTGGGTCCCGTTCCCGGATGCGCTCGAGATGATCGCGGACGGCCGCATCAGCGACGGTGAGACGATCGCCGCGATCGCCTATGCGGCCATCCGGCTCGGTCGGTTGCGCTGATGGACCGCTGCGGCTGATCGCGTCAGCGACCGCGACTGCCGGCGCGAGCGAGGACACGCGCCGGAATCACGCGAGTGAGCGCGACGAGAGTCTTGTAACGCCACGACGGCACGGACACCGATCGGCCGAGCGCCGCATCGCGCAACCCCTGCCGCACCACGAAGGGCGCGTCCAGCCACATCCAGGACGGGACGCCCTCCTCGCCGGGAGGCAGCCCCATGCGCTCGTGGAAGGTGGTGTGGGTGAAACCCGGGCAGACGGCGGTGACGGTGACGCCATCGCGCGCATACTCCGCATTCGCCCACCGGCTGAAGCTCACGAGCCAGATCTTGCATGCGGCATACGTCGCCCGCGGGATGAACGCGGCGACCGATGCCACGTTGACGATCCGGCCGCCGCGGCCGCGCATCCCGTTCACGGCGGCGTGGCTCAGCCGCATCGGGGCCTCGACGAGCAGGCGGAGGTGCCGCACCTCATCGGCGATGTCGTTGTCTGCGAACGTCAGCGAGAGCCCGAAACCCGCGTTGTTGATGAGCAGATCGATCGGATCACGCGGGTCGGTCAGACGCGCGGCGACACGGTCGAGATCGGCCTCCACCGTGAGGTCGGCGGAGATCGTCTCGACCGCGACACCGTGAGCGCTTCGCAGTTCCGCCGACAACTCGTCGAGGGCATCGGTCGAGCGCGCGACGAGGATGAGGTCGGCTCCCCGGCGGGCGAGCTGACGGGCGAACTCCGCCCCGAGGCCGGCGCTGGCGCCTGTGATCAGTGCGGTGGGCATCAGCGTTCGTATCCCAGGAAGCGGTAGCGGATTCCGGTGCGAGAGGTCTGCCACTCCCCCTCGTCGACGAGTCGCCAGCCGGCCTTCGATGGCGCGTATGCATCGCCGGCGACCGCGAGGTCGAGTTCGGTGACCTCCAGTCGGTCGGCGTCCGTGATGACCTGGCGGAAGATGTCAGCACCGCCGATGATCCAGACGCGCTCCTGTCCGCGGACGGCCTCGGCGACGGTGGCCGCGCGGCGGGCACCGTCGGCTGCCCAGTCCTGCTGACGCGTGATCACGATGTTCTCCCGGCCCGACAGCGGGCGGAAGCGCTCGGGCAGCGAGTCCCAGGTCTTTCGCCCCATGACGACGGGCGCACCGAGCGTGGTCTCCTTGAAATGGGCGAGGTCTTCAGGCACGTACCACGGCATCCCGCCTTCTGCGCCGATGACCCCGCCCGCAGCCTCGGCCCAGATCAGTCCGACCCAGGTCATACCGCCACCGCCGCCCGGATCGGCGCGTGGTGCTGATAGCCCTCCACGACGAAGTCCTCATACCGGTAGTCGGAGATCGAGTCGGGCCGACGTGCCAGACGCAGCGTCGGATACGGATACGGATCACGGCGCAGCTGCTCGGTCACCTGCTCGACATGGTTGTCGTAGATGTGGCAGTCCCCGCCGGTCCAGACGAACTCGCCGGGCTCCAGACCGACCTGCTGCGCGACCATCATCGTCAGCAGCGCGTAAGAGGCGATGTTGAACGGCACCCCCAGGAACAGGTCGGCGCTGCGCTGGTAGAGCTGGCAGGAGAGCTTGCCGTCGGCGACGTAGAACTGGAACAGCGCGTGGCACGGCGCGAGGGCCATGTCGGGGATGTCGGCGGGATTCCACGCCGACACGATGAGGCGGCGCGAATCGGGGGTGCGGCGGATCTGCTCGATCACCTCGGCGAGCTGGTCGATGCTGCCGCCGTCCGGCGTCGGCCACGAACGCCACTGGACGCCGTAGACAGGGCCCAGATCACCCTCGGCATCCGCCCATTCGTCCCAGATCGTCACGCCGTGCTCCTGAAGCCATCGCACGTTGGAATCTCCGCGCAGGAACCAGAGGAGTTCATAGGCGATCGACTTGAAGTGCACGCGCTTGGTGGTGATCAGCGGAAAGCCCTGAGCCAGGTCGAACCTGATCTGGCGTCCGAACACGCTCGTCGTCCCCGTGCCGGTGCGATCGGTCTTGCGAGTGCCGTTCTCGAGCACATCGCGGAGCAGATCTTCGTACGGCGTCGGGACGGCAGCGCTCATGCCTGCCACGATACCCTCCCTGACGCGTGCCAGGGGTGAGCGATCGGGCTCCGTCACGGTCGGAAACAACCGCCGCAGCATCCGCCGCGTCGTCATATTCTCGACACATGTCACCGACGCTCGCCCTCGCGATCGCGGGAGCGCTGCTCGTGCTCACCGTGCTGCTCGGCGTGCTGCTTCGCCGCCGCGAGGGCCGACGGGTCGACCCGGGAGCATTGCGGGTGCGACCCTCCGACATCGAGGCGACGGAACTCGGCGCCCGAGCGACCTTCGTGCAGTTCAGCACGGAAGTCTGCGCGCGGTGCCCGCAGGTGCGACGGATGCTGCGCCGTGTCGCCGCGACTGATGCGGGGATCCGCCACGTCGAAGTCGATCTCACCCACCGTCCGGATCTCTCGACCAGGTACCGCGTCCTCCAGACGCCGACCACATTCCTCGTCGACGGTGCCGGACACGTCCGCGCACGCTTTCACGGCGTGCCTCAGCAGCACGCGCTCACCGAGGCCCTCGCCGCCGTCTGAGGCGCACGATCAGGAGCACAGATGACCCCTCCAACCGGAATCGATCCCCGTGGCCCGCGGTTCGCCGCCACCATCACCGCCGCCCTGCTCCTCGTGGCGACGTTCCTCTCGCTCATCGGTATCTCGACGGCGAGACTCCCGGGCGAATGGTTCGCCTCGCGACCCCTCGGAGACTTCGCGTTCATCGCCGGCAACAACTGGGCCGTCGGAATCGCATCCGTCGGACATCGGGCATCCGACCCCGGGTTCCTGGTGACGGTGGTGATCGCCCTGCTTTTCCTCTGGGGCGTCGCCTCACCGACCACCGCTCCGTGGGCACTGCTGTTCCGGCGCGTGGTGCGCCCCCGGCTGTCGCCGCCGACCGAGCTCGAGGATCCGCGCCCGCCGCGTTTCGCCCAGGGGGTCGGGCTGGCGGTCGTCGGAGTCGGGCTCGCGCTCCACCTCGGCGGGGTTCCGTGGGCGCTGCCGATCGCGACCGCCGCGGCGTTCGTCGCCGCGTTCCTCAATGCCGCATTCGGGTTCTGCCTCGGATGCCAGATCTACCTGGTCCTCCAGCGCGCCGGCATCGTCGGCCGCTCCGCGTCGACGATCTGAGGCCGGTTCCCTCCTTCCGCCTCGGTCGCTAGGCTTACGGGACCGCGTTACCGAAGCGCGAGAACCGGAGGAATCATGCCCGTCACCAGCGAAGCGACCACCACCTGGACCGGATCTCTCGCCGAGGGGTCAGGCACCGTCGCGTTCTCGTCATCGCACCTCGGCACGTTCCCGATCGACTGGAAGGCGCGCAGCGAGGGAAGCGACACCACCACGACACCGGAGGAACTCATCGCCGCCGCCCATGCCTCCTGCTTCAGCATGGCCTTCTCGCACGCGCTCGCCGAGAACGGGACCCCGCCGGAACGCGTGAACACCACGGCGTCGGTGACGTTCAAGCCCGGCACCGGCATCACCGGCAGTCACCTCAACGTGAACGCCATTGTGCCGAACATCACGCCGGAAGCGTTCCAGAAGCTCGCCGCCGAGGCGAAGACGGGCTGCCCGGTCTCCCAGGCGCTGTCCGGCATCGAGATCACGCTCGAGGCGACTCTGGCGTGACATCGCGGGCGGACCGCTCCAGACGGATCGCCGAGCGGATGCTGAGGCGGGCGTCCCTGCGGCGTCCCGCCGCATCCTGAACGACCCCCACCCGGTACCGGGCACGCCAGTCATCCGGCGCAGCCTCCGCCTCAGCCTCGTAGCGCGTGACCAGCGCATCGGCGTCCGCGCGTGCTACCCGGCCGCTGGGCGTGAGCTCCGTCTCCGCCTCCGGCATCCCGCCCTCGGCGTCGAGCTTCCGGCCGAGGCGATCCGCCGCGAACCCGAACTGCATCTCCCGAACCAGCGCCCACGCACCGAGTGACCCCAGGGCGATCAGGGCGATCCCCATCCCGATCGACATCGGTGTTCCGACCGCGATGAACATCACCGCGAGCCAGACAGCGACCGCGAGGTAGAGCAGCAGAGCAGCGCCCATCAGGCCGACGCCGATACGCGACATCACGAGCGGATGCCGATGTCGATCATGCTCTCGAGCCCCACGACGACGCCCGTCGCCCCGGCGGCGAACGGCACAGCGAGACGGATCCCCGGCGCGTACGCGAGCGCGGGCTCGATCGTGTCGTGAGTGAGAGTGAGGGACTCCCCGGGGCCCGCGAGGATCACCTCCTGTCTCGCGACGACACCGGGTCGCCGGAGCGAATGGATGGGGACGCCCCCGACCTGCTCCCCTCTGGCGCGCTGGTCGACGTGGGGAGCACTCACCGGTCCTTGCTCCGCGCGAGCGGCAGCGATGAGCTCAGCCGTGCGGACCGCCGTGCCGCTGGGAGAATCGATCTTCGTCTCGCGGTGGGCCTCGACGATCTCGGCGGAGTCGAAGAACGGCGCTGCCGCCGATGCCAGTGCCGAGCCCAGCACCGACCCCAGCGAGAAGTTCGGGATGAACACCGCTCCCGTGCCGGCGGCTTCGACGAGCGGGCGGATCATCGCGATGCGCTCCGCGGACCACCCGGACGTGGCGACGAGGATGTTGATGCCCTTCTCGACAGCAGCGCGGACCACGTCGATGCTGACCTGAGGTGTGGATGCGTCGACGACGAACCCGGCTCCGTCGAGTTCTGACAGGTCACTGGCCGAGGTGAGCACGCGGCTCACCTCGAAGCCATCGAGCCCATCGATCACCGCATGGATGATCGTTCCGAGCTTCCCGGTTCCGCCGACGAGTGCTACCTGGGTGGTCATGCCTCCAGTCTATTGAGAGCATTGCTCGCGGCGGCGCGCTGCCGCGCAGTGGACCGGGCGTGCGGCGGCCGGGCGGATGCCGCTCACCGAGCTGCCGTCGCGCCGCGCAGCTTCTCGGCCGTGAATGCATCCGCCGGGTAGAACGCCTCGATGTGAAGGTCATCGAGGGTGACATCCGTCGCCGATACGACCGAGGCGGCGATGCTGAAGAACGCCAGCTCAGCGCCGTCCACCAGCAGGCGCAGCGGCACGACGACGTCATTGCCCCGGGCGCCGGTTCCCGTGCCGGGGTCGCCCGCCGTGTGCGAGTATGTCGACACCTCCTCCAGCAGGTCGGCGAGCCGCGGGTCGGCGGTCCGTTCGAACCGGTGGCGCACCTGGCCGAGAAGGAAGGCACGCCACTGGCCGAGATTCCGTATCCGGGGAGCCAACCCCGCGGGGTGGAGCGACAGTCGGATCACATTCACGGGTGGTTCGAGCAGCTCTGTCGCGCACCCGGCCAGCAGCGGATCCGTCGCGGCGTTGCGGTCCACGATGTCCCACCATCTGTCGAGCACGAGTGCGGGATGGGGCAGGTGCGCGTCGAGCAACGCGCGGAAGGCGTCGGCCACCGCGTGGAGCTCGGGCGACATCAGATCGCGCTCCGCATATCGTGGGGCGTATCCGGCCGCGAGGAACAGCTCGTTACGCTCACGCAGCGGAACCTCCAGCGACTCGGCGAGGCGATCGATCATCTGCGGCGTCGGTCGCGACCGACCGGTCTCGACGAAGCTGAGGTGTCTCGCCGAGACGTCCGTGGTGAGCGCCAGCTGCATCTGCGTGAGCCGGCGCCGCTCGCGCCACGTTCTCAGAAGCGTCCCGACCGCGGATTCCCTCTCGAGTGCCAACGTCATGATCCGACAGTAGCCGCCGGCGACGGCCGCCCGATTACCTCTGAGGTAATCGACGAGAACACCTCCATGCGGTCGACTGATGCCGCCACAGACCGCCCTTGAGAAGGAGAAAACCATGAACGAGATCGTGACCGCTTACCTCGAGACCTGGAACGCGACCGAAACGGGCGTCAGAGCCGCGCTGCTGGAACGACACTGGGCCGATGACGCGGCATACACCGACCCGATGGTCGCCGTCAGCGGCCGCGCTGGCATCGGAGGCGTCATCGAGGCGGTGCAGGGGCAGTTCCCCGGCTTCGTCTTCAGCCTCGTCGGAACGCCGGACACCCACCACGGTTACACCCGATTCCAGTGGGGTCTCGGACCGGCGGGCGATGAACCTCTCGTCGTCGGCTTCGATGTGCTGAACACCGACGACACCGGGCGGATCCGTCAGGTGATCGGCTTCCTCGACCGCGTACCCGCCTAGCCCGTCGAGCCGGGAAAACGGGAGGGGGCTGATCCCGATGGCTCAGCCCCCTCCCGGCGGACCTGCGTGTCAGACCGGCATCGGATCGGGGATGCCGGTGCGCAACTCGACGGGCAGATGCCCGGTGTCGTTGTGGTTCAGCAGCGTCCAGGGGCGACCCTGCTTCTGGGCGATGATGGTCAGCCCGCAGTGCGACTGGTTGAGAGTCATCCACCGCCACTCCGGCGCTCCGAGCACCTCTCGGACGAACCAGGAGATGACGAAGTTGTGGGTGATGAGCACTTCGTGGACCTCGCCGGTCTTGCGGACGAGGAATTCGTTGACGGCATCCGCCATCTGTGCGCGGCCGGCCTCGATCTGGGCTTCGGTCACCGATCCGAAGAACGGTTCGAACGCGGCGGGTGTCTCCTCCGTCATCCCGGTGGGCACGCAGTCGAACAACAGCGCCGTCGGCTCGGGGTCGACGGAGGGAAGGCGCCCGGCGATCGCGCGGGCGGTCTCGTTGGCGCGCAGCAGCGGAGAATGCCACACCGCGTCGAGCGGCAGACCGGAAAGCCGGTCGGCGATCAGCTCGGCCTGTCGCTGCCCGCGCGGCGAGAGGGGGCCGTCGGCGAGTCCGTGCTCGGCATCCTGATGTTCACCGTGTCTGACCAGATAGATGTAGTGCGTCACAACCCGCTCGCTTCATCGCCAGCGTCCGCTGGGCGTCAATCCACCATATGCCACGTCTGTGACAGTCGTCTGGAATGGATCCGTTCGGCGTTCAGTCGCCTGCGCGTGTGAGGTCCGCGATCTGCGTCCGCGTGAGCGTCACGCCAGCGCCCTGCATCAGCTCGTCGACGTGCTCCATCGCGAACGTGTTCACGATGGGAGCGGCGACCGTCCGCTGCGCCAGAAGCCAGGCGATCGACACCGCAGCCACCGGCACGCCGAGGTCGGTGGCGACCTGATCGAGCGCGCGCAGGATCCGGATGCCGCGACGATTGAGGTGGCCCCGCAGCTGCTCGCCTCGCACCCCGTGCGACGTGAGCGCCTTCCTGCGGTGGCGCCCCGACAGGAATCCGTGCTCAAGGGCGTGCGACGGCGTCACCGCGAGATTCTGCGCGCCGGCGACCAATCGCAGATCGCCCTCGAAGGGCTGTCGGCGCACCAGGTTGTACGGTGCGTCGATGACCTCGATACGCGGATAGCCCGCCGAAGCCAGGATCCGCGCCTCGACCAGTCGCTCCGGGGTGAATCCGTAGGCGCCGACGGCTCCGACCTTGCCGGCGTCCGCCAACCACTCCACCGTCGCAAGCGTGTCCTCGAGATTCGTGGTGGCGTCCAGGGTGGCGTCGAGATACAGCACGTCGATGCGGTCGACGCCGAGCCTGGTGAGCGAGCCTTCGACGGCCCGGACGAGGTTCACCGATCCGAGGCCGGGGTTGTCGGCGTGCGCGCCCACTCTGACTCCGAGCAGCGCCTTCTCACGAAGGCCCCGCGACCGCAGCCACTGCCCGATGATGTGTTCACTGCGGCCTCCGGAGAAGCCGTCAGCGGTGTGGATCGCATTGCCGCCGAATTCGGTGTACCGATCGAGGATTCCGTGACTCGTCTCCAGATCGACGTTCCAGCCGAACTCCGCGGCTCCGAGCATCATAGGAAACGTCTCGAACCCGGTCTCGCCGAGGGGAACCCGGATCGTCTCGCCGACGCCAGGCCCGACGATGGGGATCGGTGCCGAAGGGTGCTCTGCCGACTCGGGAGCACGTTCGGCGGAGGCGCCAGCGCCTACGCTGAACAACCGCATCCTCACCACCCCCGCATCGACCGGATACGCCCGGCCTGCGTGTCATCGAATGCACCCCCCGGTGCGTACTTCGAGGGTAAGCGACGTCCGCGAACGCTCCGGCCAATCCGGCGAACGGCGCGGAAACTTCCCATAACGGTTTGATCACGACGGGGACGACGAAGACCCGGGTGCCGGCAATGACTGCCGAAACCCGGGTCTCGTTCGTGTGAGCCTACTCGGCGGCTGCCTCGTCGGCGGCGTCCTCAGCGGGCGCCGCGTCGGCGGCGGGAGCGTCGTCGAGCACAGGCTCGAGCGACAGCTTGCCGCGGTCGTCGATCTTCGTGATCTTCACGAGGATCTTCTGGCCGACCGAGAGCACGTCCTCGACGTTCTCGACCCGCTTGCCGCCGGCGAGCTTGCGCACCTCGGTGACGTGCAGGAGCCCGTCCTTACCGGGAAGCAGTGAGATGAACGCGCCGAACGTGGCGATCTTCACCACCGTTCCCAGGAACTGCTCGCCGACCTCGGGGTTGGTCGGGTTGGCGATCGCGTTCACCTGTGCACGTGCAGCCTCGGCTGAGGGGCCGTCGGTCGCGCCGATGTAGACGGTGCCGTCCTCCTCGATGGAGATCTGGGCGCCGGTCTCATCCTGGATCGCGTTGATCGTCTTGCCCTTCGGGCCGATCAGCTCGCCGATCTTGTCGACGGGGATCTGGACGCTGATGACGCGCGGCGCCGTCGGCGCCATCTCGTCCGGAGCGTCGATCGCCGAGTTGAGCACGTTGAGGATCGTCAGACGCGCATCGCGCGCCTGCGTCAGCGCACCCGCGAGGACCGACGACGGGATGCCGTCGAGCTTCGTGTCGAGCTGGATGGCCGTGACGAACTCGCTGGTACCGGCGACCTTGAAGTCCATGTCGCCGAGCGCGTCTTCCGCGCCCAGGATGTCGGTCAGCGCGGCGTAGCGCGTCTCACCGTCGACCTCGTCGGAGACGAGCCCCATCGCGATGCCGGCGACGGGAGCGCGCAGCGGCACACCCGCGTTCAGCAGCGAGAGGGTCGACGCGCAGACCGAGCCCATCGACGTCGAGCCGTTGGAGCTGAGGGCCTCGGAAACCTGACGGATGGCGTAGGGGAACTCCTCGCGGCTGGGCAGCACCGGCACGAGTGCACGCTCGGCGAGGAAGCCGTGCCCGATCTCGCGTCGCTTCGGCGAACCGACCCGGCCGGTCTCGCCGGTCGAGTAGGGCGGGAAGTTGTAGTGGTGCATGTAGCGCTTGCTCGTCACGGGAGACAGCGAATCGATCTGCTGCTCCATCTTGAGCATATTCAGCGTGGTGACGCCCATGATCTGGGTCTCGCCGCGCTGGAAGATGGCGGAGCCGTGCACGCGCGGGATGACCTGCACCTCGGCGTCGAGCGGGCGGATGTCGGCCAGGCCGCGCCCGTCCATGCGCACGCTCTCGGTGAGGATGCGTCCGCGGACGATCTTCTTCGTGACCGACTTGTAGGCCGCGGAGAACTCGAGCGGAGCCCCGGCAGGCAGCTGGCCGGCCTCGGTCGCCTCGATGAGCTGAGCCCTGACCCGATCCTTGACGGCGTCGTCGGCGCTCTGGCGCTCCTGCTTGTCTGCGATCTGGTAGACGCCGACGAGGTCGTCATAGGCGCGCTCGGCGACGAAGTCGTAGACCTCGCTGGAGTACGGCGGGAAGACCGGGTAGACACCGGGCTCCTTCGAGGACGTGGCGGCCAGCTCTGCCTGAGCCTTGACCAGCTGCGCGATGAAGGGCTTCGATGCCTCGAGGCCCTGCGCGACGATCTCCTCGTTGGGCTTGGTCGCACCGGCCTTGATCAGGTTCCAGCTGCCCTCGGTGGCTTCGGCCTCGACCATCATGATGGCGACATCTTCAGAGCCGTCGGCCTTGGTGACCACGCGACCGGCGACGATGAGGTCGAAGACGGCCTCCGAAACCTGCTCGGCGGTCGGGAATGCGACCCACTGGTCGGCATGCTCGCCCTGGCCCGGGATGAAGGCCAGGCGCACACCGGCGACAGGACCGGAGAACGGCAGACCCGAGATCTGGGTCGACGCGGAGGCGGCGTTGATCGCGAGGGCGTCGTAGAACTCACCGGGAGCGATCGACAGGACCGTGATGACGATCTGGACCTCATTGCGCAGGCCGTCGACGAACGACGGACGCAGCGGGCGGTCGATGAGGCGGCAGACGAGGATCGCCTCGGTGGACGGGCGTCCCTCACGACGGAAGAACGAGCCGGGGATCTTTCCTGCGGCGTAGGAGCGCTCTTCGACGTCGACCGTCAACGGGAAGAAGTCGAAGCCCTCGCGCGGGTGCTTTCCTGCGCTGGTGGCCGAGAGGAGCATGGTCTCGCCGTCGAGGTACGCGGCGACGGCGCCCTGAGCCTGCTGCGCGAGGCGGCCGGTCTCGAAGCGGATGGTGCGGGTGCCGAAGCGGCCGTTGTCGAGAACGGCCTCGGTGGCGGTGATTTCAGGACCTTCCAAGAGGTCTCTCCTTCTTTGTTTAGACTCGCGAGTCCGTATGACGTGCGAGCGTGTTCACGAAGGAGCGGAAACGGACAGATATGGGCGCGCGGGCACTCCCGCGAATCTCGCCTGCGCTGGCCACCAGTAGAAAGCCACCCGACAACACGCCGAGGAACCCACCACAGGGGACCAGCTTCTCCGCCGTCCGCTCCGTATGTCGATGTGAAGTTGGACGGATGCTCGAAGGCAGCCTCATCCACTCTACCAGCGGGCCCCCCGAATCCCGCTTCCACAGCTCCCGGCGCCGCCTGGTCACCGATCGGCCATGATCTGTTCACGCGTGCGATGCACCACGGAGAGCGGCATCCGATGGGCTGTCGACATGCGCATGTCAGTGATCGGCTGCGGGTACCTCGGTGCCGTGCACGCCGCTGCGATGGCCTCACTCGGACACGACGTCGTCGGCATCGACGTCGATGAGCAGAAGGTGGTCTCGCTCGCCTCCGGACACGCACCGTTCTACGAGCCGCGTCTGTCGGAGCTCCTGAAGGAGGGAATCGCGTCCGGGCGGTTGCGGTTCAGCACTCGAGTGGAGGATGCCGCCGGATCCGCCGTGCATTTCCTCGCTGTCGGGACACCGCAGGTGCCGGGTGGTCATGCGGCCGATCTGCGATTCGTCGACGCGGCGGTCGAGGCCCTGCACCCCCACCTGCGCCCCGGCGATGTCCTCGCAGGCAAGTCGACGGTTCCGGTCGGGACGGCGGCGGGCATCGCGGGGCGCATCAGAACGACCGGTGCGACGCTGGCGTGGAACCCGGAGTTCCTGCGCGAGGGCTGGGCCGTGCACGACACGATCACTCCCGACCGGATCGTGGTGGGTGTGGCTCCCGACGCGAACGGCAGCTGCGCAGCCGACGTTCTGCGTGAGGTGTACGCCGCACCCCTCGCTTCGGGGTCGCCGTTCCTCGTCACGGATCTCGCCACCGCTGAGCTGGTCAAGGGTGCCGCGAACGCCTTCCTCGCCACGAAGATCTCGTTCATCAATGCGATGGCCGAGATCGCCGAGGTCGCGCAGGCGGATGTGACCCTGCTCGCCGAGGCGCTCGGTCACGACACCCGCATCGGGCGACGGTATCTGGGCGCGGGCATCGGGTTCGGCGGCGGGTGCCTGCCCAAGGACATCCGCGCTTTCGCCGCACGAGCGGAGGAGCTCGGGCGTGGCGACGCCGTCGGCTTCCTGCGCGAGGTCGACGCGATCAACCTCCGACGACGGGATCGCGCAGTGCAACTCGTCGTCGACGCCCTCGGCGGACTCGTGTTCGGCAAGCGCATCGCCGTGCTGGGCGCCGCATTCAAGCCCTTCAGCGACGACATCCGCGACTCCCCCGCCCTCGACGTGGCTGTGCGGCTGCGAGGACTCGGGGCCGATGTGGTCGTGACGGATCCCGCCGCCCTCGACAACGCACGGGCGGCTCACCCCCAGCTCGGCTACGCAGATGAGCGTGATGACGCACTTCGCGAGGCCGACGCGGTCGTCGTGGTGACGGAGTGGGAGCTGTATCGTCGCGAGCTCACACCTCGGCACGCGGCCGGACTCGTCCGCGGACGCGTCGTGATCGATGGGCGCAACTGCCTGGATGCTGCTGCATGGCGAGCGGCCGGCTGGACCTATCACGGCATGGGGCGGCGCTGAGCGGCGGCACGTTCGACACCCCCGCATTGCGCCAGGTGACGTCGGTCACAGCGTGCCCATCGGGTCACGGCGCCCTGGTCAGCGCACGAACCCGGCCTGGACTCGGCCGCCGGCAGCCTCGAGCTCGCGATCGACCTGCGCCACGAACAGCTCGAGGTCGCCGTCGAGCAGCGGCCGTGCCAACGCCTCGGCGCGCTCAGCGCTGAACTCGCGCAGTCGCCGCGGCAGGTACTTCCCCGCCCCGATCCAGCGCCCGCCGGAGAGCAGCATCAGCTCTGCCGTCCGCTCGAACAAGAGCGAGGCGACGACGTGTCGCTCGAGAGGGTCGGTTCCATCCCTGAGGTCGTCGAGAAGATCGGTGATCACGTAGCGACGGAACGCAATCTCGTGGGCGTCGACCGTCGGTCCCGTCGACAGAGCCTGGCGCCACTGCACCCGCAGCCGCTCCAGCTCGTCGCCTCCGCGCACCTCGATTCCCTCGACGAGCATGTGCACGACGACCGGACGGTGCTGGGCCATCGCCCGCTCCGCCCACCGACGGAATCCCGCGAAGGTGTAAGCGAACACCTCGATGAACTCGCCCTCGAATTCGAACCCCGCAGCGAGGCTCTCCTGATCGCCGCCGAAGGTGTCGTCCCCCACGATCAGCAGGTCGATGTCGCTCGTCGCCGTTCGCGTTCCCCTGGCCGTGCTCCCGGCGACCACGGCGATCGAGGCCGCAGGAAAGTGCCGAGCGACGAACCTCCGCGCGAGGTCGAGATGTTCCATGGCGATGAGCCTAGACGCGGGGGCGACACCGGTGCGCCGGCTGCGGAGTGGTCACGGCACGCTGATGCCCTGCATCGCCGTCGACCGGCCGAGATAGACGTAGTCCCTGTGCTTCGCGACTCGGCCGTCACCGGCAGCTCTGCCGTGCAGCCGACGCCACACCCAGGGCAATGCGTGACGTCGCCACCACAGCCCGGTGCCGATGGTCTCGTGCTCGTGAAGTGCTGCATCGAGCACGCCGAGCGCATCGGCGTGCGGCACGCCCAGCACCTCTCCTGCTCGGTACGCGAGGAAGCGATGGCCGCGGCTGCTGAGATGCACGAGATCCTCTCCCCAGTTGGGTCGTTCCTGAAGTGACGGGTGCAGGTCGGTGTCGATGAGGATCGCACCGGTCCTCGCAGCGATGCCGGCGAGCGCTGTGGCGAATGCGGCGAACCGAGCGGTGTAGATCGAGGCTGCGCGACGACCGGGGAGGAACGGCGTCACCAGCAGCACATCCGCACCGGTCCCCCGCAACTGCGACACCGCCTCCTCCAAGTCGGCCGCAAGAGCGGCGACGTCCGTGCGGTGCTTGACCAGGTCGTTCGCACCGATCAAGACGGACACGAGGTCGGGCCGCAGCTCCAGTGCTCGCTGCAACTGCGCGCCGCACACATCGGCGACCCGCTTCGACCGGATCGCGAGGTTGGCGTAGTGCAGACCGCCGCGCGCGGCCAAGAGCAGCGCCAGACGATCGGCCCATCCGCGCAGGGCTCCGTCGGGCGCCGGGTCGCACAGCCCCTCGGTCAGCGAGTCGCCGAGGGCGACGTAGCGCCGCCACCGCCGCGGCGCCGCAATCGACGACGGCTCGGGCCTGACCACTCGGCGAGCGCGCAGCCTCGCGTCGACCGGGCGCAGCGAACGAGCCTCCTCGAAGTGACCGAGAAGCTGGTCGCACACGCTGGCCCACGAGCGACCCTGAACGGCGTCATGCCCGGCTTCGCCGAAGGCCCGCCGCTTCCTGGCGTCGCCGGCGAGATCCGCCACCCGCATTCGAAGGTCCTCCATGTCACCGGGGCGATACAGCCAGCCGTCCACCCCCATCCGCACCAGATCCAGCGGCCCCCCGCGACCCGTCGCGATGACGGGAACGCCGCTCGCATGCGCCTCCTGGAGCGTCTGCCCGAAGGTCTCGCTCTCCCCCGGGTGAACGAAGATGTCGAAGGATGCCATCGTCGTGGCGAGCGCGTCGCCATCGAGATGTCCCAGGAACAGCGCCTCGGGCAGCAGCCGCTCGAGCCGGCTCCTGGTGGGCCCGTCTCCCACGATCACCAGCCGGATGCCGGGGAGGCCGTGCAGGGCCGCGAGGTCCTCCACCTGCTTCTCGGGTGCGAGTCTGCCCACGTACCCGACGATGACCTCCGCCCCCCACTGGGCCCGCAGGGCATGGTCGCGCCTTTCCGGCCGGAATCGATCGGAATCCACGCCCCGACCCCAGCGCCGGATCCGGTCCACGCCGAGCCGCTCGAGTTGCTGCGCCGACTCGACCGAGGGAGCGAGCGTGAGCGTCGCCCGACGGTGCAGCCGGGCGATGTGGGTCTGCGCGATCCCCGTGGTGGCCGCGATCCGATAGCGCTCGGTGTAGGCGGCGACGTCGGTCTGATAGGCGGCGACCGATGCCAGGTCGAGCCTGTCTGCAGCGAGCACGCCGCGCCACCCGAGGGCGAAGGGCGATGCCAGATGCACGACGTCCGGCTGGAAGCGCCGCAGCGACGTCGCAACCCGACCGGCGGGCGACGTTCCGACGCGCACGTTGCGATAGCCCGGAAGGGCGACGCTGGGAATCGCTTCGACGACGGCGCCGCTCACCTCTGCGGGCATGCCGGCCGCGGCGGGAGCGATGACGTGTGCGTCGTGGCCGCTCCGCTCGAGATGGCGCAGGATCTGCATCACCGACCCGGTGACGCCGTTCATGTGCGGAAGGAAGGACTCGGTCACGATCGCGACTCTCACGTCATCAGGATGACGGCGCTTGTGACGCGGAAGTCGCGGAAACGGGTGGGTGCACCAGATGTTCACCGGATGCTGGAGCGCCGGTCACCGGCTATCCGGTCTTTGGTTGCCGTTCACCGGCGCGCGGCAGAGTGGCCCCGTGCCAACCGACGTTCTCACCGAAGCGATGTCCGGGCCGTGGGCGCTCGTGGTGATGAGCCTGCTCGTCTACGGCGACGCCTTCCTCGTGGTCATCCCGGGCGAGATCGCGGTGACCGCTCTCGGCGCGTTCTCGGGGACATCGGGAACGCCCCCGCTCTGGGCGGTCATCGGCTGTGCTTCGGCGGCTGCTTGCCTGGGGGACGCGTCGTGCTATCTCATCGGTCGCTTCGTCGGCACCGATCGCTGGCGCTGGATGCGCGCACCACGTGTGCAGCAGGCGCTCGACTGGGCGCGGTTGCGTCTGGACGCCGGCACCGCCACCGTGCTGTTCACAGCCCGCTTCGTGCCTTTCGCCCGGCTGGCGATCAATCTCGTCGCCGGGGCCTCCCGCATCCACCCGCCCCGCTATCTCGCCCTCGTCGCGGCTGCCGCCATCGGATGGGCCGTGTACCAGGCGTCCATCGGCGCCGCAGTGGCCGCCATCCTTCCTGGCGGCGCGCTGGTGGCCGTTCCGGTGTCGGTCGCCGTCGCGGTCTGCATGGGTCTTCTCATCGACGTCATCGTGCGCCGGGCGAGCCGCTGACCTCCCCGCGCGCGGCGGCAGTGCCCTAGGCTGGCGAACATGAGCACGGAAGAAGGCGCCACCTCCGCGGAGGAGATGAAGCGCAAGTTCAAGGAAGCGCTCGAGAAGAAGAACGCGCAGCACCGGCAGGGCGAGGCTCACCTCGACGGCGATTCCGCCGTGCACGGCGCGCACGCACCGCAGACGCGGCGCGAGTTCCGACGCAAGAGCGGTTGACCGCACGAAGGATGCGGGATCCGATGCTCATCGGACCCGCATCCTTCCACACCTCAGGCGCGCGCGAACGCTGCGCTCACTCCCCTGCGAGCCCGCCCAGCATGTGCCCGAACGAGCGCCCCTCGCCGAGATACGTCGCCGGGTCGTATGGATCGGCGGACGCGGACACGTCGCGACGCACGATGGCATCCGCAAGTTCTCGTGCGCCCTTCTCCACGCGCTTCGCCAGCGGAGCGACGTCGTCTCCCGCGGCGCCCCAGTCGCTTGATGCCGCGAACACGCCGGTCGAGACCGGCTCGGCATGCAGATATGCGAAGAGAGGACGGATCGCATAGTCGATGGCGAGTGAGTGCCGCGCCGTTCCGGCGTTCGCGCCGATCAGGACGGGCTTGCCGGTGAGCGAGTCAGGATCGAGCACATCGATGAAGGACTTGAAAAGGCCGGAGTAGCTCGTGGAGAAGATCGGCGTCACCACAATGAGTGCATCGGCCGACACCACCGAGTTGATCGCAGACTCCAGCGCCGGCGGCGCGAATCCCGTCAGCAGATTGTTCGTGATGTCGTGCGCGTGGTCGCGCAGCTCGATCACGTCGACGCGGGCATCCACATCGTGACCTGCGAGTGCCTTCACGGTCTCAGCGGCCAGCCGGTCCGCCAGCATGCGGGTCGATGAGGGGTTGGACAGCCCTGCCGAGACGACGGCGATGCGACGAGTGATCATGTCAGACCTCCTTCCGGCCGAGCCCGAAGGCGGCGCCTGCCGGTGCCGGCGTGTCCTGATAGGGCGAATCGCCGGTGAGGTTGTCACCGCGGTTGGCTCCGGGGCGCGCCTGCCGCGTCGGTCCGTCACCGTACTCCGCCTTCACGCGGGCGGCGTGGGTCGGTGCATCCGGAACGGTGGAAGGGCGATCCTTCGCGAGTTCCTTGCGAAGCACCGGCACGACGTCGGAACCGAGGATGTCGAGCTGTTCCAGCACGGTCTTCAGCGGCAGACCGGCGTGATCGATGAGGAACAGCTGGCGCTGGTAGTCGCCGTAGTGGTCGCGCATCGCGGCGTACCGATCGATGACCTGCTGCGGGGAACCCACCGTCAGCGGTGTCATCTCGGTGAAGTCCTCCATGCTGGGACCGTGCCCGTACACCGGAGCGTTGTCGAAGAAGGGCCGGAATTCGTTGACCGCGTCCTGCGAGTTCTGGCGCATGAAGACCTGCCCGCCGAGACCGACGATCGCCTGCTCCGGCGTTCCGTGACCGTAGTGCGCGAAGCGCTGCCGATACAGTTCGATCAGGCGCTGGTAGTGCTCCTTGGGCCAGAAGATGTTGTTCGCGAAGAACCCGTCGCCGTAATAGGCGGCCTGCTCAGCGATCTCGGGCGTGCGGATCGATCCGTGCCAGACGAACGGTGCGACGCCGTCGAGCGGCCGCGGAGTCGACGTGAATCCCTGCAGCGGAGTGCGGAACTTGCCCTCGAAATCGACGACGTCCTCTCGCCACAGCTTGTGAAGCAGCGCGTAGTTCTCGATCGCGAGCGGCAGTCCCTGGCGGATGTCCTGCCCGAACCAGGGGTACACCGGACCGGTGTTCCCTCGTCCGAGCATGAGGTCCATCCGCCCATCCGAGACGTGCTGCAGCATCGAGTACTCCTCCGCGATGCGCACCGGGTCATTCGTGGTGATCAAGGTCGTCGAGGTCGAGACGATCAGCCGCTCGGTGTGCGCGGCGAGGGCTGCGAGGAATGTGGTCGGGCTGGACGACCAGAACGGCGGATTGTGATGCTCGCCGATCGCGAAGACATCGAGACCGACCTCTTCGCTGTGCTTGGCGATGGCGAGTGTCGCCTTGATCCGCTCCTGCTCGCTCGATGTGACTCCGCTCACAGGATCACGGGTGATGTCGCTGACCGACATGATGCCGAACTGCATCGCCTGTGCGCCTGACTGCTCGCTCATGATTGCTCCGTCTTCTCCGAATCGGATGACTCGGCATCCGGTTCTATTCATGTGAATGTATCTGAGTCAACGCCGTCGAAGCAACTTTATTCCCGGGCGGTAGCCTCAGAGAATGAGCAGCGCCGAGGCGGACGCCACGAAGCCGGTGACAGGGTCGGTGACCAAACCCCGTCGACGCGTGCCCTTCTGGGACAACGCGCGTTATGCGTGCATCGTCCTCGTCGTCCTGGGGCACGCGATCCAGCGCCTGATCTACGACTCGGACATCGCGCTGGCGTTCTACCTGACCGTGTATGCGTTCCACATGCCCGCCTTCGCGATCATCTCGGGCTATTTCTCCAAGGCGGGAGCGCCGACGAAGCTGCAGATGGCCAGGGTGATCACCGACATCATCGTTCCCTATGTGATCTTCGAGCTGCTCTGGACGCTCACCAAGTGGCTGGTGGAAGGCCAGGCCAACCCGAACCCGACGCAGCCGTCGTGGACGCTGTGGTTCCTGCTCGCCCTCGGGATCTTCCGGCTCGTGCTCCCCTACCTCGCCCTGCTGCGCTGGCCGCTGCTGTGGACCGTCGCCATTTCGATCGGCGTCGGGTATCTCCCCAACGTCGACAGCACGTTCTCCCTGTCGCGCACACTGGGCCTGCTGCCGTTCTTCGCCTTGGGCTGGTGGCTGCGCGAACATGACATCGTCGACCGGCTGCGCCTTCTCGACTTCCGACCGTGGTGGCTGCGCGTCTGCGCCGTCGTGCTGCTGGCGGCGACCGGGTGGGCAGCGTGGCGCTGGATCGACGTCTGGCAGGCGGTCGATCTGCGGCACTGGCTCTTCTACGAGGATGCCTACGCAGACCTCGGCGGAGAGCAGTGGTGGGCGGGAGGCGTCCGCATCGGCCTCATGCTGCTCGCCGTGATTCTCAGCGCCGCGTTCTTCGCGCTGATCCCTCGCGGCACCCACTGGTGGACCCACTTCGGCCAGTACACGATGTACGTCTTCCTCCTGCATTCGTTCGTTCTCTACCCGTTCCGCGAGTCCGGCGCGCTGCGCGATCTCGAGCCGACCTGGCTCTGGCTCCCCCTCGTGACCGTTCTCTCGGTGGTGCTCGCGCTCGCCCTCGCGACCAAGCCCGTGCGGGCGCTGTTCCGGCCGCTCATCGAACCGCGTCCGCGATGGCTCTTCGCGGACGCCCGTCTCGCCAGCCGGGAGGGACGCCGCAACGATCCGATCGGCTCGCGCCGACCCCGCTGACGGTAACGTGGCGCAACACATGTCTCGGCGTGGCGGGTGCGGACGTAGCCTCGGGTCATGGCTGAACTCTCGCTTCCCATCCTCGACCTCTCCCAGCTCGACGAAGGCCCCGACGCCGCTTCACGGTTTCGTGACGAACTTCGTGCGGCCACGCACGACGTCGGGTTCTTCTACCTGACGGGAACCGGGATCTCTCCCGAACTGGAAGCGCGACTGCATCGCGCCGCCCTGGACTTCTTCGCACTCCCGGAGCCGGACAAGCTCGCGATCGAGAATGTGAACAGTCCGCACTTCCGTGGTTACACCCGTGTCGGAGGCGAACGCACGCAGGGCAAGGTCGACTGGCGCGAGCAGATCGACATCGGTCCCGAGCGTGAGCCCGTCGACGGCGGCCCGGCGTTCAACCGTCTCATCGGTCCGAACCTCTGGCCCGCCGCCCAGCCGGAGCTTCGCGAGATCGTGGCGGAGTGGCACGCGACACTGTCGGACGTCGCGCGCCGACTGCTGCGCGCGTGGGCGGAGACACTCGGCGCGGAGGCGTCGTACTTCGACGAGCACTTCGGCGAGCCCTCGACCCTCATCAAGATCGTGCGCTATCCGGGCACCGACGAGCCGGAGCCCCAGCAGGGGGTCGGAGCGCACAAGGATTCCGGGGTGCTCACGCTGCTCTGGGTCGAGCCGGGGAAGGGAGGCCTGCAGGTCGAACGCGACGGCGAATGGGTGGATGCGCCGCCGGTGCCGGGCGCCTTCGTCGTCAACATCGGCGAACTCCTCGAATACGCCACCGGTGGCTATCTCAAGGCGACGAATCATCGGGTCATCTCGCCCCGGGCTCCCGAGGAGCGGATCTCGATTCCCTTCTTCTTCAACCCTGCCCTCGACCAGCGCCTGCCCCTCATCGAGCTGCCGGAGGACCTTGCGGCCGACGCGACCGGCGTGACGAAGGATCCGGACAACCCGATCCACTCGCTGTACGGCGAGAACGCACTCAAGTCCCGACTGCGCGCCCACCCTGATGTGGCGTCGATCTACCACGCCGACCTGGTCGGAGTGCCGGTCTGACCGCGAGGTGACGCAATCCGCCGGCTCGTGATCTAGCGTCGGATGATGGGCCTACCTTTCTTCACCGTCGGTCATTCCGATCGCACGATCACGGAGTTCATCGCCGTGCTGCACACGGCGGAGATCGATCTGGTCATCGACGTTCGCCGGCTTCCCGGCTCACGACGCAATCCGCAGTTCGACGAGGAGGCGCTGGGAGAGTCGCTCCGTGGCGCCGGCATCCACTTCTCGCGCATCGCTGAGCTCAGCGGCCGCCGCCCGGTGTCGCGGGACGTCCCCTTCGAGGTGAACGCGTTCTGGCAGAACCGGAGCTTCCACAACTACGCCGATCATGCACTCTCAGAAGAGTTCGGCGAGGGACTGAACCTCCTGCGAGAGCGAGGACGACGTCGTCGCACTGCGGTGATGTGCTCCGAGGCCGTGTGGTGGCGATGTCACCGCAGGATCATCGCCGATCATCTCCTTGCTCGCAACGAGGAGGTCATCCATCTGATGGGCGAGAGCAGACAGCAGGCCGCGGTGCTGACATCGGGAGCGGAGGTTCGAGAGGACGGCGCGGTCGTCTATCCGGCATCCGGTGCACTGCTGCAGGAATGACGAAGGCCGCCCCACACCTGGGGCGGCCTTCCAAGAATGTTCTGCGCGATTGAACGCGGGTTCGCTTATCGGCGAAGTCCCAGACGCTCGATCAGCGAACGGTAACGCTCGATGTCGATGTCCTGGAGGTAGCCGAGCAGACGACGGCGCTGACCGACGAGCAGGAACAGCCCACGACGCGAGTGGTGGTCGTGCTTGTGCTCCTTGAGGTGCTCGGTGAGGTCCTTGATGCGCTGCGTCAGCATTGCGACCTGCACCTCGGGGGATCCGGTGTCACCGGGGTGCGTCGCGTACTCTTCGATGATCGCCTTCTTGACGTCTGCTTCCAGTGCCATAGATTCGATCCCCTCTCTGCTTGTTGCGCGGCGCCCGACGCCTGATGCGAGGGCTCTCTTTATCCGCGGCCGATCAAACGGCAACCTGAAGAGTCTACCAGCCGTCGCCGGGTCGGGTCGACCGCGTCGGCGCCGACCGGCGCTCGCTCGGATACGCTCGATCCGTGCAGTCTGACGGATTCCCGACGTGAGCGTCGCTCGAGGGCACCTCATCGACCTGCGCCCGCTGAAGGCGAGTCCTGCCTTCGCCCGGATGTGGATCGGCTCGACCCTCGCGGGCATCGGCGGACAGCTGACGATCGTCACGGTGATGCTGCACGTGTTCGCTCTCACGGGGAGCACGTTCGCCGTCTCGATGATCGCCGTCGCGGGTCTCGTGCCGATGGTGCTCGCCGGGCTCTACGGCGGCATGCTCGCCGACGCCTTCGACCGCCGCCTCGTCGCATTGATCGCAGCCACGGTCGCCTTCGCATCGACGGTCCTGCTCGCGGCACTCACCTGGACCGGCAACGAGACCATCTGGTGGCTGTACGCGCTGAGCATGATCAACTCCGCCGCGAACTCCGTCGGCATGGCGACCCGCACCGCGATCGTGCCGCGGCTCATCCCCCGAGATCTGCTGGCGGCGGCCTCCGCCCTCAACGGGGTGGCTTTCGGCCTCACCGTCATGGCGGGTCCCGCCCTCGCGGGACTGCTGGTCGCTCTCACCGGCTACGGATGGACGTACACGATCGATGTGCTGCTCATGCTGTCGATGTTCCTCGGCCTGTGGACGCTGCCCTCTCTGCGCCCCGAAGGTGACGTCGTCCGCCCGGGCCTCGCGTCGCTCGTCGACGGCTGGCGCTTCCTGAAGAGCGCGAGCAACATCCGGATGCAGTACCTGTTCGACATCATCGCGATGACGTTCGGGCAACCGCTCGCGCTGTTTCCCGCCCTCGGCACCGTGCTGCTCGGCGGTGGCGCCTTCACGACCGGGCTGCTGACCGCCGCGGTCGCCGTCGGCACCTTCGCCTCCAGTCTTCTCTCCGGCCGGGTCGTCCAGTACCGATGGCACGGCCGCGGGATCGAACGCGCCGTCGAGGCCTATGGCATGGCGATCCTGTTGTTCGGTGCCGTGCTGCTGTTCGCCGGCTGGTCGCGTCCGGCGAGCGAGGAGGTGCCGAACGTCGGGCTCATCATCGCGGCATGCGCGGCCCTCGCCCTTTCGGGCGCCGCCGACAATGTGAGTTCGATCTACCGGAACACGATGATGCAGGCGTCCGTGCCCGATGTGATGCGCGGAAGACTGCAGGGTCTGTTCATCGTCGTGGTCGCCGGGGGCCCGCGGATCGGTGCTCTGTACGCCGGCGCCCTCGCCACGGTGACGGCGCTGTGGCTGCCACCGCTTCTCGGCGGCATCCTCGTGATCGCCCTCGTGGCCGTCATCGCCCGCCGGCACCCGCGGTTCCGCGGGTACGACGCAGAGAACCCCGAGCCCTGACGGACCCGGGGTTCTGCGGACGATCACGACGATCAGGCGTCCTGAAGGTGACCCTGCAGCTCGAGGTTGATGGTGACGTCCTTGCCGACCAGGACGCCGCCGGTCTCGAGAGCGGCATTCCAGGTCAGGCCGAAGTCCTCGCGGTTGATCGTGGTCACGGCCGACGCACCGGCCTTGTAGTTGCCCCAGGGGTCGGTGCCGAAGCCACCGAACTCGAAGGCGAAGCTCACCGGCTTGGTGACCCCGCGGATGCTCAGGTCGCCGTCGACGAAGAACTCGCCGTCCTGCACGCGCGCGCCGGTGGACACGAACTCCATCGACGGGAAGTTCTCGGTGTCGAAGAAGTCCGCGGAGCGGAGATGGGTGTCGCGTCCCTCGTCCTTCGTGTCGATCGACGTCACATCGACGCTCGCTTCGACCTGAGCCTCCAGCGGGTTCTCCGGCGCCACCAGCGTCGCACTCTTCACGCCGAAGGTGCCCCGCACCTTCGAGATCATCATGTGACGAACGCTGAAGGTCACTTCACTGTGGGCGGGGTCGAGCACCCAGGTGCCGGGGCGGTAGCCGGGGATGTCGATGCTGGTCATGAAATCTCCTCACAGACGGGTCGCCGCGGTCGCGGCATCAGAGGGGTCAACTCACATGCGTGTGAATGTATTCCAGTGAATGAGAAATTCCGGCAGCATGCAGAAGGCGCCCCGATCCGGCGGATCGGGGCGCCTTCCGGAGGTCGGGTCAGCCGACGGCGACGAGGTCGATGATGAAGATCAGCGTCTTGCCGGAGAGGAAGTGTCCGCCACCGGCAGGACCGTATGCGAGGTGCGGGGGGATGACGAGTTCACGACGGCCCCCGACCTTCATGCCGGGGATGCCGTCCTGCCAGCCCTGGATCAGGCCGCGCAGCGGAAACTGAATCGTCTCGCCGCGCCCCCAGGACGAGTCGAACTCCTCGCCCGAATCGAATTCGACACCGGCGTAGTGGACGGTGACGGTGTCGCCGGGCTTCGCCTCGGCACCATCACCCTCGATGAGGTCTCGGACGACCAGCTCTTCGGGAGCGGGGCCGGTCGGGGCGTCGAACTCGGGCTTTGTGCGATCAGTCATGACTCCATACAACCCGAGCCCCCGTCGCCGGTCAACGCAGACGATGCGCTGAGCGCGAACGGCGTCCCGCGCGCACGGCCGACCCGCTCGATCACCCCCGCTCGGTGATATCGCGGCCGAGCCGCTGCGAGACCCACACCGGGATGAACGAGGCCAGGATCACCACCGTCGCCACGACGTTGACCACGTTGGACTCATTGGGTCGCGCCATCTGATTCATGATCCACAGCGGCAGGGTGTCGACGCCCGGTGGTGCCGTGAAGATCGTGACGTACACCTCGTCGAAGCTCAACGCGAACGCGAGGATGGCACCGGCGACGAGGGCACTGCGGAACTGCGGGAACGTCACGAGTCGAAACGTCTGCCACGGCGTGGCCCCGAGATCCTGCGATGCCTCCTCGATGCTCGGATTGAGCCGTCGCAGCCGAGCGAGCACGTTGTTGAAGACCATCACGATGCAGAAGGTCCCGTGGGCGATGATCATGCCGTAGAAGCCGACCTGGATGCCGATCGGCTCGAGCATCCGGTTGTAGGTGTTGTTCAGCGCGACACCGGTGACGATGCCCGGGAGCGCGATCGGAAGCACGACGAGCAGGTTCACGGCCCGCTGACCGAAGAAGGAATGACGCTGCAGCGCGAAGGCGACGAGCGTGCCGAGGATCACCGCGATGACGGTGGCGCCGCTCGCGACGAGCACCGAGTTCAGCAGAGCCGCACGGACGGGCTCGCTCGCGAAGGCCTTCCCCCACCACTCGAGTGAGAAACCCGTGACGGGCCAGCTGACGATCCTGGCCGCGTTGAACGAGTTGAGGATCACCAGTCCCAACGGCACGTACATGAACGCCAGGATGATGGCGACGAGGATTCCGAGGACCACCTTGGAGGTGCGTGAGAGTCGCAGCATGAGCAGCTCACATCCTTTCGAGTGCGCCGGTACGCTGCACGCCGACGAGATAGAGCACGACGAACACGATCGGGACGAGGGCGAATGCCGCGGCCAGCGGCGGATTCAGGTTGATGTTCGAGGCGATGACGCTGCCGATCATCTGGGTGTCGCCGCCGACGAATCGTGCGACGAGGTAGTCGCCGAGGCTGAGCGAGAAGGTGAACACGGAGCCTGCGATGATCGCCGGCTTGATCAGGGGAAGCACGATCGTGCGGATGGTGCGCCACGACCCGGCACCGAGGTCGGCGGACGCGTCGAACAGGTTCGACGGCAGCTGGCGGATCGCCGTGTACACGGGAACCGCCATGTACGGAAGCCACAGGTAGGTCAGCGTGAGCACCACGGTCACGATGGTGAATCCGGGACCCTCGATTCCGAAGGGCGCCAGCATCCAGTTGAAGAAGCCTTCCTTGGTGAACGTGATGCGCATCGCGAGCACCTTCACCAGATAACCGGCCCACAGCGGCAGTGTGATCGACACCGCCAGTACCGCCCGCAGCCAGGGCGAGGCCACCTTCGCCATGAAGATCCCCAGAGGCACGGAGATCAGCAGGGAGAGCGCCGTGACGGCGAGGGCGATGCCGAGGGTGCGCACCGATGTCGACAGGTACGCGGGGTTGATGAGGAGCTGCTCGAAGTTTCGCAGCGTGAAGCCGGGCTTCACCTTGGAGGTGAAGGGATCGGTGACCCAGAACGCCGTCACGAGCAGCATGAACAGCGAGAAGATGTAGATCCCGATGAGCCATGCCATCGGCAGAGCCAGCAGGCCCGCGATCCTGATGCGGCGCTTCATGTCGATCCTGTCGTCGAGGGAACGGTGGAGTGCGGATGCCGGGGCGGAGCCGAAGCCCGCCCCGGCCCGCGGGTCAGCCTTTCACGGAGAGCCAGGCGTCCGTCCACTGCTGGAAGTTGGTGCAGGTCGCCTCTTCGACGCTGCGTCCGTCGATGCACTGCTCGATCGGAGTGGTCCAGAACCACACCTTCTCGAAGTACTCCTCATCGGTCGCGTGGTAGTAGTCGCAGTGCGCCTTCGCCTCATCGCTCGTCTCGCAGAACGCGGCATTCGCCGGAGCCATGCCGAAGTTCATGGCGATCGCGCCGTTCACCTCGGGCGAGGATGCGTAGTCCATCCACGCGTATGCGCAGTTCGGATTCTTCGACTCCGTCGCCAGCATCCAGGCGTCCGACCACCCGGTCGAGCCCTCCTCGGGCAGCACGCTCTTGAACTTGTCGTCCTCGGTGAGCTTGCGCAGCACCTCCCAGGAGGTGCCGAGCACGGTCGTGCCACCGGCGAACGATGTGATCTGGGCGGCGGGGTCGGACCAGTACTCCGAGACGATCTCGTTCTGCTGCTTGAGCAGATCGATGGCCGCGGCCAGCTGCTTCTCGTCGAGCGCGTAGGGGTTCTCGATGCCGAGCTCCGGCTCATGCGCCATCAAGTAGACGGCGGCGTCGGCGATGTAGATCGGTGCGTCGTAGGCGATGACCTGACCCGCATACGGGCTGTCCTTCTCCCACGCGACGTCCCAGCTCGTGGGCTCCTCGGTGACCACCTCGCTGTTGTACTGCAGGATGTTCGCGCCGCGTCCGATCGGGATGCCGTACGACTTGCCGTTGATGGTGTCGTAGATCTGCCCCTTCATTCCCTCGACGATGTCGTCGCCGAAGTTCGGGATGAGATCGAGGTTGAGCGGCTGCACATCGCCGCCGGCGATCAGGCGGAGGCTCGCGTCGCCGGAGGCGGAGACGAGGTCGTAGTCTCCGGTGCGCATCAGCTGGACCATCTCGTCACTCGTGCCGGCGACACGACGGTTCACCACGCACCCGGTCTCGTCGGTGAAGGCGTCGCTCCAGTCGGCCTCGACGAATCCGCTCCAGGCGACGATGTTGACCTCGCCCTCGTAGTCGCCCAGCTTCTCCTGCATGGCGATGTCGGGGACCTCGATCTGGAGTTCGCCCGAGCCCTCGGCGGGCGCGTCGTCACCTCCGGAACAGCCGGACAGGCCGAGGACGGCGACCGCCGCCATCGCAGTGGTCGCCAGGATCTTCTTGCGCATGATCGCTCCTTTGTGATCGGTGATGCAGTGTGGGGTGGTGATTCAGGGCAGCCGGGCCGCATGGTCTGGGGTCCATGCGACCCGGACAGGGTCTCCGCGGCCGAACGCGGCGGCGGACGTCGGGTGGTGCGCGTTGGGGCGCTCAGCGATGATGTCGACGCCGGCGTCGGCCGTCACGAGATACCGGGTGGCGCGCCCGGTGTACACGACCTCTCGTATCGTGCCGGTGAGCGAGACATCACCGGCCGCCGGTGCCTCACCGGGCGCGCTGAGTCGTACCCGCTCGGGGCGCACGCTCATGGTGCGGCGGTCTCCGGTGAGCTCTTCGGCGAGCGCGCCGCTGATGAGGTTGGAGAGCCCGAGGAAACGGGCGACGAACTCGGTCTTCGGATACTCGTAGACCTCACGCGCCGTACCGACCTGCTCGATGTGGCCGTTGTTGAAGACTGCGACGCGGTCGCTCAGCGTGAGCGCCTCCTCCTGGTCGTGGGTGACGAACACGAAGGTGATACCGACCTCCCGCTGAATCTGCTTCAGCTCGATCTGCATCTGCTCGCGCAGCTGCTTGTCGAGAGCGCCGAGCGGTTCGTCGAGAAGGAGCACCTGAGGGCGGAGGATCAGCGCACGAGCCAGTGCGATCCGCTGGCGCTGCCCTCCGGAGAGCTGGTGCGGCAGCCGATCGGCGACATGATCGAGGCGGACCTGCGCGAGCGACTGCTGTACCCGCTCCGTCCGCTCCTGCCGGCCCTCGCCACGCACGCGCAGCCCGTAGCCCACGTTCTCGGCGATCGACAGATGCGGGAAGAGCGCGTAGTCCTGGAACACCGTGTTGACCTGCCGCGCATGCGGAGGCGTCCTGGTGACATCCACTCCGGAGAGGCGGATGGTACCGCTGGTCGCGTCCTCGAAGCCGGCGATCATCCGCAGCACCGTGGTCTTCCCGGACCCCGAGGGTCCGAGCATCGAGAGGAACTCCCCCGGCGCGACCTCGAGGTTCAGGTCGCGGACGGCGGTGAACTCGCCGAAGGATTTCGTCACTCCCGTCAGGGACACCGCACCGCGGAGCGATTCCTCATCGACCTTCGTCGTCGTGGGGGCGATAGCGGCCATCGCGCTCTCCTCTGGTCATCGTCGATCTGGAAAGAATGGACTAAACATATAAACTCAGATGTAATATTTCAAGTGCGAGTTTTGCCGCGTTCCTCGCCGAGGGTGGAGAATCACAGAATGGAATCGCTGTCGACGCCGACCCCGGCACAGGATTCCGAAGAGCGCGCCCTCTCCTCCCCCATGGCGACCCAGCATCCGCACCGGCTGCAGGGTGCGCTGTTCCAGCCCATCGGTGACGAAGGTCGAGCAGAACTGGTCGAACGCCGACTGGTGGACGCGATCACCCGGGGCCACCTTCGCGCCGGCGAACGCCTCCCCTCCGAGTCCGATCTCTCGAGGAGCCTCGGCGTCGCTCCCGTCACCGTTCGCGAGGCACTGCTCGCCCTGCGCGGCCGAGGCCTCGTGGTCACCAGGCGGGGGCGCAACGGTGGCAGCTTCGTCGCCGAACATGCCGACCCGCTGTCGTTCGCCCGGGAGGCGGTGCGCACCTCGTCCCGGCTGGCGCTGCGCGATCTCGGCGCGCACTATGCGGCCATCACCGGCGCGTGCGTGCGCCTGGCCGCGCGGCGCGCCGACCCATCGGAAGCCCAGCAGGTTCGCCGCCGCATGGAACGGCTGGAGGATCTCGACGCGGAGCTGCAGCGGCGATTGCTCGATGACGTGCAGATCGAGCTCGTCGCGCTGAGCCAGTCCGCGCGGCTGACCCGCGAGCAGATGAAGCTGCAGGCCGAGTTATCACCGTACCTGCGGCTCGTCGCACACGATCGTGACGACCGCCGCCGCCAGGGTGCGCATCTGATCGCCGTCATCGACGCGGTCGAGGCGGCCGACGCCGATGCCGCCGGCGAGCGCACCGAACGGATGGTCGCTGAGACCATCGACGCTCTCATCCAGCTCCAATCGCGGATCGGCTGAGAACACATGCCCACCATCGACGTGCACAGGAGGACGCGATGAGCACTGACACCACGACCGCGATCGAGGCCGCAGCCACGATCGTCAGGGACTACTTCTCGTCACCCATCCGGGCGCTGCTCGGCTGGGTCACCCCTCTTGGAGAGCAGGTCGCCGCCGCCGAGCGCAGCGGCCCGCTCACCAGGGCGAAGATCGACGCCCTCGTGCGCCCGTATGCTCTCGAGACGCTCGATCTTCCCGGCGTTCCCGTCTACGGCGCCGGCTTCATCGCGGCCATCGATCTCCTCGCTGACGCGCACAGCCACCTCGCCTGGTGGCAGGGAGAAGACCGCAGGCAGCTCGTCCTCGCCTCGCAGTCGGTGAACAAGGAGAACATCGACTACAGCGCCTTGGAGTGGTACCGGGTGCCGATGTCGACGGGCGACCCTCATGTCGCCGGGCCCTACGTCGACTACCTCTGCAGCGACGAGTACACCATCACCATCGCCGCCCCGGCCGAAGTCGACGGCACGCGCATCGGGGTCGCCGGCCTCGACCTGCTGGTCGCGGCCGTCGAGCGCGAACTGACTCCGCGCTTCACCGCCCTCGGACACGAGGTGACATTGACCAACGGCGTCGGGCGCGTCGTGGTGTCGACGGACCCGCGGTGTGCGACGGGCGACTCCGTCCGCGGCAGCCGGCTGGCCTCGCTCCCCCGAGTCGCGTGCGAGGGGGTAGCCCTCGACGTCATCGTCGAGGACGTCGTCGCAGACCGCTCAAGACACTCTTGACACGCGGTTCTGCCGGGTGCACCCTGATTACAGATCAACTCAGCGCCCGGTAGACATGCAGGCATCGCCGCAGCACCGGGCGCTGAGTCTTGGCACGGGGAGCTTCCGCCCCATCAATACGCCAGCAGCGCCGCCCTGGTCGCCCGCGTACGTATGAGCAACGCGCGCTCGTCTTCTGCAGCGAGGGGATCACGACCGGTCATGGCCCGCTGGCGCACCGCTGCGAGAGCCGTCGAGTCGCGGATGAACTCGCGCATCAACGGCCGGCGATCCCCGCGCAGAGACGCAGCCCACCGCAGCCCCGTCTTCCGACCGGCAGGTGTGGCGAGCATCGTCACCTCCTCAGGGGTGAACCAGCCGGCGGCGGCATAGTCGCCCAGGCGCAGTCGCGTCACGCGGGCCTCCTCACGCCGAAGGGCGATGACCGCGATGATGAACCCGATGAACAGGGGCACCTGAAGGGTGAAGTAGAGACCGAAGAAGTCGGCGAACGTCGCAGAGCCGTTCCAGAAACCGTGCAGCAGGATGGCGCCGAGCATGCCGACCAGGCCCGCTCCGAGTGCGCCACCCGCGCCGGCATGACGTCGCGCGGCCAGGCCGATCGCGAAACCCGTCAATGCGGTGAACATGGTGTGGGCGAACGGCGAGAGCAGGCCACGCAGGATGAAGGTGACGGTCAGCTGTTCGCCGCCGCCTTCGATCAGGCTGATGGCGAAGTACTGGATGTTCTCGGTGAACGCGAACCCGGCACCCACGAGTGCGCCGTAGACGACGCCGTCGACCGGACCGTCGAACGCCCGCCGCGCCGTGAGATAGATCACGAAGACGCCCAGGCCCTTCCAGAACTCCTCGACGATCGGCGCCTGAATCACGGCGGTCATCGCGTCGTCCCGGAAGCCGACGAGCAGCGTGAGCCCCAGATCGACGAGCAACGTCAGGCCGATCGCGGCGATCGCACCCCAGGCGATCGCGAAGAAGACGATGCGCTTCGGCTCCGGCTCCCATCGATCGATCAGCCGCACGCCGAGGAAGACGATGGCCAGCGGGATGAGAGCGAGCGCCATCCCGACGCCGGACGCCACGGCGCCGAGCGCCCACACGAAGTATCCGATCAGCCCCAGCAGGAGGAACCCGAGAATCCCGAACAGCCAGATCGAGACGGTCCTGCCCTTCTTCGCGGGAACCGGCAGGCTCGGAAGCGACGGAGCCGGCGACGGGGCCACGGGCGCCGGCGGCGCGTAGTGCGCCGGCTGCGCGAGCGCCGAGGCGTACGCCGGCTGCTGCGAGAACTGCGGCGGCGTGTAGCGCGACTGCGCGTACTGCTGCGCCGAGTACTCGGAAGCGGGTTGCTGCGCAGGCGGCGGCGTGTAGGGCGAAGGCTGCTGCGGCGGGAACGGTCCTCCGGAACTCATAGCCAAAGCATATGGGCACAAGCCCGGTCGCCGTGCTCTGGCGACATCCTCCAGGCACGTCGAATGCGCCAGCGGGTAGCGTAGAGGCATGCGGTTCGCTCATCTGCGCCGTGCCGATTCGCCACGTCCCGCTCTCGCGGTGGTGGAAGACGCCGACGCCATCCTCGTCTCCGATCTCCTGTCCGACGCTCCTGCCACCCTGCAGGAGCTCATCGAAGGGGGCACGGCGACGCTCGACGCCATTCGCAGCGCTCTGCCCTCGAGCGGCGCGGCCCGGCATCCGCTCGGCGATTTCGGCTACGCCTCTGCGGTGATCGGTCCCCCCGCGGTCCTCGCCGTCGGGCTGAACTACGCGGCGCACTCCAGCGAGCTCGGTCTGAAGACCGACAGCGCGCCCACGGTGTTCACCCTGTGGCCGAACTCGCTCACCGGGCACGAGCAGACGACCTCATGGCCGCGTTCGCTCAGCGAGTCCGTCGACTACGAAGCCGAGTTGGGGGTGCTCATCGGAGCTCCGGCGAAGGATGTGTCGGCCGACGATGCTCTCGCGCATGTCTGGGGATACACCGTCGTCAACGACATCACCGCGCGCGACATCCAGTTCGCCGAGGCGCAGTGGTCTCGCTGCAAGTCGTTCGATGGCTTCACGCCGACCGGTCCGTTCGCCGTCACCGCCGATGAGGTGCCCGACCCGCAGGATCTGCACATCTGGACCGTCGTGGATGGTCGCACCGTGCAGGACGCATCCACCGGCCAGATGGTCCGCTCCGTTGCGACCCTGATCGCGCACCTCTCGCAGTCGCTGACGCTGCTGCCGGGAACCCTCATCTCCACGGGAAGCCCGGGCGGCGCCGGATACTCCCGCGACCCGCAGATCTTCCTGCGCGATCGATCCACCGTCACGGTCGGGATCGACGGGCTCGGCGAGTTGACCACGCACTGCCGCATCACCGGCTGACGCGATCGCACCTCGCCGGCTGCCGTCGTCATACGACAAGGGCGGATGCCGAAGCACCCGCCCTCGTCGGTGGTCTCACGTCTCGATGAGATCTTCGGATGCGATGATCGGAATGGCCGCTGTCGCCGTCTCGAGCCCCGACAGGCGCGCTGGCGAGAGCTGCTTGACGACCTCCTCGCGCGACATCAGCCCTGCTTCGACGACGAGGTCCGCCACGTTGCGGTTCGTCAGCAGCGCCGTCTTGGCGAGAGCGGCCGATGCGGCATAGCCGATGAACGGGGTCAGGGCCGTCACGACGCCGACCGATGCGCCGACCATGGCACCCAGGCGATCGAGGTTCGCGGTGATCCCGTCGACGCAGTTGACGCGCAGCGTCCACATCGCCTGGCGCATCCAGGTGATCGACTGGAAGATCGAGTGCGCGATCACCGGTTCGAAGGCGTTGAGCTGCAGCTGCCCGGCCTCGACCGCCATCGTGACCGTCATGTCGGCACCCGCGACGGCGAAGGCCACCTGGTTGACGACCTCCGGGATGACCGGATTCACCTTCCCGGGCATGATGCTGGAGCCGGCCTGCTTCGCGGGCAGGTTGATCTCGCCGAATCCGGCCTGCGGGCCCGAGGAGAGCAGGCGCAGGTCATTGCAGATCTTGGAGAGCTTGATCGCGTTGCGCTTGAGCGACGACGAGAAGGACATGAACGAGCCGGTGTCGCTGGTCGCCTCCACGAGGTCGCTCGCGGTCACGAGGTCAAGGCCCGTGATCTCACGCAGGTGGCGCAGCACCGCCTTGGCGTAGTCGGGGTGCGTGGTGATCCCGGTGCCGATCGCGGTGGCGCCCATGTTGATCTCGAAGAGCAGTGACGCGTTCTCGGTCAGGCGCTGGTGATCGTAGCCGAGCGTGGACGCGAACCCGTTGAACTCCTGCCCGAGGGTCATCGGCACGGCATCCTGCAACTGCGTGCGTCCCACCTTCAGCACGTCATGGAACTCGACGGCCTTGCCGAGGAAAGAGCGGCGGAGCAGATCGAGCTCGTCGAGCAGCGACTGCAGGTTCAGCGAGAGACCGATCTTCACGGCCGTCGGGTAGACGTCGTTGGTGGACTGGCTGCGGTTGGTGTGATCGATCGGAGAGAGGTAGGAGTAGTCGCCCTTGGGCCGCCCGGCGAGCTCGAGCGCGATGTTGGTGATCACCTCGTTCGCGTTCATGTTCGTCGAGGTGCCCGCACCGCCCTGGATGACGCCGACGGTGAACTGATCGTGGAATTCGCCGTCGATGACGCGCTGCGCGGCCCGGTCGATGAGGTCGGCGCGCTCGGCGTCCAGCACGCCGATCTCCCGGTTCGCGCGGGCGCTGGCCTGCTTGACCATAGCGAGTCCCCGCACCAGATCTGGATACACCGAGATCGGGCGCTTCGTGATCGGGAAGTTCGCATCGGCGCGGGCGGTGTGGATGCCCCAGTACGCGTCGGCTGGCACCTCCATGCTTCCGAGCGAATCGGTCTCGGTTCGGGTGGGGGCAGGCGCGGCAGAAGCCATGTCACATCCTTGTGGGTCGTGGCGGGTGGGAACGTGGGGGATGCTCCCAGTCTACGCGGCTCAGCGAGGCGGTTTTCGGGAGAAGGCGTCCAGGCGCTCCGCCGGTGTGAGAGACGCCATCTGCTCGAGCCACTGCTCCGAGAAGTAGTCCCCGGTCGGGGCGTCGGTCACCGGCACGACCGTGTGAGTGATCGTGTCGGGGCGCACGTGGACGAGCTGGAACGACTGCGCGGCATCCATGCCGTTCACGTCAGCGGCCGGCCGCGCCACGTTCATCGTGTAGCAGGTCGCGGAGGCGACGCTGACCGGCACGCCCGCGAAGGTGCCGCTCGAGGAGTAGTGCAGGTGGCCGGCCAGGATCCCTCTGACGTCGCTCCCGCGGATGACCGCGGCGAGCTCGTCCTGGTGCTGGAGTTCGAGGATGTCGAACAGCGGCAGGTGACTGGGCAGCGGCGGGTGATGCATCGCCAGGAGGGTGCCCAGCGGCGCAGGATGCTCGAGCTGCTCACTCAGCCAACTCAGCTGCGCCTCATCCAGATCGCCGTGGTGCCAGCCCGGCACGCTCGTGTCCAGCGCGATCAGCCGCAGCCCGTCGAGGTCCCAGACGCCCGTGACCGGCTCGAGCGTCGGCGGGAGGTCCAGCAGACCCTCTCGCAGGGCCGGCCGCTCGTCGTGGTTGCCGGCCACCCACACCACGACCGCCCCCAGCTCGGCGGCGACGGGCTCGACAGCCTCGCGCAGACGTCGATACGCCTCCGGCTCGCCGAGGTCGGTGAGGTCACCGGTGATCACGATGGCTGCAGGGGCGTCGTGGACGGCGCGGATGGCGTCGAGGGTTCGCGCGAAGTTCGATTCGACGTCGTAGCGGCCGGCCAGGTGAGCGCCTCCCGCGAGGAAATGCGGATCGCTCGCATGGATGATCACGTGCGATGCCGGCTCATGTCGGCCGAAGACGTAACGTCTCTGCGTCGGTGTGGACATGCGATCAGCCTAGGCGGCGGGGCACCCGAACGCCCCGCCGCCAGGACGATGATCACTCGGGCTCCTCGAACGCGGGCTCAGTGCCCGATGACGATGATCAGGATCCCCGCGATCACGGCCAGCGCACACACCGTGAAGCATGCGTAGGCGCCGACCAGCGCGAGCCGCTTCTGGCCCTCGGTGAGAGGACTCTTCTTCGCTGCCTTGGCGGCCTGCTTCGCGGCGCGCTTCAGCTCCTTCTCGGAGATGACGGTGATCGCATCGGTGAACTCCGCCGGACTCACGACCGGCGCGTGGCCACTGCGCACCAGCATGCGCAGGCCCAGCGCATAGAACGTGACGATCGTGGCGGCGCCGAGGAGCGCCGCGGCGAAGACCTGGATGAAAGCGAACCAGTTGATTCCCATCACTTCGACTCCTCGCTGGCATCCGCCGCGGAGGGCGGATCGACCGGGATCGCACCCGGGGCAGACGTGGACTTCGACGCGGCCGACGCGGCCTTCGACGAGGACTTCGACGAGGATCGCGACGCGGCCTTGGTCCGCTTCGCCTCGTCCTTGGCGGACTTCCGTGCCTGCGCCCTGGCCTTCGCCTCGGCCTTCGCCTGCTCGATGCGCTGCTGACGGCGCGTCGGCGGCGGTGCGTCCGGCAGCTCGACCGCGAGCCCCGACTCGGCGACATCGCTCATCGCGTTGGCGTGAGTGACGGCGTCACGGCGCGAGCGCAGGTACAACCCGACGATCACCACCAGGGCGAGGACGGCGTCGATCGCGACGCCCCAGTTGCCGAGCCAGACCACGAGAAGCGCGGCGAGGGCTCCGACGGCACCGGCGGCGGGAAGGGTGAGCAACCAGCCGATGGCGATACGGCCGGCTGTGCGCCAGCGCACCGTGGAGCCGCGGCGACCGAGGCCGGAACCGATCACCGAACCCGAAGCGACCTGGGTCGTCGACAGAGCGAACCCCAGGGCGCTGGAGGCGAGGATGGTCGCCGCCGTCGAGCTCTCCGCGGCGAAACCCTGCGCCGGCTTGACCTCGGTGAGCCCCTTGCCGAGGGTGCGGATGATCCGCCAGCCGCCGAGATACGTTCCGAGGGCGATGGTCACGGCACACGCCACGATGACCCACAGTTGCGGTTCGTGGTGCGCCCCGGACTGCCATCCGACGGTGATGAGAGCGAGGGTGATGACACCCATCGTCTTCTGGGCGTCGTTGGTGCCGTGGGCGAGAGCCACCAGCGACGAGGTGAAGATCTGGCCCCAGCGGAAGCCGTCGCGGCCGTCCGGCTTGCCGTCGTACCTGCGGGTGATCGAATAGGCGAGTTTCGTGGCGGCGAAGGCGATGATCCCCGCGGTCAGAGGAGCGATGAGGGCCGGGAGGATGACCTTCGACAGCACCACCGAGAAGTTCACGCCCGACACGCCGACGCCGACCATCGTCGCGCCGATGAGACCCCCGAACAGCGCGTGCGAAGAGCTGGAGGGAAGCCCGAGAAGCCAGGTGAGCATGTTCCAGGTGATGGCGCCGATGAGGCCGGCGAAGATCAGCGAAGGCAGGATGCCGTGGCTGATCTGGTCCTCCCGTACGATGCCGCCCGATACGGTCTTCGCCACCTCGGTCGACAGGAAGGCTCCGACGAGGTTCAGTACCGCGGCGAGGAGCACGGCGGTCTTCGGCTTGAGGGCACCGGTCGCGATGGGCGTCGCCATCGCGTTGGCGGTGTCGTGAAAGCCGTTGGTGAAATCGAAGAAGAGTGCCAGCAGGATCACCAGCACGACGATGAGGGCTGCGGTTTCCACCGTTCGCTTTCGGTCGTTTGAGGAAGGGAGATGCCGACGTGATCGGCGTGATGAACGAAGAGTTCACCGCGGGTTTGTCTTCCGTTTACCGGCCCCGCTAAATACTCCCACCCTCCCCGGTGCCGGTCAACTTGACCTGGGATAGCGTTGAGCGGTGACCAATGCTCCGCTCGCTGACCGCCGCTCGCACATCCGGACTCACCATGGCGACACCTTCGAGGATCCGTACGAATGGCTGCGCGAGAAGGATTCACCGGCCGTGATCTCGCACCTCGAGGCCGAGAACGCGCATACCGATGCGGCGACCGCGCACCTCGCAGGCCTCCGTGAGGAGATCTTCCAGGAGATCAAGGGCCGTGTCCTCGAGACGGACCTGTCCGTGCCCACCCGCCGCGGGGACTGGTGGTACTACAGCAGAACCGAGGAGGGCGCTCAGTACGGCATCCATTGCCGCGCCGCGGCCGCACCCGACGACTGGACTCCTCCGCTGCTCGAGCCCGGTGTACCGGTGCCCGGCGAGGTCGTGCTGCTCGACGGGAATCAGGAGGCTGAGGGCCACGACTTCTTCTCGCTCGGCTCGTTCGCCGTCTCCGACGACGCGAGCAGGCTGCTGTGGTCGACCGACTTCGAGGGCGACGAGCGCTACACCATCCACGTCCGTGACCTCGTCTCCGGTGAGCGCTTCGCCGACGAGATCGAGAACACCGGCGGTGCCTTCTTCACGCCGGACGGCACCGGCATCCTCTACACCACGCTCGACGACTCCTGGCGGCCAGACACCCTGTGGCTTCACCGGCTCGGCACACCGGTCGCCGACGACGTGAAGATCTTCCATGAACCCGACGAGCGATTCTGGCTCGGTGCCGGCATCACGCGCAGCCGGCGATACCTCGTGATCGGTGTCGGCTCCAGCATCACGAGCGAGGAGTACATCGTCGACCTCGAGGGTCCGGTCACCGCCGAGCCGCGCCTGGTGTGGCCTCGCCGGGAGGGTGTGGAGTACTCGCTCGAGCACGCGGTGGTCGACGGCGAGGATCGGCTTCTCATCCTCCACAACGACGACGCGCTCGACTTCGAGCTCGTCTCGGTGGCGGCATCCGACCCGGAGGGAGAGCGACGCGTCGTCCTCGCCCACGAACCCGGCCGTCGCCTCATCGGGGTCGACGCGTTCCGCGACTATGCGACCGTCGAGTTCCGCAGTGAGGGACTCGAACGCGTTGGCCTGCTCGACTATGGCACGGGCGACGTCGAGCAGCTGTCGTTCGATGAGCCGCTCTATTCGGCAGGGGTCAGCGGCAACCCGGAATGGCACTCGCCGTTCCTGCGACTGGGTTATGCCTCGTTCGTCACTCCGGGCACCGTGTACGACCTGGAACTCGCGACGCGCGAGCTGGTCCTGCGCAAGCAGCAGCCGGTGCTCGGAGGCTACGACGCGACCGAATACGGACAGAAGCGCGAATGGGCGGTCGCCGCTGACGGAACGCGCGTGCCGATCTCGCTCGTCTGGAAGCGCTCGTTCGGTGAGCCCGGCGCGGCACCCCGGCCCGTGCACCTCTACGGTTACGGGTCGTACGAGCACTCCATCGATCCCGGATTCTCGGTCGCCCGGCTGTCCGAACTGGACCGCGGCGTCATCTTCGCCGTCGCCCATGTCCGCGGTGGCGGCGAGATGGGGCGACAGTGGTACGAGGACGGCAAGCTGCTGAACAAGCGCAACACGTTCACCGACTTCGTGGCGTGCGCGGAACACCTGATCGCTACCGGCATCACGTCTGCCGACCGTATGGTCGCCGAGGGCGGCAGCGCCGGCGGTCTGCTCATGGGCGCGGTCGCCAACGTCGCTCCCGAGAGCTTCGCCGGCATCCTGGCATCCGTCCCCTTCGTCGATGCTCTGACCTCGATCCTCGATCCCTCGCTCCCGCTCACCGTGATCGAGTGGGATGAATGGGGAGACCCGCTGCACGACGCCGGTGTTTACGAGTACATGAAGTCGTACACCCCGTACGAGAACGTCCGCGAGGGGGTCGACTACCCGCGGATCCTCGCCGTGACCTCGCTCAACGACACGCGCGTGCTCTATGTCGAGCCGGCGAAGTGGGTGGCGCGGCTGCGAGAAGCGGGCGCGTCCGACGTGCTGCTCAAGTGCGAGATGGTCGCCGGGCACGGCGGGGTCAGCGGCCGGTACAACTCCTGGAAGGAGCGGGCGTTCGAGCTCGCCTGGCTGCTCGACACGCTGGGGCTCGCCGAGTCCTGACGCGTCGCGCGGCTACCGGCTCGAGTCGCGCCGCGCCCGGGTCAGGAGAAATCCCTGTCTCAGGACGATTCTGCAGAAATCCTCCTGAGGCGGGGATTTCTCCTGTCCAGGATCACGGCGACTTCCCCTTCACAGGGCGCCTCCCGCGGTCGTTGTGCACATCCGGGCCGTCAGCGTTCCGAGATGCCTCGGAGGTGCGGCATCCTCGACGTCATGATTCCGCTCGAAGAATGGATGCGGCAGCACGACGGCATCGCGCACACCGCATCGTTGCGAGACGCCGGATACACCGTCACACGATCCGCAAGGCGGTCGCCGGCGGGCACCTGATCAGGATCCGTCGACTCTGGCTCGCTGACGCGCGCTGTACCCCCGAACGACGCGCGGCGGCGGCCATCGGCGGCAGGGTGACGTGCATCACCGCAGCGCGGACATCGGGACTGTGGAACGCGTCATCCGACCACCTCCATGTCGCAGTCAGCAGTCACGCGTCACGATTCGACCGCGGAGAAGCGATCGTGCACTGGTCGTCCGGGCCCATCCCCGTCACCGCTCGCGAAACAGAGGAACCACTCTTCAATGTCCTGTTCCATGTGGCCCGCTGCCTCGAACCGGTGCACGCACTCGCCGTCTGGGAGTCCGCACTGCGACAGCGGAAGGTGACGCCGGAAGAGCTTCTCCGCATCCGCTGGGGATCTGCCGAGACCGAACGGTTCGCGTCGATCGCCGGAGCGCTCTCGGATTCCGGCGTGGAGACGCACTTCGTGTGGCTCATGCGCACGATCGGTGTCGTGGTGAGGCAGCAGGTCTGGATCGAAGGCCATCGAGTGGACGCACTCATCGGCGAACGCCTCATCGTGCAGATCGACGGCTTCGAGCACCACTCCCTTGCCCGCGATCGACGAAGGGACATCCATGCCGATGCGCGACTGGTACTGCGGGGCTACACCGTTCTTCGCTTCGACTACCAGCAGGTGCTGTTCGATCACGACCATGTCACACAGACCGTGCGGATCGCGATCGCTCAGGGGTTGCACCTCGGCCGGTGACGACCGGGAGATATCTCGGAGTCAGGAGCGATCCCTGCGGATCATCCTGAGGCGCGGATTTCTCCTGACTGCTGGATGCCGCGAAGGTCTCGCGACAGCAGCGCCGCGAGGGCGCTGAGAGCGCTACGACGGCGCGGCGAGGGTACTCCCCCGCAGATCCGGGAGGCTCAGCCGAAAAGCGTGGCCGCCGCATCGTAGCGGTTGCGGGGAACGGTGTTCAGCTCGCCGAGCGCCTCGGCGAAAGGCACGCGGACGATCTCGGTGCCCTGCAGCGCCACCATCTGACCCCAGGCGCCGTCGACGACGGCATCCGCTGCATGCATGCCCAGCCGCGTCGCGAGCACGCGGTCGAACGCCGACGGCGCTCCCCCGCGCTGGATGTGTCCGAGGATCGTCGCGCGGGTCTCGATGCCGGTGATGCGCTCGATCTCCGGAGCAAGCTGGTCGCCGATGCCCCCGAGGCGCGGACGATTGAAGGCGTCGAGGCCCTTGTCGCTGTAGGCCTCGTCCATACCGCTGAGCTTGAACCCCTCGGAGACGACGACGAGCGGTGCCCTCCCACGACTGTTGGCGCTGGTCACCAGGGCGGCGATCTCCTCGAGCGACATCGGGACCTCGGGGATGCAGATGACGTGCGCTCCCGCGGCCATGCCGGCGTGCAGCGCAATCCAGCCGACGTGTCGACCCATGACCTCGGCGACCATGCAGCGGCGGTGGGAATCGCCCGTGGTTCGCAGGCGATCCATCGCCTCGGTGGCGATGTTCACCGCGGTGTCGAATCCGAATGAGTAGTCCGTCGCCCGCAGGTCGTTGTCGATGGTCTTCGGGACGCCGATGACGTTGATGCCGTCCTTGGCGAGCCGGTCGGCCGCAGCGAGTGTCCCCTCGCCACCGATCGCGATGATGCCGTCGATCTTGTGCCCGTACAGCGTCTTGGCGATGTTCTCGGCTCCGCCGCGCTCGCCCTCGTAGGGGTTCGTGCGGCTGGTGCCGAGGATCGTGCCGCCCACCTTGGACAGACCCTTCACCTCGTGCCGGGTGAGCGGGAAGAAGTCGCCGTCGACGACGCCGCGCCAGCCGTCCCGGATGCCCACGAACTCAAGGTCGTAAACCTCGGTCCCCTTGAGCACGACCGCGCGGATCACCGCGTTCAGGCCCGGGCAGTCTCCGCCGCTGGTCAGGATGCCGATCTTCATGCTGGATGCCCTCAAAGGTTCGGGAAAAGGGGACGCCGGCGACGCTGCCTGCCTCGACACTAGCGTCCCGACACGTTCAGGCGCCATTCGAAGCGATGAAAACCCGAAATCTTGACGAACGACGGAGACGGATTCGCCGAAGTTCCGAGAATCTCGCGGAAATGCGTCATGTTCGACCGCAAGAATCGCGTTTCTTTACGCCCGTCAGGCAGCGCCGAGCGCTTGACGCAGCAGGTGCATGAGGGCCGACATCTGCACCGTCTCGCCGGCCACGTCGTCCACAGCCTCGCCGTCGAGCGCGCGTGCCGCGAGTCCCTGCTTCTGGTCGATGAGCTCGGCGATCTTGGTGTCGATCGTGTGCGCGGCGATGATCCGCCACGCCGTGACCGGCTCGCCCTGCCCGATCCGGTGCACACGGTCGATCGCCTGCGTCTGCTCGGCGGCGGTCCAGCTGAGCTCGGCCAGCACGACGTTCGACGCCGCCTGCAGGTTGAGACCGACACCGGCGGCAGTGAGCGAACACACCGCGATGCCGACGGTCGGGTCATCGTTGAAGTCGTCGATCGCCTGCTGGCGCGCGGTCGACGTCTGATCGCCGCGAATGGACACCGCGCGGATGCCGGCCGAAGCGAAGTGCGCTTCGGCCTGGTCCATCACGTCGATGTGCTTCGCGAAGAAGACGACCTTGCCCACCGAACGCTGCAACTGAGCCGCATAGTCGGCGGCGAGCTGTGCCTTCGCCTGACCGATGCGTCGCACCATGGTGAAGACGTTGTCTCCGCCGGTGCCTGCAGCCTTCGACTCCTCGAGCTCGTTCTGCGAGACAAGGCGGACGATGTCCTCATCGATCTCCCCCGGCGCGAGTCCGCGTTCGCCGCGGGCATCGATGATCCGGCGGTACCGACCGGCGAGACGCTCTCCGAGCTCTCGCTCGGCCTGGCGGATGCTGCGCCCGAACTCGTCGTCCAGCTGCACCGGCAGATCTGCGATGAGCTTGTCCGGAAGGTCGGCGGCGACATCCTTCTTCTTGCGCCGCACGATGCCCATCGAGATCACCGCATCGCGAGCCTCAGGATAGAACGCCTTGTCGGCCGGTGTGAGACCGGTGGCGTCCAGCTTCTCCATCAGCTCGGGTCCCGGCTTCTCACCGGTCGTCCAGCCCAGGAACCGCCAGATGGCGTCGAAGTCCTCGACGTCGTTGATCAGCGGTGTGCCGGTGAGCGCCAGCATGAGCGGGTTGCCGCCGGGCGTGCGCTCGCGCACTCGGGCTGCGAGAGAGAGGACGTTCTGCGACCGCTGCGAGGACAGGTTCTTGATGAAGTGCGCCTCGTCGACGACCATCCCCCGCAGGCCGATCGAGGCGAGCCAGGACAGGTGGCGGTCGAGGATCTCGTAGTTGACGATGAAGACGTCTGCGAAGGCGTCGATGTCGTCGCCGTCACCCTGGATGACGGTCGCGCGGCGCTGTGGAGTCCACCGCTCCACCTCTCGCGCCCAGTTCATCTTCACCACGTTGGGCACGACGGCGAGCAGCGGGTAGGCGCCGGCGACGGATGCGGCCAGTGCCGACTGCGCCGTCTTGCCAAGACCCGGCTCATCGGCCAGCAGAAAGCTGCGGTGCCCCTCGCGGACCGCTTCGAGGAAACGCGACTGGTGCACCATGACCTCAAGGCCCTTGGGTGACACGTGGTCGTACTCCGGAGCGGGCGGCAGGTCCATGGTCGCCGCGCCTCCGCCGGCACCGGTCTCGAAGGCCTTGTACAGCGGACCCATCAACTCCCACCCGTCGAGGCGGCGCCGCGGCGTCGCGGCCGGTCGTGGGGTGAGATCGGGAGCGAGGAAGGGGTTGGCGAGCTGCCTGGCCTCGACGGACGGCGGCGTCACCTGACGTTCGGCGATCGCTGCGGGCACCACGGGCGCGGGGATGGGTGCGATATCGGCGATGATGAGTTCCTCGGGCGCGAGCTCGGCTCCCGATTCGAGGAGCCAGTCGCGGCGCATCCGCTTCGCCACCGGCGAGGTCGCCTGGTCGGCTTCGAGCAGCTGGATCAGCGAGGTGTCCCTGGCCGCTGTCTTGGCGAGGATCGTCGCGACGCCATCGAGCCGCTTGAGCAGCTCTGCGCGAGTGGGGTCGCCGATCTCGGCATCCGCCTTCACGCGCGCGCGCTCTTCGCGCACGAGGAACGCGATCACCTGGAACTTCACCCGGTTCGTCGGGCCGAGCTTTCCGCGCTGGGACTTCGCCTCGATCTCGCGTACTTTGCGCGCGAGGATGGGGATGAGGGGTGCCTCGTCGTCTCGGCGGGACGTCTTCTTGCGCCGCGTGGCGGCGGTTGCCGTAGTCGGCATGCTTCTCCTGAGCGTGAGTGCCGAGGCGCCGGTGGGGCGCTCGAGCCGTTCTCGATGTCCGCGTGTGGCATGTGCCAGGACCGTACGAACAGTAGATCTCGTTCCCGCCGATGCGCGTGTGACGCGCGATCACCCGGTGGGAACACAGTCAGCTTACGCCATCGGGGCGGCGCGGAGCGGAATGCCGTCATGAAACGCCATTCCGGGGTGTGTCAGCCCACGCTCAGTCCCTCGGCTGATTCGGCCTGGCGGAGCGCGCTTCGTCTCATGAGGATCACCGACACGCCGACGACGCCGACGAAGACGATGGACAGACCGGTGAAGGCGAACCAGTTCGCGTCGAGTGCGAGCACGATGGCGGCCGACACGACGGCGATTCCGGAAGCCGTGAGTTTGCCTCCGAGCTTCAAGCCCATCGCAGGTCCGAGGCCCCCCTTCCCGGTGCGCGCCAGCAGCATGTCGGCCAGTGCGTCGAGGGCGGTGAGGAGGGCCGCGGCGTACGCCATCGCGCACCCGAGAGCGCCCCACAGGTTCGGCGCCTTCGGCGTCTCTGCTGCTGCGGCCAACGCCGAATACCAGATGTCCACGGACGTCAGCGTAGGGCCTGACCGCTCCCAGCGGTAGAGGAAGGTCTCTGGTTCAGCGCGCAGAGAGAAGGGCTTCAGCGTCTGCCACGTCCGCGGCCATCTGCACCTTGAGCTCGTCGATGCCGTCGAACGCGACCATTCCTCGCAGCCGCTGGACGAACACGACGCTCACGTCGTGCCCGTAGAGGTCGAGCCCAGTCTCGCCGATCACATGTGCTTCCACCTGACGCTCCGGCACGTCGTCGAAGGTCGGGTTGGTGCCCACCGAGATCGCAGCGGGATGACGCAATCCGGTGTCGTGGTCGACGAGCCATCCCGCGTACACGCCGTCAGCCGGGACGAACGCATCGACGACGGTGGAGAGGTTCGCCGTCGGATAACCCAGCTCGCGGCCGCGCTGCAAGCCACGGACGACCTCGCCACGCACGTCGACCTCGCGACCGAGCGCGACCGCGGCAGTGGCAACGTCGCCCTCGATGAGCAGTTCGCGGATCCACGTCGATGAGACTCGTCGGTCGGCGCCCGGGAGATAGACGTCGTCGACGACGTCGACGGTGAAGCCGTACCCCGGACCGAGCGTGCGCAGCAGATCGGGATCGCCCGCTCCTCCGCGCCCGAACCGGAAGTCCGCTCCCACCAGCACGGTGGACACCTTCAGGGCTGTGACGAGGATCTCCGCGACGAAGTCCTCGGCGCTGCGCGAGGCCATCGCCTCGTCGAAGGTGAGCAGCAGCGTCGCGTCGAGATCGAGTTCGGCGAGCAGTTCGAGCTTGCGCTCCACCGAGACGACGTTCTCGGGGCAACGATCCGGGCGCAGCACGGCGAGCGGATTCCTGTCGAATGTCACGGCGACGGCTCTCGCACCCCTGGCGGCGGCGGCATCCTTCAACCGGCCGATGACCGCCCGGTGACCCGCGTGCACGCCGTCGAACTTTCCGATCGCGACGACCGAGCGACCGAAGTCGACGGGAATCTCCGCCGGATCGCGGAAGACGATCACGCCGTCACTCCAGCCTGCTGCGGGGCGGCGGCCGGCCGGTGTGTGCGCAGCCACCAGATTCCGAACAGCGGAAGCACGAGCGGCACGAAGAGATAGCCGATGCCGAAGAGCGACCAGACGGTCTCGTGCTGGAACAGCGCAGGCAGCAGCAGGCTGAGCGCTCCGACCACGAGCACACCGGTCAGTTCGAACACGATCGCCACCCAGGCGACGGTGTACCAGCCGCTCCGTCCGGCCAGGACGAGGGCGAGGGTTGCCAGCACGTACACCACCGCGGCCAGTGCGGACAGCGAGTAGGCGAGCGGCGCCTCTTCGAACCGGCGGATGATCTGCACGACGCTCCGGCCGGTCGCAGCGAGTGCCATCACGGCGTAGACGATCACGAGGACACGGCCGATGCCGGTCATCCGAGGCGCGGGGGCGGTGGTGCTCATAGCGCCTCCCATCCTAGATGCGCGCGGGCGCGAAGGCTGCGCGGTGCCCGGGATGCGCGCGGGCGCGAGGGGCTGCGCGGTGCCCGGCCGGGTCAGGCGATCTGGATGGTCCAGATCGCATGCATGCGCCAGAGCATGATCGCGATCGCAAGGGCGGCGACCCCCAGGATCACCGTGCTCCACCGGCTGCGTTCCATCAGCGCCCAGAGCACCGCCCCCGCGGGAAGGAGAACGGCAGAGACGAGGTAGACCCAGAACTCGAGCAGATCCCCGGTCGGCGGGTTCCCCGCCAGCGGGCCGATGATCGCGACGACGACCTGCGTGACCAGCAGCGCCTCGACCACCGCGAGGGCTCCCACCGAGAAGTCGCTCGGCCTGCGCCCCATCAGGCCCAGCGCGACGCACAGCAGGCCCGCCGTGACGGCCACGACGATCTGGACCACGGTGAACCAGAGGATCACGAGGTCACCTCCGGCATGTTCATGACACTCTTGAGGTCGGCTCCGCGCTTCTCGACGACACCGACGAGCACGCCGTCGGGATCCACCGCTGCCGCGAGCGGGCCGAGCAGACGCTGTGCCTGGCCGGCGAGCCGCTTGCCATGCCGGAGGTCTCTGGCATCATCGGAGGTCACATCGAGCGGCTGGAGGATGCGCGTCGCTGCGGCTGCGGCTGTCATCGTCCGTGCATCGGCGAGGGCGTCGATGCCGACAGCCTCATCGAGGCGGAACGGACCGACCCTGGTGCGGCGGAGCGCGGTGAGATGCCCTCCGACCCCGAGCTGGTCGCCGAGGTCTCGAGCCAGCGAGCGGATGTAGGTTCCCGACGAGCAGTCGACGATCACGTCGAGATCCAGCACGCCGTCACCGGGTCGCTCGTCGAGCACGTCGAAGCGGGAGACCACGACGTCGCGGGCGGTGAGGACGACGTCCTCCCCCGCGCGCACCCGGTCGTATGCGCGTCGACCGTCGACCTTGATGGCGGAGACAGAACTCGGCACCTGCGAGATCTCACCCCTGAGGGTCTCGATGGCCGCGGCGATCCGGTCCGGCGTCACCGGCTCCCACGCCGCTTCGGCCGCCTGCGAGATGATCTCGCCGTCGGCATCGTCCGTGCCCGTCGCCTGGCCGAGCCGGATGGTGGCTTCGTAGGTCTTGTCCGCGCCGACGATATAGGTGAGCAGACGCGTCGCGCCTTCGATCCCGATCACCAGCAACCCGGTCGCCATCGGATCGAGCGTCCCGGCATGGCCGACCTTGCGCGTGCCGAACGCCTTCCGGGTGCGGGCCACGACGTCGTGGCTGGTGAGCCCGGCGGGCTTGTCGACGAGAAGGATGCCGGGCGATACCATCCCCCCAGCCTACCGAGGCCGGCGGCCGGGCCCGGTTCGTCCCGCGCGCACCCGCGGGTCCTCGCCTAGGCTGACGGGATGCCGCAACCGACCCCGTCCGCTCGCTTGAGCGTGCAGCTGGCGAGGTGGTACCGGCACAACGCGCGCGATCTGCCATGGCGTCGCCCGGCGTTCCACGAGACCTACGGGGCATGGGGTGTGCTGGTGAGCGAGTTCATGCTGCAGCAGACTCCGGTGAACCGCGTCATCCCGTATCTGGAGGCCTGGCTCGCGCGCTGGCCCGACCCGCCCACCATGGCGGACGCGAGCCCCGCCGACGTGGTGCGCCAATGGGCGAACCTGGGCTATCCGCGAAGAGCGCTGTGGCTGCATCGCGCGGCTGTGGAGATCACCCGGGTACATGACGGGCACGTGCCGCGCGACGTCGATTCACTGCTGTCACTGCCGGGGATCGGCGACTACACCGCGCGAGCCGTCGCCGCGTTCGCGCACGGCGACCGGCACCCCGTCGTCGACACCAACACCCGGCGCGTGCTCGCGAGAGCGATCGAGGGCAGAGCACAGCCGCGTGCCACGTCGCGGCGCGATCTCAAGCTGATGGAGTCGCTGCTGCCGTCGTCGGCCGCCGAGTCGGCGGTGTTCAACGCCGCGATGATGGAGCTCGGCGCCACGGTCTGCACCGCACGTGCGCCGCGATGCGCGCGGTGCCCTCTCCGGTCCGATTGCGCGTGGCTGGCGGCCGGTATGCCCGACACGGGCGATGTCCGCCGGCGTCAGGCAGCGTACGAGGGGTCCGACAGGCAGGCCCGTGGTGCCGTGCTGCGGACGCTCCGCGATGCCGCTGGTGAGCCGGTGGCGATGGCGGACGTCATCGCCGACTGGCCCGATCAGCTGCAGCGAGACCGCGCCATCGACTCACTCGTCGCCGACGGGCTCGCCGAGGCGTCCGAACACGGCCTGTCGCTGCCCCGCTGAGGCGGAAGCGGCGACTCACGAAAGGGGCACGACGCGGACTATTCCGCGTCCTCCGCCTCTCGGGGCTTGACGTACGGGTCGGCCTCGCCGGCGTGCACCGCCGATGCCGCCATGCCGGCGACGGCCGCATCGCGCTCCTGCGCCTCACGCAGCAACGCCGAGATGTGGTCCGCGTTCTCAGGAAGCGCATCCGGGATGAACTCGAGCGTCGGCACCAGGCGAGTGCTGAGCTGACGACCGACTTCGCTTCGAAGCATCCCCGTGGCCGAGGCGAGAGCCGCGCCGCTGGAGACGCGCTCCTCTTCGGAGCCGAGCACCGTGTAGAACACGGATGCGTGCTGCAGATCGCCGCTGACGCGGACGTCGGTGATCGTGACGAAGCCGAGGCGCGGATCGCGCAACCCCTTCTCCAGCCTCTCGGCGAGGATCACACGGATACGGTCCGCGAGGCGGGCCTGTCGTTCTCCAGCCATTGTTCTCTCCTTCTTCACGAAGCCTTCGGGCGAGGATGCTCAGCGCACCCTCGCCCGAAGATGTCGAACTGATCAGCCCCGGGGCTTCTCGACGAGCTCGGTCGTCTCGATCTCGTCGCCGACCTGGATGTCGTTGAACTTGCCGAGACCGATACCGGCCTCGTAGTCCGTGCGGACTTCGGTGACGTCATCCTTGAACCGACGCAGCGACTCGATGGCCAGCCCATCGGCGATGACGACGCCGTCACGGATGACACGTGCCTTCGCGTTTCGCGTGATCGTTCCCGACCGCACGATGACACCGGCGATGTTGCCGAACTTCGAGGAGCGGAACACCTCGCGGATCTCGGCGACACCCGACTGGACCTCTTCGTACTCCGGCTTGAGCATGCCCTTGAGCGAGCTCTCGATCTCGTCGATCGCGTTGTAGATGACCGAGTAGAACCGGATGTCCACGCCCTCACGAGAGGCGCGCTCGCGCGCCTTGGTGTCGGGGCGGACGTTGAAGCCCACGATGATCGCGTTGTCGATCGTCGCCAGGTTCACGTCGGACTCGGTGATCGCACCGACTCCGCGGTGGATGATCCGCAGCTGCACCGAATCATCGACCTCGATCTTGAGCAGCGACTCCTCCAGCGCCTCGACGGCACCGGACACGTCACCCTTGATGATGAGGTTGAGCGATTCGACCTTGCCCTCTTCGAGAGCACGGGTGAAGTCCTCGAGCGAGATGCGCTTGCGGGCCTTGGCCAGCTGGGCGTTGCGCTCGACGGCTTCGCGCTTCTCGGCGATCTGACGCGCCATGCGGTCTTCCTCGGTGACGATGAAGACGTCGCCGGCCCGCGGCACGGAGTTCAGACCCTGCACCTGCACCGGACGCGACGGGTAGGCCTCGAGGACCGCCTCGCCGTTCTCGTCGGCCATCGCACGCACACGGCCGTAGGCCGTGCCCGCCACGATCGCGTCACCGATCCGGAGCGTTCCGGACTGGATGAGCACCGTGGCGACCGAACCGCGGCCCTTGTCGAGCTTGGCCTCGATGGCGACACCGCGCGCAGCCTTGTTCGGGTTGGCAGTGAGGTCCAGACCCGCGTCAGCCGTGAGCAGCACCGCATCGAGGAGCTCCTGGATGCCGGTTCCGGCACGCGCGGAGACGTCGACGAACATGACGTCACCGCCGAACTCCTCGGCCACCAGGCCGTACTCGGTGAGCTGCTGGCGCACCTTCGACGGATTCGCATCCGGCTTGTCGACCTTGTTCACCGCGACCACGATCGGCACGTTGGCGGCCTGTGCGTGGTTGAGGGCCTCGACCGTCTGGGGCATGATGCCGTCGTCGGCGGCGACCACCAGGATCGCGAGGTCGGTCACCTGTGCACCACGGGCACGCATGGCGGTGAACGCCTCGTGACCGGGGGTGTCGATGAACGTGATCGCACGCTCGATGCCCTCGTGCTCCGTCCAGACCTGGTACGCACCGATGTGCTGGGTGATGCCACCGGCTTCACCCTCGATGACGTTCGTCTGGCGGATCGCGTCGAGCAGACGGGTCTTACCGTGGTCGACGTGACCCATGACCGTGACGACGGGGGGTCGGATCTCGAGGTCGTCCTCGCTCTCCTCCTCGAGCTCCTGGTCGAGGTTGAGACCGAAGCCCTCGAGGAGCTCCTTGTCCTCGTCCTCCGGGGAGACCATCTGGATCTTGTAGCCGAGCTCCTCGCCCAGCACCTCGAACGTGGCCTCATCCAGCGACTCGGTGGCTGTGGCCATCTCGCCGAGGTTGAACAGGATGGTGACGAGCGTGCCCGGCTGAACCGTGTAGCCCGTCAGCGTCTCGATCTTGTCGGCGAAGTCCGCGATCGATGCGCCGCGGCGCATGCGGATCGTCTCACCGTTGCCGCGAGTGACATTGACGCCACCGACGACCGGAGCCGACCGCATTTCGAACTCTTGCCGCTTCGCCCGCCGCGACTTGCGCTGCTTGCTCTTTCCGCCGCCCTTACCGAACGCGCCGGCGGTGCCACCGCCGGGACCGCGGCCACGACCGCCGCCCCCACCGGGACGACCTGCGAACCCGCCGCCGGGGCGTGCACCGGGGCCGCCGGCACCACCGGGTCCACCGGCGCCACCGGGACGACCGGGGCCGCCGGGACGCTGCTGGAACGGTGCGCCGCCGGGACGACCGCCACCACCGGGCCGGCCTGCGCCACCGGGACGACCGGGGCCGCCGGGACGCGGGGCGCCCGGACGCGGAGCGCCCGGTCGCGGTGCCTGCGGACGCGGGATGTTGCCCGGCGTCGGGCTCGGGCGCTGGCCCATGCCCTGTGCGGAAGCGAAGGGGTTGTTACCCGGACGGGGGCCTGCCGGACGCTGACCCATCCCCTGCGCGGAGGAGAACGGGTTGTTGCCGGGGCGCGGAGCGCCCGGTCGGGGAGCGCCGCCGTCGGGCTTGGCTGCCGCAGGCGCCTCCTGCGCCGGCGCGGGGGCCGGTGCGGGGGTCTCTGCGACCGGTGCGGGTGCTTCGGGGGCAGGAGCCTCCGGAGCAGGCTTGGGGCCCGGCTTCGGGCCCGGGGTCGGTGCCGGCGATGCCGCGGCGTTCTGCTTGGCCGCGGGCTTCGCGGCAGCAGGCTTCGCGGCGGGCTTCGCAGCACCGTCGGCCTCGATCGCCGCGCGGAGCTTGCGTGCGACGGGCGGTTCGATGGTCGATGACGGGCTCTTCACGAACTCGCCGAGTTCTTTGAGCTTTGCAAGAGCGACCTTGCTGTCGACGCCGAGTTCGGCGGCGATCTCATGTACGCGTGGTTTTCCAGCCACAATTCTCCTGTCTGGGTCGGTCTGCCCAGACAGGGCAGACCACTAGTCGCGGACGGGTCTCATTTCGAGCCGTTCACTTTGTTTCCATAGCTGTTCAGCCTTTGTTTCTCGATGGTCTGCGTGTCCAGAGGTGTGGACACACGCAGTGCTCGTCCGAAAGCGCGGCGCCGCAGGGCGGCATCCATGCATTCCTGAGTCGGATGCAGCCACGCGCCTCGCCCCGGCAGGACGGCACGCTCATCGAGGATGAGCACGTCGTTCTGGGACACCACCCTGAGCAGAGCGGAGCGGGGAGCACGCATGCGACAGCCGACGCACGTTCGTACGGGTTCCATCTTACACCTGCGATCCGTCTCGCATCGTCGCCCGCCCACCCGGTGAGCCGGCGTCGGCGTCACTCGTCCAGCACGCTGTCCGGCTGGATGTCGATCTTCGCGCCCGTGAGCTTGGCCGCCAGACGCGCGTTCTGGCCTTCCTTGCCGATCGCGAGGGAGAGCTGGTAGTCCGGAACCAGAGCCCGCACAGCCTTGGTGCCGGCATCGAGGATGAACGAGCTCGTCACCTTCGCCGGCGACAGCGCGTTGGCGACGAAGGCCGCGAGCTCGGGGTCGTGGTCGACGATGTCGATCTTCTCCCCCGCCAGCTCCTCGGTCACGGCACGGACGCGGCGACCGAGCTCGCCGATGCACGCACCCTTGGCGTTGATGGACGGATCGTTGGCCTTGACCGCGATCTTCGTGCGGTGACCCGCCTCACGCGCGAGCGACACGATCTCGACGAGACCGGCGGCGATTTCTGGCACCTCCAGGGCGAAGAGCTTGCGGACGAGCCCAGGGTGGGTGCGTGAGACCGTGATCTGCGGTCCCTTCATCCCCTTGGCGACGCTCGTGACGTACACCCGCAGACGCGAGCCGTGAGTGTACTCCTCACCGGGCACCTGCTCCTCCGGCGGGAGGATCGCCTCGACGGACCCGAGGTCCACATGGATCATCCGGGGGTTGGGCCCCTGCTGGATGACGCCGGCGACGATGTCACCCTCTTTGCCCTTGAACTCCCCTAGCACGGCGTCATCGGCGATGTCGCGCAAGCGCTGGCTGATGACCTGCTTCGCGGCGAAGGCGGCGATGCGGCCGAAGTCATCCGGGGTGGCATCCTCCTCGCCGATGATCGCGCCCTCGTCGTCGCGCACGACCTGGAGCACGGCGACATGACCCGTCTTGCGGTCGAGATCGACCCGCACGCCCTCGGGCGTGGAGCCGTCGGCGGAGACGTGCTTGGAGTACGCCGTCAGGATGGCCTGTTCGATGATCGCGACGAGCTCGTCGAAGGGGATCGCCTTCTCTTTCTCGATCCCTCTCAGCAGACTCAGTTCGATGTCCATGACGGCCTCCCTATTCAGCTCTCGTCGTGGCTTGTTCACGCGCACGACATCCGTACCACGATACCCTGTGCCCACCACGCATGGCGACGACGGAACCGCGCCAGGCCAGGCGTCTCAGCAGGAGGATCCAGTGACCAGAGTCGACACGATCGTCATCGGGGCGGGCATCGCCGGGGTCACCTGCGCTCGGCTGCTCGCGGATGCCGGCCAGAGTGTCGTGGTGCTCGAGGCGCGTGACAGGATCGGCGGGCGCATGCACACCGATCGCTCCGCGGGGTTTGCGGTCGACCTCGGGGCCTCCTGGATCCACGGCATCGACGACTCCCCGCTGTGGAACCTCGTACACGCGCTCGGCATCCCCACGCTGGAGTTCACCGTCGGCAGCTTTCAGCCCGGCGGCCGCCCGATGGAGCTCTTCGACGACACGGGTGCGCCGATGGATGCCGACTCCTCCGCCCGGTGGGTCGCCGACGTCGAGTCGGCCGACCGGGCGCTGGTCGACGAGATCGCGCGCTCCGGCCCCGGGGACACCTATCTCGACGTGACCGAACGGGTGCTCGACCGCACAGGCTGGGATCCGCAGAGGATCGACGAGGTGCGGGAGTTCTTCCGGCATCGTGTCGAAGAGCAGTGCGGGGCTTGGATCGGCGATCTCGACGCGCACGGCCTCGACGAGGACGCGATCGACGGCGACGAGGTGATCTTCCCGCGCGGCTACGACGAACTGCCTCGAAGGATCGCTCACGGGCTCGACATCCGCCTCTCACACCTGGTGACGCGCGTGAGTCGATCGGGCTCCGGCGCCACCGTCACCACCGCGCAGGGAGACTTCCAAGCGGACCACGTCGTCGTCGCGGTGCCGCTCGGGGTACTCAAGGCCGGGGCGGTCGAGTTCGAGCCCGCACTGCCGGATCACGTCGCCGGCCCGATCGGGCGGCTCGGAATGGGCGTGTTCAACAAGGTCTTCCTGCAGTTCCCCGACCGATTCTGGGCTGAGGACAGCTATGTGCTGCGTGCGCTCGGCGAGCCGGGCGCGCACTGGCACTCCTGGTACGACGTCTCGGCGATCAGCGGACGTCCGACCCTGCTCACCTTCGCCGCCGGTCCGTTCGGACGGCACGTCCAGACGATGGCCGATGACGAGGTGGTCGCCGACGTGGTCCTCGCCCTCCGGCGGCTGTACGGCGAGGCGGTGGGCGATCCGGTCGCCCACCGCGTCACGCGCTGGGGTCACGACCCGTTCTCCAGGGGCTCGTACTCGCACATCGCCGTCGGCGCGTCCCATCGCGATCACGATGCGCTCGCCGGCCCGGTTGACGGCGTGCTGCATTTCGCCGGCGAGGCGACCTGGGGCGAGGAGCCGGCGACGGTGGGTGGGGCGCTGTATTCGGGACATCGCGCCGCGGAACGGATCACCGGGCGCACCATCGACCTCGATGATCTGGCGAAGAACGTCCTCGAACGAGAACGGCGTGGCTCGGACTGACCGGTCAGGGCGCGGTCGGAAGCGCGTTGATCGCCCGGATCAGTCGGTGCAGCGAACCGACCGCTCGCGGCCGCAGCCGGAGCACGAGCCGGTGCAGGTCGAGCCGATCCTGGTCGAGGTGCTCGACGTGCAGCGGGACGCTCTTCTCGATCGGCCCGTCGGCGAGCTCATCGGCGAACTGCTCGTTCAGGCCCGCGACATCCTCGTCGGACGGCTCGGCGCGCAATCGGAGGACGAGCCGGTCGCCCACCCAGCGCAGGGAATGGTAGTTGCGCCAGAACCGGGTGATCTCCGCGACCGCGGCGTCGACCGAATCGGTCACCAGCACTCGCTCGAGGTCGTCCGGCGCGATGACACCGGCAGGAATCATCTGCTCGTCCACGAAGCGGGTGAGCCCGGCCCAGAACCGGCCGTCAGGCTGATCGAGCAGCACGATCGGCATGGGTTCTGCTTTGCCGGTCTGCTGCAGCGTGAGCAGCTCGAACATCTCGTCCATCGTGCCGAAGCCGCCGGGCAGGCAGATGAATCCCAGTGATTCCTTCATCAGCATGAGCTTGCGTGTGAAGAAGTACTTCATCTGCACGACGTGCGCATCGTCGGCGACGAGGGTCTCGTCCGGCTTCTCCTCGAAGGGCAGGCGGATCGACACGCCGAGCGCCATCGCATCGCCCGCGCCTTCGGCGGCCGCCTGCATGATCCCCGGCCCCGCCCCCGTGACGACCATCCATCCCTGCGCGGCGAGAGCGGCCGCGACGTCACGTGCCTGGGCGTAGAGCGGATCGTCGTGAAGTGTTCGCGCCGACCCGAACACGGTGACCTTCGGTGTCTCGACGTAGGGACGGAACAGACCGAACGCGTCGCGCATCTCCGACAGCGCGGCCGAGGCGATCTTCAGGTCGAGCCGCGAGGTGCCGTCGGTGCCGAGGAGGAGCCCCGTTCGCATGATGCGGGCGATCAGCGGGCGATTCGTCCGGACGCCCGCGTCGTCGATAACCCTCGCGAGGTCTGCATCGAATTCGTCAGAGGTCAGCGCATTGCTCATGGTTCCACCCTGTCACGTCGCGACCCGCGCGGGCGATCGACCCGGCGAACTCCTCCGGCGGCTCAGCGACCCGAGAGCCGGGCCACGATCCCGGCGGCGGCGACGGACTCCCGCTCACCTGTACGCCGATCCCACAGCTCCACCAGGCCGTCGGCGGCGCCGCGGCCGACGATGACGATCTTCGGCACGCCGACCAGCTCCGCGTCGCCGAACTTCACGCCGGGCGACACCTTGGCGCGGTCGTCGTAGAGGACGTCGAGACCTGCGGATTCCAGCTGGTCGGAGATCTCGGCTGCGGTGTCGAACACGACCTGGTCTCGACCCGCGGCGACGACGTGGACGTCGAAGGGTGCGACGGACGCGGGCCAGATGAGCCCCTTGTCGTCGTTGTGGAGTTCGGCGATGATCGCGAGGATGCGGGTGATCCCGATGCCGTAGGAGCCCATGGTGACGGTGACGAGCTTGCCGTTCTCGTCGAGCACCTTCAGCCCGAGGGTCTCGGCGAAGAAGCGGCCGAGCTGGAAGACGTGACCGATCTCCATGCCGCGGGCCAGTTCGACAGGACCCGATCCGTCCGGGGCAGGGTCACCGGCGCGCACGTTCGCGATCTCGACGATGCCGTCCGCGAAGAAATCCCGGCCGGCGACGACCGAGTGAGCGTGCTTCTGGTCGATGTTCGCTCCCGTGATCCAGCTGCTGCCTTCGCTCACTCGGGGGTCGACGAGGTAGCGGATGCCGGTGGCGGAGTCCTCGCCGAGCACGGCACCGGTCGGTGACCAGGGGCCGATGTACCCCTTCACGAGCAGCGGGTTGTTCTCGAAGTCCTCTGCGGTGGCGGTCTCCACCTCGGCAGGCGCGAAGGCGACCTCGGCGCGCTTCTCGTCGACCTCGCGATCACCCGGGAGGCCGACGACCACGAGCTCACGCGTGCCGTCGACGTGTGTGAGCGCCAGCACGACGTTCTTCAGAGTGTCGGCCGCGGTGTACTCCCCGTCGAAGTGAGCGTTGCAGTGCGCGACCAGGGTCTCGATTGTCGGCGTGTCGGGCGAGTCGAAGACGACCGGCGACGCGTCGGCATCGAAGGCGATCGCCTCGGGCACGGCCGTCGTGAACGCCTCCACATTCGCGGCGTACCCGCCGTCGCTGCGCACGAAGGTGTCTTCGCCGACAGGCGTGGGGTGCAGGAACTCCTCGCTGCGTGCGCCGCCCATGAGTCCGTTGTCGGCGGCCACGATCACGTACTCCAAGCCGAGGCGCTGGAAGATCCGTTCGTAGGCGTCGCGCTGGGACTCGTAGCTCGCTTCCAACCCGGCATCCGAGGCATCGAAGGAGTACGCGTCCTTCATGGTGAATTCGCGCCCACGCAGGAGCCCCGCGCGCGGACGAGCTTCGTCGCGGTACTTGTCCTGGATCTGGAAGATCGTCAGCGGCAGGTCCTTGTACGAGGAATAGAGGTCCTTCACGAGGAGGGTGAACATCTCTTCGTGGGTCGGCGCGAGCAGATAGTCGGCGCCCTTACGGTCGTGAAGACGGAAGATCCCGTCGCCGTAGGACTGCCACCTGCCGGAGAGCTCGTACGGCTCGCGCGGCAGGAGAGCCGGGAAGTGCACCTCCTGCGCTCCGGCGTTCGCCATCTCCTCGCGGACGATGCTCTCGATCCTGGCCTTCACCTTCAGTCCCAGCGGCAGCCACGTGAAGATCCCCGGTGCGGCACGGCGGATATAGCCGGCGCGCACCAGCAGGCGGTGGCTGGCGACCTCCGCATCGGCGGGGTGCTCGCGGAGCGTGCGAAGGAACAGATGGGAGAGACGAGTGACCACGGGCCAAGTCTAGTGACCCCGTGGCACCCGCCTTGTCGAGCCCGGAAGGGCCTTCGTCAGTTGAGAGCCGGGAGCCCGGTCGGCACGACGCCTCCCCCGTACAGGCTCGATGCGAGCTCCTGAAGCGCCGTCAGCGCGACGCGCTGCGGCAGCGGGCCGTACGAGATCCGCGCGACGCCGAGGGTCTCGTACTCCGAGGCGGCCAGCGCTCCGGGGATGCCGATGACGCTGACCTTCCGCTCGCCGATCCCATCGACCAGCTGGCGGGTCAAGGACGCATCGAGCAGCCCGGGCACGAAGATGCACGTCGCCCCGGCATCGAGGTAGGCGCGGCCGCGCTGGATCGCGTCGGCGACGCTCTCCTTCGCGGAGCGGCCCCCCGCGCGCACGAAGGCATCGGTTCGCGCATTCAGCGCGAACGGCACACCTTCGGCCGACGCCGCCTTCACGATCGCCTCGACGGCCGCGACCGATTCGCCGAGCGGCTTCAGCCTGTCCTCCACGTTCGCGCCGACCACACCCGCGGCGATGGCACGGCGCGTGGTCTCGCCCGCGTCGCCGTATCCGTCGTCGAGGTCGGCCGTCACCGGCAGTTCCACCGCCGCAGCGATCCGGCCGACCATGTCGAGCATCACGTCGCGCGGGATGGCGCCGTCGCCATATCCGAAGCTGGAGGCGATGCCGTGGCCCGCCGTGGCGATCGCCTTCGACTCGGGGAGCATGGCGACCGCGCGTGCGGACACGACGTCCCAGACGTTGATGACGCGGAGGATCTCCGGCGCCTCGTAGAGTCCGACGAGGGTCTGAGCTTTCGAAGCTGTGGTCATGCCTCCACGCTAACCCGGCGGGGCGGGACCTCGGGTCGCACACCCCCATATGGTGGATCCATGCCTCACCGTCGATCGCACGTCGCTGCGTCCGCCGCCCAGACCGAGCTCGCCGCGGCGCTCGCGGCGCTGCGGGAGTCGGTCGACGCTCCGGTCTCATTCCCGCCGTCCGCACTCGCCGAAGCCGAGGCTGCCGCTCCCGCACCTGCGGAGCTGGATCTGCGCGATGTCGCGTTCGCGACCCTGGATCCGGTCGGCTCGCGCGACCTGGATCAGGCCTTCCACCTCGAACGCCGAGGCACCGGCTACACCGTGCGCTACGCGATCGCAGACGTGCCGGGGTTCGTGACGCCGGGCGGAGCCGTCGACGCCGAGGCCCGCCGTCGTGGTCAGACGCTGTACGCCGCGGACGGCTCGATACCGCTGCATCCACCGGTTCTGAGCGAGGACCGCGCGTCGCTGTTGCCGAACGTGGATCGCCCCGCGCTGGTCTGGACGTTCGATCTGGATGATGCCGGCGCCGTGTCGGAGTTTTGGCTCGAACGCGCGATCATCCGCTCGCGCGCGCAGCTGGACTACGTGTCGGCTCAGCAAACGCTGGACCGTGGTGAGGACAGCGCTGTCTCCCTGCTGCCGGTGATCGGTGCCCTCCGGGTCGAGCAGGAGCGGCTGCGAGGCGGCGCGAGCCTGAACCTGCCCGACGAGGAGGTGGTGCGGGCCGCGGACGGAAGCTACGCCATCGAGCGGCGGCATCCCCTCCCCGTCGAGGAATGGAACGCGCAGCTCTCGCTGATGACGGGGATGGCGGCGGCCACCCTGATGCTTCAGGCCGGAGTCGGGATCCTGCGCACCATGCCGCAGCCTGATGAGAAGTCGTTCGCCGCGTTCCGGAGGCAGACGGAGGCGCTGGGCCGACCCTGGACCGCTGGTCGGTACGGCGACTATCTGCGAGGTCTCGACCGGGAGGATCCGATGACGCTTCCGGTGCTGGAGGCGGCGGCGTCGCTCTTCCGCGGGGCCGGATACCGGGCCTTCGACGGTGCAGCGCCTGCCGACACCGGCCAGGCCGCGATCGCTGCGCCCTACGCGCACGCGACGGCACCGCTGCGGCGCCTCGTCGACCGATGGTCGCTCGCCATCTGCCTCGCGGTGTCGACGGGTGAGGAGATCCCCGCCTGGGCGCGGGAGTCGCTCGCCGAGCTGCCCGACCTGATGCAGGCGTCGGCGCAGCGCGCGTCGAAGCTCGACTCCGCGACGATCAACTGCGTCGAGGCCGCGCTGCTGACACCGCTCGTCGGATCCGTCATCGAGGCGACCGTGATCGAGCTGCGGGAGGAACGTGCGACGATCCAGATCGCGGAGCCGGCCGTGACGGCGACGGCCCCCGTCCCCGCGGGTGCGGCTCCGGGAAGGAGGATCTCGCTGCGACTCGTCCGCGCCGACATCGCTCGCGGTGAGGTGGAGTTCTCGCCGGTGGAGACTGGTTAGCGCGCAGGAGCCGCCGTGGTGGTCATCACCAGCAGCTGCGGATCGCTGAGGTCGAGCATCACCGAGATGCGCGAGAACTCCGCCAGCGTCGTCGCATGAGTTCCGCCGCAGAGGATGACCGCCTCACCCTCTGGAAGCTCGCAGTGCCACGATCGACGATCGACGATCGTGGGTCCGTCGGCCTCGATCCTGCTGCGAGCGGCTGATTCGACCCACGCCGCCAGACGCGTGTTGATCCGTGCTTCTCGCTCATCGAGTGTCGCGGCGAAGGTCTCGGTGTCGAATCCGGCCTTGCGGAGGCTCTTCCCGAGCCGGTACTCGTCGACGCTGCCGTCCTCATGGATACGACTCGACTGATTCGCCCTGCCCTCGAAGTCCGGGGTGCCGAGGGCGTCGACGCCCGGATCCTTCCGCCACAGGTCAGCCACTGCCAGATCCAGGGCGAGCGACGCGAGATGGCACGCGGTGTGCCCGCGGCTGAGTCCGGCGCGTCGGTTCGAATCGACCTCGAGACTCACCTCGGCTCCCGGGGTGAGCCAGTCCGGGGCGTCCGAGGTCAGACGGTGGCCGACCAGCCACGTCCATCCGGCGGCTCCGCGCTTGACGGGGATGTCGGCCCCGACGGCGAAGTCCCCCTCGTCGCTCACCGCTGCCATCAGCGCCTCGGCGACGTCGACGCGACTGCCGCCGGCGATCAGCGATCCGGAGTCCCCCGGCTGATCCGGCCAGGTATGGTCCACGGGGTGGAACGGTGTCTTCTCGAGCACGACGATCGGGCCGACAGGACTCGCCTGCACCCGCGTGATGACACTGCGGCCGGTCACGCTCCCGTCCGCGAACGTCACAGCGGTGGCGGACATGTTCCTCCTTGAATGCAGACCCGGCGGCCGGGTGCGGCTGAGCCGCGCGGTGCTCCACCGTCGATCGGCACGATGAGAGTGTACGGGTCAGCTCGCGACGACCTGCGCGGTGCCGATCGGTGCATCCGGACCCATCTCGGCCGCGATGCGATTCGCCTCCTCGATGAGGGTCGCGACGATGTCGGCCTCGGGGACGGTCTTGATGACCTCACCCTTGACGAAGATCTGTCCCTTGCCGTTGCCCGAGGCGACCCCGAGATCGGCTTCGCGCGCCTCACCCGGACCGTTCACGACACAACCCATGACGGCGACGCGCAGCGGCACGGTCATGTCCTTCAGTCCCTCGGTCACGTTCTCCGCGAGCGTGTAGACGTCGACCTGGGCGCGACCGCATGACGGGCACGAGACGATCTCGAGCTTGCGCTCTCGCAGGTTCAGCGACTGCAGGATCTGGTGCCCGACCTTCACCTCTTCGGCCGGCGGCGCGGACAGCGAGACGCGGATCGTGTCGCCGATCCCCTCGCCGAGCAGGATGCCGAAGGCGGTCGCGCTCTTGATCGTGCCCTGGAAGGCGGGTCCCGCCTCGGTGACACCGAGGTGCAGCGGCCAGTCCCCCATCCGCGCGAGCAGGCGGTAGGCCTGCACCATGATGACGGGGTCGTTGTGCTTGACCGAGATCTTGAAATCGTGGAAGTCGTGCTCCTCGAACAGCGAAGCCTCCCAGCGGGCGCTCTCGGCGAGCGCCTCAGGGGTCGCCTTGCCGTACTTCTGCAGCAGCCGCGGATCGAGCGACCCGGCGTTCACGCCGATGCGAAGCGAGACTCCGGCATCCTTGGCTGCCTTGGCGATCGCTCCGACTTGGTCGTCGAACTTGCGGATGTTGCCCGGGTTGACGCGGACGGCGGCGCATCCGGCGTCGATCGCCTGGAAGACGTACTTCGGCTGGAAATGGATGTCGGCGATGACCGGGATCTGGCTCTTCTTCGCGATGATGTGCAGCACATCGGCGTCGTCCTGGGTCGGAACGGCGACACGGACGATCTCGCAGCCGGATGCCGTGAGCTCGGCGATCTGCTGCAGCGTCCCGTTGATGTCCGTGGTCTTCGTCGTCGTCATCGACTGAACGCTGACCGGGGCGTCGCCGCCGACGAGCACCTTGCCCACTCTGATCTGGCGGGACTTGCGGCGCGGGGCGAGGACTTCGGGGATGCGCGGCATCCCAAGGTTCACTGCTGGCACGCCTCAAGCCTACGCCGCCACGACGGGCGAGGGCTGGATGCCGACCGCCGGCAGCGGTCGTCATCCGCCGGTCCCGCCCGCCGTCCTGTGGTAGTTTCGGCCCATGCTCGCGAACGTCACCTGGTGGCCCGCCTCCTAGGCGGTGTGTTCGCGTTCCCACGAATCCAGACCGCCTCCGGGGCGGTCTTTTCGTTGAGCCGAGCCGGAGCCCCGCACAGGAGACATCAATGACCCTCTCTCGCCTCGCCGAGCTCGCAGCCGACACCACCGCGTCCTTCGTGCTCATCGCCCGAGACGACGCCGACACCGTCGAGCTGCTCTCCGGCGAGGTCGTCGACGTCGACCTGCTGGCCGACATCCCGCTGACCGCGGGCGGCGTCGCGCGCGAGGTCTTCGCGATGGTCCCGTACCGCCAGGTGCGAGAGCGCGGCTTCGTCGCTCAGGACGACGGCGCCCCGCTGCGCTGTCTGGTCGTCGACGAGCACGTCCACCTGCCCACGGACAAACTGCTGGGCGCGCTTCCCCAGACGCCGATCCCGCTGCAGGACGCCGGGTTCGACATCGCCGACGACGACTACGCGACGATCGTCGAGCGTGTCATCGCCGACGAGATCGGTCGCGGCGAGGGTGCCAACTTCGTCATCCGACGCGACTTCACCGCTCACGTCGAGGCCGATGAGCGAACCGCTGCGCTCACCTGGTTCCGAGCTCTCCTCACCCACGAGCGCGGCGCGTACTGGACGTTCGCCGTCGTCACGCCCGGCCTGATCGCAGTCGGCGCGAGCCCGGAGGCCCACGTCGTCGCCCGCAACGGGATCGTGACCATGAATCCCATCTCCGGCACGTTCCGCCACCCCGCCGGCGGTGCCACGAAGGAGACCCTCATCGAGTTCCTCTCCTCGGCCAAGGAGACCGAGGAGCTCTTCATGGTCGTCGATGAGGAGCTCAAGATGATGAGCGCCGTGTGCTCGGACGGCGGCAGGATCACCGGGCCTCATCTCAAGCAGATGTCCCGCCTCACCCACACCGAATACATGCTGCGAGGGCGCAGCCGGCTCGACCCCCGCGACATCCTCCGGGAGACGATGTTCGCTCCGACGGTGACCGGGTCCCCCATGCAGAACGCCTGTACGGTGATCCGGCGTCACGAGCGCCGCCCCCGCGGCTACTACTCGGGGGTCGCCGCACTCTTCACCCCGAACAGTGACGGCGGACACGACCTCGACGCCCCGATCCTGATCCGCACGGTGTACCTGAAAGACGGAGTGCTGCGGGTCCCCGTCGGTGCGACGCTGGTGCGCCACTCCGACCCGCACGGTGAGGTCAGCGAGACCCATGGCAAGGCGGCCGGCGTGCTCGGCGCGATCGGCGCCGTCGACCGCGATCGCGTGGCCGAGGCTCGAACCGATACCGACGCGCCGACGGGCGAGTCCGCTCTCGCGGACGATCCGGCGATCGCCGACCTCCTGGGTTCGCGCAACGGACGGCTCGCCGAGTTCTGGATCAATCCCCAGGGCGACGGCGTCGACGGTCCGTTCCGCGGGCGCACGGCCGTCGTGGTCGACGCAGAGGATCGATTCACCACGATGCTCGCGCATCAGCTCCGCCACCTCGGCCTCGAGGTCGCCATCACCGCCTGGGCGGATGCGCTCGATGCCGACCTCGATGCCGCCGATCTCGTCGTCGCCGGCCCCGGCCCGGGCGATCCGCGCGACACCGACAGCCCGCGGATCGCGCGGATGCGCGGGATCGTCGCACGCCGGCTGGACCAGCGAACTCCCCTCCTCGCGGTCTGCCTCAGTCACCAGATCCTCAGCGATCGGCTCGGGATCCCCCTGATGCCGCTGGAGCGACCGCATCAGGGGCTGCAGAAGTCCGTCCCGCTGTTCGGCGAGGAGGCCTCGATCGGCTTCTACAACACCTTCACCGCGCGCACGGCGCCGGGAGCGGACGGTGTCGAAGGCGCGGAGGTCTCAGCGGATGCCGTCACCGGCGACGTGTACGCGCTTCGCGGCGAGCGCTTCGCCTCGGTACAGGGGCACCTCGAGTCGATCCTCTCCCGCGACGGCATCCGCACACTGGAGCGCCTGATCGCCCACTCGCTGGCCTAGATTCCGAGCCGCTCGGCCAGCAGCCGCCGCTCCGCCTCGTTGACGGCGAGACCCCTGGCCGTCTGCTCGGCTGCTCTCGCCTCGGCGGCGCGCCCGGTCCGGCGGAGCATCTCGCCGCGGACGGCGTGCCAGAGATGGGACCGCACCAGCCGCGCCGCGAGGGCGTCGAGTTCTGCCAGTGCGACGTCGGGGCCCGCGACCTCGGCCAGCGCGACGACGCGGTTCAGGCGGACGATCGGCGACCGGTCGCAGGTCAGCAGCAGGTCGTAGAGGACGAGGATCTGCGGCCAGTCGGTATCACCTGCTTGCCGTGCATCCGAATGGCATGCCGCGATCGCGGCGTTGTACTGCCAGCGTCCGGGTCGGCGAAGATCCGCCGCACGCCGCAGGGCCGACTGCGCCTGGGCGATCAGCGCGCTGTCCCAGCGGCTGCGATCCTGACGCGGCAGCGGCACGAGGCGCCCATCGACGGCCCGTGCCCGCTCCCGCGAGCGGTGGAACAGCACCAGAGCCAGAAGCCCGTGCGCCTCCGCTTCCTGTGGCAGCGCGGCGGCGACGACCTGCGCGAGCCAGATGGCGTCATCGGCCACATCGCGATCGGCCGCGGCATCACCCCCTCGTCTGAGGTGGGCAGTGTCGTACATCACCGAGATCACGGTGAGGACGAGATCGAGCCGCGCGGCACGATCGTCGCCCTCCGGCACGCGCAGCGGGATACCGGAGGCGGTGATCTTGCGCTTGGCGCGCACGATCCGCTGTGCGACGGTCGTCGCAGGCTCCAACGTCGCGCGAGCGATCTGCTCGGTCGTCAACCCGACCACCGCGCGCAACGTGAGAGCGAGCTGCGCTTCCGGCGCGAGTGCGGGGTGGCAGCAGCCGAACAGCAGCGGCAATCGTTCGTCGACCTCCACCGGAGCGGACGCGGCAGGTCGCCCCTGTTCCAGCGACTGCAGCTTCTGCGCGTATCGGCGCTCGCGACGGATCCGATCCAGCGCGTTGTGTCGGGCCGCGGCGGTGAGCCAGCCGCCGGGGTTGGGCGGGACCCCGCGCACCCGCCACTCGCGCAGCGCCTCCTCGACGGCAGCGGCCACCGCCTCCTCTGCGATGTCGATGCTCCGGAACATCCGGCTCAGGGCGGCGACGATGTACGCCGCCTCATGCCGGACGACCCGGCCCAGAGCGGCGTCGGATGCCGCGCCCGCTGCCGTCGCACCGGATGCGGCACCCGACATCGTCACTTCCCGAAGACTTCCTCGTCATCGAACATGGGTCGGATCTCGACCGCGTTGCCCGGGTGCACAAGCGAGGGCCAGGTGCGCGCGAGGGCGATGGCGGCGTCGGCATCAGGGACATCGATGATGGAGAAGCCGCCGATGACCTCCTTCGCCTCGGTGAACGGTCCGTCCACGACGACCGGCCCCTGGTCGCCGAAGCGCACCGTCGTCGCGGTCGAGACGTCGTGCAGCGCGGCGCCTCCTTCGAGCACATGAGCGGCATTGGCCTCGAACCACTCATAGATCTGCTGCACGTCCGCTTCGGATTGCTCTTCCGGCACCGTGGCGTCCAGCGCCGGGTCCGAGGTGAACATCAGTACGTATTTCATGGCATTCCTTCCGTGCGATTCGTCACGGTCATCTGAACCGTTGCACGGTGTCAGCGAACAGGCAAGGCCGAAATCGACAGCTACTGGAGAATGCTCACCGGATTGAAGACGTCGGCGACGAGCAGCAGCGCCCCCATCGCGATCAGCAGAGTCGCCACGATCACCGTGAGCGGCACGAGTCGGGTCGCATCGACCGGCGCGGGTGGCGGGCGACGGAACAGTTTCGCCCAGGCGCGACGGATGCCCTCCCACAGCGCCACCACGACGTGCCCGCCGTCGAGTGGCAGCAGCGGGATGAGGTTGAACACGAACAGGGCGATGTTGAGCGACCCGAGCAGGCCCAACAGCACGGCGAACCTGTTCAGCACCGGTGCCTCGGTGGCCGCCACCTCACCGGCGAGCCGACCGACGCCGACGACGCTGAGCGGTCCGTTGGGGTCGCGCTCCGTCCCGGTCACGAGCGACACACCGACGTCCCACAGCCGCACCGGGAGTGTTGCGACCAGGGTGGCGACCCGTCCCACGTTCTCCGCGGTCAGTTGAGGACCGACTGCCAGCGGTTGCGGCACCAGACCCATCTGGGAGCCCATCCCCACGTACCCGACTTCGCGGACGACCTGCTCGCCGGAGGCGTCGAGCACCGGTTGGCCGCTGGCGTCGGTGATCTCGCGTTCCGCCGCGATGGGGGTGAGCGTGAGCTCCTCTTCCACTCCGTCGCGGCGGACGACCACGGCGAGCTTCTCCCCCGGGGACGCCTGCACGATCGCGGTGGCCTCCGCGAAGGTCGAAACCGGCTGGTCTTCGATCGAGATCAGGACGTCGCCCGGCCGGATGCCCGCTTCCGCCGCCGGCGACGCTGGATCGTCGGCGTCGCACTCCGTCTGCGCGGACCCGGCCGGAAGAACGCACTGACTCACAGACGCGATCGTCGTCGTTCCCTGCTGCAATCCGATGCCCGACGCGAGCACGGTGAAGATGACGACCGCCAGGAGCAGGTTCATCATCGGCCCGCCGAGCATCACCACCACGCGTTTCCAGACTGGAAGCCGGTAGAAGACGCGCTCCTCGGCGCCCTCGGCGATCGTCTCGTCGTTCGCGGACCGGGCGTCCTGGATCAGCGCACGGAACACGCCCCGTGCGGGCCCGGCGTCCTTCGATGCGGGATACATGCCCGACATGGAGATGAATCCGCCGAGCGGCAGCAGCTTGAAGCCGTACTCCGTCTCGCCGAATCTCCTCGACCAGATCCTCGGCCCGAATCCGATCATGTACTGCCCGACGCGCACGCCGAACAGCTTGGCCGGAACGAGATGACCCACCTCGTGCAGACCGATCGACAGGCCGAGGCCGATCAGCATGAACACGATGCCGCCGAGGTACAGCAGGAACTCCACGTCCCCACGGTAGTGGTCGCACCCTAGGAATCCGCCCGGCATCGAGACGGACGATTCCGCGATCCGCAATAGGCTGGGACGGTGACCACCCGGCAGCTGCGACTCCTGCGCGCCGCTTCCGTGTCCGGCATCGCGACCCTGCTCGCCGCCGTGTCCCACACCATCGGCGGCGGTGCCGCGCCGCACGCATTGCTCGTCGTCGCGCTGTCGGTGCTGCTCACCGCGCCGGCCGCGCTGCTGATCGGTGCCCGTCCGCGCCGTGTCCGGATCGCCGCCACCGTGTTCGCGTCGCAGGGCGCCTTCCACACTGTCTTCCTGCTGCTCGGGGCGCCGACAGGCGTGGCCGGCATCGGCCGTCACCACCATCACGTCGACCTGAGCGTTCTCGAACCGCTCGCCTCTGCCGCCGCCCCCGACGCGGCGATGGTCGGTTCGCACCTCGTGGCGGCCGCGCTCACGACGACGCTGATCTGGCACGGTGAGCGGTTGCTCCATGGCGTGGCCGGCTGGGTGCGAGCCCTGACGCGGCGCGCCCTCGCACCGACGCCGGCCCGGCACGAACCGCCGCACGCCCTTCGCTCCACCCTGCGCCCGGTCCACGACGCGGGCCTCGCCGCCGTCGCGTCACTCCGCGGCCCTCCTGTGCTCGCACGCGGCTGATCCGCCGCACGTGTACACGCGCCGACCTCGAAGAGGCGGCGACCCATTCTTCAGGCGGTCGCGCTTTCGCGCCCGCGATCGAGCATTCAGGAGCAACAACCATGTCCCGTACAACCCGCCGCGGCAGCATCGCCGCCGCCACCGCCCTCACCGCCGGGATCGTCCTGGCAGCCCCCATGGCCGCCAGCGCACACGTCGGTGTCAGCCCAGAAGAGCTCACCGCCGGCGACTACGGCGTGCTCACCTTCTCGTTCTCCCACGGTTGCGAGGGTTCTCCCACGACGGCACTGCGCATCACCATGCCGGAGGGGCTCACGTCCGCCGCACCGACGCTGGATGGCGACTGGGTCATCGACATCGAACGCGGCGACGACGCGTTGGTCAGCGCTGTGACCTACACGGCGGTGAGCCCGGTCCCGAATGACATGCGAGGAGCCGTCAGCATGTCCGTCGGCCTCGACGAGAACGCACCGGAGGCGCTCGCCTTCCCCGTCGAGCAGCACTGCATCGAGGGGACGACCGAGTGGACCGAGATCGCGGAGAAGGGCGAGGATCCCCATGATCTGGAGGCCCCCGCGCCCCTCGTCGCCGTGGTGGCCGGTTCGGAAGAGCACCACGCTTCCCCTGAGCCCATCGCGACGGAGGAAGAACCTGTCGTACTGCCGACGATCCTCTCCGGCGCGGGGCTCGTCGCCGGCGTGGCCGCGCTGATCGTGGCCGCACTGGCCTATCGCCGGCGGGCCTGATCGGTCGCGGCGCGTCTCGTCGCCTCCCCTCGTCATTCCGCGACGACGGGGCGGCGGGACGCGCCGCAGCGGGTTCGGCCCATCACGCCATGAGATCATGGATGCGCCATGTCGATTGAACAACAACCGAGCCTGCCCCCTGTGCTCCGCCCCGCCGACCCTCCGCGGCGAGAGCTCTCCGAACTCGCCGCTCGATTCGCGCGCGAGGTTCGCGGCGATGTCTCCGGGGTGGCTGTGACCGGCATCACCCTCGCCACCGCCGACCTTCGCGCCGGCGAGGCGTTCGTCGCCATCCAGGGGATCAATCGCCACGGTGCCGAGTTCGCCGTGAGCGCGGCCGAGAAGGGTGCCGTCGCCGTCATCACCGACGAGGCGGGCGCGGCGATCGCTGCGCCGTCCGGACTACCGGTGCTGGTCGTCGACGATCCGCGCTCAGTTCTCGGCGCGCTGAGCGCCTGGGTGTACGGCACGGGTGCTGACGACCCCCTACCACTGCTCTTCGCCACGACCGGGACCAACGGCAAGACGAGCGTCTCGCATCTGCTCGAGGGGATCCTCGATCAGCTCGGGGTCGTGACGGGCCTGTCCTCCACGGCCGAACGCCACATCGCCGGCGAGGTCATCGTCTCGCGGCTCACCACGCCCGAAGCGTCCGAGATGCACGCGCTGCTGGCGCTGATGCGCGAGCGGCAGGTCGAGGCGGTGGCCGTCGAGGTCAGCGCGCAAGCGCTCTCGCGTCACCGCGTCGACGGGATCCTCTTCGACGTCGCCGGGTTCACGAACCTCAGCCACGACCATCTCGACGACTACGCCGATATGGAGGAGTACTTCCAGGCCAAGCTGCCGCTCTTCCGCGCTGATCGCGCGCGACGTGGCGTCATCTGCCTCGACTCGCCATCCGGCGCTGTCGTCGTCGAGCGCGCCGAGATCCCTGTCGTCACCGTGGGCACTCCAACGATCGCAGCCGACGCCGAAGCCGCAGCGCGCGCCGACTGGGTGGTCGCCATCGACGACGAACGCGCCAGCGGCACGACGTTCACGATGTCGGGTCCCCAGGGCCGAACGCTCACCACCACGGTGCCCGTGATCGGTCCGCACATGGCGGCGAACGCCGCGCTCGCCATCGTGATGCTGCTCGAGGGTGGTTACGCGTGGGATCGCATCACCGCAGCGCTCGATCACGACCGCGGCATCCGCGCGTACCTCCCGGGCCGCACCCAGCTCGTGTCGGGTGAGAAGGGCCCCGCCGTCTTCGTCGATTTCGGCCACTCCCCCGACGCGTTCGAGAAGACCCTCGCCGCCGTCCGCCGCGTGACCCCTGGACGGGTACTCATGCTCTTCGGTGCCGACGGCGATCGTGACGCCAGCAAGCGGTTCGACATGGCACGCACCGCCGTCGAGGGAAGCGACATCCTCGTCGTCACCGACCATCACCCGCGCTTCGAGGACCCCGCCTCGATCAGAGCAACGCTGGTCGCCGGCGCGCGCAGCGCGCGACCGGATGCCCAGATCCATGAGTACTCACCGCCGGAGGCGGCGATCGTCGCCGCCGTCGGCCTCGTGGGAGAAGGCGACGCCATCCTCTGGGCGGGCCCGGGCCACCAGGACTATCGGGACATCCGCGGGGTCCGGACGCCCTACTCCGCGCGAGAGCTCGCCCGACGCGCGCTGCGTGCGGCCGGCTGGCCGGTGCCCGAACCGCGCTGGCCTGTACCGTACGACGACGAGGACTGAACCGGTCGGTCGCCCGTGCGGGGGCGCCTCAGACGGAAACGATCAGCCGATCCGCCGTCCGCCGCGCCCAGGACTCCGCTTCTGCCAGTGACTCCACGGTGAGCTTCTCCGGTGGCTCATGCCGGTCGACAACCCTCGCGATCGTGTCGACGATGCCGAGGAACGGCAGTCGCCCCTCGTGGAATGCAGCGACCGCCTGCTCGTTCGCCGCGTTGTAGACCGCGGGGAACGTCGCTCCGGCGCGTCCGACCGCCTTCGCCAGCGTGACGGACGGGAAGGCCTCGTCGTCGAGCGGCTCGAATGTCCACGCTGTCGCCTCGGTCCAGTTCAGCGGACGTCCCACGCCGCCGACGCGGTGCGGCCAGTCCAGTCCGAGAGAGATCGGCAGCCGCATGTCGGGCGGCGAGGCCTGCGCGATCGTGGATCCGTCGACGAACTCGACCATGGAGTGGACGATCGACTGCGGATGCACCACCACTTCGATGTCGTCGTAGTCGACACCGAACAGCAGGTGCGCCTCGATGACCTCGAGGCCCTTGTTGACCAGCGTCGCCGAGTTCGTCGTCACCATCGGGCCCATGTCCCACGTCGGATGCGCGAGCGCCTCGGCGGGCGTGATCTGTGTCATCTCGGCTCGGCTGCGCCCGCGAAACGGACCGCCGGATGCCGTGACGACGAGCCGCCGCACCTCGCCGGGACCACCTGACCGCAGCGCCTGCGCGAGCGCGGAATGCTCCGAATCGACCGGCACGATCTGTTCGGGAGCCGCCGCCGCCAAGACGAGGTCGCCGCCGACGATCAGGGATTCCTTGTTCGCCAGGGCCAGCGTGCGCCCCGCCTTGAGCGCCGCCAGCGTCGAGCCGAGTCCGATCGAACCGGTGATCGCGTTGAGCACCACATCCGCCTCGACGTCGCGCACCAGCTGCTCGGCCTCGATCGCACCGAGCGCGGTGTCCTCCACCTGGAAGCGCGCCGCCTGCTCGCCGAGTATCTCGGCGTTGCTCCCCGCGGCGAGTCCGACCAGTTCGAAGCGACGGGGGTTGGCGCGGATCACCTCCAGCGCCTGAGTGCCGATGGAACCAGTGGACCCGAGGACGATGACGCGGCGCATGCCGCCCAGCCTATTGGCTACTGCTGGACGGGGGTGGTGGCGAGGATGTCGACGACGAAGACGAGGGTCTCCTTCTCGAGCTCATGCCCGGCCTGTGCACCGTAGCCGTCCTTGGGCGGCATCACGACGACGACCTGGGATCCGACCTTCTGCCCCTCGAGGGCGAGGCGGAAGCCGGTGACCACGCCCGAGGTCGGGAACTGAGACGGCGTCGCGTCGCGGCCCCAGCTGGAGTCGAACTCCTCGCCGTCGGACCACTTCACACCGCGGTACTGCACGACCACCAGGTCGCCGGCACCGACGACGGGCCCGTCACCGTCCTTGAGCAGCGCCACCTCGGTCTCAGCGGGGGCGTCGCCGTCCGGGATCGTGATGGTCGGCGCGCCGTCGTCATCGAGCTCGACCTCGGGCATGCCGGCGGTGGGCTCGACCGGGTCGCCCGTGGCGACGGTCGGCAGCTGCTCCAGCGCCTCGGCATAGACGACGACGTTGCTCGCGCCCTCGCCGAGCACGTCGCTCGGAAGCGCCAGCACGATCTGCGATCCGATCGGTTCACACTCGAGCGCTGCGACGAACAGGGAGGACTGGTTCGTGTCCATCAGGACGGGCAGGACGCCGTTCTCGCCGCGCGCGGAAGAGTCGACCACCTGGCCGGATGCCGCGTCGACGATCTGGTAGCGCACCGAGACGAGGTCTCCGACGGTGACGTCGTCGCCATCGCCCTCCCCGACCACGGTCCGCTCGACGCCGGCGAAAGCGGCGTCCGCCGGCACGCTCACCGTGGCGTCCGCGCCCTCGCCCTCGACGACGACGGCGTCAGACGTGTCTCCGGCCTTGGCGTCCAGCGCGCATTCGCTCGACGGCTTCGGCGTCGCCGAACTCTCCGGAGCGGACTCGCCGGCGCAGCCCGCCAGAAGCAGGGTCGCCACGGCGACGGTGGACAGGACGATGAGCGGACGCTTGCGCACAGTGAGACCTCAGGATCGCGGGAAGGACACCCCATCCTCCCCCATCCCCCTTTGCTCGGGCTGGGAGACGCGCCCCTTTGCGCATTCCAGGTGGGGCATGGATGCCGGAGTAATCTGCTCTGATGACCTCTGAGCAGTCCGTGGAGCCCGAATCGACGCCGCCGCAGACCGCGAAGCCGAGGCAGGCGGGCTTCACCTACCGGCTCGGGCGCAGCCTGATCAGTCCGCTGGCGCGCTTCATCTACCGGCCGAGGGTGGAAGGCAGGGAGAACGTGCCGCTGGCGGGCGCGGTCATCTTCGCCAGCAACCATCTCTCCTTCATCGATTCCATCGCCATCCCGGTCGCAGCCCCCCGCCCCGTGCACTTCCTCGCGAAATCCAGCTACTTCGAAGGCACGGGCTTCAGCGGGGCGCTCAGCAGGACCTTCTTCCAGTCGATCGGCGCGATTCCCGTGCAGCGGGGAGCCGGGCAGGCGGCGTTGGATGCGCTGGACCTTCAGCGCAGACTGCTCGAAGACGGGCTCGCCGTGGCGCTCTACCCCGAAGGCACCCGCTCCACCGATGGACGCCTGTACAAGGGACGCACCGGAGTAGCCTTCCTGGCGCTCCAGACCGGGGCGCCCGTCGTGCCGGTCGGCCTGATCGGCACCGACAAGGTGATGCCGGTCGGAGCCAAGACGCCGTCGATGAAGGAGCGGGTGACCGTGCGATTCGGTGACCCCCTCGACCTCTCCGCTCATGGACCCGCCACCAGTGGCAGGGCCAGGCGTCTGGCCACCGACCAGATCATGGCCGCGATCCACGCGCTCTCCGGCCAGGAACTCGCCGGTGCGTACAACGAGGCGCCGCCGCAGAGCACGATCGAGAAGATCAAGCAGGCGCTGCCGCACGAGCGCCGCTGATCTCAGTCCTTCGCGGTGACCGTCGCCTCGTGCCGCACCTGGAAGTTCACGGAGTTCGCGATGAAGCACCACTCGTTCGCCTGCGCGTGGGCGCGTTCGGCGGCGTCGATCATCGATGACTCTGCCACGACCACCTCGGGGTGCAGGACGACCTCGACGAACGCTCCGCCGCCCGCGCCGTTCTCGCGCATGAGGCCCGTCGCGCGGTCGGTGTACGACAGCACGACGACGCCGGCGGTCACGCACGCGTGCAGGTAGGAGAGCAGGTGACACTCGGACAGCGAGGCCAGCAGCAGGTCTTCGGGATTCCATCGACCGGGATCTCCACGGAACGGCTTGTCAGCAGACGCCAGGATCTCCGGCTTGCCGACGGCCGCGACCGTCACGTCCCTTGCGTACTCCCGGTACCCGGACGTGCCTCTGCCCAGATTTCCCGTCCAAGTGGCGGTGAGCTCGTAGTGATGGTCGCCGAGACGGCGACCGGAGGTCTGATCGGACATGCCGACAGTCTGCCAGTCAGGTGTGACACGAGGGCCCTCGACAGCACGCTCCGGAGGGCGGCCACCCTATTCGTTAGGCTTGTCGGGTGCTGGAGACTCTCACCGTTCAGGATGCCGTTGAACTCGCCGTCGTCGAGCGGAGTGGATTCGTCGAGTCCCGCCACGCCGGGGCGGCGGTCGTGCTGTCGCCGGACGGCGACATCGTCGCGCGCCACGGCAACGTCGACGCGCTGGTCCTCCCGCGCTCGAGCCTGAAGCCGTTGCAGGCCGTGGCGTGCATCACGGCCGGCGCCGTGCTCGAGGGAGAGCAGCTGGCGCTCGCGACGGCCAGTCACACCGGCACCGATCGTCACGCGGCGACCATCCGCGACATGCTCACCGAGGGAGGCCTGACCGAGGACGACCTGGCATGCCCCGCCGCATGGCCCAGCGACACGGCCGCTCGCGATGACATGGTGCGTGAGCACGGCGAGCCGGCGAGAATCCGGATGAACTGCTCGGGCAAGCACGCCGCCATGCTCCGTGCGTGCGTCGCGACGGGGTGGCCGACACGGGGTTACCTGGACGCCGCTCATCCGCTGCAGGCGCACATCCGAGATGTCATCGAACGCCTCACCGGCGAGAAGGTCGCCCACACCGCCATCGACGGCTGCGGGGCCCCCGTGTACGCGCTGACCCTCACCGGCATCGCGCGAGCCATCCATCGCATCGGCAGCGCATCGGATCGGTCTCCGTTCGCACTGCACCGCGTCGCCGGTTCGCTGGTCAAAGCCGTCCGTGAGCACCCGTGGACCATCGAGGGTCCGGGTCGCCCTGACACCGTGGCGATCGAGACCCTCGGCGTCTTCGCCAAGGGCGGTGCCGAAGGCTTCATGGTGATGGTCGCACCCGACGGCACGACGGTCGCGCTCAAGATGCTCGACGGCGGCGCCCGCGCGGCCACCGTGGTCGCGGCGACTCTCCTCGCCAGGGCGGGCGCACTCCAGGACGGCGATGTCGAGCGCCTCGCCGAGGCACTGCCGCTGGCAGTCCTCGGTGGCGGACGCGAGGTCGGCGTGATCCGCACCGGCGTCGGCATCTGACGGCGTTCGCTCATCTCGCCAGGGCGGGCACCAGGACCCGTCGTGGCCCCCTCGCGTCGCGGAGGGACCACGCTCGACCTGCGTGGATCCTGGCGAACGGCGGCACCTCGCGAACGCCCGCGAGCTGCCGGAGTTCGCTCTGGCACTCCGCGCGGACGAGAATCTCGCCCTCGGCACGGATCCGCTGCCACAGGCCCCAGCTTCGCTGCCAGGTCTCGCCATCGCCGACGACGATGAGCGGCCGGGATGAGCGCGCCACCTCGCCGCTGGCGAGCACCACATCGCACCACGGATAGGCCTCACCGATCGCGGAGACGACACCGCCCACTCCGGCGCTGACGATTCCGGTGACGGGCGCGTCCGGCGACCATGCCCCGACCGTTTCATCCATGGCGTCAGAGGCGTACCGCTGCGCCGTTGCGATCGAGTCCTCCGGGACCCACGCCACCTGTACCTCTCGCTCCCCGACGCGCGCGCGTCCGGGCAGTCTCCCCCGCTCGTAGGACGAAGACTCTCCTCCGGCGACGAGGTGCTCGAGCCTGCTCGGCATCTGCAGCAGTGCTCTGACCGGCAGTGCGTCGATCAGTCGAGCCACCGGTCCTGCTGCTCTCGCCGCCGTCAGCACGACGGTGGACCCTGCCCCAGCCCGCACGATCTGGTCCCAGCGCTGCGCGAACTGCTGGGCGTGATCAAGCGGAAGGTCGGCCAGCAGCCGGTCGAGGTCGTCGCAGAGCACCAGCGTCCCGGGGGCGACGCCGTGCTCAGCCAGTTCCGTGACGGCGTCCCAGGCCTGCTCGGCGTCATCCGGTATCCACAGCGCGTCCTGTCGCTGCGCGGCGAGCGCGCGGAGGACGGCGGTCTTACCGGAGCCCGTGCCACCGAGGACCGCGAGACCGCGATCCTGGCCGACGCGCACCACCTCGAGCGGCTGTGACTGCCGTTCCGGCTCGTCCGCAAGACCGAGAACGAGCACGCCCGTCGTGGTCGGCCCGGTCTCCAGTTCAGCAAGTGGGAGCATTCGCGGCAGCGGCGCCAACCAGGGACTCTGCAGCCGGCGTGCCCCGGCCCATCGGAGCCCCGTTCCCCGAAGGTCGGCTGCTCCGGTCAGAGCGACGCGGACAGCGGCCGGGTCGCTGTCCTGGGGGCGACGAACAAGCGCCAGCCCCCGCGAGCTCGCGCCACCGGGGAGTTCGGCTGCCGCATCCGTTCCGAGGACGAGCCGGCTGTCGGCCGCATCGCCGACGCGCAGACTGATCCGCAGCGGACAGTTCGCGGCCAGCGCGTCCCTGATCACACCGGAGGCGCGCTGGGTTCCGAGGATCAGATGCATGCCGAGCGCCCGACCGCGTGCCGCCACATCGGTGAACACGGCTGCAAGATCGGGATGTTCCTGCAGCAGGGCGGCGAACTCGTCGACCACGATCACCAGCCGGGGTTCCGCGACGTCGCTGATGTCGCGGGCACCGGCTGCTGCCAGCAGCGCCTCGCGCCGACGGAGCTCAGAGGTCAGGCTCGAGACGCCACGTCGAGCGCCTGCTTCGTCGAGATCGGTGATCACCGCGGCCACCTGGGGCAGGTCGCGGAGCGGCTCGAAGGCCGTACCACCCTTGAAGTCCGCGAGCACGAACGTCACAGTCTCCGGGCTGTTGTGCTGCGCGAGTGCTGTCACCCAGGTGACGAGGAGCTCGCTCTTACCGGTCCCCGTGGTTCCCGTGACGATCGCGTGAGGACCGTCGTGGACGATGTCGAGCGTGACGTCGCCCTGCTCACCCTTGCCGATCACCGCCGGCAGGCCCCTCATCGAATGCCGCTGTTCCAGCTCGTGCAGCGCCACCGCATCCGGAACGATGTCGAGGTGCTCGACGTGCTCGGCGCTGTGCCGCGCGATGAGCTCGGTCTGCGCAGCCGAGAGGCACTCCACCGCGATCTGCCGTAGCCCGCTCGGCGTGCGCAGCGTCGCCCGCCGCGGCTCCGTGCAGTCGATGACGGTCGTCACCCCCTCGGGCACATCGGCGTTCGACGCGGCGAGCCAGAGCACGGCGTCCGCATCGTTTCTGCCAGAGCCGACCGCCGCGACGCCGAGACGGAAGGCTCCGCGACGAGCCGTGCGAACGTGCGGGAACGCGCTCAGCGCCTCATCGGGGAGATCGCCGACGAGAGCGAGTTGAGCAGGACTGAAGCGCATGCACAGTTGCACGACGAGGGCGCGGGCAGCGGCCGAGACTATCGGGGCCGGACCACGCAGGCACACGCCCTTGCCGAGAAGAGCGGTGACCGGCGCGTCGCCCAGTTCTGCGCTGCGCGCCTGAAATGCGCGAGCACGGTCGCCTTCACCGCCGCTGGTGCGGATGCCGCTCTGGACGGCGCCACGACCGACGACGACCTCCGTGTCGGAACTCGGTCCTTCCGGACCGCGCAGCGGCGGCTGGAGGACACAATGGGCGGCGTCGGGATGACGGTGGTCGAGCCGTTCCCTGAGCTCACGCCGTCGGCGGTCGAGGTCTTCCTCCGCTTCCGCCCACCCCTGCTCGGCCGCAGCTTCGGCGTCTCGACGATCCCGCCGCCGGCCGCGCATCCCGTCGAGGAGGGACGCGACGAGCATCAGAGGTCCGAGAGCGGCGAAGCACAGTGCGAACAGCGACCCCGTGACCATCCAGAGCACGGTGCCGGCGACGATCGGGACGACGGCCGCGAGGAACGGCACGGGCGGGCGCCTCGTGGGCACCGGTGAGGGCGGGAGCGCGATCGACTGCGTATCCATGCCGGCCATTCGACCAGCGGCCGAGGTGTCAGCGGACGCTGTCCACAGCGATTCGTCCCTATTCGACGGTCTCGGTTGTTGTGGAGGACGAGTCGTCCCAATCCGGTTCCGCCTGAACGACGATGAGTGTCACGTTGTCTCGGCCACCGTTCTCGAGCGCCGCCGCCATCATCGCATCGACAGCGGACCCGGGGTCGCTGTGTTCGCGGAGGAAGTGCTGGATGCCGTAGTCGGTGAGCTCCTTGGTGAGGCCGTCGGAGCAGATGACGAAGCGGTCACCGGGACGCACGTCGATCATGATGTAGTCCGGCGCGGTCAGCTCGCTCGCCCCGACCGCTCGCGTGATCACATTGCTGTAGGGGTGCCCTTCGGCTTCCTCCGGGGAGAGCTTGCCCGCCGCGATCAGCTCCTGGACGACGGAGTGATCGGTGGTCACCTGGACGAGCCGGTCATCGCGCAGGAGGTAGACGCGGGAGTCTCCGATGTTCAGCGTGACCCAGTGCGGCTCGTGGTCGTCGACGTCGAGATACACCCCGGTGAGCGTGGTTCCGGTCCCTTCGTCGGTCGTCTCGGGGTGAGCCGCGATGTCACCGACGGCGAGCTCGAGTGCGCGCTCGATGGCGTCACGCGCGATCGGCCCGTCGACCAGCATCGACTGCAGGCGACCGATGGTGCTCCGGCTGGCGATCTCACCGCCGGCGTGGCCTCCCATGCCGTCCGCAACGATGAAGAGCGGGAACTCGGCGAGAAAGGCATCCTGATTGCTGTCTCGACGGCGTCCCTGATCCGTGGCACCGGCCCAGGAGAGCTGCAGTTCGCGGTCCGCGACCGTGATCATGCGCGTCTGGGTTGTCGTCTCAGCCACGTGGGTCCTCCGAAATGCCTGCAACCAGTCGGGCGAGCGCAGGATACTCACACATCGTAGTGGAACGCGCTCTCGCGCTCACAGTCAGGCGCCCGGATCTGCGGGGAGCGGGAACAGCTCGTCGATGAGAGCGAGATCCTCCGCAGTCGGGCTCCACGCCGTGCCGGCGGCGGCGTTCGCCTCGACCTGCGATGCCGATGTCGCGCCGGCGATGACGCTCGAAACCGCGGGCTGCGCGAGCATCCAGCCGAACGCGGCCTGAAGCATGGTGATGTCCCGATCGGCGCAGAACACGCGGAACTTGTCGAGTGCGTCCCACGGAGCGTTCTCCCAGAGATGCTTGCGCGTCGACATGATTCGGCTCGACGCCGGCCCGCCCTCCCGCGTGAACTTCCCGGTCAACAGTCCGTTGTGGAGCGGAAAGTAAGGGAGGAGGCCGAGCCCGTATCGTTCGGCCGCGGGGATCACCTCGCGCTCTGCGGCTCGGGCCAGCAGCGAGTAATGGTTCTGTGCCGAGATGAATCGCCCGCTCCCCCGGGCCCGCGAAGTGAACTCGGCTTCGGCGATCTGCCATCCGGTGAAGTTGGAGTGCCCGTAGTAGCGGATCTTCCCCTCTCGCACGAGCTCGTCCAGCGCGTCGATCGTTTCGACGATCGGCGTCTCCGGATCCGGCAGGTGCAGCTGGTAGAGGTCGATCCAGTCGGTGCGAAGCCGACGCAGCGACTCCTCGACGGCGCGGCGCACGTACCGCCGAGAGCCTCGCGCCGCGGGGAAGTCGTATCCCATGTCGCGGTCGTGCCCGAACTTGGTCGCGAGGACGACTCGATCACGGCGACCCTCCAGCGCCTCACCCATGAGCTCCTCGCTGGTTCCGGCCACCGCACCGTACATGTCGGCGGTGTCGAGAAGGGTGATGCCGTTGGCGATGGCCGCATCGAGGACTTCACGGGTACCGGCGAGCGTCTCGGTCGCGGTACCGGCTCGGCCGAAGTTGTTGCAGCCGAGGCCTGTGGGTGAGACGAGGAGACCGGAAGCGCCGACCCGGCGATAGGACATGACCATGTCTCCACGCTACCCGAGCCGATGAAGTGGATCGCAGCGTACGCTCCGTGCCCCGGAACGACAGAGCCCCCGACCTCTCGGTCGAGGGCCCTGATGTTCACATCATCACGCCGGCGGCGGCGTGGGACCGGCGGGAGGTGCCGGAGGCGCGGCCGGCGGAGCGGCGGGAGGTGCCGGCGGAGTCGACGGCGGAACCGGCGGGACTCCAGGGGCGCCACCCGTCGTCGGTGCTGCCGGAGGCGTGTATCCGGGCTGCGCGGGAGGAGCGTAGCCGGGCTGCGCCGGAGGGGTGTACCCCTGCGGTGCAGGCGGGGCGTACCCCTGAGGTGCGGCGCCGTAGCCCTGAGGCGCGGCGGCGGCCGACGGCTGCGAGGGAACGCCCTGCCAGACCGTGCGATCAGCGAGGAAAGCATTTCCGCCCCATGGTGCCGGGGGGATGTTCGGGTTCCAGCGCGACTTGTCGAACGCGTTGATGCCCAGCCACACGATGCTCAGCAGAACGTACAGGACGACCCAGACCGCGTCCTTCTGCAGCTTGAGTCCGATGCGCCATGCCGCGATGGCGGAAAGTACGGCGAGCCCGATCGAGAAGATGACGCCGATGCCGATCCAGCTCAGCAGCAGTGCGCCGCCGACTCCGTAGAGGACGAGCCACGGGCTCAGGTCGCCGAGCTTGAAGAACACCATCATGTTGTAGACGGGGACCCATGCTCGCCAGCCTCCCTGCACGCCCGCCTTCTGGAAGATCTTCATGTAGAAGAGAGAACCCAGGACGTAGCCAGCGACCGCGATCAGAAAGATCACGAAGGAGTATGCAAGCAGGAGGCCGATGTAGCCTGCGCCGTAGTCGTCGTAACCCATGAGACTCACATTTCTTTGGTCTCGGGAGACGCATCTCGTCCCCCGTCACGGAGCGTCAGCTCCGCAACGCAATGCTAGCGGCCGCGCGAATCGATCATCAATCGCACACGCGAAGAGATGTCGCCGGAGTGTTCAGTCCCGGACCACGAGTTCGATGACTCCGGTGGTCACCGTCGGGCGGAGGATGATGCCGCGCGGTGTCGACCAGTCGAGCAGTCCTCGGAGGGAGCGAATGCGCGGGCGATCCTCGGCGAGTGCGCGAACCAGCTCTCCCTTGGACCTCTTGTTGAAGTGATTCAGCGCGCGGGAGGATTCGCCGTCGTCCGTGACCACACGGATGTATGCGGACGTCACCGTCGTGGCGATCGGTCCCAGCGCGACATACGCCTCACTGCGGAGGTCGAGCACGAAGCCCGGCCGTTCGGCGGCTATGGCAGCGGACGTGGCCTCGGCCCAGTGGCGACGCAGCGCCGGCACACCCGGCAACGAGGTGCCGGCGGCGAGCCGGTACGCCGGGATGCGGTCGAGGGCTCCCACCGGTCCGAAAGGCGCGGAGTGGATCCAGACGTGTGCTCCGAGCCAGCGGCGGGGTGCCGGCGGCAGGCTCGCAGCGTCGAGCGCGTCGAACAGCACGCCGGTGTAGCGATCGACGGCTGGCATCGTGGCGGCGGTGCACAGCATCCGGTTGTGAAGAATGTCCTCGAGCTGGCGGTCGCTCAGCTTGAGCACCCTGCGGGACGCTTCCTCGTCATCGGCGAGCCTGATGAGCGCGTCCACGATGGCCTGTCGCTCGTCGTACAGCGAGGGCAGCGCGAGGCCCGGCAGATCCAGCGGTGCGCCGGAGCCGCCCGACCGCTTGGTCTCTGACGGCGGCAGCAGGATCTTCATTCCCGGGACTCACTCCACTCACTCGGCTGTCGGAATCGGTCTCGTGGTCGTCACACGGCGCGCGATCCGGAGCGCGCAAAGCGCCCAACGACCGCTATACGGGTCGTTGGGCGCTCGTACGGTTGTTACGCGATGAGAGCTGCGTTGCCGGCGACGATCGTCAGATTGTTCCCCTCCATGGAGAGGAATCCGTCCTGCGCGTTCGCCAGCACCTTGGATCCGTCGGTCTGAGTGATCCGGACCTGACCCTCGGCGAGGATGGCCAGCACCGGCTCGTGGCCGGTCATGAACCCGATCTCGCCCTCGACGGTCTTCGCGACCACAAGGCTCGCTTCTCCCGTCCAGACCTCCGCATCGGCGGAGACGAGGCTGACGTGCAGCGCCATGGTCAGCCGTTCTCCTTCTGGATCTGGGCCCACTTCTCTTCGACATCTCCGATGCCGCCGACGTTGAAGAAGGCCTGCTCCGCGACGTGGTCGAAGTCACCGCGGGTGATCGCATCGAACGACTCGATGGTGTCCTTCAACGGAACGGTCGAACCCTCGACGCTCGTGAACTTCTTCGCCATGTAGGTGTTCTGCGAGAGGAACTGCTGGATGCGACGCGCCCTCGACACGACGATCTTGTCTTCCTCGGAGAGCTCGTCGACACCGAGGATGGCGATGATCTCCTGCAGCTCCTTGTTCTTCTGGAGGATCTGCTTGACCGTGGTGGCGACGCGGTAGTGGTCCTCGCCCAGGTAACGCGGGTCCATGATGCGCGACGTCGAGGTCAGCGGGTCGATTGCCGGGTACAGACCCTTCGAGGCGATCTCACGAGAGAGCTCGGTGGTCGCGTCGAGGTGCGCGAAGGTGGTCGCGGGCGCCGGGTCGGTGTAATCATCGGCCGGCACGTAGATCGCCTGCAGCGAGGTGATGGAGTGACCGCGCGTCGACGTGATGCGCTCCTGGAGGAGACCCATCTCATCGGCGAGGTTCGGCTGGTAGCCCACCGCGGAAGGCATGCGGCCCAGCAGCGTGGAGACCTCGGAACCGGCCTGCGTGAAGCGGAAGATGTTGTCGATGAACAGCAGCACGTCCTGCTTCTGGACATCGCGGAAGTACTCCGCCATCGTCAGTGCCGACAGCGCGACGCGCAGACGCGTCCCCGGCGGCTCGTCCATCTGGCCGAAGACGAGCGCGGTCTTGTCGAAGACGCCGGCCTCTTCCATCTCGTGGATGAGGTCGTTGCCCTCACGGGTGCGCTCACCGACACCGGCGAACACCGACACACCACCGTGGTCCTGCGCGACGCGCTGGATCATCTCCTGGATGAGAACGGTCTTTCCGACGCCGGCTCCACCGAACAGTCCGATCTTCCCACCCAGGACGTATGGGGTGAGCAGGTCGATCGACTTGATGCCGGTCTCGAACATCTGGGTCTTGGACTCCAGCTGGTCGAAGTTCGGCGCCTTGCGGTGGATCGGCCAGCGCTCGGTGACCTCGATGACCTCACCGGGCTCGCCGTTGAGGACCTCGCCGATCACGTTGAAGACCTTGCCCTTGGTGATGTCGCCGACGGGCACGGAGATGGCCTCGCCCGTGTCGCGCACCTCCTGGCCGCGCACGAGGCCGTCGGTCGGCTTCAGAGCGATGGCGCGGACAAGGTCGTCGCCGAGGTGCTGCGCGACCTCGAGCGTGATCTCGGTCGACTCCTCGCCGATGGTGATCGTGGTCTTCAGCGCGTTGTAGATTTCGGGAATCGAGTCGTGTGGGAACTCGATGTCGACAACCGGACCGTTGACGCGTGCGACGCGCCCGACGACCGCGGTCGCGGGCTGGTCAGCCGTTGCGGTGGGGGTCATTTCTTCGTCTCTTTCCTGAGGTTTACTTGCTCGATGAGAGGGCGTCGGCGCCGCCGACGATCTCTGCGATCTGCTGCGTGATCTCGGCCTGACGCGCGTTGTTGCGCAGGCGGGTGTAGTCGGTGATGAGCTTGTCGGCGTTGTCGCTGGCCGACTTCATCGCCTTCTGCGTCGCGGCCTGCTTCGCAGCGGACGACTGCAGGAGGGCGTTGAAGACGCGGCTCTGGATGTACACCGGCAGGATCGCGTCCAGCACGGTCGCGGCATCCGGCTCGAACTCGTAGAGCGGGTAGACCGTGCTCCCCGCTTCCGACTCGTCGGCTTCCGCGATCTCGAGCGGAAGCAGGCGCACCGACTCCGGCGACTGCGTCATCATGCTGACGAAGCGGTTGTATACGAGGTGGATCTCGTCGACCCCGCCGTCGTCGCCACCGCGGGAGAAGTCCTCGAGCAGCTTCTGTGCGATCTCCTCCGCCGTGTGGAACGACGGCGTGTCGGTGTCACCGGTCCACTCGGCCGCAGCGGCGATGCGACGGAACTGGAAGTAACCGACCGCCTTGCGTCCGACGAGGTAGAACACCGGCTCCCGGCCCTGCTCGCGCACGAGTTCGGCGACCTCCAGACCCTCGCGGAGGATCTGAGAGTTGAACGCGCCCGCGAGACCGCGGTCCGACGAGAAGATGACGACCGCCGAGCGGGTGATCTTCTCCGGTTCGCGGGTGAGCGGGTGGTCGACGTTCGAGTGCGTCGCGACGGCCGACACGGCCCTCGTCACGGCTCGCGCGAAGGGAGTGGACGCCTTGACGCGCGCCATCGCCTTCTGAATGCGCGAAGCCGCGATGAGCTCCATCGCCTTCGTGATCTTCTTGGTCGTCTGAGCAGAACTGATCTTCTGCTTGTAGACCCTGAGTTGAGCGCCCATTGATCAGTACCTCACGCGGTTACGCGCGACGACCCTTGACGATCTTCTCCTGGTTGACGTCCTCCGCCTCGGCGGCGGCGTGCTCCTCGTGGCCGGGGGCGCCGATGGCGTGGCCCTTGCCACCCTGGAACTCCAGGATGAACGCGTCCGTCTGCTTGTTCAGCTCCGCGACCGTGTCATCGTCGAGGACATTGGTCTCACGCAGCGTGTCGAGCACCTTCGTGTTGCGACGCAGATAATCGAGCAGCTCGCGCTCGAAGCGCAGCACGTCCTCGACCTCGATCGTGTCGAGCTTGCCGTTGGTTCCCGCCCAGATCGAGACGACCTGCTCCTCAACCGGATACGGCGAGTACTGCGGCTGCTTGAGGAGCTCGGTCAGGCGCGCGCCTCGCGACAGCTGACGGCGAGATGCGGCGTCGAGGTCCGAGGCGAACATCGCGAACGCCTCGAGCGACCGGTACTGCGCAAGCTCCAGCTTCAGCGTTCCGGAGACCTTCTTGATCGACTTGACCTGCGCGTCACCACCGACTCGCGACACCGAGATACCCACATCCACCGCAGGACGCTGGTTGGCGTTGAAGAGGTCGGACTGCAGGAAGATCTGGCCGTCGGTGATGGAGATCACGTTGGTCGGGATGTACGCCGAGACGTCGTTGGCCTTGGTCTCGATGATCGGCAGACCGGTCATCGATCCCGCACCGAGCTCGTCGGAGAGCTTCGCGCAACGCTCCAGCAGACGGGAGTGCAGGTAGAAGACGTCACCCGGGTAGGCCTCGCGGCCCGGCGGACGGCGAAGGAGCAGCGACACGGCGCGGTACGCCTCGGCCTGCTTGGACAGGTCGTCGAAGATGATGAGGACGTGCTTGCCGCCGTACATCCAGTGCTGGCCGATGGCCGAGCCCGTGTACGGGGCGAGGTACTTGAAGCCGGCGGGGTCGGATGCCGGCGCGGCGACGATGGTCGTGTACTCCATGGCGCCGGCCTCTTCGAGCGCGCCGCGCACACCCGCGATGGTCGAGCCCTTCTGACCGATGGCGACGTAGATGCAACGCACCTGCTTGTTGACGTCGCCCGACTCCCAGTTGGCCCTCTGGTTGATGATCGTGTCGATCGCCAGGGCGGTCTTGCCGGTCTGGCGGTCGCCGATGATCAGCTGACGCTGACCCCGGCCGACCGGGATCATCGCGTCGATGGCCTTGATGCCGGTCTGCATCGGCTCGTGAACCGACTTGCGCTGCATGACGCCGGGCGCCTGCAGCTCGAGAGCGCGAACAGCCTCGGTCTCGATGGCGCCGAGGCCGTCGATCGGGTTGCCGAGCGGGTCGACCACGCGGCCGAGATAGCCGTCGCCGACCGGAACCGAGAGGACCTCGCCGGTGCGGGTGACCTCCATGCCGGCCTCGATGCCGTTGAAGTCGCCGAGGACGACGACGCCGATCTGGTGCTCGTCGAGGTTCAGCGCGAGACCCTTGGTGCCGTCAGCGAACGTGACGAGTTCGTTCGCCATCACACCGGGCAGTCCTTCGACGTGCGCGATGCCGTCGGCTGCGTCGATGACGGTGCCGACCTCGGTCGCCGCCGCCCCGGTGGGCTCGTATGCCGCGGCGAAGTCCTTCAGCGCGTCACGGATGACGTCGGGGCTGATCGATAGTTCTGCCATTGTCTTCCCTTTGTATTGAGAGAGTCTGCGCGGTTCCCCGCGCGAAAATCGTGTTAGCCCGCGAGCTTCTGTCGAAGATCGGCGAGACGTGCTGCGATGCTGCCGTCGATGACATCATCGGCGATCTGCACGCGCAGACCTCCGACCACGGTCGGGTCGATGACGACGTTGAGCGACACCCGGCCGTCGTAGCGACGCGAGAGAGCGTCGCTCAGACGATTCTGCTGAGCATCGGTGAGCGCCTTGGCGCTGTAGACGGTGGCGACGACGCGCCCGCGCTGGCTGGAGACGATGTTCATCGCCCGGTTCAGCAACTGACGGATGCGGCGCTCTCGGGGCTGACGCACGAGCGAGGAAACGACCAGGGTCGCCTGCGTGCTGGCACCGCCCGCGAGCAGACGCTCGACGAGTTCGCCCTTGGCATCCTCGCCGCCGAGCCTGCTGCCGAGGGCCAGCTCGAGTTCGGAGTTCGCCGCTATCACGCGGGAGAAGGCGAACAGCTCGCCCTCGATGTCGGCGTTCGCGTCGGAAAGCGCGGCCGCGCGGATCGCGAGCTCCTCGATACCGTCGATGAGCTGGTCGGCGTTCGACCAGCGCTCGGCCACAGCCACCTTGAGGACGTCTCTGGTGAGTGCGGAGAATTCCCCGAACACGGCTCCGACGACGTTCCGCCGCGCCTCGGCCGGAGCCGAGGGGTCAGCAAGCGCGCCGCTCAGGTGGGACGACCCGCCCACGGCACGTGCGGCGGCGAAGAGCTCCCGCGCGGTGTCGAGCGTGACGCCGGACGCCTCGGCGAGCGCCTGGACGGACGCCGCGAGTGCCTGAGTGGTCGCGCTGCCCATTACTGAGCCGCCTTCTCGGATGCTTCGAGGTCGGCGAGGAACCGGTCGACGACGGCCGTCGCACGTGCGTCGTCGGAGAGGGTCTCCCCCACGACGCCACCGGCGAGGTCGATGGCGAGAGAGCCCACCTCGGACCGCAGCGAGACGAGAGCGGTCTGCCGCTCGGCCTCGATCTGCGTGTGCGCGGTCGCGGTGATACGAGCAGCCTCTGCGGCCGCCGTCTCCTTCGCCTCGGCGACGATCTTCTTGCCGTCCTCGCGGGCGGCCTCGCGGATCTCGCCGGCCTCGGTGCGCGCCTCAGCGAGCTGACGCGTGTACTCTTCGAGCGCCGCCTCCGCCTGCTTCTGCGCCTCGTCGGCCTTGGCGATGTTGCCCTCGATGGCGGCGGAGCGCTCGTCGAGCATCGCCGTCAGCTTCGGAAGGGCGACCTTCCAGACGACGACGAGGATGACGAGGAACCACAGGCCCGACCAGATGATGTCGTACCACGCGGGGATGAGCGGATTGGGTGTCTCCTCCGCCGCGAGGTTCGTGACAAGAGCGTTCAGCATCCTGTCTCCTTCAGAAGTCGGTGCGGATTACGGGAAGGGGATGAATCCGACGGCGATGCCGACGAATGCAAGTGCCTCGGTGAAGGCGATACCGATCCACATGAGGACCTGGAGGCGACCGGCCAGCTCGGGCTGACGGGCGACGCCCTCGATGGTCTTGCCGACGACGATGCCCACACCGATGGCCGGACCGATCGCTGCGAGGCCGTAGCCGACCGCTGCGAGGTGACCGTTGATGTCTGCGAGAACCGTAGTTGCGTCCACGGGGTTTTCCTTTCGTTGGGTGGGTGGCCTGGGCCGCCCGCTCAGTGCCTGGAGAGGCTCAGTGCTCTTCTGCGACCGCGAGCTGGATGTAGACCGCGGTGAGGACGGTGAAGACGTATGCCTGGAGGACGGCGACCAGAATCTCGAAGAGGGTGAAGGCGCCGCCGAAGGCGAGGGTTCCGACACCGAGGGCTGCCCAGCCGCCGCCCGCGGTGAAGAAGAAGAACTGGGTGGCTGCGAAGCACAGCACCAGCAGCATGTGGCCGACGACCATGTTCATCAACAGTCGCAGCATCAGGGTAACCGGCCGCAGGATGAACGTCGACACCAGCTCGATGACCGCCACGATCGGCAGTGCGAAGCCGGGCACGCCCTGCGGCATCAGCGCGTTCTTGAAGAAGCGGAAGCCGTGGCGGCGGATACCGGCGTAGATGAACGTGACATAGCTGATGACGGCGAGGAGCAGCGGAACCGCTGCGATGCTGGTTCCGGCGATGTTCAGGAACGGGATGATGCCCGTGATGTTCATGAACAGCACCATGAAGAAGATGGTGGTGAGGATCGGCAGGAACCGGTCGCCGTCCTTGCGGCCGAGCAGGTCGTGCGCGATGCCGCCGCGGACGAACCCGAGGCCCATCTCGACCAGGCTTTGGAAGCGGCCAGGCACGACCTTCATGCGACGTGTCCCGAGCCACAGGATGAGCACGACAGCGATGACGGAGAGAAGCTGCACCAGGTGGATGCGATGCACCGGGATGCCCGCGACGTGGAAGAGGATCTCCGGGAAGAACTCGTTGATCGAGGGCCCGTGGAACTCGCCGTCGGAGGCCAGTCGTGGGGTCAAGGTCGCAGCAAGATTAAACAGCGCGGGCTCCAGCTTCGGGGCACCGGTCAGAACCGGGGCGACGACGGTCGGTGTGCTTCACAGCGCAAGCGCTCGCGGGCGAGCGGCGGGCACGGTTCAACCCTATCAGAATCAGCGGGTGCTCGAATCCGGCTCGTCCCCCGTCGGAGCCGGTGCTGGCGCGCCCTTTCGCACCCCCGGGGCGACGTCTTCCGGCACCTCGGTGGGCAGAGACGTGTCGCTGACATGGGGCAGTCGCATCCGCGTCAGCACGAGCACATCGATCGCCAGCGACATCATCACGCCAGCCACGATCGAGAGGAAGAACGTCATCGGGTGGATCCATGGCGCACCGCTGAGCACGATCATCACCACGACGAAGACGCCGAGCTTCAGCAGCCACCCCCCGAGGACGATGGCGAAGAACAGCTGCACGTACAGCGGGTCGCCGTACCAGCGGTTCGCGACGAGGATGCTGATCGCCGTGATCGCGAGGAAGAGTGCGGCCAGCAGCACCCCGAGCAGACCGCTGACGAGGCCGGGCACGTGGGCGAACAGGAAGCCGAGCGCCCCGGCGACGACGGCGAGCCCGACGGTCGCGACCCCCGACCAGATCAGGGTGCGGCGCAGGATCGGCGTGCTGGACACGGGGCTCGGGCTCATCGGGACTCCAGGGGTGTCGGATCGGGCTCAGCGGAGACCGCACGCTTCGTGCGGCGAGAGGGCAGAGTGATGACGAGGCAGGCGGCGATGCCGACCACGCCGAAGGCCACGCCCGGCAGATACTGCCCGGGCCAGTCCTCGCGGGCGCCGACGTACATGAGCAGCACCGCCAACGAGAGCACGGCGGCCCACGCGTAGAAGATGAGTACGGCGTCGCGGTCACGATGACCGAGGTCGAGCATCCGATGATGCAGGTGCTTGCGATCGGGCGAGAACGGCGATCTGCCCGCGCTCATCCGGCGCAGCACCGCGAGGCCGAAGTCCAGCAGCGGCAGCAGCACCACGAGGACCGGCAGGAGGATCGGGATGAAGGCTCCGAGAAGCTGCGAGCGCCCGATCTGCTCGGGGTCGAGCGCCGACGGGTCCAGCTGCCCGGTGAGGGCGATCGCCGACGTCGCCATCAGCAGGCCGATCACCAGTGCCCCTGAGTCGCCCATGAAGAGCTTCGCCGGGCTCCAGTTCAGGGGAAGGAAGCCCAAGCATGCGCCGATCAGGACTGCAGCGAGGAAGGAGGCCAGGTTGAAGTAGCTCGACTGCCCAGTGTCGCGGGTGAGGATGTACGAGTAGGCGAAGAACACGCCGTTCGAGATCAGGCAGACACCGGCGACGAGGCCGTCGAGGCCGTCGATGAAATTCACCGCGTTCATCACGATCACGATCGCGAACATCGTCATCGTGATGCTGAACCAGCTGGAGAACACGATGATGTCGCCGAAGGGCAGCGAGAGGATCTGCAGGCCGCCTCCGACGGTGATGACGCCGGCAGCGAGGAACTGCGCTCCGAGCTTGATCATCCAGTCCAGGTCCCACAGATCGTCGATGACGCCGATGACAGCGATGAGCAACGAGGCTCCGAGGATCGCCCACATGGTCTGCGGCCGAACCCAGATCGTCTCGAAGAACGGATTCGCCGCCGAGACGCCGATCGCAGCGGCGATGCCGAGGAAGATGGCGATGCCGCCGAGCCGCGGAGTGGGCGTCGTGTGCACGTCACGTTCGCGGATCCCTGGGTAGAGCTTGAAGCGCAGGCTCAGCCGCCACACCGCCCAGGTCAGCACGAACGTGATCGTGGCCGTCAGGATGATGGTGAAAAGGTACTGCTTCACGAAGCCTCGTCCGCGGCCGGAACCGGTTCGAGCAGGTCGCCCAGCACCTCATGCAGCTGATCGCGGGTGATCGCACCCTCACGGAGCACACGCACGCGACCGGACTCACCGTCCGGTCCACGGCGGACGAGAGAGGTGGCGTCCACGATGGTCGACGCGATCCCGTTCTTGCTCAGACCGTCGGCGAGATACACCGCGACACTGTCGCCCAGCATCCGTTCGGCGTCGAACGCCGAGATCGCTGCGGCCCTGCCGGTGAGATTCGCGCTGGAGACCGCCAGCGGACCCGTCTCGGCGAGCAGTTCGAGCGCGACCCGGCCCTCGGGCATCCGGACCGCGACCGTACCGAGCGTCTCGCCGAGGTCCCACGCCAGCGACGGTCGCGCGGGAAGCACGATGGTCAGCCCGCCCGGCCAGAACGCCTCGACGAGATCTCGGACAGGCTGGGGAACCTCTTCGACGAGTGCCTCCAGCGTCTCCTTCGTCCCGATGAGCACGGGGGGAGGCTGGTCCCTGCCGCGCCCCTTGGCATCGAGCAGGCGCTGCACGGCCTTCGGAGAGAAGGCGTCGGCACCGACACCGTAGACGGTGTCCGTGGGCAGGACGATGAGTTCGCCGCGACCGATCGCCTGGCGCGCGTGGCGCATGCCGGCGAGCAGCTGCGCCTCGTCGGTGCAGTCGAAGATGGAGGACATGACCATTCGATTGTACGTGGCGGACTGATCGCGGACGACGGTCACCCGTTCAGGGCAGTGGTCGCCCTGTCGCGATGGGTGAGGTCGTGATGCGTCGCCGCCGCCCGCCAGCCGTCGGCGGCCAGGATGTCGCGGATCGCCTGTCCCTGCAACTCGCCGTGCTCGATGACGAGGAGCCCGCCCTGCTTCAGCAGGCGGCGGGCGCGACCGCTGAGAACCCGCACCAGATCGAGCCCGTCCGCGCCCCCGTACAGTGCGAGAGCAGGATCGAACAGCCGCACTTCGGGGTCCCGTGGGATGGCGGCGTCTGGCACGTAGGGCGGATTGGAGATGACCACGGTGGCGGATCCCTCGAGCTCCGGGAATGCCTCGGCAAGATCGGCGAGCACGAGCGTCAAGTTGTCGACCCCCGCGGTGTTACGCGATGCCCATGCGTGGGCATCGGCCGAGACCTCGGCGGCGAAGATCCTCGCGTGCGGCACCTCGGTCGCCATCGCCAGCGCGATGGCCCCGCTGCCCGTCCCCAGATCGATGCCTATGGGATCCGGTTCCGCTGCGTTCAGCAGCGCGTCGATGGCATACTGGGCGACCATCTCCGTCTCCGGACGCGGAACGAACACGCCCGGTCCGACGCTGAGCTCGAGATGGCGGAAGGGTGCCACCCCGGTCAGATGCTGCAGCGGCTCGCGTCGCTCACGTCGGGCGGCCAAGGCCTCCATCGCAGCGACCGTCGCCTCCCCGACGGCATCGCCGCGGACGATCGCCGCCTGCACCTCACCACGACGGCGCTCGAGCACGTGAGCGGCCAGCAGCTCCGCGTCGACGAGCGGATCGGGCACCCCTGCTTCCGCGAGACGCTGCGCGACCGTGCGCACCAGGGCGGCGAGTGTGATCTTGGGCATGGGTTCCAGCGTAGAGCGCCGCGGGGCGTCATATTGGCAGTCCTTCAGGCGGCCTCGCATAGGCTGTTGCCGCAGTGTCCCGTTCAGGAAAGGCTCCTCATGCCCGGCATCCACTCCGACATCACCACCGCCTTCGGCAACACTCCCCTGGTCCGCCTCAACCGGGTGACCGAGGGCGTGGATGCGACCGTGCTCGCGAAGCTGGAGTTCTACAACCCGGCGTCGAGCGTGAAGGACCGCATCGGCATCGCGATGATCAACGCGGCTGAGGAATCCGGAGAACTGGGGCCCGGCGGCACCATCGTCGAGTCGACGAGCGGCAACACCGGCATCGCACTCGCCATGGTCGGCGCCGCGCGAGGCTACAAGGTGATCCTCACGATGCCGGCCTCGATGTCGAAGGAGCGGCGGGTGCTGCTGAAGGCCTTCGGAGCGGAGATCGTGCTCACCGACCCGACCAAGGGCATGAGCGGCGCCATCGAGGAGACCAAGCGCATCGTGGCGGAGACGCCGGGCGCGATCTGGATCCGCCAGTTCGAGAACGAGGCGAACCCGCGCATCCATCGCGAGACCACCGCGCAGGAGATCCTCCGCGACACCGACGGCGCCGTCGACATCCTGGTCGCGGGAGTCGGCACCGGCGGAACCGTCACCGGCACCGGTCAGGCGCTGAAGGCGGTGAAGCCCGGGGTTCAGGTCATCGCCGTCGAACCCAAGGATTCTCCTGTGCTCTCGGAAGGACGCCCGGGCCCGCACAAGATCCAGGGCATCGGTCCGAACTTCGTCCCCGCCGTACTCGACCGAGAGGTGATCGACGAGGTCGTCACCGTCGAGTTCGACGACTCCCTCCGTGTCGCGCGTGAACTGGCCGCCAAAGAGGGGCTCCTGGTCGGGATGTCGTCCGGTGCGGCTGTCTGGGCGGCACTGCAGGTGGCAGCGCGGCCGGAGAACGCGGGCAAGACCATCGTCGTGGTCGTTCCCGACACGGGCGAGCGGTACATCTCCACGGCGCTGTTCGAGGACCTGCGCGAGGATTGAGCCGGACATGGGCCTGATCGGCCGAATGCGCGAGGACATCGCCGCCGCTCGACTGCGGGATCCCGCAGCTCGAAGCGCGGTCGAGGTGGCGCTGCTGTACCCCGGGCTGCACGCGATCTGGGCACACCGGCTGTGGCATGCGCTGTGGCGGCGCCGCATCCGGCTGCTCGCACGCGCCGGGTCGCAACTCACCCGCTTGCTGACCGGGATCGAGATCCATCCCGGCGCCCGGATCGGGCGGCGGTTCTTCATCGATCACGGCATGGGCGTCGTCATCGGCGAGACGTCGGAGATCGGCGATGACGCGATGCTCTACCACGGGGTGACCCTGGGCGGACGCACGCGGGACTCGGGAAAGCGCCACCCCACACTGGGCGACCGCGTCGCCGTCGGTGCGGGGGCGAAGATCCTGGGTCCGGTCACCATCGGCGCAGGCTCCGTCATCGGGGCGAACGCGGTGGTCACGAAGGATGCGCCCGCCGACAGCATCCTGGTCGGTGTTCCTGCAAGGCCCCGCCCGCGGGTCCCCGGCGAAGACACCCGCGCTGTTCTCACCGCGCCCGACTACGCGATCTGAGCATCGGTCACCGCGACCGGTCTCCGCTCGCGCCGCGCGCCTTCCTCTTGAGGAAGATCATCTGCAGCAGCACCGTGGCCAGGGCCGTCACGAGCCAGACGATCACCGAACCGAAGATCCACCCCGCGGCATCGACGATTCGCAGCCCGCCGATGGGCAACAGGACGACGATGACGAGAGCGATCAGCGTCGAGAAGATCCCGATACCGCCGAGCAGGACCGGTGCGTAGCGATCCGCGAGCCGGCTGATCAGTGGCGTCACGGCGCTCTGCAGGATCGCGAAGATCACGATGCAGACGACGAACCCCCACCACCGGGACCACTGGATCCGGAACCCGTCGAGCACGAGGTCCGCGACGACCAGGCCGAGCGCGGCAGACGCGAGGAAGATGAACGCTCGAAGCAGGAACGTGATCACGCGCCGAGCATAGCCCTCGGCGCGAGGTCGGGTCAGGAGTCCGAGCCGAGGGCGGCGAGTCGCGCTTCTTCGTCGGCGCTGATGGCGCTTTCGATGATCGGGTCGAGCGCGCCGTCCATCACCTGGTCGAGGTTGTAGGCCTTGAATCCCGTGCGGTGGTCGGCGATGCGGTTCTCGGGGAAGTTGTAGGTCCGGATGCGCTCTGACCGATCCATGCCGCGGATCTGCGAGCGGCGGGCGTCGGATGCCGCGGCGTCGAGCTCCTCCTGCTGCCTGGCCAGGAGGCGAGCGCGGAGCACCCGCATGCCCGCCTCACGGTTCTGCAGCTGAGACTTCTCGTTCTGCATCGACACGACGATGCCGGTCGGCACGTGCGTGATGCGGACGGCCGAGTCGGTGGTGTTCACGGACTGGCCGCCGGGGCCGGAAGAACGGAACACGTCGATCTTGAGATCGTTCTGATTGATCTCGATCTCGTCGGGTTCATCGACCTCGGGGAAGACCAGCACCCCGGTCGTCGAGGTGTGGATGCGTCCCTGCGACTCGGTGGCGGGCACACGCTGCACGCGGTGGACGCCGCCCTCGTACTTGAGGTGCGCCCAGACGCCCTGGGCCGGATCGGAAGAGTTGCCCTTGATGGCGATCTGGACGTCCTTGTAGCCACCGAGGTCGGATTCGTTCCGGTCGAGCAGCTCCGTCTTCCACCCTTTGTGCGCCGCGTACTGGATGTACATGCGCAGCAGGTCAGCGGCGAAAAGGGCCGATTCAGCCCCACCCTCCCCCGCCTTGATCTCCATGATCACGTCACGGGCATCGTCGGGATCGCGCGGGATGAGCAGGCGACGCAGGCGTTCCTGCGCTGTCGCGAGGCTCTCCTCGAGCGCCGGGACCTCGGCCGCGAACGCCTCGTCCTCCTTGGCGAACTCGCGAGCCGCATCCAGATCATCGGATGCCGCAACCCACGCCTCGTGAGCGGCGACGATCCTGCTCAGCTCCGCGTAGCGGCGGTTCACCCGCTTGGCGCGGCCGGCATCGGCGTGCACCGCCGGGTCGGAGAGCTCCTCCTGCACCCGGCGATGCTCGTCGATCAGAGTCTGGACGGACTCGAACACGCAGGCCTCAGCGAATGTTGTTGTCGTGGCCGTGGCCACCGGACGGCAGTGTCGGGATCGACTTCTGCATCTGGATGAGGAACTCGACGTTGGAGTTGGTCTCCTTGAGCTTGCCGAGCACGACCTCGAGAGCCTGCTGCTGGTCGAGTCCCGCGAGGGCACGACGCAGCTTCCAGGTGATCTTGACCTCGTCGGCCGACAGCAGCATCTCCTCGCGACGGGTGCTCGAGGCGTTGACGTCGACCGCCGGGAAGATCCGCTTGTCGGCGAGAGCGCGAGACAGGCGCAGTTCGCTGTTGCCTGTGCCCTTGAACTCCTCGAAGATGACCTCGTCCATCTTGGATCCGGTCTCGACGAGCGCGGTGGCGAGGATCGTGAGCGATCCGCCGTTCTCGATATTGCGCGCGGCGCCGAAGAAGCGCTTCGGCGGGTACAGCGCCGAAGCGTCGACGCCGCCGGTGAGCACGCGGCCCGAGGCGGGAGCTGCGAGGTTGTAGGCGCGACCGAGACGAGTGATCGAGTCGAGGAGCACGACGACGTCGCGACCCAGTTCGACGAGACGCTTCGCCCGCTCGATGGCGAGTTCGGCGACCGTGGTGTGATCTTCGGCCGGACGATCGAAGGTCGAGGCGATGACCTCGCCCTTCACCGTGCGCTCCATGTCGGTGACCTCTTCGGGGCGCTCGTCGACGAGCACGACCATGAGGTGGACCTCGGGGTTGTTCTGTGCGATGGCGTTGGCGATCTGCTGCAGCACGATCGTCTTGCCGGCCTTCGGAGGAGCGACGATCAGACCGCGCTGCCCCTTTCCGATCGGGGCGACCAGATCGATGATGCGCTGCGTGAGCTTCTCGGGCGCGGTCTCCAGACGCAGGCGCTCCTGCGGGTACAGCGGGGTGAGCTTGCCGAACTCCACGCGGGTGGCCGCGTCGTCGACCGAGAGGCCGTTGATCGAGTCGACCTTGACGAGCGCGTTGTACTTCTGGCGCCCCTGCTGCTCGCCCTCGCGCGGCTGCTTGATCGAGCCGACGACGGCGTCGCCCTTGCGCAGGTTGTACTTCTTGACCTGGCCGAGCGAGACGTACACGTCGCTGGGACCGGCGAGGTAGCCGGTGGTGCGCACGAAGGCATAGTTGTCGAGGACATCGAGGATGCCCGCGATCGGGATCAGGACGTCGTCCTCTCCGATCTCGGTGTCGAACTCGTCGGTGGGCTCGCCGCCGCGGCGCTTGTTGCGCTGACGGTTGCGGCTGTTCGCGGACTGCTCGCTCTCGGCGGGGGCCGGCTGCTGCTCCTGTGCCGACCCGTTCTGGCCACGCCCGCGGTTGCGGCTGCGGTTGCGGCCACGGCCACGGCCGCCGGCCTCGTCGCCGCCCTCACCGTCGGCGCCGTCGCCGGGCGCGGATTCGGCAGGCGTCGTGGCAGGTTGCTCGGCTGCGGGCTCAGCGGCGGTGTCCTGGGCTGCCGGCTTCGCTCCGCGGCGACCCCGACCAGTGCTCTTCGGGGCCGATTCTGCGGCGGGCTCTGTCGCCTCGGCGGTTGCGGCGTCGGCCTGTCCAGCGGCGGCGTCGCTCGTCTCGGGTGCGGGCGCGTCAGCATCCGCCTTCTTCGCCCGGCTGCGACGGGGGGCTTTCGCTTTCGGCGCCGCCTCGGCGGCGCTGTCGGCGGCCGGGGCCTTCGCCGGTGCATCCGCCGACGATGCGGCGCTCGCCGGTGCCTCGTTCGCCGGAGCCATCTCGGCGGTCTTCACCGGCGCATCCTTGGCAGCCGCGGAAGACGGCGTGCTCTCGGTGGCGGCCTGCTCCGCCTTCGCCGCGGCGGTGGCGGACGTCGCGCGACGCGGCGCGCGCTTGCGAGCAGGGGCGGCCGGCGCCGACTCGGCACTCACCGGCGCCGGTGCTTCGGCGACCGAAGCCGACTGATCGTTCTGGGTCTCGGAGAAATTCTCCACGAGTACTCCCTCATATGTCGTGGGAAATGAGCGTTTACGCGCACAACGGGTGCTGCGCGCGATCGCACGGGCAGACGCTGAGCGTCAGCCAGCCGAAGCACTGGGGCCTTGGGGTTTCACATGCGGGTCTTGCAGATTGCAATGGGGCCAGATTCACGTAGTTACGTGGAGCCCTCCGCTCGATCCCCCACTGTACCACCACGCACGTCGACCGCGAGCAGGAGGGCCTCCCACGGGGTGTCCGTCACCGACGCCGCAAGCTCCACCGCGTCCTGCCGCCGGCCAGGGCCATCGGCCAGGACCAGCACGCTCGGACCTGCGCCGGAGACCACCGCTGCGAAGCCGGCGCGGCGCAGAGCCTGCACGAGGCGCAGCGTCTCCGGCATGGCCTCGGCGCGGTAATCCTGATGCAGCCGGTCCGCCGTCGCGTCCAGAAGCAGCTCAGGACTCTGAGTGAGCGCTGCGATCAGCAGCGCCGAACGCGAGACGTTGAAGATCGCGTCTTCTCGGGAGACGTGCGGAGGCTGCAGTGACCGGGCGAGCGACGTCGACATGGTGTACGCCGGCACGAGCACGAGCGGCGAGACGCCGCGATGCACGAGGAGCTTCTTGTGCTGCGCGCCGCGCTCGCCCATCCAGGCGATCGTCAGGCCACCGAACAGGGCGGGCGCGACGTTGTCGGGGTGCCCTTCGACCTCGGTGGCGAGGCGGAGGAGGTCGTCGTCGCTGATCTCGACATCGCCGGCCAGAAGGCCCTTGGCCGCCAGCACGCCCGCAGCAACCGCCGCTCCCGACGAGCCGAGGCCGCGGCCGTGCGGCACGCCGTTGTCGGCCACGATGCGAAGGCCGGGCATGGGGCGGGCGACGTCGGCGTACACGTGCTCGATCGTGCGGACGATGAGGTTGGAGGCGTCGCGGGGAATGTCTTCGGCACCGGAACCGGTCACTTCGATCTCGAGCGCGCCTGCCGGCAGCGCCGTGACCAGGAGAGAGTCGTACACGCTCAGCGCGAGTCCCAGCGTGTCGAAGCCCGGTCCGAGGTTCGCGCTGGTCGCGGGAACGCGGACCTCCACGGTGCGCCCCTCCGCTGTCCAGCCGCGCGCTGGGCCGTCCATGGCGCCGACGGCGAGCTCTGCCACCGTCACTCGCCTTCCACGCGCAGCACCGAGACCACGCGTTCCACCACGGAGCTCTCGGCGAGCGCGGCGACGGTTTCGCTGAGCGCCTGATCCGCCGCTCGATGCGTGCCGATGATCAGGCGCGCGGTCGGCTCGTCCTCGCCCTCGACGGTCTGCACCACGGTGGCGACCGACACTCCCCCGTCGCTGAGGATCCCGGCGACCGTGGCGAGCACGCCGGGCGCATCCGCCACCTCGAGCGTGATCTGGTACCGGGTGGTGACGTGGCCGATCGGCACGATCGGGAGGTTCGCCCTGGTGGACTCCCCGACCCCGACGCCGCCGGCGATGTGCCGACGCGCCGCCGAGACCACATCGCCCAGCACGGCCGATGCCGTCTGCACGCCACCGGCGCCCGCACCGTAGAACATCAGGGAGCCGGCCGCCTCGGCCTCGACGAAGACGGCGTTGTTCGCACCGTGCACGGTGGCCAGGGGGTGCGACCGGGGAACCAGCGCGGGATAGACGCGCACCGAGATGGATTCCCCGCCGTCGGCCTCGAGCCGCTCGCACACCGCGAGCAGTTTGATGACGAATCCCGCCGATCGCGCCTCTTCGATCATCGCCGCCGAGATCGACGAGATGCCCTCGCGGTGCACGGCATCCAGAGGAACGGCGGTGTGGAATGCGAGGCTGGCGAGGATCGCGGCCTTCTGCGCCGCGTCGTATCCCTCGACGTCGGCGGTGGGGTCGGACTCGGCATACCCGAGGCGCTGAGCGTCGGCGAGCACCTCGGCGAAGTCGGCGCCCTCCGTGTCCATCCGATCGAGGATGTAGTTGGTGGTGCCGTTGACGATGCCCATGATCCGCACGACGCGGTCGCCGGCGAGCGAATCGCGCAGGGGGCGGATGATCGGAATCGCGCCGGCGGCGGCGGCCTCGTAGTAGATGGACGCGCCGACCCGGTCAGCGGCCTCGAAGAGTTCGGGACCGTGAGTGGCGAGCAGTGCCTTGTTCGCGGTGACGACGTCCGCCCCCGAGCCGATCGCCTGCAGGATGCTGGTGCGGGCCGGCTCGATGCCGCCGATGAGCTCGATCACGATGTCAGAGCCGACGACCAGCGACTCCGCGTCGGTCGTGAACAGCTCCTGCGGCAAATCGGTGTCGCGAGGTGCATCGGGGTTCCGCACGGCGATTCCGGCCAGTTCCAGTGAGGCCCCCGCACGGTCGGCGAGCTCGTCGCCGTGTCGCAGCAGAAGGGCTGCGACCTGCGAGCCGACGGCGCCTGCGCCCAGCAGTGCCACTCGAAGTCGTCGGTACTCAGCCATGGGTGCTCCTTCGGACGTGGGTCATCGTTCTCCTTCTCGGAGGTCGGTCGATCGGGGTGCGTGAGCGCGTAGCGATGGATGCTGCGGACGGCCGCTACGCATCGACGCCTGCATCCCGCGACAGCAGGTCGTCGACGCTCTCACCGCGCACGATCACTGCCGCGCGGCCGTCGCGCACGGCGACGACGGGGGGACGCGGGACGTGGTTGTAGTTGCTGGCGAGCGGCGCGCAGTAAGCGCCGGTCGCAGGGACCGCGAGCAGATCGCCGGGCGCGATGTCGCTCGGAAGGTACTCGTGATCGACGACGACGTCGCCGGATTCGCAGTGCTTGCCCACCACCCGGCTCAGCACCGCGTCGCCGTCGCCGGTGCGTGACGCGAGGCGCGCGGAGTACTCCGCGCCGTACAGAGCGGCGCGGGCGTTGTCGCTCATGCCCCCGTCGACGCTGACGTATCGGCGCGTCGCGCCGGATCGGACGGTGACGTCCTTGGTCGTGCCCACCTCGTAGAGCGTCACCCCGGCGGTGCCGATCACGGCGCGTCCGGGCTCGAACGACAGCGACGGGACCGGGATGCCTCTGGCCGCGCATCCGTCAGCCACGGCAGCGACGATGCCGGTGGCGAGCTCGTCGATCGGCGTCGGATCGTCGGCGCTCGTGTAGGCGATTCCGAACCCTCCGCCGAGGTTGAGCTGTGGCACCGGACCGTCGCCGAGAAGGGCGGCGTGGAGCTCGAGCACTCGCGATGCGGACTCGCGGAATCCGGCGACGCCGAAGATCTGAGAGCCGATGTGACAGTGCAGCCCCCGGAATTCGAGCCCGGGGACCTCACGGATGCGGGCGACGGCTTCGGCAGCCTCGCCGAGCGGGAAGCCGAACTTCTGATCCTCGTGCGCCGTCGCCAGAAACTCGTGGGTTTCGGCGTGCACCCCGCTGATGACCCGAACGAGGACCTGCTGGACTGCACCGGTGCGCGCCGTTATCGCGGCGAGGCGCTCGATCTCGATGGCGCTGTCGACGATGATCGTGCCCACTCCGACCTCGACCGCACGCTCGAGCTCGGAGACGGACTTGTTGTTGCCGTGGAAGCCGATCGAGGAAGGCGCGACGCCGGCGGCGAGCGCGACTTCGAGCTCCCCCCGAGTGCAGACGTCGACCGCCAGCCCCTCTTCGACGACCCAGCGGGCGACGGCGGTGCAGAGGAAGGCCTTACCTGCGTAGTAGACGCGCGCGGCCGTGCCGTGCGCCGCGGCCGCAGCGTCGAACGCCGAACGCAGGAAGTTGGCGCGCGCGCGCACCTCCTGCTCATCGATCACGAGCAGCGGGGTGCCGTAGGTCGCGACGAGATCGGTCGAGCGGATGCCGGCGAGGACGAGCGTGCCGTCGTCGTCGCGGGAGGCTGAGGCCGGCCAGACACCGGCGGCGAGGTCGTTCGCGTCGGCGGGCAGGGCCAGCCAGTCCGGGGCGAGCGTATCGGCAGGGGGAAGCACGGAGCACCAATCTGGGACGATCTCGGGCGGGAACGGGCACATCGAGGATGACCCGATTCTAGGGCACGGCCACCCGGGCATCGATCATGGTGTCGCCCCGCGTCAACCCCCTGTGGCGGCCGTGAGACGCCTCCTACCCTCGGTGCCGATGAACACTGAATCGCCCACGCAGGCACCATCCTCCCCTGGCCTGATCCCGCGAGCAGCGGCAGCCGTCATCCGATGGGCGCTCGCGCGCAAGCCGGTGCGGGCTGTCCTGCTGTACGTCGAGCGACGCGGTCCGATGCTCGCCGACAGCGTCACCTATCGCGCCCTGTTCAGCGTGTTCGCCGGAGTGCTGCTCGGCTTCTCCATCGCGGCACTGTGGTTCGCGGGCAATCCCGTCGCCTGGAAGGCGGTCGTCGACGCGGTGCAGTCGGCGGTTCCGGGTCTCATCGGCCCGGACGGGGTGATCCGGGCGACCGAGCTGCAGGAGCCCATGGCCTTCTCCTTCACCGGCCTGATCTCGCTCGCCGCGCTCATCGGTGCGGCCCTCGGCGCGATCGGATCGCTTCGCACCGCCGTACGGCTGCTGGCAGGCACCGCTCAGACCGACATCCTGTGGGTCTGGGTGGTCGTGCGTAACCTGCTTCTGGCGATCGGTATCGGCGGCTCATTCGTCATCGCCGCGTTCATCACCATCGTCGGACGGATCGGCATCGAGTGGGTGGCCGGCCTCGTCGGCATGTCGAGCGACTCAGTGGTCGCCTCGTGGGCTGTCCGTCTCATCTCACTGCTCGTCGTCTTCGCGCTGGATGCGGCCCTGATCGCGAGCGTCTTCCGTCTGCTCTCCGGGCTCCGCGCGTCCGCGCGCTCGTTGTGGACGGGTGCGCTGCTCGGAGGCGTCGGACTGCTGGTGCTGCAGGAGCTGTCGAGCCTCTTCGTGGGAGGGGCGACGAGCAACCCGCTGCTCGCCTCGTTCGCCTCGCTGCTGGCGCTGCTGATCTGGCTGAATCTCTCCACGCAGGTGATCCTCGTCGCCTGCGCGTACATCGTCACTGGAGAGGAGGAATCGCACGACCGGGTGCGTGCACGCCACGGCGCGACGACGTTGGCGCAGCGACGGGTGCAGCGGGCCGAGGCCGAGGTGGCTCTCGCGACCGCCGAACTCCGCGAGGCGCAGGATGCCGCGGCCGCGGAGCGGTCCTGACGGCGGGGACGCAACAGTCGGAATCGATCGGTGCGCGCACACCCCGCCCCGCACTTCAGCCGTTCGGGCAGCTGCCGTTGGCCTGCAGTGCGGCGTCGGTGACGATGCGGCCGTCGAGGGCGACATCGATGACAGCCGAGGTCCCTTCGATGCGCAGGGCCGTGAGCGTGACACCGGCGGGGAACTGATCGGCGACGCAGATCCGCTGCGGTTGCGTCAGTCGCTCCCCCAGTGAACCGAGGTCGTCTCGCATCCGGGCGGCGTCGAGCACGACACCACCCAGCGACAGGCTGCCGGGCTGAAGGACGAGATCGCCCCCATCGGCGCTCGGCGTCACCGTCAGGGCGATCGGCACGGCGGCGCCGAACACCTCGATCGAGCCTGAGACCGTCGCATCCGGAGCGTCGAACGACACCGTGTCGACGGGAAGGTCGGTGCGATCCACCAGGGCGGTGAACTGCGCCTCGTCGATGCGGACAGTTCCGGTCGTCGGACCCAGATCACCGCCTCGAAGCGGAACTGCGGTCGCCGTCACGTCGACCGCACCGGTGATGCCTTCGAGTGTCACCGCATCCGTCGAGAGGTGGAGGCTGTCGAGCGTCCCCCCGATGAGCTGTGGAAGCAGGATTCCTGCGGCTTCGGCCTCGAGCTGCTGGTCGGCAGGCAGATCGAGCTGGTCGACGACGATGGAACGGACGACGCCCGGCAGCATCGTCCGTGCGACGAGCTCGGCCGCGGCGACGAGGAGCGCGAGCACCACAGCGATCGTGAGGAGAACCCACGGCCACCGGCGGCGTCTCGACCGCTTCCCGGCATCCGTCGCGCGATCATCCGACGCGCCGGGAATGACGAGAGTCGTGTGCTCAGCATCCCGCTCCGGATACGGCATGGTCCGGTTGTCGTCGCTCATCCTGCCACCCTGCCCGACTGTACGGGGCTACATGCGCTCTGGCGCCGAGACGCCGAGCAGGTCGAGGCCGTTGCGGAACACCTGGCCGGCGGCATCATTCAGCCAGAGGCGCGTGCGGTGCACGCTCTCGATGGGATCGTCACCCTGCGGGATCACGCGGCAGTTGTCGTACCAGCGGTGATAGAGCCCCGCGAGTTCCTCCAGGTAGCGGGCGACGCGGTGTGGTTCGCGAACCTCCGCAGCGAATGCCACGATGCGCGGGAACTCCTGAAGCGCGCCGAGCAGAGCCGCTTCCGTCTCGTGCGTGAGCAGCTCGGGCGCGAACTCGGAGCGGTCGACCCCCGAATCGGCGGCGTTGCGGCCCACGTTATGGGTGCGGGCGTGTGCGTACTGCACGTAGAAGACGGGGTTGTCGTTGGTGCGCTTCTGCAGCAGTTCGGGGTCGAGCGCGAGGGGCGAGTCCGCCGGTGAGCGCTCCAGCGAGTAGCGCAGTGCGTCGGTGCCGAGCCACTCGCGAAGGTCGTCCATCTCGATGATGTTGCCGGCGCGCTTGCTGAGTCGGGCGCCGCCGACGGAGACGAGCTGCCCGATGAGCACATCGATGTCCTTCTCGGGATCGTCCCCGGCAGCACCGGCGAGCGCCTTGAGGCGGTGCACATAGCCATGGTGGTCGGCGCCGAGGAGATAGATCTTGTGCTCGAACCCGCGGTCGCTCTTGTTGAGGTAATAGGCAGCGTCCGCGGCGAAGTAGGTGTACTCCCCATTCGAGCGACGGATGACGCGGTCCTTGTCGTCTCCGAAATCAGTCGTGCGCACCCACACCGCGTCGGCATCGTCGAAGACATGACCCTGCTCGCGCAGGCGGTCGACCGCCCGGTCCACGAGGCTGAGGCCCGCGGCATCCTTCTGCTGCAGCGTGCGCTCCGAGAACCAGACATCGAAGTGCACGTTGAACTTCGCCAGCGATTGCTTCTGCTCGGCGAGCTGATATTCGTAGCCCAGCTCTCGGGCGAGGATCAGCTGCTCGAACGCCGGCAACTCGAGGAACTCGGGACGCTCTTCGAGGATGCGCGCGGCGAGATCGTTGATGTAGCTGCCGACATAGCCGCCCTCGGGAGTCGGCCGGCCGTTGGCTGCCGCGACGATGGAAGCCGCGAAGCGCTCCATCTGCACCCCGGCGTCATTGATGTAGTACTCGCGGGCGACCTTCGCCCCGGAGGCGGCGAGCACACGCGCGATCGCGTCGCCCAGCGCCGCCCAGCGAGTGTGGCCGATGTGCAGCGGACCGGTGGGGTTCGCGCTGACGAACTCGATGTTGATGCTCCGCCCGGCCTGACTGTCATTGTGGCCGTACGAGCTGCCGGCCTCGACGATGGTCTTCGCGAGTGCGCCGGCGGACGCCGCGTCGAGTCTGATGTTGATGAAACCGGGCCCGGCGACCTCCGCGCTCGCGATGCCGGCGATGCCCGCCAGGCCCGATGCGATCTGCTCGGCGAGTTCGCGAGGGTTGGTACCGAATCGCTTCGCCAGGCGCATGGCGATGTTCGAGGCCCAGTCTCCGTGCTCCCGGTTACGGGGGCGCTCGAGCACGACGTCGGAGATGGTGACGTCGAAGGGCTCATCCGGTCGACGCTCGCCGGCGATCGGGGCGAGGACGGCGAGGATGGCTGCGGCGAGCGATTCAGGATTCATAGGCCTCTCAGTTTACGGCGCGCAGTGCGCCGGAATTTGCGCTGCACGTTCGGTGATCTACTCTCATCCCATGACCCCGACCGCAACCCGTCGACGTGTGCGCGTTTCGGGGCTGGTCGTCGCTCTGCTTCTTGCGATCGCCGCGCTTGCCGTCGGCGTGCTCCGGCCCTGGGCTCCCCTGCCCGCTGCCGCGCCGGTCGGAGCCGGTGAGGAACCCGCCGCGATCGCTCCGGCCCCGCTCCTGCTGCCTGAGAACCCACGCATCCTCGTCTTCGGCGACTCCTGGACGTACGGTGCCGCAGCGACAGAGCCGACGCTCGGATACGCGTACGTTCTCGCCGAGCTCCTCGGCGCAGAGACGGTCGTCAACGGCGTCCGCGGCAGCGGCTACCTCAAGCCCGGTTTGGACGGACCAGCGTTCGGCGAGCGCATCGCAGCCCTCGATCCTGCGCTGAACCCTGACCTCGTCATCATCCAGGGCTCCATCAACGACCGTGCCCAGGGTGCGGCCGGGTATCGCGAAGCCGTCACCGCCGCGTGGGATGCGCTGACCGCTCTGTACCCCCAGGCGCAGGTCGTGGTGCTGGGCCCTGCTCCCCACGAGCTGCCCGTCGGCGCGGGAACGGCCCGTATCGACGCCGATCTCGGCACCCTCGCCGCGGCCCGTGGCTGGTGGTACATCTCCCCGGTGGCGGAGAACTGGATCACCGAGCGGAACTACCTCGACGTGATCGATGTCGACCTCGGCCGGAAGCACCCATCGACCGACGGGCACCGTTACCTCGCCGAGAAGGTGGCCGCCGCCCTCAGTGAGCTGACCAGTGCTCCGGTGACAGAAGCCGGCGAGTCGGAGACCACCCCCGAGCAGTGATATTGTCGATCGGTACGCCTCCGTAGCTCAGTGGATAGAGCGCCGGTTTCCGGTACCGTAGGTCGCAGGTTCGACTCCTGTCGGGGGCACGGATACGCAAAGGGATCGCCCGTCAGGGCGGTCCCTTTTCGCGTATGTATCCCTCGTCTGGTGAAGTCAAGCCGCTTCGCTCGTCCGGATCGTCGACGTACCCTCGGCGCATGCGAGAGGACGCGGACGCGGATACGACACCGGGATCACCGGATGACCCTGAGATGACCCCGGATGGCCGCTACATCGTCGTGAACGGTCGGCGGTGGCGTGCGACCGATCCGACGATCCCGCCGAAGCTTCGTCAGGAGCTCGTCGATGAACTGATGTCGGCCAGGCGCGCGGTAAAGAATCATGAGAGTGGAGCACGCGAGCGTGTCGACGACGCGAAGCAAGCCCTCGGAGAACGCGGCCACCCGTGGTGGGAAGACCCGACGACCGAGGAGCTCGACGAGCGATCCCGCGCGGCGATCCATGCGCTCGTCCGCAAGCGCTCGGAGTCCTCCATCTGTCCGAGCGATGTCGCTCGTATCGTGGGCGGGGAGGGCGAGTCGTGGCGCAGACGCATGCCGGATGTGCGGCGCGTGGCTGCGGACATGGCGCGCGAGGGAGAAGTCGTGATCACCCAGAAGGGGAAGGTCGTCGATCTCGACGAGGCGCGAGGTCCGGTACGCATATCCCGCGGACCGGCGCTCTGACTCGTCGACGTCGCTGCGACACGACGAAAGCACATCGTAAGGAAGGAACGGAACCATGCGCGCATTGATCCACTCGACGTTCGGAGAGGCCGAAGACGTTCTCACCCCCGAGGAACGCCCGATCCCCGCACCCGGGCCTGGGCAGGTGCGGTTGCGCGTCGTCCTCTCCCCCATCCACAACCACGACCTTTGGACGATCCGCGGTACGTACGGCTTCAGGCCCGAGCTGCCAGCGGCATCCGGCACCGAGGCACTGGGCATCGTGGATGCCGTCGGTGACGGCGTCGATCACCTCCGCGTCGGACAGCGTGTCGCCACCGGCGGCTCGTTCGGGGCGTGGGCGGAGTACATCGTCACCGGTGCTGCCGGCCTCATCCCGGTTCCGGATTCCCTCTCGGATGAGACGGCGGCACAGCTGGTATCGATGCCGTTCAGTGCGATCAGCCTGCTGCACTTCCTGGATGTGCGCCCGGGCGACTGGATCATCCAGAACGCCGCGAACGGCGCCGTCGGACGGATGCTGGCGCAGCTCGGAGCCGTACGCGGTGTCAACGTGATCGGGCTCGTGCGCCGCTCGGCGGGAGTGGATGAGCTCCGCACGCAGGGCATCGACCACGTCGTCGCCACCGACGATGCCGACTGGCGAGGTGCGGTGACGCGTCTGACAGGCGGAGCGCCGATCCTCGCCGGGGTGGATTCCGTCGGCGGTTCGTCGGCCGGAGAGGTGCTGTCGCTCCTCGCGGAGAATGGGACGCTCGTCGTCTTCGGCGCGATGAAGGCGCCGACGATGGAGATCTCGTCGTCGGATGTGATCTTCAAGCAGGCCACTGTCAAGGGGTTCTGGGGCAGCAGGATCATTCAGCAACTCGACCCGCAGGTGCGATCGGAGTTGTTCAGCGAACTCATACAGCGCGTGTCCGACGGCACGCTCACGTTGCCCGTCGCGGGGGTGTTCGATGCCGCGGATGTCGCAGACGCGGTTCGCATGAGCAAGACCGCAGGCCGCGTGGGCAAGGTGCTGTTGCGGTTCTGACGTGAGCGTTCTGCGCGAGCGCCGCATTCACCAACACATGAACGGCTCCGCGCGCCGCGCTTCGGCGTGAAGCGGGCCATCCGCTGTCAGGTGCGTCTGACGAGTGCTGGTTGTCGGGTGCGCTGCGGGTGGCGCCATCGTCTCGCGGGGTCCCACCAGGCGGGCCCTCGGATCTGGGGTGTGCCGTCTCTCATGCGGATCTCCCACCCGCTGGTGTGGAGGGTGCGGTGGTGGAACCAGCACAGTGCGACGCCGTTGTCGGTGTGGGTGGGTCCGCCCTTGGCGTGGTCTTGGACGTGGTGGATCTCGCACCAGGTGGCGCGCACATGGCAGCCGGGGATGACGCATTCCTTGTCGCGGAGGGCGATGGCGCGGCGTTGGTGGTGGGTGAAGATCCGGTCGGTGGTGCCGAGGCTGACGATCCGCCCGTCCGCGTCGAACAGGACGCGTTGGATGCCGCCCGCACATGCGGTGTGCGCGGCGACGGAAACGGGGACGGGGGTGTCGATGCCGTCGACGTGCGCCCACCCGGCCCCGGTGGCGAAGTCCTCCGCCGTCACGGACACCACCAGGGTGGGTGCGGCACCGCCCAACGTGGGGACGTCATCGTGGCGGGCGGCGATCATCAGGACCGCGGCGAGGGCATCGTGGCGTTTCTGCGCAGCTGTGCGCGGGTCGATGAACGCAGGCTGGCCGGTGACGTCGTCGATGGCGTCACTTGGACGGAATGCCACTCCGCCCGGATCGAGAGGCCCGTCAACCCGCGGCGAGCAGAATGCGTCGAGGAGTCGCTGCAACTGCCCCGCCGCGTCAGGGAGGAGCGCCCCATGAAGGCGGATGACACCGTTGCGCTCCCGTCCGAGGGTGAGGAACCGTTCCCGCAGGGCCCGCTCATCCGCCGGCTCGGCACCGTCTTCGTCGAGGTAGGTGACGATCACCTGCGCCAGCACCCGCAGATCTTCAGGCATCGCGGGCGGCGCGGGCTCAGCTGCCGGAACATCGGCGACGATCGTCTCATATCCGCGAGCGAGCGCCGCCAGCTCCGCATCCGCCCGCAATCGATCCGCCACACCGACCCGCGGCCCGGCCTGCTCGATCGGCCCGGTCGCGGCCAATAGTCCGGGGATGCCGATCGTCCCGTCGAGGAGTGCTTCCCGCAGCGCCGGCCACCGGGCCTGCAACGGCACCCCCGTCGTCAGTTCCGTTTCGCGGTGCATCAGGGTCGCGGCCTTGACCACCCGCGAAGCACCGGGCGCATCGATCCGCAGCACTCGCTGGAGCAGTTCGTTCATGTTCCGGCATCCGAACCGCGCCGGAAAGGTGTCGACCCCCGAAACACCAGGACCGCCGTCGACCGACGCGGCCGTCTCGACGACCACCGCATCCAGCAACCGCTGCGCCTGCCCCGCGGCCTGCAACAGGTCGACCTTCTCGACCTCAGACAGCCCCACCACAGCATCCGCAGCGACCAACCCTGCCAGGTCGGAAACGACCCGATCCAGGACTGCCGCGGTGCTGTTCATACGTCCAATTCAACACCGGGCCACCGACATTACCACGCCCACTTCCCCCAGATCAGAAGCCTTTTCCGGGTCGCATCGAAACCCCAGATCGAACAGCGCCGCGGGTGGGGCGACGTGCTGCATCTCGGACGTCTCTCCGCCTCGTGCAGCAGCGCTTCCGCGATGTCGGAGCCCCAGACGATGATGCCGACATGGAGATCGCATTCATGCAACCGGAAGGCCTGGTCGTCAGCCCCGCCTTCAGTCATGTCGCCGTGGTTCCACCGGAGGCGACGACGATCTACGTCGGCGGCCAGAACGGCGTGGATAGCGCCGGAGCGGTCGTGTCGGCAGACGTGGCGGAACAGTCGCTTCGAGCGGTCGAGAATGCTCGCGTGGCGCTGGAGACAGCGGGAGCCGGACTGGAGGACGTCATCAGCTGGACCGTTCTCATCCACCAGGATGCCGATCTGCGCGCCGCGTACGGCGCCGTCGCATCGAAGCTCGCGCGAGACGGCGCCCCTCCCCTCGTCACCGCCGCCCTCGTCGCGGGCCTCGGGGTTCCCGGGGCCCTGATCGAGGTGAGCGCCGTCGCAGCGATCATACGGACGTAGTCCTGCGCCAGCCCCTTTCTCGCGCCTCGAAAACGGCAGAAGCTGGCTGTGGAGAAGGGAGCCGCGACATGTCCGAACCGACAGACCCCGGACGCGACGATCGCCGGGCGAACGAAACCGACGACCCTGCCCGCATCGCGTCCATGACAGAACTGGCCCGCCGGGTTCGCTCTGAGCCCGGCCTGCACGTCCGGTACTCTGAGGGGCCGGACAGTGACGCGTCGCAGCGCAGCGTCGACACGGAGAGCGGGCTCGATCTGCCGGGACTCTCGGTCAATCCGCTGGATGCCGAGGGCTGGTGGACCCGGCCGTTGGAGGACTGGCTGGCACGTCAGCTGTGCCAGTACCGGCACCTCGCCGAGAAGAACCCGGATCGCTTCGCCTGGGTGTTGCGCGGTACCCACGCCGGTCGTGGCCCGGATTGCGAGCCGCTGCTTCGCGACGTCGAGTTCGTCGCGCGTCTCGACGATCGCCTTCTCGAGGAGGCCGAACGCCGGTACGCCGAGAACTTCAACGCCCGTCGGGGTCCGGAGGACTGAGAGCTGCGACTCAGCCGACCGCGATGCCGATCGCGGTCACCACCACGGCGAGCGCCGGCAACGCTCCCTGCATCGTCGCGGCGCGCGCCTTCGTGCGGTCCGACAGCACCAGTACGAGCGCTGCTGCCGTCATCATTCCCGTGCCGGCGAAGACCAGGGTGAGTCCCACGGTCGCCAGACCCGAGATGAGCAGTGCGATGCCGAGCAGTGTGGTCAGAGCGAGGAAAAGGTTGTAGAAACCCTGGTTGAAGGCGAGCTGCTTCATCGTGACGGCATCCGCTTCGCTGGCGACTCCGAAGATCTTCCGCGTCTCCGGCTCGGTCCACCTCAGCGACTCCAGGGCGAAGATGAAGACATGGAAAGCCGCGGCAGCCGCGGCGAGGATCAGTCCGACGATGAGCATGAGCCGATTCTCCCCCCGTCGCCGGACATCAGGGCACACGACACGATGCGGGTCCTCAGACGAGGAACACCGGGATCAACCCCGGATTGTGCGCATGCACGAGCACCGCGAACACCACGGCGTCGAAGAGCAGGTGCACCGTGACGACGTAGGCCAGCGAGTGCGTGCGAAGGAAGATGTAGCCCTGCAGCAGCGCGAACGGAATCGTGAGCAGCGGTCCCCACTCCCGGTAACCGAGTTCCCAGAGGAACGACACGAACACGATGGCTTGCAACAGGTTCGCCACCAGGTCCGGGAAGTGACGACGCAGCAGCGCGAACACCGTGCAGATGAAGAAGAGCTCGTCCCAGATGCCCACCGCACCGACGCCGACGAAAAGCCGTGCGATGAGCTCGGGCGAATTCACGACCGGCCAGTTCTGATAGACGCCGCTGGTGATGAAGTAGAACGGCAGGATCAGCCAGCCGAGCACCAGCACGGCCACCAGCCACCCCCACTGCAGCTTGCCCCACCGCTTCCCTGTCCGCCACGGGAAGCTGACCGCGCGGTCGCGGAAGACGAATCGCGAGATCAGATAGGGCACCAGCACCGCTCCCCCGAGCGCGAGGGTGAAGCGCAGCATCGCGAGGTTGTCGAGTTCCGCCGCGAGCGGGATCACGCTCACGATGAGCATGCCCAGCCCGATGAGCCCGAGGTCGCGCGTCAGCGACGATCGACGGCCGATCGTGCGAGCGGAATCGACCCGCGCACCGACGCGGACGGCGTCGGCTTCAGAGTGCTCGCCACCGCGACGCTCGACCAGCCAGGCGGTGCCGATCCCGAGCGCGAGGAACACCCATCCGAGCCACGCCCACTGGACGACGAAGAACGCCGGAGCCGCGGCGCAGACCAGCAGTGCCGGCACGGCCGCCTGCTGCCATCGGGTGTCCACCCCGCTCTCGGTCACGCCCGCGCCCTCCGCCGGTACGTGAGATCACGGATGTCTCGCCCCTTCGCGATGCCCTTCCGCTCGAAAGCCGTCATCGCCCGACCTTCGAAGCGCTCCGCCCAGTCTCCGTCGAAGTCGCGTTCGAACAGCGAGTCGGCATCGAGCACATCCCGCATCTGCAGCGCGTAATCCTCCCAGTCGGTCGCGAGCCGCAGGGTGCCGCCGTCGCGCAACGCACGAGCGGCGGTCTCGCCGAAACCGGAGCGGATCAGACGCCGCTTCGTGTGCTTGTTCTTGTGCCACGGATCGGGGAAGAAGATCCAGATCTCTGTCGCAGCGCCCTCCGGCAGGTACGACGACAGCACCTCGGGGGCGTTCGCCTCGACGAGCCGGAGGTTGCGCACACCCTCGCGGTCGGCATCGAGCATCGTGCGGGCGAGGCCTGCGCGGAAGACCTCGACGGCGAGGAAGTCGTCGTCCGGCCTCGTCATCGCCGCGGAGACGATCGCGTGTCCCTGCCCGGAACCGATCTCGATGTACAGCGCCGCGGCGCGGCCGTACGCCTCAGCCGGGTCCAGGCGCGCCTCCGGGTGCACCGACGTCCACGCGACATCGCGCGGCACGTCGAGCAGATAGTTCGGCGCGAGCTCCTCGAACGCGCGTTCCTGCGCCTCGGACATCCGTCCGCTGCGGCGCACGAAGGACACCGGTTCTTCACGGAAGGTACGAGGTTCGGGCATGGTTCCAGGGTAGTCGCGCGATATCGGGCCGCCTCGCCAGTCGGGCGCGATTGATCGCGCCGGCCCGCTCACGACGGCGTGGTCACGAAGTCGATGAGCTCTTCGACACGGCCGAGAAGAGCCGGCTCCAGATCGCGGTAAGACTTCACCCTGCTGAGGATGCGCTGCCAGGCACGCGCGGTGTCGGCCTGCGTCTCGTGCGGCCAGCCGAACGCGCGGCAAATGCCGGTCTTCCAGTCCGTTCCCCTCGGGATCTCCGGCCACCGGGAGATGCCCAACGCCTGCGGCGTGACGCACTGCCAGACATCGACGAAGGGATGCCCCACGATGCGCACGTGCCGTCCGTGAGGACCCCGAGCGACAGCGTCGGCGATCCGGGACTCCTTCGACCCGGGGACGAGGTGATCCACCAGCACGCCATAGCGACGGTTGGCGCTGGGAGGCTCCTCAGCCAGCAGTTCGGAGAGCAGGTCGACGCCCTGCAGGAACTCCACGACGACGCCCTCGACCCGCAGATCGTGTCCCCATACCTTCTCGACGAGCTCGGCGTCGTGCTTGCCCTCGACGAGGATCCGGCTGGGCAGGGCGACCTTGGCGCGTTGATCGGCGACGGCGAACGAACCGGATGCTGTGCGACGAGGAGACTTCGCGCCGTGCGCGGGAACCGTCAGACGCACCGCGGCCCCGTCGATGAGAAAACCGCCGCCGAGCGGGAAGAGGCGTCGGCGGCCCGTGCGATCCTCCAGTTCCACGGTGCCCGACTGCACGCGCGTCACCGCCCCGCAGAAGCCGTCGTCCGCGACCTCCACGACGAGATCGAGCTCGGCCGGCACCTGCGGCACCGGCTTCGCGGCGCGCTCACGCCAGCCTGCGGCGAGGACATCCGAACCATACCTGTCGTCCATGCCTTCCAGCGTATGTGTCTCCGCTGACGGCGAACGGCGATCCGGCCTCGGAACCTGTCGCGTGTCGGCTGGTGTGCATAGACTCATGGGCATGGTGCACGGCTGCCGGTCGGAGGGAACGCTATGAGGACTCGGTGGCTGACGCTGGCCGCGCTGACCGCCGCTCTGGCGACCGTCGGCCTCACCGCAGGTGCCGCATCGGCCGCCGACCCGCTCACTCTGGACGCGGGTTACGTCACCGACGATGCGGGTGTGCTCAGTGCCGAGGAGCGAGATGCGGTCGAGTCCCGGTTGCAGGAGTTGACCGAGAACTCCGACGCCGACCTCTTCGTCGTCATCGTCGACGAGTTCACATCGCCGTCCGATCGGGTCGCATGGGCCGACGCCGTCGCAGACTCCAACAACCTCGGCCCGGAGCAGTATCTGCTGGCTGTGGCGGTGGAGCAGCGCAGCTATTACATCTCTGCGGCAGCCGGAGGACCCCTCAGCGACGGAGAGCTCGACGACGTCGAAGAGAAGATCCAGCCGCTGCTCGCAGAGGACGACTGGGATGGAGCGATCATCCTCGCCGCCGACGAGATTCAGGGCGACGGCGGCGCCGGAGCCCTGCGCGTCGTGCTGATCGTGGCAGGGATCGCTGCCGTCGCACTCCTGATCTGGCTCGTGGTGCGGCTCATCGCGAGAGCAAGGCGCAACGCTGCCATGCGGGCGCGGGGCGCGATGCCGGCCGAACCTGACCCGAACGACCCCTTCTCGACCCTCACCGATGATCAGGTCGAGACGCAGGCCGGGTCCGCCCTCGTGCGGGCCGACGATGCGATCACGTCGAGCCGAGAGGAGCTCGGCTTCGCCGTCGCGCAGTTCGGCGAGGGTGCGACCGCCGAATTCGGCAAAGCGATCGAGACCGCGAAGGCCAAGATGTCCGAGGCCTTCGACCTGCGTCAGAAGCTCGACGATGAGGTCGAGGACTCCGTTCACGACCGCCGCGCATGGCACATCCGCATCATCCAGATCTGTGATGAGATCGACGAGGCGCTCGAGGCGAACGCTGAGGCCTTCGACCAGCTGCGTCAGCTCGAGCAGAACGCGCCAGAGGCGCTGGAGCGCGTGCGCTCGGCGCGCGCCGATCTGCAGCCGGTGGTGGCGGGCGCCGCTCCCGCGCTGGAGGCCCTCGCCGCGACCTACGACGCATCTGCCCTGGCCACCGTGACCGACAACCCCGCCCAGGCGCAGGAGCGCGCCGCCCTCGCTGATCGTTCCATCGCGCTCGCCGGCGAGGCGATCACGGCCGGCCGCACCGGCGAGGCGGCATTCGCGATACGCACTGCCGAGCAGTCGATCGCCCAGGCCACTCAGCTGGTGCAGGCGATCACGACTCTCGGGTCCGAACTCGGCGACATCGAGACACGCGCTCGGGCGCTATTGGTCGAACTGCAGAGCGATGTGGCCGCCGCGCAGCAGCTCCCCGATGCGGGGGGTGCGGTCTCCACAGCGGTGGCGTCGACCTCCGAGCTGCTGCAGCAGGCGCAGGCCAGTCTGAACAGCACTCCGCGCAGCCCACACCGCACCCTCGAGGCTCTGACCGCCGCCGACATGCAGATCGACGCCGCCATCGCTCAGGGCCGAGAGAGCGTGGAACGTGCTCGCCGGGTGCAGCAACTGCTCGGGCAGACGCTGGCGCAGGCGAATTCCGAGATCCGCGCGGCACGGCAGTACATCGAGACACGACGCGGCACGGTCGGCTCGACGGCGCGCACTCGCCTCTCGCAGGCGGAAGCCGGTCTCACGCAGGCGCTGCAGCTGCAGACCGCGAATCCGGAAGCGGCGCTGACCCAGGCAGGTCACGCCCTGGAACTGGCACGACAGGCCGTCTCCTCTGCGCAGGCCGATGTCGCCTCGTACAACCCGATGCGATACGAGGACGACGGCTGGGGCGGCGGGCTGTTCGGCGGCTCGAGTTCGCGGTCCGGCAGCTCAGGCCTCGGCGGCGACATCCTGGGCGGCATCATCGGAGGACTCCTCTCCGGTGGCGGCAGCGGGGGCGGCGGTTCGTCGCGACGCAGCAGCTGGCGCTCCAGCGGCGGCGGTGGCTTCCGCAGCTCGGGCTTCGGAGGCGGCGGGCGCTCCGGCGGTGGCCGCAGCGGACGCTCCGGAGGTGGGCGCTTCTGATCGACACCGTCCCTCACGCACAGACCTCGACCACGACCCTCTGAAAGGAACCACCATGGCAAAGCAGTCCATCTTCGGGCGCATCTCGACCCTTGTCCGAGCCAACATCAACTCGCTCCTCGACTCCGCCGAGGACCCGCAGAAGATGATCGACCAGCTCGTCCGCGACTACACCAACAGCATCGCCGACGCCGAGGCCGCCATCGCGGAGACCATCGGCAACCTGCGTCTGCTCGAGCGCGATCACGAGGAAGACCTCCAGGCGGCGAAGGACTGGGGCAACAAGGCCCTTGCCGCGAGCCGCAAGGCCGACGAGCTGCGCGCCGCGGGCAACACGGCGGATGCCGACAAGTTCGACAGCCTCGCCAAGATCGCCCTTCAGCGCCAGATCGGCGAGGAGCGCGACGCGAGGACGGCGGAGCCGACCATCGCCGCGCAGACGGAGATCGTCGACAAGCTCAAGACCGGCCTGAACGGCATGAAGGAGAAGCTCGGCGAGCTGAAGTCCAAGCGCAGCGAACTGCTCGCCCGCGCCAAGGTCGCCGAAGCCCAGACGAAGGTGCAGGACGCGGTCTCCTCGATCAATGTCCTCGACCCGACCAGCGAGCTCGGACGGTTCGAAGACAAGGTCCGCCGCCAGGAGGCCCTCGCGCAGGGCAAGGTGGAACTTGCCGCCTCCAGCCTCGACGCACAGTTCGAGAGCCTTGACGACCTCGGCGAGCTGACCGAGGTCGAGGCCCGCCTCGCCGAGCTCAAGGCAGGCGGCAGCGCGCCGCGGGCCGCCATCGAAGGTTCCTGACCCATCGGGCGGATGCCTCGGACGTGTGCGTCCGGGGCATCCGCCCTCTTCTCAGGAGGCACCGATGGTGCGTTTCCTTGTGGTCCCGCAGTGGCAGGGGTCTCCCGCAGCGCGCGCGATGCTGCTCGTCGACGGCGCCGCCGCGATCGCCGGCGACCTGCCGCGCGCGGCGACCACCCTGCTTGACGTACCCGTCGAGGCAGGTGAGGCTCTCGGAACCGGCGTCCGCAGGCTCAGCGCTCTCCGGCGCACGCAGGAGCTCGTTCGCGATCACATCGTCGCCGAACCCGTCGTGATCGGCGGCGACTGCAGCGTGACAGTCGCAGCGCTCGCCGCCCTGCCCTCCGGAACCGAGGATCTCGCGGTGGTGTGGTGCGATGCACACCCCGACCTCCATACGCCCGAGAGTTCGCCGTCCGGAGCATTCTCCGGCATGGCGTTGCGCGCGGTCCTCGGCGAAGGAGAACCGCAATTGGCCCTCTCGCCTGGGATCCCCCGGGATCGGATCATCGCGGTCGGCATGCGCTCCCCCGACGAAGGAGAGCTCGGGCAACTCGACTCCCTCACGCGCCTTTCCGTCGCCGATCTCGACCGGGTCGACGCGCTCGCCGATGCCGTGGCCGCCACCGGGGCCTCCCGCGTCTGGGTGCACATCGACGTCGACGTGCTCGATCCGGCGCACATGGCCGGCGTCTCCTCGCCTGAGCCATTCGGCCTTTCGCCTGCGGTCCTCGCCGCCGCCGTTCGCCGGCTGCGGGAGCGCCTGCCGCTGGCGGGGGCGACCATCGCCGGATTCGCGCCCCGCACCCCGCAGGATGCGGTCGACGATCTCGGCGCACTGCTGCGCCTGGTGGGAGCCGTCGCGTGAGCGAGGACTGGCGCGCCGAGGCGGAGGCGGCGCTCGCCCGCGGACGGCGCCTGGACCGACGGATCCCCTCGTTCCTCCTCCGATCGCCGATCAGCCGCGCCGGTTACTGGTGGGGTACCGCCGTGGGATGGATCTGGGGTTCGCTCTGGAGCACCGGACCCATCGAGCGACGCAACGGCTTGTGGGTCTTCCGCGGAATGCCGAGTTGGACGTTCAGTCGCGGTGGCGTGTGCGTCGGCGGATGCTTCCTCACCGGGGACGTCGCACCGACCGAAGCGATCCTCCGTCACGAGGCCGTTCACAAAGCACAATGGCTGCGCTACGGCTTCCTCATGCCGTTGCTGTATCTGACCGCGGGCCGAGACCCGATGCGGAACCGCTTCGAGATCGAAGCCGGTCTCGAAGACGGCAACTACGTGCGTCGCGGGCGCTGAGAACAGAACCTCAGCCCGAACGCCTGTCTTCGGATTCAGCGGTCGACGGGAAGCAGCCCGAAACGCTCCGGCGCGTGGATCGTCGACGATTCCACGCCGAGCCTGGAGGTGAGGTGGTCGACGATGTCGGCCGTGCCCAGGAAGCCGCCGAGCAACGTCACCCTCGTCTCGAGCTCGTCGCCGCAGAGCATCTCATCGGCCCAGGCGCATGTCGCACGCGCCAGCGCCTGGCCGGGCGCACAGGAGCGCCCGGTGCCCGGAGCGCCGGACCGCGATCCCCTGGCCAGCCAGGTGACCGTCATCCGGGCGGGGGCCTCGATGATCCCGATGTCGTCCTGCTCGGGAACCTCGATGAAGATCCTGCCGGAGGCACACAGCGGGAGTGTCGCCAGGAACACCTCGAGGTCGCCGAGCGAATGCTCGTCTGCCGTCACCAGGTGGTGTGAGCGTCGACGGGCGGCACGACGCTGCGAGCGCGTGCTGATCGTGTCGAGTGAGGTGTCCATGGCCTCTTCATCGTACCACCCGTGAAGGGTTGCCTAACCTACCCCCCTGACGAAAGCTCAGGCCGCTTCGACGAGCGTTTCGCGGAGTGCCGCCAGTTCGGCGTCGCTCATGCCGTTCGCTCGCAGGTAGCCCGCGGCACACCCCCATCGCTCATCGACCCGCTCCAGCAGGGCGCGCATCACCTCGGCGGGCGACTGTGTCGCGAGGGCGACAGCGTGAACCGCCTCGGGGTGGTGGGCCCGGATGTAGGCCGCGATCCGCTGAGATCGCTCTGCCGGAAGCTGGGACTCCGTGAGCGCGTAGTCGGCGATGATCGCGTCGCGATCCGCCTCGACCGCGGCGAGTGCCAGAGCCACGGTGACGCCGGTCCTGTCCTTGCCGACCGTGCAGTGCACGAGAGTCGGCGCACCCTGCGCGATGATGCGGATGGCGGCGACCAAGCGCTCACCGCTCTCTTCGAGCAGGTGCACGTAGAGATCATCGAGGCTCGTGTCCGCCTCGAAGAAGGAGCGCACCGAGCCGAGGAACAGGGGCAGGTGAGTGGTGTCCGGTCCCGGGATCTCCGTCGGCTCAGCGGCGACCTCCTCGCTGTCACGAAGGTCGACGATGTGCTTCACCCGTGCCCGCAGAGCGTCAGCGCCCGATGCGGTGGCTCCGGACAGCTGTCCGGAGCGCAGCAGCACCCCGGAACGGATCCGCCCGCCGGCCGCCGGCATTCCCCCGACATCGCGGACGTTGGTTACTCCTTCGACGTCGAGGATCGTCATGCCGGCACCTGCACCTGCGGTTCCCGCGGCGGAACGGGGTAGCGCCCCGCCACCACGACGCGGTTGAACGCGTTGATCGACACGCACGCCCAGCTCAGAGCCGCGTACTCCTTCTCGGTGAAGACGGCCCCGACGCGGTCGTAGACCTCATCCGAGATGCCGTCCTCGGCGATGAAGGTGAACGCCTCGGCGAGTTCGAGGGCCGCGCACTCGCGCTCAGTGAAGACGCCGCTCTCGCGCCAGGTGGGAATCTGAGTGATCGTGTCGACGTCGATACCGGCCGCGGTGGCCCTGTCGACGTGAATGCGGGTGCAATATGCGCACCCGTTCAGCTGCGAGCAATGGATCATGACGATCTCTTTGAGACGGTCGTCGATGCCGTTCGCGGCGCAGATCTCGCCGACGGTCTTCGAGAACGCGTCCAGCGCGCGGTAGGCGGCCGGCTCGGTCTTCGAGAGGTGCACTCGGGTCTCGCTCATGGCTCCAGCATATTCTCTCGGACCCCGTCTGAGCCGGTTCTCGCCATGCCGCCTGAAATGCAGATTGCTAACCATAGGAAATTTTTGCTCAGCAGATAGCGCACTTCCTATCGCGGTTCCTTGTCACACTGTTGTCGCATTTCACGGAGGCGACTCCGCAGGAGCAGAATATCCCCGTGGCGATCGACACCAGTGAGTTCACCTATCTTCCTTCACAGGCCGAGTCTTTGGGCGTTGCAGCACCGAGCGTCGAACGACTCGATCTGCCGCTCGCCGACGGACGCTCCGTGAGCGCTCTCCGTTTCGGCACGGGCGCTCCGCGCGTGACACTGCTGCACGGTGCAGGACTCAACGCCCACACCTGGGACACGACGGTCCTGGCTCTCCAGCAGCCGGCACTCGCGATCGATCTCGCCGGTCACGGAGACTCGTCCTGGCGGGACGACCTCGACTACTCCCCCCGCACTCTCGCCGTCGACGTCGCCGCCGCGCTGGACGCATGGACGGACGGTCCTCAGCTGATCGTCGGGCAGTCGTTGGGAGGACTCACCGGAGCCGCCCTCGCGAGGACCAGACCGGATCTCGTGCATGAGCTGCTCATCATCGACATCACGCCGGGTATCGACGTGAGCGCGGGCCCCGCCGCACTGCGGGAGTTCTATGCGGGTCCGACCGACTTCGCCACCCGTGACGAGCTCGTGGACCGTGCCATGGCGCTCGGCTTCGGCGGCAGCAGGGCAGACACCGAGCGGGGCGTCTTCCTCAACACGCGCGTCCGCCCCGACGGCAGGGTGGAATGGAAGCACCACTTCGCCCATCTCGCGGCCCGGACGCTCGCCGCCCACGATCCGGGAGCTCCCGCGAGACCCTCGCTGTTGCATGAGACCGGCTGGGATGACCTGGCCGGGGTCAGCGCCCCCATCACCCTTGTCCGCGCGGCTCGCGGTTTCGTCAGCCCGGCCGATGCCGACGACTTTCAGCGCCGCGTCCCCGGCTCCCGGGTCCTGACTGTCGACGCGACCCACAACGTGCAGGAGACCGCGCCGTCCGAGCTCGCTGCTCTCATCGGCGCCGTATCCCCTGCGGCGTCCGGAATGTGACGCTCCGTTCCGATCGCCCGCCCCACCTCACCGACTCATCCCTAGGCTCGACCCATACCCGGCACACAGCAATTGCCGAACCGAGAGGATCGCTTCCATGTTCCGACGCAGCCGACGCATCGCGCTGATCTCCGCACTCGCCGCCGCCGCCGTGGTCCTCAGCGCCTGCGCGGGATCACCAGAGCCGGAGGCAACCTCCACGGGAGAACCCGACCCCGATGCCACTCTTGCCGTCGGCCTCGTGCTCGAGCCGACGAACCTCGACATCCGGCACACGAGCGGTGCCGCCCTCGAGCAGATCCTCATCGACAACATCTATGAGGGCCTCGTCACGCGCACCGAGGACAACCAGATCGAGCCCCGGCTGGCGTCCGACTACGAAGTCTCGGACGACGGCCTGACGTACACGTTCACACTGAACGACGGCATCACCTTCCACAACGGCACCGCACTGACCTCGGCCGATGTCGTGGCGTCGTACGAGGCCGTCCGGACTGACGCGACGCTGCAGGGCAATTCCGACTTCGCCTCCATCGCCTCCATCACCGCGCCCGACCCTGCGACGGTGGTGATCGTGCTCACCGAGCCCAACCAGAACTTCCTGTTCGCGCTCACCGGTCCTGCGGGGCTCGTCTTCCAGACGGGCGACACCACCGATCTCAAGACGGCCGAGAACGGCACCGGGCCGTTCACGCTCACGCGGTGGAACAAGGGAAGCTCGATCACCTTCGCCCGCAACGATGCCTATTGGGGCGAAGCCGCAGGCGTGGCCGAAGTCGAGTTCCAGTACATCCCCGACTTCACCGCCGGCGTGAACAACGCGCTCGACGGTGGTGTCCAGGTGCTCACCGCAGTGGATCCGAACCTCGCCTCTCAGTTGGAGGATTCGGGCAACTTCACCCTCACGACCGGGCGCACCACCGACAAGGCGACCCTGGCCTTCAACAACGCCAAGGCCCCGCTCGACGACGTCCGCGTCCGCGAAGCGCTGCGACTCGCCATCGACCACGAGGGGCTGGTCGAGGCCGTCGGTGCAGGCTCGACGCTGTACGGTCCGATCCCGGAGCTCGACCCGGGATACGAAGACCTCTCCGACGTGGTCTCATACGATCCAGAGCGTGCGAAGGACCTACTCGCCGAGGCCGGCCAGGAGGACCTCGAGCTCACCCTCACCATCCCGGCGTTCTACGGCACCACCGTGCCGAAGGTGCTCATCTCGGACTTCAACGAGATCGGCGTCACCCTCGAGGTGGAGTCCGTCGAGTTCCCGACATGGCTCGAGGACGTCTACAGCAACCACGACTACGACCTCAGCTTCGTGCTGCACGTCGAGCCGCGCGACTTCGGCAACTTCGCAGACCCGGAATACTACTTCGGGTATGACAACGCCGACGTGCAGCGCCTCTACACCGAGGCGCTGACCGAGGTCGACCCCGAGGCCTCCGCCGAACTCCTCGCCGAGGCCGCCCGTCTGGTCTCCGAGGACCACGCGGTGGACTGGCTGTACAACGGGGCGACCATCACCGCCGTCAGCCACGAGGTGACCGGCTTCCCCAAGGACTCGATCAACTCACGTATCAACCTGGCAGGCGTCAGCGTCCTCTCGGAGAAGTAGCCTCCACTCATGCTGCGCTATGCGATCGTCCGAGGAGCCCTGCTCATTGCAGGGCTCCTCGTGTCGAGCGTCCTCATCTTCCTGACGCTGCGGGTGTTCCCCGGCGACGTCGCCCAGCTCATCGCCGGCACGCAGGCTTCGCCTGATCAGGTCGATGCGCTCCGTGAGTCGCTGGGATTGAACCGACCCCTCGTCACCCAGTACACCGACTGGATCGGCGGCATCCTCCGCGGCGACCTGGGCACGTCGCTCCTCTCTGGTGCATCCGTCGGCGAGGAGTTGTTCCTCAAGGCCCAGGTGACCATCCCGCTCGGCATGATGGCCCTTGCGATCGCACTCCTGATCGCCGTACCGTTCGGCATCGTCGCCGCCCTCCTGCGCGGACGCCGCGGCGGCACCGCGCTCAGCGTCGGCGCGCAGGCCCTGGCCGCCGTACCGGTGGTCTGGGCCGGCATGATGCTCGTCGTGGTCTTCTCCGTCTGGCTCGGGTGGCTTCCTCCTCAGGGTTTTCCGCGCACCGGCTGGTCGACCCCGTGGCCGGCGATGGAATCGTTACTGCTCCCCGCGCTCACGATCGGCATCGTGGAAGGGGCGATGCTGATGCGGTTCGTCCGCAGCGCGACGCTGCAGGCGGCCGGCCAGGACTTCGTGCGGACGGCGGCCGCCAAGGGACTCACCCGCACACGGGCCCTCATCCAGCACGGCATCCCTGCAGTCGGACTTTCCATCGTCACGGTGCTCGGACTCCAGGTCGCCGGGATCATCGTCGGGTCGGTCGTCATCGAACAACTCTTCACGCTCCCCGGCATCGGGCGGATGCTCGTCGCCGACGTCGGAACCCGCGACCTGATCAAGGTGCAGAGCGAGCTTCTCGTGCTCACCGGCTTCGTCCTGATCGTCGGATTCCTCGTCGACCTCGTGCACCGCTCGATCGATCCTCGACAGCGGGAGGCCGCATGATCCCCCGGTGGCTGCGGCGTCTGTGGTCGACATCGACGGGCCGGTTCGGGCTCGTCGTGGTGACGCTGATCGCGCTGACCGCGATCGTGTCGCTGGTCTGGACACCCTTCGACCCGCAGGACTCCGACGTCCGTGATCGCTGGGCGTCCCCGGGCTGGCCGCACATGCTCGGCACAGACGACACCGGACGCGACATCCTGAGCCTCATCATGGCGGGAGCGCGCACGACTCTCTTCGTCAGCATCGGAGCCGGCATCGTCGCCACCGTCGTGGGGATCGCTCTGGCGGCGCTCGGAGCACTCACCGTGCGATGGCTCCGTGAGACCGTCGCGATCCTCGTCGACATCCTCATCGCCTTCCCCGTGCTGATCATCGCCATGATGATCTCCTCAGTGTGGGGCGGTTCGCTCTGGGTGGTGATCTGGGCCGTCGGCATCGGCTTCGGCGTCAACATCGCGCGCGTGACCCGACCCGAGCTGCGGCGAGTCCAGCAGAGCGACTTCATCCTCGCCGCCCGCGCGTCCGGGCTCACCCCCGCGCAGAGCCTGACGCGGCACCTGCTGCCGAACGTCGCCCCGGTGTTCATCGTGCAACTGTCGTGGTCGATGGCTGTCGCGGTCCTCGCCGAGGCGGGACTGTCGTATCTCGGGTTCGGAGCGTCAGTCGTCGAGCCGTCCTGGGGCATCCTCCTCGCCGACCTGCAGCGCTACATCGGAGTGCATCCGCTCTCGGTCGTCTGGCCGGGCCTTGCGATCACGATCACGGTGCTGGCTCTGAACCTGCTCGGCGACGGTCTGCGCGAAGCCACTGATCCGACGCTTCGCCATCGCTCCGGCCCGAGGCCCCCGGCGCAGACCCACACACCGGAGGTGGTGGCATGAGCCTCGAGGTGGAGAACCTCGTCATCGACATCGATGCTCGTCGCGTCGTCGACGGCATCTCCTTCAGGGTCGACGACGGGGCGCGCCTCGGTCTGATCGGCGAATCCGGTTCCGGCAAGTCCCTCACCGCTCTCGCGATCCTCGGACTCCTGCCCGACGGCGCCACGGCCAGCGGCAGCATCCGCTGGAACGGAACCGAGCTCATCGGGATGCCCGATCGACAGCTCGCGGAGCTGCGAGGCGACGAGATCGGCATCGTGTTCCAGGAGCCACGCACGGCATTGAATCCGATCCGCACCGTGGGGAGGCAGATCGCCGAATCCATCCGCATCCACGAGCGCATCGGCCGTCGGGAGGCGCGGCAGCGCGCGATCGCCGAGGCGGCGCGGGTGCGGCTTCCGGAACCGGAGACGATCGTGGACCGGTATCCGCATCAGCTGTCGGGCGGGCAGCGCCAGCGCGTCGCCATCGCGATGGCACTCGCCTGCCACCCGCGCCTTCTCATCGCGGACGAGCCGACGACCGCCCTGGATGTCACGATCCAGGCCGAGATCCTGGCACTGCTTCTCTCGCTCGTCGAGGAGGAAGGCATGTCGCTGGTCTTCATCACCCACGACCTCGCAGTCCTCGCTCAGGTCGCCACCGACGGGGTCGTTCTCGAGCACGGGCGCGTCATAGAGCAGGCGCCGGTCAGCACATTGCTCAGCGCTCCGACCTCGCCGGTCACCCAGGCGCTGCTGCGTGACGCGACGGCGACGCTGTGGCGCCCGCAGGGAGGCGCGCGATGACCATCATCGAAGCACGGGGCCTGCGGCGCGACTACTTCGCGCCGAAGCGTTCCCCGTTCGAGAAGTCACGACTCCAGACGGCGCTCGCCCCCACTGACCTCGACGTCGCCGAAGGCACGTCGCTCGGCATCATCGGCGAATCGGGCTCCGGAAAATCGACGCTGATCCGTCTGCTGCTCGGCCTCGATCGCCAGACGGACGGAACCGTGCGAGTCACCGGCCGAACCGTCGACGCGACGGCATCCGCCCGGTCGCTGCACTGGCTTCGCCAGGCGACAGGTCTGGTGTTTCAGGACCCGTATGCCTCACTCGACCCGAGGATGACCACGGAACAGATCATCGGCGAACCGCTCTGGGCATTGGACATCGACGGTGATCGCTCCGCGCGCATCACCGAGGTGCTCGACCAGGTCGGGCTGGAGCCCTCGATGGCGGCGCGGTATCCGCACGAGTTGTCCGGCGGACAGCGTCAGCGCATCGCGCTGGCGCGTGCGATCGTGCACCGCCCCCGGATCCTCGTCGGGGACGAGCCGCTCTCCGCCCTCGACGTCACGGTGCGCGCGCAGATCCTCGAACTGCTTGCCGAGCTGCGACGCACGTCGGATCTCACCCTGCTGATCGTCTCTCACGACATCGGCGTCGTACAGAATCTGTGCGACGAGGTGATCGTGATGAAGGACGGTCTGATCGTCGAGCGCGGCACGACGAAGAAGGTCCTCCTGGATCCGCAGCACGAGTACACCAAGCGTCTTCTCGCGGCGATCCCCGTCATTCCCGGACGGTGACCGGCATCACCGACCGCGTCCGATGATCCGGCGACGGCGTCTGCCGGTCGGCCGGAGCGAACGCTGCAGGTACACGGTGCCGAGCGAACGGCCGAACTTGAACCCGACTCTGCCCATCCGTCCGACCTCGACGAAGCCGAGCCGAGTGTGCAGCCGTATCGATGCCTCGGCACCGGTGTCACTGATGACGGCGACGATCTCTCGGAGCCCGATCCGTTCGCACTCCTGGATGAGGGCCTGCAGCAACGCCGCCCCGAGCCCCTTGCCCGTTGCCCCGGGCCCGAGATAGATGGAGTCCTCGACGGTGTAGCGATAGGCCGTCTTGCTCGCCCAAGGCTGTGCGAGCGCATAACCCAGGACTTCGCCGGACGGCGAGACGGCGACGAGGAAAGGAAGCCCGAGTCGCGAGAGCAGAGCGAATTTCTCCCGCCAGTAGCGGATGCTGCTGCGACGCTCGTCGAAGGTCACGACCGAGTTGCTCACGAAGTGGTTGTAGATCTCCCTGATGTGCGGGAGGTCGGTGTCCTTCGCCGGTCTGATCGAATATGTGAACACATCCGGCCCCGGGTCGGGGCGGCGCAGGTGGCGCGGGATGCGGCGACGACGGTCGCCCGGTTCGAACTGCATGGGCTCAGCCTAGAGAATCGTCGGTCTCGCCCTCGACCCGCCAG
>NZ_JAPSHY010000066.1 GCF_031179285.1 Microbacterium sp. | reverse complement strand
GAGCGTTCAGCTCCGCGAGGGCGTCCAGCCGCGCGAAGCGCTCCGTCACGGGCGACCACTTGGCGATCATCCGGGTCGAGCCGACGCGCACCCAGGCGAGCGCGTTCATGTCGCTCATCACGATGCGCTCGCAGGCTGTCACCTCTCGCCCCCAGTGGCTGCGCAGCAGCGCGCCCACCCAGCCCGCCGCCGCCGCTTCGGAGCCGAACCCGAACCTCCGACGCATCACCTCTGCGGGGTCGTTCGGCTCCCAGAGCATCTGCAGCACCGGGGGAGCACTTGTGTCCATGGCGCGATCATGCCGCATCGATCGATCGGCGAGCGCGCCTGGAGGGCGGTCGTCGCTCCGGCGGTGACCGAGCGTTGCCGAGCTCGATCGTCTGGCGCGTACCCTCAGGGCGGCTTCGAACGGAGGTGTCGCTCAGCCGCCCGTGAATCCCTCCGAGGCGAGTGCGGAGCCTGCATCTTCGCAAGCCGTCATCAGCGCCGAGAAGGCCTCGTTCCAAGCATCCGAACCGACCCGCGCGGCCCCGCTAGCACCCAAGGCGATCGGAGGCGCCGCCCCTCGGAGCGCGGCGATGGCATCGCTCACTGCACCATCGCCGGTCGTCGGCAGGCGGTGGAGCACTCGCGTCGCCAGCCGGTGCCAGCCGGCGTGCTCCTGCTGCTGCATGCGCCCTTCGTCGCGGGCGATGTCGGCATTGAAGGTGATCGTCAGCACATCGCCGAACGCTTCGCAGGTCGTGGCATCGATGATGACCGCATCAGATGCGGAAGGCTCGGGCGGTGTGCTGCTCGAGCACCCCGCCAGCGCCGTCCCTCCGAGTAGGGCGAAGGCGACGAGGTTGCGACGGCGCATGCGGGAACGCTACCGCTAACGAAGCATCCTCATCACCGGAAGACCCGGAGTATCCTCGTCCACCCTCGTCACGCCGTCGCTGTCGAAACCGTTGCGTCGGTAGAAGGCCTGTGCGCGCGGGTTCTCGACGGCTACCCAGAGTTCAGCGGGCTGGTTGCCGAGCACGCCTTCTAGGAGTTGCTGACCGACCCCGGTTCCATGATGGGCCGAAAGGACGTAAAGGGCGTGCAGTGATAGCGGCCGCTTCGGCTCAGCCTCGTCGGGGAGCGTCGGGCCCGCGAAGGCCAAACCGATGATCGCGCCTCGGCGTTCGGCGATCTGAAGCGCCCGTTCTGGGCTTGGATTCGCGGTAAGCGCCTCCCATAGCGCCACTTTCGCCGCGATCACCTCGTCGTTGATGTACCCGTCCGGCAGCAGCGGCCCATATGTCTGCCTCCACCCTTCGACGTGCACGCTCGCCACCGCGGATGCATCGGCTGATGTAGGAACGCGGAAGCTGTAATGCACAAGCCCCATCTTGGCTCAAAAACGGTGCCCCGCAACGCAACAGACTGCTGGCCTAGTCTTGGCGCCATGCCCAGCGGACAGTCCTTTGACGAAGTGTTGTCTTAGGGGGCGACTCTACCTAGTCGAACTCAGGGGCGATCAGCAGCGCCCGTAACATCTCCCGAGCGTCGTCACGGACCCCAACGCGATCGAGCACCCCTTCTGCATCTGCCGAACTACGCCGATGACCGCTCGCGCACGTGTGGTCCGTCAGGAACCGCGGCGACGGCGACGCGCGTCGATCGTCAAGGCGATGAGTGCCGCAGTTGAGAGTGCAGCCCAGATGACGAGCAACGCGATGTCGAATGGTGGCCGGTCGCGGCCAAGTGCAGACGTCGTCAGCACGTAGGCAGCGAAAGCCAGTTGGGCTACGAAGGCAATCACGATCAACCGTCGCGCCCCCGCGATTCGACTCTGAGGGACGATTCCCGTCACCCGCACAGCCGAAAGTGACGAGTTCTGCACACACGGTTGCGGTGTGCGCTAGTTCCCGAGCGTGGCCTGCCAGCGGTCGACGAAGAAGATCACGACTGCCAGCGCGACGAGCCCGGCCCCCACATAGATGAACAGCGGGTCACCGCTCGAAGTGAGATCGTTCACACCTCTAACGATGCTGAGAAGGCCTCCAACAAGCGCGATCCACGGCATGATGAGGTGAAGAGAACCATAGCGCCACCTGTAGGGCCGCGGTGGCGAGTCACTGTTTGATCCATCGGATGTCATGTCATCACAGTCCTGTTCGAGGCACACTTTTCACAGCGGCTTCCGGAGCTTGGCGACGCCCATGATGACGAGAACGACTCCTGCAGGGATGCCTACGACCAGCATGGTTTCGCCGCGGTTGCCGATGTTCGCGTCGCTGGCCGCCAGGCCCATGAGCACGAGGGTGACGACGATCACCGCTAGTCCTCCGAGGATGAAGGCGCGAGCGGACGATCCATCGGTGCCCCGTGCACCCCGTCCCATACCGTCGATGCTAGATCCTCGGCCCTAGCGAGCGTCTGCTTCTTTGCCGGTTTGCCGCCGACAGCTCGCGCCGTAGCGTGGGCCACGCCATTCGCCGAGCGGGCGCGGACAAGAAGCGATGCGTTGCAGTCGCTTTCTCCCCGCGCCCATGTCACTGTGTCTGGCATGTGTCCCATCCACCGCGTCACACGGCTCGCAAGACGCGGCGAGCGCAGCCCAAGTAGCCCAAGTAGCCCAGGCGTGATCGTCTCGCGCGGTGCTGGCGGCTGAGGCGCTCTTGCTCCCGCGTACGTCGATGCCTGGCGGCCGCAAGCAGAGGTCGCAGGGACTGCGACCTCTAGAGCGTGCATCGATCCCGCGGGTTGCTATAGCCATCTCGATGTTGGCCGCGACGATGACAGCGTGCTCTCCATTGCCCTACGAAGCCGAAGGAGTGCGAGCTGACGCGACTCGGGCGCTCGCCAGCGTTGAGGAGTTGACCAGCTACACCGTGCCGGACGACGCGAACGTGATCGCGCACCAGCGCCTCGACCGGTGCTCGGACATCGCGCTCGACAATGGGTGGCAACCATCGCCCGCGTCCTTCGCATGCTTTGCCGTGGACATCAGGGTCATCCATCTCGACGGGTCACGCGCGGAGGCGGTCGAGTTCGCGCGCGAGCGCATCCACGAGTCGGGGGTGGTCGACGCCGTTGATCGGGGCGATGAGTCGATGCCTGCGTTCACCTCGGGCACGGTCGACCACGATCTCGTGAGGTACGAGGCCACTCAACCCGGTTGGGTGACCTCGACGTTGTCGACTGAGCCGATGAGCTACGCGATCGCAGATCCGATCGGGGTAGACCGCGGGGCCGATGCGCGACTCCTCACCTCCGAGGGTGACGCGCTGATCCCCGACGGCGGCGAGGACACCGTGACCATCGAATGCGGCTGCGTGCAGTGGTGGCTGATCGTCGTCGAGCGGTACTCCGTGCCGCCCGGCGAAGAGTAGCTACGTGGGTTCCACTGCGGCGCGGCCGTGTACTTTGGGTCGCCCGCTCAGCCGCCCGTGAATCCCTCCGAGGCGAGTGCGGAGCCTGCATCTTCGCAAGCCGTCATCAGCGCCGGGAAAGCCTCGTTCCAAGCGTCTGAACCGACCTGACCGGCCCCGCCAGCACCCGAGGCGATCGGGGGTGCCGCCTCACGGAGCGCGGCGATGGCATCGCTCACTGCGCCATCGCCGGTCGTCGGCAGGCGGTGGAGCACTCGCGTCGCCAGCCGGTGCCAACCAGCGTGCTCCTGCTGCTGCATGCGCCCTTCGCCGAGGGCGATGTCGGCATTGAAGGTGATCGTCAGCACATCGCCGAACGCTTCGCAGGTCGTGGCATCGGTGCTGACCGCATCTGATGCGGAAGGCTCGGGCGGTGTGCTGCTCGAGCACCCCGCGAGCGCCGTCCCTCCGAGTAGGGCGAAGGCGATGAGGTGGCGACGGCGCATGCGGGAACGCTACCTCAGCTGAGCGCAGCGCGAAGCCCGCGGGGCACCTTGCGGTAGCGCAAGGAACTTCGTGTCTTAGGGTTGCGCTATGGCAAATGACTCGAGCTTCGATGTGGTCAGCAAGGTCGACAAGATGGAGGCCGAGAACGCCGTCAACCAGGCGCGCAAGGAGGTCGAGCAGCGCTACGACTTCAAGGGCGTCGGCGCCGACGTCGCCTGGAGCGGCGAGAAGCTGCTGCTCAAGGCCTCGAGCGAGGAGCGCGTGAAGGCCGTGCTCGACGTCGTGCAGTCGAAGTTCATCAAGCGCGGCATCGACCTCAAGATGCTCGACCAGGGCGACCCCTACGCCTCCGGCAAGGAGTTCCGGATCGAGATCTCGCTCAAGGACGGCATCTCGA
>NZ_JAPSHY010000019.1 GCF_031179285.1 Microbacterium sp. | reverse complement strand
CTGAGCCAGGATCAAACTCTCCGTAAAAAAGAAATGCATACCCCCACCGGGAAAACAGTGAAAGCAGCGAGTTTGAAACTGACCAAAGAGATGACATCATTGCTGACTTCATCCGAATGCCAACCCCCAAAAAGAGGTTGGTCTTTGATCCAAAGGAATTCTCACCCAACCAAAAGGCTGAACGAGGATAATTTGGCATTTGACAAGTGCACGCTGTTGAGTTCTCAAGGATCGGACGCACCCACGACCCAGCCATCACAACCAGGCCCGCAGGGCAACTTCTCAATCTTACCCGTCTCGCGTCCGTTGTCAAATCACTCTGCAGTGACCGAGTCTCGGGAACGAGCCGGATCCCGGATCAGGAGCGCTCAGCTGAGCGGTTCTGATCTGGGAGGTGTTCGATGCTTGAGGGGAGCAGGCCCTGAGGCCTTCGCTCAACCCTTTGGGGCGAACAGGTAATAAGTTACGCGGATCCGGAGGCCTGGGCAAATCCAGGCTGACCGCCGGGCGTGTCGCACGATCGGGCTCGTCGTGGCAGTGCCGCATGGCCCGCGCCGCACCACTATCCCGGTGCGGGGATGTTCCGGTCGAGGAAGTCTCGGACGAGCGGTACGACGTCGTCGAAGCTGGTCTCCAGCAGCCAGTGCCCGCCGCGGAGGAGATGCAGCTCGGCGTCGGGGTGGTCCCGGTGATACGCGCGCCCCGCCCCCTCGGGCATGTACCCGTCCTGCGGCCCCCAGAGGATGAGCGTGGGCGGGCGGTGCTCGCGCAGGTACGCCTGCTGACGCTCGAACCAGGGCACCGTGTGACGCTGGTCGGCGAGGAGGGCCGTCAGGTTCTCGCGGCGCTGCGGTGTTCCCAGCTGCGCCCACGAGAGCGTCCAGAGGTCGGGACTGATCCGTTCGGCGAGGTCCTGGTCCACCTCTCCGACGAACTCGTCACGGAATCCGTCCTCCGTGATGTGCGCTGCGAGCTCGCGCAGCCCCTCCTCGCTCGGATGCGCCCAGAACTGCTTGAGAGGCGCGTACTTCGGCCCGTGCTCATCTTCGTAGATGTCACCGTTCGAGATGATGAGAGCCGTCACGCGCTCCGGCTCCGCCATCGCGAGCCGGAAACCGAACTGCGATCCGTAGTCGTGCAGGTAGATGGCGAATCTGTCCAGGTCCACCACCTCGGTGAACCGGCGAAGGAAGTCGGAGTACCCGTCGAAGGTGTAGGAGAAATCCGAAGGGTCCGGCGTGCCGCTGTAACCGAAGCCCGGAAGATCGGGGGCGATGGTGCGCCAGCGATCCGCCAGCGCGGGCATCAGGTTCCGGAACGCGTAGGACGAAGCCGGGTATCCATGCGGCAGCAGCAGGACGGGCGCGTCCGCCGGCCCCGCCTCGCGGTAGAAGATGTCGACGCCGTCCACGGTGGTCCGCCGATGACGCACTGATCGATCGTGCTCGGATCGCGTCTGCTCCGTCTGAGACTCCATCGCCTGTTCGCTCCCTGTGTCGCGCGGTCATCGAATTCGCGGTCGAGTATCGCATTCCGACGATCGAGCTTCAACGGCCTGGGAACGCAGAAGAGGCCCCGCCGGAGCGGAGCCTCTTCTTCACTGTCTCAACACAGTGTGGACCTAAGGGGATTCGAACCCCTGACCTCCTCGATGCGAACGAGGCGCGCTACCAACTGCGCCATAGGCCCGTGAACCTCGACTACGTTATCACGCCACGGAGAGTGCCGAACGTCGCGACGATCAGCTCGCCGTGCGGCGCGCCAGCAGCTCCCTGACGTGCGCCTCGATCTCGGCGTCGTCGACGAAGCCCATCGCCGCGTACGGCGAGGGGGCCGCGGGAATCCGTGTCGGTGCCGGCGGCGCCATGCGCTCTGCTCGCTGCCTGATCTCTGCCAGACGCGCCGCCTTGCGACGCTCCTCCTGCGCTTCGATCTCGGCGCGCGCAGCCTGGGCTCGAGTGCCGGCGACGGACACCAGCGGCTCAGGGAGGCGCCGGGGCGTCCAGGTCGCCGGGCCCTGGTCGTGAAGCGGCGGGGCCACACGCGGCGCCTCTTCCACGGGCTGCGAGACCGCTCGGCGCGCCGCGCGGGCGGCGACGGCCGCCATGCGCTGCAGTGCGATCCCCGCCACCAGGATCAGGGATCCACCGATCCACAGCAGCAGCTGTGCGCCGGTGGTGAAGACCTGCCATGCGCCGAGTCCCGCCGCGACGACTCCCGCGGCCAGTGCGGTGCTCGCGACGATGCGCACACGCCGTCTCGCGCGAGCCTGGCGGACCACGGGATCGGCGCGGGTGGCGGCGAGCTCCCGCCGAAGCGATTCGAGCTCCGCCGCTTCGCGTTCGGCCTGCAGGCGCCTGGCGAGCTTCTGCTGCGCGAGCGCCGTGCGTGCGTTCAGTTCGAGGTGCACTTCGCCCGGCGTCTCACTCGTCTCTGCCAGCACTCGGAGGGCCTGGTTGAGCCGCACGGCGTTGCGCTCGGCGGCGTTGTACTGGAAGCGCCCGCGCCACGACGGCAGCAGGTACAGCATCCACAGCAGCACGGCGACGAGGACGATCACTCCCCCGCTCAGCACCGGCCCGTCCATACCGACAACGGTAAGCGACCGGACCTCCCCTGCTCGTTCACGGGCGGCGCGTGTCGCGTCCGGTTCGCCGCACCCTGGCGGTCTCCGCGGCCGTCGGGGCGTTCAGCGTGCGAGACGGTCCGTCGGGGGGATCGCGGCGGCGTCCTGAGGCACCTGCCCGCTCAACCACCGGGCGAGGACTCCCTGCGGGACATCCTCTCGCGTCAGGGCGAAGGCGTAGTGGTCGCGCCAGTCGCCGTCGATGTGGATGTAGCGGCGCCGAAGCCCCTCGTAGCGGAAGCCGAGCTTCTGGACGATGCGCAGGCTCGCTGCGTTCTCGGGGCGGATGCAGATCTCCATGCGGTGCAGGCCGTAGTCGGTGAAGCAGGCGTCCGTCGCCAACGCGACGGCGGTCGGAGTGATCCCCTTGCCGGCGAAGCGCTCGCTCACCCAGTATCCGATGGTCGCGGAGCACAGCGACCCGCGCGCGATCCCCCAGACGTTCAGCTGACCGGCGATCTCGCCCTCGTACTCCATCACGAACGGGTAGCCGGCTCCGTCGCGATACTGCTGCAGAAGCCGACGGATGCTGAGCCTCATGTCGAACGACACCGTGCCGTACGGCACTGTCGCCTCCCACGGCTGCAGCCAGCCGCGATTGTTCAGCAGCTCATGCTGGAGAGCGCGGGCGTCGCGGGTGCGAATCAGGCGCAGCTCGACGGGACCGTGCCGCATTCCCACCGCCACCTCCATCAGCGCACCCGCGAAGGTCGCCTAGAGGCGTTCCGCGAACTCCTTGAACCACGGGCGCAGCTCCGGTCCCAGGTCGTCCCGATCCGCCGCGAGCTGCACGATCGCCTTGATGTAGTCGACGCGGTCGCCGGTGTCGTAGCGGCGGCCGCGGAAGATCACGCCGACGACCCCCGGGCCGCTGTCGGCTGCCGTGAGCTCCTGCAGTGCGTCAGTGAGCTGGATCTCGCCGCCCTTGCCCGGCTCGGTGCGCTCGAGGATCTCGAAGATCGAAGCGGGAAGCACGTAGCGTCCGATGATCGCGAGGTTCGACGGCGCGTCCTCGGGGGCGGGCTTCTCGACCAGACCCGTCACGCGGACCGCGTCCATGCCGTCGATCGGCTCGACGGCAGCGGCGCCGTACATCTGGATGCTGGCGGGATCGACCTCCATCAGCGCCACGACGGCGGCACCGGTCTGCTCGTGGACCGCCATCATCGCGGTGAGCAGTTCGTCACGCTCGTCGATGAGGTCGTCGCCGAGGAGGACGGCGAAGGAGCTGTCGCCGACGTGGCTGCGCGCACGCAGCACCGCGTGACCGAGGCCCTTGGGCTCGCCCTGGCGCACGTAGTGGATGTCGGCGAGATCACTGGACTTCAGCACGCGTTCCAGGCGCCCGGTGTCGCCCTTCTCCATCAGCTTGACCTCGAGCTCCGGCACGGCGTCGAAGTGGTTCGAGATGGCGTTCTTGTTGCGCCCCATGATCACCAGGATGTCCTCGATGCCGGCAGCGGCCGCCTCTTCGACGACGTACTGGATGGCCGGCTTGTCGACGACGGGCAGCATCTCCTTCGGCATCGCTTTGGTCGCCGGGAGGAATCGTGTTCCGAGTCCGGCCGCGGGAATGACTGCCTTGATCTTCTGATGACCCATCCCCTCAGCCTACCGGGGCCCGGCGCCCGTACACTCGAAGGCATGTCGAACGACGTCGAGCACGCCAAGCGCGCACTGCGAGCCGAGCTGCGCGAGCGACGCCAGCTTCTGTCCGACGCGCAGCGGGATGCTGCGGCCTCCGCCATCGCGGCGCGGCTCGACGAGCTCGTCGAGGCCAGCGGCGCACGCTCGGTGTCGTGCTATCTGTCCGCCACGAACGAGCCCGGCACCCGGGAGTTCGTCTCAGCGGCGGTCCGCCGGGGCATCCGGGTGCTGTTGCCGGTGACGCGCGCCGACGGCCTGCTGGACTGGGCGGTCGCCACCGATGACGAGCATGTCTCCGAGGGCATGTTCGGTCTGCCGGAGCCCACCGGCGAGGTGCTCGGCCCGATCGCGGTGAACGACGTCGACCTGATGATCATCCCCGCCGCGGCCGTCGACCGGTCGGGGATGCGACTCGGATGGGGCCGCGGGTACTTCGACAAGACGATCGGGTCGATGCAGCGGTGCCCGCCGGTGTACGCGGTGATCTATGATTCCGAGATACTCGACTCCCTGCCGCGGGAGGTGCACGATCAGCCGGTGACCGGCGTCGTGACCCCGTCGCAGACATTGATCCTGTCGCCGTCGCGACACTGAACCCGAGGACGACCATGCCCACTTATGCCTATGCCTGCACGACGTGCGCGCACCAGTTCGACGCCGTGCAGAGTTTCTCCGACGACGCGCTGACCATCTGCCCCGAATGCGGCGGCGCACTGCGCAAGCAGTACGGATCCATCGGCGTCACCTTCAACGGCTCCGGCTTCTACCGCACGGATTCGCGCAGCAAGTCCGGCGGCTCCGACCAGGGTTCGACCTCTTCGAAGCCCGAGAAGGCCACGAGCACCGCCCCGGCCGCCGCGTCGTCGCCGGCCTCCTCCTGAGGCCGCGGATGGAAAGGACTGAGAAGGAGTGACAGTGCTACAGGGCTTCAAGGAGTTCGTCACCAAGGGCAACGTCATCGATCTGGCGGTCGCCGTGGTCATCGGCTCGGCCTTCACCGCGATCGTGAACGCCGTCGTGTCGAGCATCATCAACCCCCTGGTCGCGCTCTTCTTCCAGGCGGACGCCGCGGGGAACTTCGGCCCGAAACTGCCCGGTCTCTACGGCGAGGTCGTCTTCCCGCTCGGCGACCTGGTGTCGGCCGTCATCAGCTTCCTCGCCGTCGCGCTGGTGGTGTACTTCGTCTTCGTCGTGCCGATGAACAAGTACAAGGAGCACCAGGCGGCGAAGAACCCGGCCGTCGAGGAGCAGACCCTGCCGACCGAGCAGGAGCTGCTCATCGAGATCCGAGACCTGCTGCGCCGCGACGCGGCTGCCGGCTGAGCACTCTCAGTAGTGCGGCGGCACGTCCTGCCGCAGCCGCTCGTCGTTGGGGCCTTTCGTCCCGCCGTCGCCGGTCGCCGCCGCATCCTTCTGCCGGTCCGTTCCGGTATCCGGTTCCGGGTCCGTCCCCGGCGCCGGCGTGAGGCGGGCGCGACGCGCTCCGGGAACCCGCTCGATCCGCTGACGGGAATCGTCAGTCATGCCGCGAATCGGGCAGATCGATCGGCTGGGTGTCGATGTCCGCGCGCGGTGCCTGCGCGGAGATGCCGAGGATGCCCGCGATGCGCGACGCCACGGTCACCGGATCGCTGTAGAGGTCGAACGCGTGCACCCGCACGTAGTGCCAGCCGAGCCGGCGCAGCACCTGGGGTCGCAGCCGCAGAGTCTCCCTGAGCGATTCGCCACGCGACTCCGGGTCGGACTCGATCACCACGGCCTTGCCGTCGTGCTGCGCGACGAGCGGGAGCAGGCCCCGATAGTCGACGTCGACCGAGGCCCCGAGGCGGCGGAGCTCCCGTGCGAGAGCGAGCGTGAGGGGGTCGGCGAGATCCTCGAGGCGCGCGTCGCGCCCGCGAGCGGCGAGACCGCCGAGGATCGACATCAGCGTCGCCGCACCGTGTTCGAGTCGTCCGTCGTCGAAGGACGACGGCCGGATCGAGGACACCAGCACCATCGAGCGGCGTGCGCGGGTCATGCCGACCGTGAGCAGCCGCTCTCCGTCGGGCGTCGACAGGTCGCCGAAGTCGCTGAGCACGCGGCCGTGCTTGGTCAGCCCGAAACCGAGCGAGAAGATCACGCGGTCCCGGCTCTCTGCCACGGACTCCTCGAGGGTGAGCACCGCGAAAGGCTCGGCCGTGTCTCGCGAGACGAAGTCGGCGACATCGGAGCGGCCGGCGAACGCGGTCGTGACCGCCGCGCGCACGCGCTCGGCGTGGCGGGCGCTGGCGGTGACGACCATGAGCGACTCCGTCGGCCGATGCACGGCATGCTCCACGACGAGGGTGACCACGCGCGCCACCTCGGCGTCCGGGCTCTCCACCGCACCCGAGATCGGATCGGGTGCACCGACGCCTCCCTCGACGTAGTCGACGGTCAGGCTGCCTCGTCCGAGGTAGGAGCCCGCCCAGGGCAGCGAGACGATCTCGCCGCCGTAGAACGCGTCGTTGATGAGCTCGGCGAGGTCTTCTCCCCCGGCCCGGTAGCTGCGCGTCAGGGTCATCACGGGGAGCAGTTCAGAGAGGCGCTCGAAGACGGAGACGGAATCGAAGGGCACCTCCGCTTCCCAGGCCTCGGCCGGATCGACCGCGACGTGGAAGGGCGTCGGACGCTGCGTCACCGGGTCGCCGAAGGCCACCACCTGGCGTGCGCGCCGGATCGCGGGCGCTGCCTCGGCGAGGTTGATCGCCGCGGCATCCACGAGCAGCACGGTGTCGAAGGTCACGGAATCGGGGATCTCGGGCACCATGTAGGGCGACGAGATCCAGACCGGGGCGAGCACGTCGACGAGAGTGGGGGCGGCGGAGACGATTTGCGCGGTGCTCGCAGCGGCATCGGTGAGTGCGCGGCGCAGATGCTGAGACTGCTCGGGCTCGTCGACGATCGCGATCTTCCACTGGCTCGCCAACTGCCAGGCGAGCAACGGACCCGACATCGCCGCATGCGCCTCGTCGACCAGGCGGTAATCCCGCTCGAGGCGGTCGACGACCGCGGTGTTCGCGCCGAGGAGGGCCCTGTTGTCCTGCAGCGCCCGTTCCAGGAGGGACTGCCACCAGGCGAACTCCAGCTCGTCTCCGACGCGGGCCTCCGACACGTGACGAACCGACAGGTCGGCGAGCAGCGGCTCGAGGCCGAGCAGGGCCAGTCGGTCACGCAGTTCTGCCCGCTCGACGAGGTTGTCGAACACGTCCGACTTCGCCGCGAGGCCGGCGAGCGTGCGCACGAGGCGGGCGACGGGCAGCGTCGCGAGCGGCTCACGCCGTCCGAGGGCAGCATCGAGTTCGGCGAGTTCGGCCTCGACGCGCTGCCAGGCCGCGTACACGTCGGCAAGGCCCAGGGGCACCTCCGGTGCGACTCCCGCGTCGACGCAGCGCTGCCACTGCGTGCGCTGGGTCTGAATACGCAGCAGCGCCTCGTGCATCTCGGTCACGTGCACGCCGGGACGCACGTACTCCTTGGCCAGGCGGCGCAGCCGCCGCCGGTTGGCACCGGACATCCCCGGCGCGTCACGCCGGGATCCGTGCGCCTGGATGAGCTCGCCGAGCGGGCGCTCGAAGACAGTGGGGCTGAATCGGTCGAGTGAGTCGCGAATGCCCTGCAGCAGCCGCAGGTACTCCCCCAGCTCGTCGATCGTGGCGAACGGGCGCATGTGCGTCTGGGCGATGAGCTCATAGCCCCGCTCGAGCAGGGCAGGGACGCTGTCGGAATGCAGCCGCACCGCCAGCTCGTGGGCGGCACGCGCGGCTTCAGTACTGCCGAAGCTGACCCCGTACCAGGGCGAGTCGTCCGGGCCGAACCGGAACTCGCCGAGTCGGGCCGCCTGTGCCAGCGACTCCGCCGCCGCGGTCCTGTCCGCCGCGAGACGCTGCAGCGCCTGCGCACCGAGACGCGCGGTCGTGGATGGCGGCGTCGGCAGCGACGCCAGCCGGGTGAGCTGTCTCGTCGCCTCCAGGACGGAGGCGTTCATCCCCGGCACGGGAGCCGTCAGCGCGTTGCGGTAATCGCGGAGCACCGTGCGCAGGCGCACGAGAGCGTCATCGACTTCGCTGACCTTGGGCGAGGTCGCCTTCTCATTCCGGCCGATGGCGCGGATCAGATCGCGGCGGACGCTCACCGGCGAGATCGCGAGGCTGTCGAGTCCGATTCCGGCGAGCCGATGCCGCACTCCGTCCAGCGTCGACCGGCGGGCCGAGACGACGAGCACCCGTTTGCCTGCACGCACCAGCTCTCCGAGTGCATTGATCACGGTCTGCGTGCCGCCGGTCCCCGGCAGCGTGGCGACGGTCAGCGAGTGGCCAGCTGCGATCTTCGACAGCACGGCCTCCTGCTCGGCGTCGGCGTCGAGCAGCAGGTTGTCGGATGCTGGGGCGCGGTCGTCCGGTCCGACGTAGTGCGGCTCAGCTCGGGGCGCCGAGACCTGCTCGCGATCGCCGACGTGACCGGCGAGCGCGTTCAGCATCCTCGAGTCCAGGTTTCGGCTGTCGCGGGCCATGGCGCCGCCGACGTCGGCGAACGTCGAGACCACCAGCCGCGGCTGGACGGCGAACGTGTCGATCGAGCGCGTGGTCGCGCGCAGGCTGTCGATCACCGGCTGTGGCTTGAAGATGCCGCCGTCATATGCGAGGGCGGCGAGGGCTGCGGCGTCGATGGTGATGCCGAAGTGCTCCCGCGCGATGCGGACGAGTTCGGGATTGACGTCGAAGGTGCCCTGGAGCTTGAGCTCGAAGTCGGAGTGATGGCGGCGGATCGCCAGCGGCCGCAGCAGCACGGGGGCGGCGAAGTCCGCGCCGCCGATGCGCCAGCTGGCGACGCCCACGGCGAGGTGCACCGCCTCGATCCCCCGCACCGTGCGCAGTTCGGTGTTCTTCGCGGTGATCCGCTCCGCCGCGAGCCGTGCTGTCCGAAGGCCCACCTCGTCGCGGAAGAGGTTCGACAGCAGCGTCGAGCGACCGGTGATGAACTGCGGGAGGCTCCCTGGATGGGCTTTGGAGATGTCGATCGCCGATTCCACGGTGTCGCGGTAGGTGATCAGCGGAGAAGGACCGCCGAGATCGGCGGCCTCCGCGCGCAGGCGGGTGCGTTCGGCCTCGGCGGCATGCGCGACGTCGACGCCCGTCGGAGACTCGTGCAGGTCGCCGAGAGTCACCGCGGCATCCGTCGCTGCATCATTCGCAGACTTTCCTTCACGTCGCCACACACCACACACCCTAGGCGCGCATGGTCTCGTGCGGCTGTATCCCGGGCGGGTTTCACGGTATTCACGCCTTCAGGCGGCCACCGCGCCGCCCGTCCTGCACGGAGCCGGGCGGGCGTCGGTTCTCCCCCGTTCGCGAGGGGACGCTGCCGGCGCGCGCTCCTGCCGGTCAGGATGGGGTCATGACCTTCCGTTATGACTTCGCACCGACGCCGTTCGGAGATGCGCTCGCGGTCTTCTCGGACGAGGGGATCGTGCGGTTCGACCTCTCCGAATCCGAGGACCCCTCCGTGCCCTGGTTGCTCGAAGACGTCTCTCGTCGACTTCACGCGGTGCCCGAACCCGCGCCCGGTGCAGCTGACGAACTCGCGCACCTGCTCGACGACTACTTCGAAGGAGCGCCCATCCGGTTCGATGAGCAGCTTCGCCTCGACTGGCGCCTCGTCGACGGATTCTCGTCGGCCGCCCTGCACACGATCTGCGACATCGCGTGGGGTGAGACGATGAGCTACGGCGAGGTGGCGGTCCGGGCCGGCCATCCCGGTGCCGCTCGCGCCGTGGGCACGGCCTGCCGGCTCACGCCCTTCTCGATCATCGTTCCGGTGCACCGCGTCGTCCGCTCCGACGGCTCTCCCGGGCATTATGGGGCGCACCCCGAGCGCAAGAGATTCCTGCTCGATCTCGAGGCGACCGCCCGAGGTTGATCGACAGGGGCCGAGACGACGTGGGCCCCGGCGAGTAGGCCGCCGGGGTCCACGTGCTCACTGCGGAGCGAGCGCGCGCGAGCAGTCGATCGCGATCAGTGGTCCACCGCCTTCTCCGCGCCGAAGCCTGTCAGCGAGCGGACATCCATCTCGGCGGCGAGCTCTGGAGACTCCTTGGTGGTGCTGGTGATCGTACCCAGCCAGCCGAGGAGGAACCCGAGCGGGATCGAGACGATCCCCGGATTGTTCAACGGCCAGATCGCGAAGTCGACCCCCGGGATCATCGACGTCGGCGTTCCGGAGAACACCGGCGACAGCACGATGAGCAGGATCGCCGATCCCAGCCCGCCGTACATGCTCCACACCGCACCGCGCGTGGTGAAGCGACGCCAGAACAGCGAGTAGAGGATCGTCGGCAGGTTCGCAGACGCTGCGACAGCGAAAGCCAGCGCCACCAGGAAGGCGATGTTCTGGCCCTGGGCGCCGATGCCGCCGAGGATCGCCAGGATGCCGATGACGATCACCGTGCGGCGGGCGACCTTCACCTCGCCGTTCGGATCGGCCTGAGCGGGCGCGCCCGCGGAATCCTTCTTGTTCTTCTGGATGACGTTCGCGTAGATGTCGTGCGCGAACGACGCCGCCGCGGTGATCGTCAGCCCCGCCACGACGGCGAGGATCGTGGCGAACGCGACCGCCGAGATGAAGCCGAGCAGCAGCGGGCCACCGAGCTGGAGCGCGAGGAGCGGGGCCGCCGAGTTCACCCCACCCGGGGCGTTGGCGATGACGTCCGCCCCGACAAGCGCGCCGGCGCCGTAGCCCAGCACCAGAGTGAGCAGATAGAACCCGCCGATGAGCCAGATCGCCCACACCACGGAGCGACGCGCCTCCTTGGCGGTCGGCACGGTGTAGAAGCGCATCAGCACATGGGGCAGCCCCGCCGTTCCGAGCACGAGCGCCATGCCCAGCGAGAGGAAGTCCCAGGGGTTGGCGCCGTACTGCAGGCCGGGCGCGAGGATCGCGTCGCCCTTGTCGGAGTTGGCCACGGCTGCCTCGAGGAGGGTGTTGAGGCTGAAGCCATGCATCGCCAGCACCCAGATCGTCATCACGATCGCTCCGCCGATGAGCAGGAACGCCTTCACGATCTGCACCCAGGTGGTGCCCTTCATGCCGCCGATCAGCACGTACACGATCATCAGCACTCCGACGACCGCGATCACGATCGACTGCCCCAGGCGGCCGTCGATTCCGAGAAGCAGCGACACCAGACCACCGGCCCCGGCCATCTGCGCGAGCAGATAGAAGAAGCACACCGCCAGCGTGGTGATGGCGGCCGCGACCCGCACGGGGCGCTGCTTGAGGCGGAAGGACAGCACGTCCGCCATCGTGAACTTGCCGGTGTTGCGCATGAGCTCCGCGACGAGCAGCAGCGCCACCAGCCAGGCCACCAGGAACCCGATGGAATACAGGAACCCGTCATAGCCGTTGATGGCGATCGCACCGCAGATGCCGAGGAAGGATGCCGCGGAGAGGTAGTCCCCCGCGATCGCGAAGCCGTTCTGCGGTCCGGTGAATGAGCGACCTGCGGCGTAGTAGTCGGCCGCCGTCTTGTTGTTGCGGCTGGCACGGATGACGATGAACAGCGTCACCGCGACGAACGCGAGGAAGATCGAAATGTTGAGGACCGGGTTGCTCTCGCCGACGGGATTGTCTGCGGCCATGGGGATCACGTTCATGCTCCGGCCTGCGCCTTCTCGAGATCTTCGCGGATTTCCTGCGCGATGGGGTCGAGTTTCCTGTTCGCGAATGCCACATACGCCATCGTGATCGCGAATGTCGTCACGAACTGCCCGAGACCGAACAGTAGCCCGACGGTGATGTCACCCCAGACGCGCTGGCCCATGAAATCGGTGGCGAATGCCGCCAGCAGCACATAGACGAAATACCACACCAGGAAGAACGCAGCGAGCGGGAAGATGAATGATCGTTGCGTTCGTTTGAGCGTTCGGAATCGCTGCGATTCCTCGACGGCGATGTAATCGATCCCATCCGGGGAATCGATTGCGTTTCGGTCAGGCATGGGGCCTCCTTGCCACATGATCCAAAGCCCGCACGAGTCGATGTGCGAGTGGTAGGGTCGACGCTACGAAACGGGGCACGGTGCCGTCACCCCCGAAAGTAGGTAGTCGTGAGCTCATCTCTCGCCGCGGAGTCGGAGACGGAACTCGTCGCCCGAGCGGTGCGCGAACTGTCTCGTCGCACCCGTTTCCCCGTCGCCTTTGGCGGCCTCGTCGAAGAGGGCGCCGTGAGCGTGACGACCATCGTGGGCAACCGCACGCACAGTCTCGACGGCCTGAGGGTGCGCCCCGAGCGGGGCCTGGGCGGTCGGGCGATGACGGAGCTGCGGCCCCGCATGACCAGCGACTATCGTTCGTCGCAGCAGATCACCCACGACTATGACGGCTTCATCCTCGGGGAGGGGCTGCGGACGCTCCTGGCGGTTCCGATCGTGGTCAACGGGCGCTCGCGCGGTGTGCTGTACGCCGGCGCCTGGGAACAGACGCAGATCGGCGGAGTCACCACGGCCCCGGCGATGCAGGTCGCGCAGTCGGTGGCGGACGAGATGCGCATCCGCGACGAGGTGGACAGACGCCTGCGCACGAGCGCGCCGCCCGCCGCCACCGTCGTTGCCACCTCACAACGCGAGGAGCTGCGCGAGAGCTTCGCGGAACTGCGCAGCATCGCAGCATCCGTTGACGACTCAGCCCTCCGGGCCCGCCTTGCAGAAGTGGAGAGACGGCTGCTGACGCTCGCCGGCGAATCCCTCGCACCGGCCACCGGAGCGCTGTCGAGCGTGCGTCTCTCACCCCGGGAGACCGATGTGCTGGCGTGCGCGGCCCTCGGTTCGACAAATACCGAGATCGCGGCCCACCTGGGGCTCCGCGAGGGAACGGTGAAGGCGTACCTCGGCACGGCGATGTCCAAACTCGACGCGTCGACGCGGCATGCAGCGGTGGTGAAGGCCCGTCGGGCCGGACTTCTGCCCTGAGCACGCAGAACACCGCTGCCTCGATTCTGCCCAGCGCCTGCCCAGCCCGGTTGGCTATTCTTGGAAGCGATCGGCCCTCCCGATCCCGGACGAGGCAAGACCAGTACCCGGCACGCGACAAGACTGGTCCGAAAGGGACCGACATGTCATGGATCGTTCTGATCGCATCCGGTGTGCTCGAGGCCGTCTGGGCGACCGCTCTGGGTAAATCCGAGGGACTGACAAAGCTCTGGCCGAGCGTCATATTCTTCGTCGGACTCGCATTGTCGATGTTCGGGCTCGCATTCGCGATGCGCGATATCGCTACAGGCACTGCCTATGCCGTATGGGTGGGCATCGGCGCCTCGCTCACCGTCATCTGGGCGATGATCACGGGTGACACCGAGATCTCCTGGGTCCGGATTCTGCTCCTGCTGGGACTCGTCGGGTGCATTGTGGGGTTGAAACTGATCGACCCCGGACATGAATAGCGCGGTTGTCCTCATAGGAGCCGCCCGCTATTGTCGTTGACATGGCGAGAAGAATTGTGCACCAACTGGTCGACGATATCGACGGCAGCGTCCTCGAGGTGGGCGAAGGCGAGACGGTGCATTTCTCGCTCAACGGCACGTCTTACGAGATCGACCTGAATACGGAGCACGCCGAGGAATTGCGCAGAGCTCTCGAGCCGTACATCTCTGCGGGCCGCCGCGCCGGGTCGTCGGGCAGTGTCCGTGCGTCGTCGCCTCGCAAACGCGCGGCACGCAACCCGGAGGTCGCCGCGATCCGGGCGTGGGCCAACGACAACGGGTACAAGCTCTCCGAGCGCGGACGGGTTCCGGCACCGGTCGTCGAGGCGTACAACGCCGCACACTGAACAGCGCCGGTTCCGGCGGCCGCCGAACCGGCCGCCCGGATTCTCACGCGGACGTGCCAGCGCTCTCCTGCGCCCAGGGCTCATCGCGAAGAGTGATCTCGTCCGTCATGTCTCTGATGAAGCGGATGACCACGTCGCGCTCGGCCTCGCTGAGTCGAGCGGCCGCGTAGAAGCGCTTGGCCTGCTGTCGCCCGACGGTCTCCATCGCGGCGAGCCGCGTTTCGGGCGTGATCGTGATGGCGAGCGCGCGGCGGTCGGTCGGGTGCGGCGCTCGGAGGATGTGGCCACCTCTCTCGAGGCGGTCGAGAAGCTTCGTCGTGGACGCGGTCGAGATCCCCAGGTGCTGTGCGATCCCGCCGGGTGTGGCGATGACCTCGCGGTTCGCGCAGACGATCAGGTAGTGCAATGCGCGCATGTCAGTCTCGTTGAGTTGCATGTAGCGCCGCGACGCGCGCGACAGTCGCATCTCGGCATCCCGAAGGTCTCCCAGCGCGCCCATGAGCGATGCGATCTGCCGCAGCCCTTCGGGCGAGACACCGGTGCGGTCGATGAGGGTACTCCGCGGGTCACTGGCATCGACATCGTAGATCGCGGAGTGACTGAGACCGTCGGGTGTGACCGCTTCCGAAGGCGCCGAGTCAACGAGCGGCCGCGGCGATCTTCCCTGGGGGATGGCGCCGGGCTCGTTGTCCATGCGATCATGCTACACAAGGAACGACTTCATGCTAGGGTAACTACTCGCTTAGCTAGCGAATGCCACCACCCGGAGAGGACGGCGATGGATGACGTGATCCTCCTCTCCGACAACGGGATCGCCGTCGGGGTTCTCGCCAAGGATGAGGTGCACACGACGCAGACACCGCTGCATCTCGCGTTCTCCTGTCACATCACGGACTCCGATGGGCGAATGCTGGTCACCCGGCGCGCCCTCGGAAAAAAGACCTGGCCGGGGGTCTGGACCAACAGCTTCTGCGGCCACCCGCGACCCGGAGAGGACATGCTCGACGCTGTCCGGCGACGGGCTCAAGAGGAGCTGGGGGTCGCGTTGACGTCGATCCGCCTCGTTCTCCCCGACTACCGCTACCGCGCGGTCGATGCGAGCGGCATCGTCGAGAACGAGATCTGCCCGGTCCATGTCGCCGTCATCGACGGCCGGCTCGATCCGGACCCCGACGAGGTGTCGGAATGGGCGTGGGTGGGGACGGAAGACCTCGCCGAAGCCATAGAGCGGACGCCGTTCGTCTTCAGTCCTTGGCTCAGAGAGCAGTTGCCACTGCTGCGCGCTCACGGCGAGATGCGGCGATGACGATCACGACGCAGGAGGATCTCTCCCGCACGATCGAGGACGCCCTGCGTCGGCGCTTCAGCGAGCGCAGCGTCGCAGCGGCGGAGTACGGCGACGAGTTCGCCACCCTGTGGAGACTCGCAGCCGACCACGTCCTCGGGGGAAAGCTCATCCGCCCTCGACTGCTGCTCGACGTGCATCGCGCGCTGACGCCCGGCTCGTCGGCGCAGGGCGCCGAGGTCGCGATCGAACTCGCCGCCGACATCGAGCTGCTCCACTTCGCCTTCCTCCTGCATGACGACGTGATCGACGGCGACCTGATCCGTCGGCATCGACCGAACCTGATCGGCTCGCTTGCCGGAATCGAGGGCGACCACGCGGCGGCGACCGACGCTGACCTTCACTGGGCGCGCTCAGGGGCGATCCTGATGGGAGACCTGCTGCTCTCCTCGGCGATCCTGGGCTTCTCCAGAGCAGCGGTCAGCGCCGGCACCCGGGTGCGGCTCCTCGACCTTCTCGAGCACGTCGTCCTGGAGACGGTGGCCGGCGAGCACACCGACGTGGGCTTGAGCGACGGGGTGATCAGACCCGATCTGCAGCGGATCCTCGCGATGACCGCCTACAAGACCGCGACGTACTCCTTCGCGCTCCCGCTGCGCGCCGCGGCGATCCTGGCCGACGCCGCCCCGGCGGTCGAGTCGAGCATGGTCGAGATCGGTCGTCATCTCGGGCTCGCGTATCAACTCCAGGACGATCACCTCTCGGTCTTCGGCGACCATGCCGTGCACGGGAAGGACGCCCACGCAGATCTGCGTTCGGGCAAGGAGACGGCGATCATCGCTTATGCCCGGATGACCAGCGAGTGGTCGAGCATCGAACCCCGCTTCGGGCAGGGCGACCTCCTGCCCGACGATGCGGCGCGAATACGGCAGCTGCTGATCCGGTGCGGCGCCGAGTCATTCATCCGCAGCCTCGTGGACGACCAGCTGACCGCGGTGCACGAGGCACTGGAGAACGGCGACGGGACCAGCGGGATCCCGGAGGCAGCGCGTCTGGCGATCGTCGCCGTCGCCCGGAGCATCGAGGGCAGGCGGCGATGAAGCCTCAGGCCGGCGAGTCGTCGCCGGGGAAGGAATCCCTGGATCGGTTCACTCGCACCGCCGAGATCGCCACCAGGGACGTGATCCGCACCTACTCGACGTCGTTCGGACTCGCCACGCGGCTTCTGGGGCGCCGGCACCGGCGGCATATCCGCAACATCTACGCGATGGTGCGGATCGCCGACGAGATCGTCGACGGCGTCGCCGCCGAGGCGGGCCTGGATCCGCGCGCGCAGAACGCCGCGTTGAGCGACTACCGCAGCGAGACGCACCGCGCGATGCGCACGGGCTACAGCAGCGACATGATCCTGCACGCCTTCGCCCGCACCGCGCGCGAGGTCGGTATCGATGAAGAGCTGACCGTGCCGTTCTTCGCATCGATGCAGAGCGATCTGCCCGGCGCGGATGACGCCCCGGGCTTCACCGCCTACGACGCCCGAGCGCACGGGCGGTACGTCTACGGGTCTGCGGAGGTCGTCGGGCTGATGTGCCTGCAGGTCTTCCTGCAGGGCCAGGTGCGCGGGCCGGCGGAGCTCGAAAGCCTTCGCACCGGTGCGCGTCAGCTGGGCGCCGCATTCCAGAACATCAACTTCCTTCGCGATCTCGCCGACGACACGCAACGGCTGCGACGCGGCTACCTCACCGGAGCGAGCCGTCTGACGGATGCCGACCGTGACGCCTGGGTGGGCACGATCCGCGGGCAACTGGAGCAGGCACGACGAGCGATCCCCCTGCTGCCTCGCGATTCGCGGACCGCGGTGCGCAGTGCTCTGGCATTGTTCTCGGCGCTCACCGATCGCATCGCGCGTACCCCCGCCGCAGACCTCTACCGACGACGAGTCCGGGTTCCCGACCTTCAGAAGGCCCTGCTGACCGCATCCGCCGTCATCCGCACCTGGCTGGAGCGCCGATGAGCCGCGTCGTGGTCATCGGCGCCGGTGTCGCCGGACTCGCCACCGCCGGCCTCCTCGCCCGCGACGGTCACGACGTCGTCGTGCTCGAGAAGAACGCCGCGGTCGGAGGCCGCGCGGGATCGATCGGAAGAGACGGCTTCCGATTCGACACGGGGCCGTCCTGGTATCTCATGCCGCGGGTGTTCGACCACTTCTTCGCCATGATGGGCACCAGCACCGACCGGGAGCTCGACCTCACGTTTCTCGAGCCCGGCTACCGCGTCTTCAGCGAGCCGGCGGACGGCGAAGGTCAGGCTTTCGTCGTCACCGTGCCGCGCGGCGCCGATCGGGTGTCGCGACTGTTCGAGGAGCTGGAACCCGGGGCCGGCGCCGCGCTGCAGAGTTACCTGAACTCGGCGAGGCACGCGAGCGAGATGGCCGAGAAGCACTTCCTGTACAACCCGTTCACCCGCCCGGGCACGCTTGCCAGAGCAGAGATCGTCCGGGCGGCCCCCGAACTCGCGAGGCTGCTGCTCACCCCGCTGGAGGCGTGGGCCGCACGGCGGTTCGCGCATCCGGTGCTGCGGCAGATCCTCGGGTATCCCGCCGTGTTCCTCGGCACGCACCCTGCCGAGGCCCCGGCGATGTACCACCTGATGAGCGCACTCGACCTCGATGACGGCGTGCAGTACCCCCAGGGCGGGTTCTGGGCGATCATCCAGCGACTGGAGGCCCTCGCCATCGGCGCGGGCGCCACCATCATCACGCGAGCGACAGCGTTGCGCATCGAAACCGAACCCGTCGGCCGGCGCAGGAGCCGCGCGACCGGGGTTCGGTGGCGTGACGAGCACGGGGTCGAGCACACCGAGGCTGCCGACATCGTCGTCTCCGGCGCCGACCTGCACCACACCGAGAACGCCCTGCTGCCGCCGGCGCAGCGCACCTATCCGGAGGCGTGGTGGAGCCGGCGCACCAGCGGTCCCGGAGCGGTGCTCGTCATGTTGGGCATACGCGGAGAACTGGCACAGCTCCCGCATCACTCGCTCTTCTTCACCCGCGACTGGGACGCGAACTTCGACGCCATCTTCGGTGGATCGCCCCGCGTGCCCTCCCCCGCATCCGCGTACGTCTGCCGGCCGAGCGCCACCGATGCCGCGGTCGCGCCCTCGGGGCATGACAACCTCTTCGTCCTGATCCCGATTCCCGCCGACATCTCGCTGGGCGCGGGCGGTCCGGACGGCACCGGTGACGCGGCGATCGAAGAGGTCGCGGACGCGGCGATCGATCAGGTCGCGCGATGGGCCGGCATCCCGGATCTGCGCGAGCGGATCGTCGTCAGGGAGACCAGAGGGCCATTGGATTTCGCGCGCGACTACCACTCCTGGCGCGGAGGGATGCTGGGCCCCGCGCACACTCTGCGGCAGAGCGCGATGTTCCGGGCGCAGAACGCATCGAAGCGCGTCTCGGGTCTTTACTACGCCGGCGCGACCACGGCGCCTGGCGTCGGCGTGCCGATGTGCCTGATCAGCGCCGAGCTGGTGCTCAAGCGCGTCCGCGGAGACCACAGCGGCGGCCCACTCGTCGAGCCCGAGCCGCTCGCGACGCAGGGCGGAGCTGCGTCATGGGCATGATCTACCTCGCACTCCTGCTCGGGGCCTCCGGCTGCATGCTGCTGCTGGACTGGCGCTACCGGCTGTTCTTCTGGCGAGACCCGCTGGCCGCGGCGATCGTCATGGTCGTCGGGCTCGCGTTCTTCCTGACCTGGGACGTGGCGGGAATCGCGCTGGGCATCTTCCTGCGCGGCGACGGACCGGCGGCGACCGGCATCCTGCTCGCTCCGCATCTGCCGATCGAAGAGCCGGTGTTCCTCCTCTTCCTCGTGCTGTGCACGATGGTGCTCTACACCGGCAGCGTGCGGCTCATCGCGCGCCGCCGCACCGCTTCGGCGACGGCTCGGACTGGTGGGGGTGAGCGACCGTGAGCTACCCCTCCCTCTCACTGTGCTTTCTCGCCGTGGCCGCGATCGCAGGCGCGCTGCTTCCTCTCATCGCGCGAACGCGGCGTCCGTCGATGGGCGGGCTCGCGATCAGCGCCGCCGCCCTGCTGCTGCTGACCGCAGTGTTCGACAACGTGATGATCGGGTCGGAGCTCTTCCACTACGCGCCCTCTCAGCTTCTGGGCCTCCACGTCGGACTCGCTCCCATCGAGGACTTCGCCTACCCGATGGCGGCGGTCCTGCTGCTTCCGAGCGTGTGGGTCGCCGCCCTCCGGCGACGGCGACGACACCCGGCAGAGGATCGCGCTGCCGACGACCGCTCTGGCGGCATCCGATGACCGGTTCCGGCGTCGCGCAGATCGTGCTCTCCTCGAGGCCGGTGAGCTGGATCAACACCGCCTTCCCCTTCGGGGCCGCCTATCTGCTCAGCACGCGCGAGGTGGACACAACGCTCGTCATCGGCGTCATCTACTTCCTGATCCCATACAACCTGGCGATGTACGGCATCAACGACGTGTTCGACTACGCCTCGGACGTCGCGAACCCGCGAAAGGGCGGAATCGAGGGGGCACTGCTCGCCCCGCGTCTGCACCGGCCCACGCTGTGGGCCGCAGCGCTGTCGAATGTGCCGTTCCTCGTCTTCCTCGTCGTCGTTGGCAACCCCGCTTCCACGCTGTGGCTCACGCTCAGCGTGTTCGCGGTGATCGCGTACTCCGTGCCGGGGCTGAGGTTCAAGGAGCGGCCGTTCCTCGACTCGATCACATCGAGCACGCACTTCGTCAGCCCGGCCGTGTTCGGGATCGCCCTCGCCGGAGAGCCGGTGACGGTGGGCAACATCACGATCCTCGGCGCCTTCTTCCTCTGGGGCATGGCCGCGCACGCATTCGGCGCCGTTCAGGACATCGGTCCCGACCGCGACGCGGGAATCGGCTCCATCGCGACGGCGATCGGAGCGCGGGCGACCGTCCGGCTCTCCCTGGCGCTGTGGACGCTCGCCGGTGCGCTGATGCTGACGACGGGGTGGCCGGGTCCGCTCGCCGCACTGCTCGCCGTGCCCTACCTGCTCAACGCGGTGGGGTGGTGGAACGTCACCGATGGGACATCGGCCCGAACGAACGCGTCCTGGCGCCGCTTCATCGCGCTCAACTATCTGTCCGGCTTCCTCGCCACCATGCTGCTGATCCTCGCCTGGATCTCGTGACGGCCGGCTCCCCTCTGCCTCGACCCCGAAAGACCGAGATGACCGCCTCCGAACCCGCCTCGCCGCTGCGTCGTCGTCAGCGCGTCCGCAACCGATCGTGGGTGCGCGTGCTGCTCCCGGCGGCGCTGATCGTGCTGTGGCTCGCCGGCGCCTCCTTCGGGGGCCCGCTGTTCGGCAGGATCGACGAGGTCTCATCGAACGACCAGACCACCTACCTGCCAGAGTCGGCCGACGCGACGAAGGTGCAGGCCGTGCTCGACGAGTTCACGGATTCCGATGCGATTCCCGCGATCGTGGTGTTCGTGGCCGACTCGGAGCTGACCAGCAGTCAGCTGGATGAGATCACGGATGCCGTGACGGCAGCGAAGGACGTCGCGGGTGTCGAGGGCGACCTCTCGCCCCCGTTGCCCTCCGAGGATGGTCGAGCCGTGCAGGTCTTCGTCCCCATAGCGAGCGACGCCGACATCGGCGACGTCGTGTCCGAACTCGGAGACGACCTGCGCGCCGCCGTCGATGACGGCGTCGACGTCTTCGTCACCGGTCCCGCGGGATTCACCGCGGATCTCGTCGCCGGCTTCGCCGGCATCGACGGTCTGCTGCTCGGCGTAGCCCTCCTCGCCGTCCTCGTGATCCTCGTGCTGGTGTACCGCTCGCTGCTGCTGCCGGTCGTCGTGCTCTCGACGAGCCTCTTCGCGCTCTGCGTCTCGCTGCTCGTCGTGTGGTCACTGGCGAACGCGGAGGTGCTGCTGCTGAGCGGCCAGACCCAGGGCATCCTGTTCATCCTGGTCATCGGCGCGGCCACCGACTATTCGCTGTTGTTCGTCGCGCGATTCCGCGAAGAACTGCGCAGCACGCAGGACAGGGGCGCCGCGGTGGCAGCGGCGTGGAAGGGCTCGGTCGAGCCCATCGTCGCCTCAGGCGGCACGGTGATCGCCGGGCTGTTGTGTCTCCTCCTCAGTGACCTGAAATCCAACAGCACACTGGGCCCGGTCGCTGCGATCGGGATCGTCTTCGCGATGCTCTCGGCACTGACCCTGCTTCCATCATTGCTGCTTCTCTTCGGCCGCGCCGCATTCTGGCCGCGCCGCCCCTTGTTCGAACCCGACGCGGTGGCGGCGGAGGGTGGGATGCCGACGACCGGCCTCTGGGCGCGGCTTGCGCGCGCGATCAGCCGACGCCCCCGGACGATCTGGATCGTGACGACGCTCGTGCTGGCGGTAGGGGCCCTCGGCGTGCCCCAGCTCGACGCCTCGGGCGTGCCGCAGTCCGACCTCGTCCTCGGCGCATCGGAGGCGCGCGACGGGCAGGTGGCGCTCGGTGAGCACTTCCCCGGCGGCTCCGGCAGCCCGGCGTACGTCGTGACGGGCGAGGCGGATCTCCAGGCGACCGCCGAGGCACTCCTCGCCCTCGATGGCGTCGACGCCGTCTCGGTGACAGCATCCGACTCGCCCAGCGGAACGGCCGCCCTGACCGAGGACGGCGTCTCAGCCGTCGGGCCCCCGGGGACACCCGCGCCGGAGCCGACCGTGGTGGACGGCCGCGTCCTGCTCCAGGCCACGCTGACCGATGCCGCCGACTCCGAGGCCGCGACGGTGAGTGTCCGCGAGATGCGCGACGCGCTCGCAGGCACCGACGCCCTCGTGGGCGGCGTCACCGCCACCGCGGTCGATACCGACGATGCGTCCATCCATGACCGGACGCTCATCATCCCTGTCATCCTCGGGGTGATCCTGCTGATCCTGATGCTGCTGCTGCGATCCGTCCTCGCGCCGATCCTGCTCATCGCCACCACGGTGCTGTCGTTCGGAACCGCGATGGGCGTCTCGGCGGTCGTGTTCAACGGCATCTTCGGCTTCCCGGGTGCCGACCCGGCGGTGCCGCTGTTCGGATTCGTCTTCCTGGTCGCTCTCGGGATCGACTACAACATCTTCCTCATGACCCGCGTCCGGGAGGAATCGCGCGCTCACGGGACCAGAGACGGCATCGTGCGCGGCCTCGCGATCACCGGAGGAGTCATCACGTCGGCCGGGCTGGTGCTCGCGGCCACGTTCGCTGCCCTGTCGGTGATCCCGATCCTGTTCCTGGTGCAGCTCGCCTTCATCGTCGCGTTCGGCGTGCTGCTCGACACGTTCGTGGTGCGGTCGCTGCTGGTGCCGGCGCTCGCCTACGACATCGGCCGGCGCATCTGGTGGCCGTCGAAGCTGGGACGCGGCATCTCATAGACTGGACGCACGCCCTCGTAGCTCAGCAGGATAGAGCAGCCCTCTCCTAAAGGGCAGGTCGCAGGTTCGAATCCTGTCGAGGGCACGACGTCGCCGCGGGCCGCCCGGAGGGTGGCCCGCGACGGCGTCTAAGCCCTTCGCCAGCGGGCCCCATCGTCCGAGGCTCCGCGCGCCACCTTCGATCCGGACGCGAGCCGAACCGTCAAACGCGCGGCGCGCGGAGTGGCGATGGAGGACTCGAGGGCACGCGAGCCGACCTCCGATCCGTCGCGAAGCGGCGGATCGCCGCATCCATCGCGACGCGTCTCGATCTCATCGCGAGCGTCGCGACCGCCGTCAGGCAGCGAGCGCGAGGTACGGCTCCCACCGCGGATCGCTGCGCTCGGTGCCTCGTACCGTCCAGGACGCGCCGTGAGGTGGTCGCGGCGTGATCCGCAACTCCCACCGCATCTCCTGCGGGGTGCGGTCGCTCTTGATGTTGTTGCAGCGCAGGCAGCAGGCGACGAGGTTCTCCCAGGAGTCCGCTCCCCCACGCGAGCGCGGGAGCACGTGGTCGATCGTCGACGCGGCTTTGCCGCAGTACCCGCACCGGTGGTTGTCGCGACGCAGCACGCCACGGCGCGTGACCGGCATCCGTCTGCTGGCCGGTACCCGAACGTAGCGCGAGAGGATGATCACGGCGGGGCGCTCGTACACCCCGTGGCTGCCCCAGACGGGATCGTCCTCGACACGCTCGATCACGGTCGCCTTGTCATTCATCACGAGTACCAAGGCCCGTTTGAATGACACGACCGCGAGCGGCTCGTATCCTGCGTTCAAGACCAGTGTGCGCATCAGCATCCTCTCGATCCGCCGGGACGGCTTCCCGGCACTCTCGACTCACACGAGGTCGAACAGGCGGCAGAGGGTTCGCAGGGACGAGAAAAGGCGCTGTCTCAGAGACAGCGCCTTTTGCGCACGGCAGCACCGTGGCGTCCCTGCGGGCGATGCTGAAGAACGTAACGGCCGAGGGCATCCATGGTTCGGATGCTCGGTATTCGCTCCATCAGCTTCTCCCGCCTATGCGACAACGGGTTCAGGCTAACCCATTCCGCGGCCCTGCGGGCCGAACAGGGAGTGAACGGTCAGGGGCGTGTTCGAGGTCGCGGGTGCGAACGAGGTTGCGAGTGCGGTCAGCCCGCGTTCGCTGCGAGCCAGGAGTAAGGCTCGACGATGCCGCCGTTGATGAACACCTCGAAGTGCAGGTGGTTCGCCGTCGAGCGGCCGGTGCTGCCGACGAAGCCGATCAGCTGGCCTGCGGAGACCGACTGTCCGGCCTGCACCTGCCGGGAGCCGTAGGTCATGTGTCCGTAGGTGGACGAAACGCGCTGGCCGCCGATGACGTGGTCGATGACGACCCCGACGCCGTAGCCGTAATAGCTCTCCGATGAGACTCGGACGACTCCGGCCGCGGTGGCGTAGATCGGGGTGCCGGCGGGGGCGAGCATGTCGACGCCCTGGTGGCCGCCGCCGATGGTGCGGCCTTCAGTGTAGGAACCGGGAGGGAGCGGGTAGCGAACCTCGCCCGATCCCGGCGCGACGAGTGCATAGCCTGCGGTGTTGACGCGTCCGCCTGCCGTGGATGCGACCTTCGCAGCTGCGGCGGCGCGCGCGGCAGCCGCCTCTTCGGCCTTCTTCTTGGCGATCTCGTCGGGGGTGGTCGCCGTGAACGTGCCGCGGCTGAGCGGTGCGGCGGTGGCCTGAGACGCGACGACGAGCGACTGTGCATCGTCGGCCGCGAGCTGCTGGATGGTCGTCGCTGCCTCCGCCGGCTTCGCGGCCGCGTACGCCGGCAGCGCGATGGCGGCGACAAGCGCCCCCACCGCGGCGAAGATCGCGACCGAACGCAGCGGCTTCACAGCCTGTCGGGCGTGAACGCGCGCCGGGGTGCGGCGTACGGGGGTGCGGTCTTCAGATGTGTTCGAGGGCGAATCGATGTCTGCGGCCAAAGGTGGGTCCTCCTGCGCCTGCACGCTTCGGGTAGCGCTGGCTCGTCGGCACTCTGTTTCTCGTGGCACGAATGTAGCTCGGGGTACGTTGTGCATCCAACCGTGAAGACGACGAGCCTGGAAGGCAATCCTCACGGCGATCGCCAGCGGGCTTCTTCGCCGGCGACCTGTCCGAGGTTACCGGAAGATAACGATCATGTCACCCTGTGAACCTGGCAATGCTCGCAGAGCGGCCTCGGACTCGTGCCGAATGGGCCTCAGACGGGCTCGCCCACGAGGAAGATGTGAGAGGCGAGCTCGACGGGAAGCTCGAGTCCTTCGTCACTGCCGTCCATCTGGATGAGCACGTACCCCTCGTTGAAGCGATAGTCACCGTGTGCACCCGGGACCACACCGGCGTCGCGGAGCTGCTGCAGCAGTTCGGGGTCGACCTGGGCCGGCTCGGCGAGGCGTCGGACGGTGCCCTCGACCGGCGTGCCGGCGGCGTTCAGCTTCTGCACCAGACCGATGACTCCCTCGTCGAAGGTGCGCGCGGGGAGGTCGCCGAGCTGGTCGAGCCCCGGGATCGGGTTGCCGTAGGGAGATTCGGTCGGGTGACCGAGCAGCTCAACGAGGCGACGCTCGACCTGCTCGCTCATGACGTGCTCCCACCGGCAGGCCTCTTCGTGCACATAGGCCCAGTCGAGACCGATCACGTCCGAGAGCAGCCGCTCTGCCAGCCGGTGCTTGCGCATGACGTCGACGGCTTTGCGCCTGCCGGCGTCGGTGAGCTCCAGCGTGCGATCCTCGGAGACGATCACGAGACCGTCACGCTCCATCCGCCCGACGGTCTGCGACACGGTGGGCCCGGAGTGACCGAGCCGCTCAGAGATGCGTGCGCGCAGCGGCACGATGTTCTCCTCTTCGAGCTCGAGGATGGTGCGGAGGTACATCTCCGTGGTGTCGATCAGATCGGTCATGTGCTGGCCTCCGGGTGTTCTTAGGCAAGCCTACATTCCCGTGCCGACATCGGATCCGCGGCCGGAGGTGAGCGAACGGGCGACGCCCTAGAATCGAGGCATGGCGATCGAGATCCCCCGCGCACTCCTGCCCGCTGACGGCCGCTTCGGTTGCGGGCCCTCGAAGGTGCGCCCTGCGCAGCTCGACGCACTCGCCGCGGCAGGGACGAGCCTGCTGGGCACATCGCACCGACAGGCGCCGGTGAAGAACCTCGTCGGGAGCGTACGTGAGCAGCTCGCAGCGCTCTTCCGCCTGCCGGAAGGCTACGAGCTCCTCGTCGGCAACGGCGGCTCGACCGCGTTCTGGGATGCCGCGGCCTTCGGCCTCATCGAGCGCCGCAGCCAGAACCTGGTGTTCGGCGAGTTCGGCGGGAAGTTCGCCGCAGCGGCAGGCGCACCGTGGCTCGAGGCCCCAGACGTCCGCAAGGCCGAGCCGGGTTCGCGCCTGTCGCCGGAGATCGTCGAGGGTGTCGACGTCTACGCCTGGCCCCACAACGAGACGTCGACGGGCGTCGCCGCACCCGTCCAGCGGGTGCCGGCCGACGGCGCGCTCACCGTGATCGATGCGACCAGCGCTGCCGGGGGCATCGACTTCGATGCGTCCGAAGCGGATGTCTACTACTTCGCGCCACAGAAGAACCTCGGCTCCGACGGAGGACTCTGGTTCGCGGCTGCATCGCCCGCCGCGATCGAGCGGATCGAGCGGATCGCGGCGTCCGGGCGCTACATCCCCGAGTTCCTCAGCCTGAAGAACGCCGTCGACAACTCCCGTCTCAACCAGACGCTCAACACCCCTGCATTGACGACGCTGCACCTGCTCGAGAGCCAGCTGAGCTGGATCCTGGGCAACGGCGGGCTGCCATGGGCAGCCGCCCGCACCGCCGAGTCATCGTCGGTGCTGTACGACTGGGCCGAGGCCTCGCCGGTCGCGACCCCCTTCGTGTCGGCGATCGAGCACCGCTCCCCCGTCGTCGTCACCATCGACTTCGACGCGAGCATCGATGCCGCTGCCCTGGCGAAGACCCTGCGCGCCAACGGGATCGTCGACACCGAGCCCTATCGCAAGCTCGGCCGCAATCAGCTGCGTGTGGCGACGTTCGTCTCGATCGATCCCGACGATGTGCGACAGCTCACACGCGCCATCGATCACGTGCTGGCCCACACCGCCGCGTAGCACCGCGCGGCCCGGCCGCGGCTATTCTTCGTCGTCGTCCTCGGCGTCGTCGTCCTCGGCGTCATCGAGCTCGTCGGCGTCGTCGAGCTCGTCGTCGAGATCATCGCCGGAGTCATCGAGTTCGTCGATGTCGACGCCGTCGAGATCACCGGCATGCAGGATGTCGGCCTCGTGGTCCTCATCGTCGTCGAGCTCATCGAGTTCGTCGAGTTCGTCGAGTTCGTCGAGTTCGTCGTCGTCGAGTTCCTCGGCTCCATCGAGGCCCGCCGGCACGATGCCGTCGACCGATTCGGAGCCTGCGGCATCGGCAGCGGCCTGCTCCGCGAGTTCGGCCTGGTGGGCGCGGTATTCAGCTAGGCGCTCGACCCACGGCACCCACTCCGGCGCGAGGAGCGCGCCCTCGCCCGGAAGCAGTTCGACCTCCAGAACCGTCGGGTCGCTCTCCTCCACCCGGGCGACCGTCACCGTCCAGTGCCATCCGGGGTATCCCGGCAGACGGTTCGCGAAACGCAGCGAGACCGAGCCGTCCTCCTCGAGGAGGTAGCCGGCTGCGGGACCGATGGTCGAAGAGGGGGTGATCTCGCGCAGCGCGGCGAGCGCGAGATCGTGAGCGCCGATCAGACGTTCGTCGGCGTCACGCTTCGAGGTCATCGGCTACCTTGCGCAGAACCGCCGCGATCTTGCGGCCGTGGCCGGACGAGGGGTAGCGACCGCGACGCAGATCTCCGCCGATGTCGTCGAGCAGTTTCACCAGATCTTCGACGATGATCGCCATGTCATCGGCGGGCTTGCGCTGCGCCTTAGAAAGGCTCGGCGGGGCCTCGAGCACGCGCACCGACAGCGCCTGCAGACCGCGCTTGCCGTCGGCGACGCCGAACTCGACCCGCGCGCCCGCCTTCACAGCGGCGCCGGCGGGCAGAGCGGAGGCGTGCAGGAACACGTCCTGGCCGTCATCGCTGGCGATGAAGCCGAAACCCTTGTCGTCGTCGTAGAACCTGACCTTGCCGGTGGGCATGGGAGAACCTCGCTGTGTTGGACCTAACGGAAGGCGCGCGAAAGCGCGTCCATTGCAAGCCTACCGGTCGCGGCACGACCGGGGTCGACGAAGTGCGGAGACGAGGCGCCACGAGGCGCCCCGGCACGAGCCTGGCCCGGGGTGCGAGTAGGCTGAGGCAGATGAGCATGCAGAGTTCCGGACCGGACGTCACCGTCCGCCGGGTCGACCGGATTCTCGCGTTCACCGCGCTCGGCCTCGCGGCGGCATCCGTGCTGTGCTTCTTCTCGATCATCATCGGCAGTGCGGTCGGAATGGATCAGGCCGCCTTCGGAGAGGGCGCGTGGCCGCTGATCGCCGGCATCCCGTTGTGGGGGCTGCCGCTGGCGTTCGTGCTGATCATCTCTCTCCTCGTGACGAGCTTCATCAGGAAGGGACGCGCGGGGTCGCGGTCCTGAGGCGCCGGACATGAGCACTCACGCACGCCCGCTGGCCGATTGGCTGTCTGCAGCGAGCGATGCACAACTGGCCGCGCTGCTCTCCGCCCGGGGCGTCCGAGCGGATGCCGCGTGGCATGACTTCTTCGACGCCGCCGAGTCGCTCCTCGAACCCGTGTCGTTGGCACGGATCCTGCCTCGCCTCACCCGCGACGAGGCCGCGGCTCTGCTGCGGGCGGCCGGCGGCGGCGATGCGGGAACCGAACGCGCGGCGTTGACGGCTCTGGCACTGCTTCGACCGGACGGCTCGCCGTACCCGCCGGTGGCGGCGGCTGTCGCCGGCCGCCACGTCGAAGCTCGCCCGGGCGGAACGGGACACCGGCCGGCCACCGCGGAGGCCGCGGCCCACGCGGCCGAGCGCGCCTTCACCACGGTCGCCTCGCTGGCGGACCTCCTGCTCCACGCCCGCGAGAATCCGCTCGCCCTTCTCGCCAGCGGCGGGATCAGTGCGGGCGAGAAGCGGCTGCTGGCCGAATCCGGGGTACCCGCCGAATCGATCGATGCGCTCCTCGCCATCGCCGGCGATGCCGGTCTCATCAGCACCGCAGTTCGTCGGCTTCGTGTCTCGAGTGACGCGGAGGGCTGGCTGCACGCAGGGGTCGGGGCACGCTGGGAGCGACTGGTGACGAGCTTCCGGGCGACGCTGCCACGGGGCCTGCGCACGGACGGCGGCGGCTGGCCCGAGCTTGCACTCTGGCCCGACGCGCATCCGTGGGATCCCGCCTGGCCGGAGCGCAGTGCCGCACTCATGGAGCGGGCGCGGCTGCTCGGCTTGATCACGGATGACGGCGGCGAGCCGGACTGGGCGGTTCCACTCCGCGAACACGGGGCCGTGGATTCCGGTGCGCTCACGCGCATGCTTCCGGCAGAGGTCGACCGCATCTTCCTGCAGAACGATCTGAGCGCGATCGCGCCGGGCCCGCTCGCTCCCGCCCTCGACGTCCGATTGCGCAGGATCGCGACGCGGGAGTCCGCCGCTCAGGCGTCGTCGTACCGTTTCACCGCCGAGTCGGTGGCCCATGCGCTCGTCGCGGGCGAGACCGAGGAGTCGATCACGGAGTTCCTGCGCTCGCTGTCGCTCACCGGCATCCCCCAGCCCTTGAGCTACCTCATCTCCCAGACCGCACAGCGCCATGGGCTGGTGAGGGTGTCCGGCGATCCGGAGACGGGGCGAGCGCGCATCGACAGCGTCGATCCGCACCTGATCGACGCGCTGGCCGTCGATCAGACGCTGCGACCGCTCGCGCTGAGCCGGCACGGAGGCTCGCTGACCTCTCGTGTCGGGCGCGACACGGTCTACTGGGCGCTGACGGATGCACGCTATCCGGCGACACTGGTCGATGCGGACGGCTCGGTCGTTCCGGCGGACCGGCACCCGCAAGAGCCCTCACCGGTCGCCGCCGCCCCCGATCACACCGCGCTCATCGCCCGGCTCCGGTCGCAGCAGGGACCCGATGCCGATGCGGCGTGGCTCGACCGGGAGCTCGAGGCCGCGGTGCGCGCGAAGGCGGTGCTGCAGGTCACGGTCGGCATGCCGGATGGCTCGACGCGTGAGCTGTTGCTCGAAGCGACGGGGCTGGGTGGCGGACGACTCCGCGGGCGGGATCGGGCGGCCGACGTCGAGCGAACGCTGCCGGTGTCCAGCATCCGCGCGGCGGTCGTCGTCGAGTGATGAATGCGCAGCGACGCGGGCATCTCCGATCCCGTGCCGTCTGCGCCGGATAGACTGGTCAGCTATGTCTGATGGCCCCCTGATCGTCCAGAGCGATCGCACCGTGCTGCTCGAAGTCGCCCATGCCGATGCCGAGAGCGCCCGCCACGAGCTGGCGATCTTCGCGGAACTGGAGCGTGCCCCCGAACACATCCACACCTACCGGATCACGCGGCTGGGCCTGTGGAACGCGCGAGCCGCAGGCCATACCGCCGACGACATGCTGGAGACCCTCGACCGCTGGTCGCGCTTTCCGGTACCGCCGTCCGTGGCCGTGGATCTGCGCGAGACGGTGAACCGGTACGGCCGGCTCGTGATCGAGCGCGATGCGGAGGGCACACTCGTGCTGCGGTCTTCCGACCCCGCCGTCCTGACCCAGGTCGCCGGGAACAAGCGCATCCAGCCTCTGCTCATCGGCCACCCCACCCCCGAGACCTTCGTCGTCGATGCGTGGGCGCGCGGGCAGATCAAGCAGGAGCTGCTGAAGATCGGCTGGCCCGCGGAAGACCTCGCCGGCTACACGCCGGGCACCCCGCATCCGATCGAACTCGCCGAGGACGGCTGGCACATCCGCCCCTACCAGCAGGATGCCGTCGACGCCTTCAGCAGGGACGGATCGGGCGTCGTGGTGCTGCCCTGCGGCGCGGGCAAGACGATCGTCGGCGCCGGAGCGATGGCAGCGACGAAGACGACCACGCTCATCCTCGTCACGAACACGGTGTCGGCGCGTCAGTGGCGCGACGAGTTGCTGCGTCGCACGAGCCTCACCCCTGAAGAGATCGGGGAGTACTCCGGCCAGGCGAAGGAGGTCAAGCCGGTCACCATCGCGACCTACCAGATCCTCACCGCCAAGCGGAAGGGTGAATATGCGCATCTGGCGCTGCTGGATGCCATGGACTGGGGACTCATCGTCTACGACGAGGTCCACCTGCTGCCGGCGCCCGTCTTCAAGCTGACCGCCGATCTGCAGGCGCGCCGCCGGGTCGGACTCACTGCCACCCTCGTGCGCGAGGACGGTCGCGAGGGCGACGTGTTCAGCCTCATCGGCCCCAAGCGCTTCGATGCCCCATGGAAGCAGATCGAGGCACAGGGATTCATCTCCCCCGCCGCCTGCTACGAGGTCAGGGTGGATCTGCCGCCGAGCGAACGGCTGGAGTACGCGGCGGCCACCGACGACGAGCGCTATCGCCTGGCAGCGTCCGCTCCGGCGAAGATCGACGCGGTACGCGAGCTGATCGCGAAACACCCGGGCGAGCGCATCCTCGTCATCGGACAGTACCTCGACCAGCTCGAGACGCTGTCGAACGCGCTGGACGCACCGTCGATCACCGGCGCGACCCCGATCGATGAGCGTGAGGAGCTCTACCGCAGGTTCCGGGAGGGCGAGATCTCGCTGCTCGTGGTGTCGAAGGTCGCGAACTTCTCGATCGACCTGCCCGAGGCATCCGTCGCCATCCAGGTGTCCGGGTCCTTCGGATCGCGCCAGGAAGAGGCTCAGCGTCTCGGCCGGCTGCTGCGGCCCAAGCAGTCCGGGCACACCGCGAGCTTCTACACGCTCGTCGCCCGCGACACGGTGGATCAGGATTACGCGCAGAATCGTCAGCGCTTCCTCGCCGAACAGGGCTACAGCTACACGATCCTCGACGCCGACGCCCTGGCCGCCTGAGGCAGGCGACCGTCCGCGGCCGGGATGGGCGGTGCCGGTGCACCGCGGAACCGCCGCTCCGCAGATAATCAGCATGTGCATCGCGGAAGTCACCATAATGGGGACATGACTGCAGCGCGCATCCTGGTCGTCGACGACGAACCCAACATCCGCGACCTTCTCTCCACGGGACTGACCTTCGCGGGATTCTCGGTGAAGACCGTCGCGAACGGCGCCGCCACGATCTCGGCGGTGCTGGAGGAGGAGCCTGATCTCATCATCCTCGATGTGATGCTGCCGGACATGAACGGTTTCAGCGTCACCAAGCGCCTCCGCGGTGCCGGCTTCACCGCGCCCATCCTCTTCCTCACCGCCAAAGACGGCACCGACGACAAGATCGAGGGCCTCAACGCGGGCGGCGACGACTATGTCACCAAGCCGTTCAGCCTCGACGAGATCGTCGCACGCGCGCAGGCGATCCTGCGGCGCACGATGCAGGCCGACGAGGAGTCGATCATCCGCGCCGGCGAACTCTCGATGGATCAGGACACGCACGACGTGCGCGTCGGCAACGAGTCGATCGAGCTGAGCCCGACCGAGTTCAAGCTGCTGCGCTACCTCATGCTCAATCCCAACCGGGTACTGTCCAAGGCGCAGATCCTCGACCATGTCTGGGAGTACGACTTCAACGGCGATGCCGGCATCGTGGAGAGCTACATTTCCTACCTGCGGCGCAAGATCGACCCGCACACCGAGGAGTCGCTCATCCAGACCAAGCGCGGGTTCGGCTACATGCTGAAGGTCGGCAAGTCCGCCTGATCGTCCTCTCTCGACGCCTGACACGGGAGGACCGCATGACGCACAAGCCCGATGCAGTCACCCGTGGATGGCGCCGCACGAGCCTGCGGGCCAAGGTCACCGGTGTCACCGTCGCCGTGCTGGCGCTCGGCCTGCTCCTCGCGGGCCTCGGCACCGTGCCGATCCTGCGCTCGGCACTCATCACGAACATCGAGTCCCAGCTGCCGTCTCTGGTGTCCAGCGACCTGACCGGCCGCTATTTCGACGTCACGACCGAGGACGGGGTGACGAGCTACACGCAACGCGACACACCTCGCGACTTCTCGTTCGCGGTGTACGACGCGACCGGACGGCTGACGGCGACCGCCGTCAGCGGCCCGCGGCCGAACTTCCCCTCGCAGTACTCTCTGCAGCGGGGCAAAGCGAACGAGGACCGGATGATGTCCCTGAGCGGCGAGGACGGCTCGTCCTTCCGGGCCGCGGTCGCCGTGGTGTCGGACGACGACGGGGCGCTCCGCGTCCAGTTCGTCGCCATGCCGCTGGACGAGGCCGACCGGATCATCGGGCAGTACTTCGGCATCTACACGACGGTCGCCCTCGTGACCATCCTCATCGCGGCGCTTCTCACTCGAGGGCTCGTGACGCTCACCTTCCGCCGTCTCGGGCAGGTGGAGTCGACGGCCATGTCGATCGCGGCCGGCGACTTCAGTCAGCGCCTCACGGACCTCGAACCGACGACCGAGGTCGGCCGTCTCAACGCCGCGATCAACACAATGCTCGACCGGGTGGACGCCTCGCTCGCGCAGCGCGACCGGACCGTTCAGCACATGAGGCGGTTCATCGGCGACGCCAGCCACGAACTGCGAACCCCCCTGGTGAGCGTGCGCGGCTACGCGGAGCTGTATCGGATGGGTGCGATCCGCGGTGAAGAGGACACCGCGCGCGCGATGGAGCGCATCGAGAAGGAGGCGATCCGGATGGGCGTCCTCGTCGAGGATCTCCTGGCTCTCGCTCGCCTGGACGAGGAGCGCGAGCCCGAGATCGAGGCGCTCGATCTCCGCCCGATCGCCCGCGATGCCGCCCTCGACGTGCGCGCGGCATCCCCCCGGCGCACCGTCACGGTCATCGACCTGACAGCTGCGGCGGCGTCGGCGACTCCCACCTACACGATCACCGTCCCGGTCGCTCAGCCTCCGGCACCGCGCGGGCTCGCCGGCGCGACGCTCGCCCGTCTGCGCCGACGCCCGAAGCCACCAGCGGGGAGCGCGCCGGAGATCGATTTCACCGAGGCGACGGACATCCCGGTGCGTACGCCGCCGATCGTCCTGGGCGAGGAGAACAAGGTGCGCCAGGTGGTGACGAATCTGCTCGGCAACGCCCGGCGGTTCTCTGCCGAAGACAGTCCCATCGAGATCGTCGTCGACACCGACCGCGTCAAGGGCACCGGGAGCATCGCGGTCGTCGACCACGGCGAGGGCATCCCTCCGCAGATCCGTGACCAGATCTTCGAGCGGTTCTGGCGCGCTGACACGTCCCGCGCCAGGGAGACGGGCGGGTCAGGACTCGGGCTCGCGATCGTCTCGTCGATCGTCAAGGCACTGCACGGCTCCGTGACGGTGTCCGACACCGACGGCGGGGGCGCGACATTCACCGTCACCCTGCCGCTCGCGCCCTCGCGTGCCATCCCGGAGCACCTCCTCGAGGACACACAACCGCTCGACCGGCTCGAGCTCTAGCTCAAGCCCTCCCGCTGCTTCGGCTGCTCACTCCCCCTGCACACCGGTCGTTCTCACTCGTTGTGCACAGCGCGTGCGTGATCGGCGGTCGGCTGCCCGCGGGACGCACCCTGCGCGAATAGGTTCGGAACTCCAACGAGAGGAGATCCCATGTCCGTCTTCACCGTCGACACCGACGCGGTACAGGCCGCACACGGTGCGGCCCATGCGACGATGGCGCGACTGCAGAACGAGTCGGCCACCCTGATGGGGCAGCTGACGCAACTGCAGTCGACCTGGACCGGTGGTGCATCGGCCGCATTCCAGGTCTGCGCCGAGCAGTGGCGCGGAGCGCAGCTGCACGTCGAGCAGGTGCTCGAGTCGATCGGCACCTCGCTCGGTTCGGCCGCAATGCAGTACGCCGACGCAGACCAGTACTCGGCGAGCCTGTTCCGCTGACGACCGGGACGTTCCGCCCTTCCCCCGCAAACGCAGAGACGCCCCGGCCGAGGCCGGGGCGTCTCCGTGCAGCGAGCAGGACTCAGAAGTCCATGCCACCCGACGGGTCACCCATGGGAGCGGGCGCCTTCTCGGGCTTGTCTGCCACGACGACCTCCGTGGTGAGGAAGAGACCGGCGATCGAGGCTGCGTTCTGCAGCGCCGAGCGGGTCACCTTCGCGGGGTCGATGATGCCCTGTGCGAAGAGGTCGCCGTACTCGCCGGTCGCGGCGTTGAGGCCGTGACCGGTCGGGAGCTCTGCGACCTTGTTCGCGACCACGCCCGGCTCGAGGCCGGCGTTCATCGCGATCTGCTTGAGCGGGGCTTCGATGGCGACGCGGACGATGTTCGCACCGGTGGCCTCGTCTCCCGTCAGCTCGAGACCTGCCAGCGCCTTGGTGCCGGCCTGGATGAGCGCGACGCCACCACCGGGGACGATGCCCTCCTCGACGGCCGCCTTCGCGTTGCGGACGGCGTCCTCGATGCGGTGCTTGCGCTCCTTGAGCTCGACCTCGGTCGCAGCTCCCGCCTTGATGACGGCGACGCCACCGGCGAGCTTTGCCAGGCGCTCCTGCAGCTTCTCGCGGTCGTAGTCGCTGTCGGTGTTCTCGATCTCGCGGCGGATCTGGGTCACGCGACCCTCGATCTGGTCCGCCTCACCCGCGCCCTCGACGATCGTGGTCTCGTCCTTGGTGACGATGACCTTGCGTGCACGGCCGAGCAGGTCGAGCGTCGCGTTCTCGAGCTTCAGGCCGACCTCTTCGGTGATGACCTGTCCGCCAGTGAGGATCGCGATGTCCTGCAGCTGAGCCTTGCGGCGGTCGCCGAAGCCCGGAGCCTTGACGGCGACGGACTTGAAGATGCCCTTGAGCTTGTTCAGCACCAGGGTCGCGAGAGCTTCGCCCTCGACGTCCTCGGCGATGATGACGAGCTCCTTGCCGTCCTGGATCACCTTGTCGACGATCGGCAGGAGATCCTTGATGTTCGAGATCTTCTGGTTCGCGATGAGGATGTACGCGTCCTCGAAGACCGCCTCCTGGCGCTCCGGGTCCGTGACGAAGTAGGGGTTCAGGTAGCCCTTGTCGAAGCGCATGCCCTCGGTGAGCTCGAGCTCGGTGCCGAAGGTCTGCGACTCCTCGACGGTGACCACACCCTCCTTGCCGACCTTGTCGATCGCCTCGGCGATGAGCTCGCCGATCGCGGGATCGGCGGCGGAGATCGATGCGGTGGCCGCGATCTGCTCCTTGGACTCGATCTCCTTGGCGCTGGAGAGCAGCTCCTCGGTGATCGCGGCGACGGCCTTCTCGATGCCGCGCTTGAGCGAGATCGGGTCGGCGCCGGCTGCGACGTTGCGAAGGCCCTCGCGGACGAGTGCCTGAGCGAGGACGGTCGCGGTGGTGGTTCCGTCACCGGCGACGTCATCGGTCTTCTTGGCGACCTCCTTGACGAGCTCCGCGCCGATCTTCTCGTACGGGTCGTCCAGCTCGATCTCCTTGGCGATCGACACACCGTCGTTCGTGATCGTGGGGGCGCCCCACTTCTTCTCGAGCACGACGTTGCGACCGCGCGGGCCGAGGGTCACCTTGACAGCGTCGGCGAGGATGTTCAGGCCACGCTCGAGGCCGCGGCGGGCCTCCTCATCGAAAGCGATGATCTTTGCCATGAGTTTTGTCGTCCCTCCTGGACGTAGACGTTGATTTAGCACTCAGACTGAGAGAGTGCTAACGCCATTCTGGCACTCGACCCCTTCGAGTGCAAGCCGCGTGGAGGACGCTATTCCGCGGGAGTCTCAGCGGGCGTCTCGGGCGCCGTCGTCGAGCGGTCGAGTCCGACCACGACCGTGAGCTGCTTGCCGTCGGTGGTGTTCATGTCGGCATAGAAGTCGCTCTGCTGCACCTCGGCGCCGCCGATGAGGCGGGCGAGGCCGATCGCGGCGAGCTCGTCGTCGTCAGCGAGGTAGTACACGGTGGTCATGGCGAAGTCCTGACTGCCGCTGTCGCTGGCGAACACGTTGTCGGCCGACCATCCGTTGTTGAGCAGCGTGTCGCGCATTTGGGCGTCGAGCCCCTCGTCCGGAGTCGCATTCAGGATCATCACGGAGTACGCCGTGTCGAGCACACCGGTCTCCTCCGGCGTCGGCGCCACCGTCGGCACCGCTTCCGGGAAGAGGGTGATCCGGCCCATCACGACGAGAGACGCGAAGATTCCTCCGATGATCAGCACGAGGGCTGCGACGAACGACCACAGCAGGACGACCCAGCCGTTCATCCCGGGGGCTTCCGCGCGATGCGCCCCTACGCGTCCGGACGAACGAGGGACGTCATCAAAGCGGTCGCGAGTGGGTTTGGACACCCCTCGATGCTAGCGGCACGCGTCTGTCGAATCCGCACCGCGTGCGGCTGCGCGTGCCACCGGTTCAGCTGACGAAGCCCGGCACGCGCGCCGCTCGGCGGGCGGCGCGCGAATCCCGGATGCGGCGCAGGCGACCCACCAGCATCGGGTCATACTCCAGCGCGACGTCCGAATCGATGAGGCGACCCAGTAGCTGGTAGTAGCGGGCAGCGCTCATTCCCAGCTGCGCGCGGATGATCTCCTCCTTCGCCCCGCCGTGTCGCGGCCACGCCGCCTCGACCGCGAGGATCGAGCGGTCGCGCTCCGTGAGATCTCCGAGCATGCGTCCAGGCTAGAGCGCTCCGGGGCGATCCTCCGTTCGCCACTCCCACCATCGCCCCAATGGATCAGCCCGGGCCCGCACTCGGCCGTCGAGAGCCACGACGAAGCCCTGTGCCGCTCCGGCATTCACGTGCGGCGACCAGATGTCGAGGATGCCGGGCGGATCGATGGTGACCCATCGCGCCGGGAGCCGACGGATCTCCTCGACCAGTGCGAGCCGCTCCGCTCGCGGGATGTGGACGAGCACTCCGGGGGTGGTGATCACCAGCGTCGCTGCGTCCGGCGCGTGGCCGGCGAGCGTCGACAGCATCCTCAGCGCATCCCCCTCGACGAGTTGAGGCGGTTCGGATGCCGCCACATCGAGCGCCGCCGTGATCCGCTCCTCCCGTCCTGCTTCACCGGGCCAGACCAATCCGCGCAGCCATCGCCGATCGCGCTCGTCGCGTGCGTCGAGCGGGGCGAGATCGATGCCAGCGCGCCAGACCACCTCCGGTATGCGCATCGGCGGCAGCTCGCCGCGCACGACACTGTCCAGCACCACGGACGAGATGCCTGCCTCGGGATCGAGCGCTGCACGCAGCGAGCCGTCTTCGGCCCAGAAGCGGAAGGAGTACCGGTCCGGGTAGAGGCACAGGCCGGCGGAGGCTCCGATCTCGAGGAGCGCGAGAGGACCCGGGATCTCCGACAGCGCGGGCAGGAGCGGGGAGAGCCGCAGCGGCTCGTTCGTCTGCACGCGCCGCGCCGTGCACTCGGCGACGATGTCATCGTCGTGCGCGAGCACGAACGCGCGCCACGTCGCGTATCCCGAGGGATCGGCACCCAGCATCCGGGTGACCGCGAACACGAGCGGCGGCTGCCGGTGGGTCTCAGGGATGCGGGCGAGGACGGCGCTCACATCAGCATCCGATGCGACGCCCGCGGCCCATTCCCGGTACTCCTCGCTTCGTCCGGGTGCCTCCTCCCGCGCGAAGCGCGCGTAGCGCTCGCGCACAGCATCCGTCATGTGCCCATTCTCCCTCGGCGCGCGCGCTCTGCCTCCGAGACGCGAGACAATGGAGGTGAACGAGGAGGACGCATGACGTACAGCGTGAACAAGACGGAAGACGAGTGGCGCCGAGAACTCGGCGACGAGCAGTACGCCGTGCTGCGCCAGGCCGCGACCGAGCGCGCCTGGACCGGTGAGCTGCTGGATGAGGAGCGCGGCGGGCTCTACACCTGCGGCGCATGCGACGCGGAGCTGTTCAAGAGCGGGACGAAATTCGATTCCGGCTGCGGCTGGCCGAGCTTCTATGAGTCCATCAGGCCCGAGGCGGTCGAGCTCATCGAGGACACGACCCTCGGGATGGTGCGCACCGAGGTGCGCTGCGCGAACTGCGGCTCCCACCTCGGCCACGTCTTCCCCGACGGGTTCGGCACCCCGACCGGAGACCGCTACTGCATGAACTCGATCGCGCTGAACTTCACGCCAGACGAGTCGTGAGCGCGCTGGACGCCGTCCGGGCGCGGCAGTCCTGGTCCAAGGTCACCGACGACGCTCCGACCCACGAGGAGCTGCTGACCCTCGTCGCCGCAGCCGGACGCGTCGCCGATCACTCGTCGCTTCAGCCATGGCGACTGATCGAGATGCGCGGGGCGGACCGCGAGGTGCTCGGAACCGCGATCGCCAAGGCACAGGGCGACACGTCGCCGTCGTCGAAGCCGTTGCGCGCGCCGCTGCTCATCGCCGTCGTCGCGGCATATCGGAAGAGCGAGAAGGTGCCGCGGTGGGAGCAGGAGGCGGTCGCCTCCGGCGTCGCCCACGTGCTCAGCCTGCTGCTGGACGAAGCCGGCTGGGGAGTCATCTGGCGCACCGGGCACTACACCCGCTCCAAGCCCGTGGCGAAGGCGCACGGCCTTTCGAAGAACGAGGAACTGCTGGGCTGGCTCTACGTCGGCGGCAAGCCCTCCGGGAAACGGCCGGGACGCCGCAAGGCGGTCGACGCGCGCAAACTCGTCACCCGCATGCCCAGGAAGACGAAGAAGTAAATCCGATCACGTGCGGCGACGTCGCGGGACGACAGCGACGACAACGGACGCCCCCGCCACGAGGACCATCGCGATGATCTGCCAGAGCGCGGGCCCCGCTGCCGCCGGCCACACCAGATCGATGATGACGGAGCAGGTCAGCTGCCCCAGCACCGAGCCGAGTCCGAGCAGCAGCACGCCGCTGTGCCCGACGATCACGGCACCCAGCAGGATGTAGGCGAATCCGAGGAAGCCGCCGAGGTACAGCCACGGCTCCGACGGCAGTGCCGCGGGCAGCCCGTGCACCGCGACACTCACGGCGGATGCCAGCAGCAGCGCGACGGTACCGGCGATGAAACTCGTGAGGGTGGCCGCGATCGGCGACCCCACCCGCTGTGCGAGACGGCCGTTGGTGGCAGCCTGCCAGGCGATGCCCACGCCGGCGGCGAAGGGCAGCAGGAGCATCCACAGCGGTGCGGTGGCGAGGACGTCGCCGCTCAGGGAGATCCCGACGGCTGCCAGCGCGAGCGCGCCACCGAGCACACGGCCGGGAGTGACGGCGACGACGCCGGCCGGACCGAAGCCGATGCGGTCCAGCACCAGCCCATGCAGGGTCTGCCCTGCCACGACGCCGACGGTGAACAGCGAGACGCCGAGCACCCCGGCGGTGACGCCCTGCGTCGACACGGTCACCGCACCGCAGGCACCGCCGAGCAGCATCCAGGCGGGAATCGTCCGCCGCCGGATGCCGGTCCACAATCGCGACGCTCCGCGTCGGGCTGCCGGAAACCATGGGATCACCGCGGCAAGCGCCGCGAGGCCGACGGCGAACGAGATGAGCCCGGCGAGGACGCCATCGTCGATCCGCATTCCGAGAACACCGTTGATCCGCGCCTGGATCGCCGTCATCGCGCCGATGGCGACGGCCCCGCCGAGGGCCGCGGGGGCGGACAGGGGGCGCTTGTCGGTCACTCCCTCGACCCTACCCGAGGCCACGCAAGCGCTTCGGGATGTCGGGAGCCGGGGCTACGCTGGCGGCATGTGCGCGAGCTATGGCCTTGATCCCCGGTTCACCGACTCCGAGTTCATCGCTGCCGCCGACGAGAGCGTCCTCGAGGGCCTGCGTGTCTGGGCGGAGCAGAACGCGGGCGAAACCCTGCGTCCCACCGGCAAGAATCTGCGCAACCTCAACCCCATCGTCGTCCAGCCCGACGAGGCGCCGGTGATCGAACCGGCATGGTGGGGCTTCCTGATCGGCGGTGAGCCGTCGAAGTTCCCCTCCATCAACACGCGTTCCGAGCGGCTGCAAGACCGTCCAGGTGGGCTGAAGACCCGCGCCATCGTGCCGGCGACCAGGTGGTACGAGATGCAGAAGCCGCAACGGATCTGGCACGAGTTCCTCGTCGACGACGGGGCATTGTTCGGCATGGCCGCCGTGACGCAGCGGGGCAGAGCCGCGGACGGCGCGTGGTTCACCTGCTACTCGATCGTGATGAGGCCGGCACCTGATCACCTGGCTGAGCTGCACGACCGGATGCCGCTGCTGATCCCCGCATCCCTCAGCCACGACTGGCTCACCGCCGAGCCGACGCGGGAGATCATCGACGAGGCCATCATCGCGTCGGATGAGGTGGCCGCTCGCGTCAGCGCTCGAGCGCGCGACTGACCGGATCGATCGTCCGGCGGTGCCATGTCGGGGGCCGGAGTCGGTACCGCGGGAGGACGCGGGGTACGCCGGCTCCTCCGTAGCGTCGAGACATGATCACAGCGGAAGGCCTCACCAAGAGGTTCGGAGACAAGACAGCAGTCCAGGACGTGTCGTTCACGGTGAAGCCGGGAACGGTGACCGGGTTCCTCGGGCCCAACGGTGCCGGGAAGTCGACGACGATGCGCATGATCGTGGGTCTCGATCGACCGACGGCCGGCCGCGCGACCGTTGCCGGTCGCGAGTACCGGCACCTGCGCGCGCCGCTCACCGAGGTGGGGGTGCTGCTGGACGCCAAAGCGGTGCACACCGGGCGCACGGCCAGGAATCATCTGCGCGCAATGGCAGCGACCCACGGCATCCCGCTCTCCCGCGTGGATGAGGTGATCGAGCTCGCGGGTATCGGCTCGGTCGCCCGCAAGCGGGCGGGCAAGTTCTCACTCGGCATGGGGCAGCGGCTCGGTATCGCCTCGGCCCTGCTCGGCGACCCGCACACGCTGATCCTCGACGAACCGGTGAACGGGCTCGACCCCGAGGGTGTGCGCTGGGTGCGCCAGTTCGTCCGGCGTGCCGCGGCCGACGGGCGCACGGTGCTGCTCTCGAGTCATCTGATGAGCGAGATGGCCCAGACCGCCGACCACGTCATCGTGATGGGTCGGGGCAAGGTGCTCGCGGACGCGCCGCTCGAAGAACTCGTGCGCGCCTGGACGACCACGACCGTGCGGGTGCGCAGCCCGCGCCTCAGCGATCTCGTCTCGGCCGTCGCCGGCCCCGCGACCGAGATCGTGAGCACGAGCCCCGAGACGGTCGACGTCGTCGGCCTGCCCGCATCCCGCATCGGCGACATCGCCGCAGAGCAGGGGATCCCCCTGCACGAGCTGACGCCGATCACCGGATCGCTCGAAGACGCCTACCTCGCCCTCACCGGCGATTCGGTGGAGTACCGCACGAAGGAGATCTCATGACCACCGCCACCGCACCCGCCCGCCGCACTACGGCGGTGACGCCCCACCGGCTCACGTTCCTGCGATCGCTGCGCGGAGAGTGGATCAAGCTCGCCACGCTCCGCTCCACCTGGTGGTCGATCGGAGTGACCGCGTTGATCACGATCGGCATCGCGCTGCTCATCGCCCAGACCGTGAACGCGCCTGACTTCGGAGCGATCCGGGCGGCCGTCTCCCCCATCCAGTTCACGATGCTGCTCGCCGGTGTTCTCGGGGTCATCGTCGTCACGGGCGAGTACTCGACCGGCATGATCCGCTCCACGCTCACAGCCGATCCCGTTCGCGGTTCGGTCCTCGCGGCCAAGGCGCTCATGACGGCGGTGTTCCTGTTCGTCACCTCGTTCCTGATCTTCCTGGCCGCAGCTCTCGCCGCCTCGCCGATCATGGCGGGCAGGGACCAGCCGATCGACTGGGGCGACCCGGCCGCATCGTTCGTCCCGCTGCTCGCGGCTTCGCTGTCGATGTCGGTGTTCGCCCTCATCGGCGTCGCGTTCGGATTCATCCTCCGTTCCGGAGCGGGCGCGATCGCCGCGACCGTCGGCCTGCTGTTCGTGCTTCCGATCGTCGCGAGCCTGTTCGCCACGCCCGACCCGGCGTGGTCGTGGATCGCGGACCTCAGCCAGTACCTGCCGATGTCGGCCGCGCAGAGCGCGATCATGCCCGAAAGCGGCTGGGGCCTGGACGAGCCCGTGGCGTACCTGACGCTGGCCGGCTGGGTGGGCGCGGGGATGCTGTCGGCATGGGCCGTGCTGCGCACCCGCGACGCGTAAAGTCGAGCGCGTGAGGCAACCGCACAGCCGCAGCGACTCCGTCCGCGAGGACGAGGAGCTGCGGCTGCCGCGTCCGCCCGGCGTGATCCGGCGCTTCTGGGCGCGGCATCCGGTCTTCTCGGACGTGCTCATCGCCCTGACCTGCCTGCTGTTGTCGTTGACTCCCGCGGCGACCGTCTCGCCACGGGCGTCCGGCGCGGACGTCGCCTCGATCGGGGCTCGGGTCTTGCTGCCGGTCGTCGTGGTCGTCGCATGCGCGCTGCTGCTCCGGCGTCGGCAGTGGCCGGTCGCCGCGTTCGTCGCGGGCTTCGCCGTCTCGGTCCTGTACCTCGCGTTCGGGGTGGCCGTCGGCGGGCCGCTGCTGCTGGTGACGAGCTATTCGCTCGCTGTCTACCGGTCATCCCGGGCATGCTGGCGAGGCTTCGGCATCGGCATCGTCTCGCTCACGATCATCGCCTTCGCGCTGGAGCGCAGCGGAGCCATCACATTCCAGATCGCCGCCAACGCCGTGCTCGGAGAGACCGTCCTCGGCCTGATCGGATCCCTGATCGGGGTCAACGTCGGCGGCCGGCGGCGCTATCTCGAGGCGGTGATCGACCGTTCCAGGCAGCTTTTGGTGGAGAGAGACCAGCAGGCGCAGCTCGCCGCCGCCGCGGAACGGGCGCGCATCGCTCGCGAGATGCACGACATCGTCTCACATTCGCTGACCGTGATCGTCGCTCTCTCGGAGGGAGCCGCAGCCACCGCCGATCAGCAGAAAGCACGCACGGCGGCCACCGCGAGTGCGGCCGCCGCCCGCAGCGCCCTGGCCGAGATGCGCGCCATGCTGGGCGTGCTGCGCGACGACGATTCGCCGCTGCCCCTCGCGCCGCTGGAGCCCGCCTCTCCGCGCGACACCGTCGAGACGGCGCAACGCGCCGGCTACCCCGCGGTGCTGACCGTCACCGGCCACGCCGACCTCTCTCCCGTCGTCCGCCACGCCGTCGGCAGAATCGTGCAGGAAGGCGTGACGAACGCGATGCGGCATGCCCCGACCGCGACGACCATCGCGGTGCGGCTGGACTACGCGCCGGAATCCGTCTCCATCGAGATCATCAACGACGCAGCGACCGGCCCCACGGGAACCGCGGGCTTCGGCCTGCGCGGCTTGAGAGAGCGAGCAGCCCACGTGGGCGGCTCGCTGAGCGCCGGACCGGCCGAGGGCGGCCGGTGGCTGCTGCATGCCGAGCTTCCCACCGGCGGACCCGGCCACCGCCCGGCGGATGAGTTGAAGGAGACCCTGCCATGACCGAGACCATCCGCGTCCTGCTCGTCGACGACCAGGAGCTCATCCGGCTGGGATTCCGGATGGTGCTCGAGGCCGAGAGCGACATCGTCGTGGTCGGTGAGGCGGGCGACGGTCGTGCGGCGATCAGTCAGACGGCCGCGACGACGCCGGACATCGTGCTGATGGACATCCGGATGCCGGGGCTCGACGGCATCGCCGCCACGGAGGCGATCGTGCGCGAGCACCCGCGGACCCGGGTGCTCGTGCTGACGACCTTCGATCTCGACGAGTACGCATTCGGGGCGATCCGCGCAGGTGCCAGCGGGTTTTTGTTGAAAGACGCGCAACGACACGAGATGATCTCGGCCATCCGCGCGGTGCACCGCGGCGATGCCGCGCTCTCCCCTCGCATCACACGTGCGCTGCTCGAGCACGTCGCGCCCCACCTCGGAGCGACGCCGTCAGCAACGGACGCCGAAGAGGCCACCATCACCGCGGCACTCACGGAACGGGAGCGCGATGTGTTCCTCGCCATCGGCCGCGGCCTGACGAACGCTGAGATCGGCCAGCACCTCTACGTCAGCGAATCGACGGTGAAGACGCATGTCGGGCGCGTGCTGATGAAGATCGGAGCGCGCGACCGCATCCATGCGGTGATCCTCGCGCACCGGCTCGGTCTCGTCGGCGGTGGTTCGTCGTCACCGACCAGGTGATCCTGGTCGGGCCGGACGATCTGGCCGGGCCCGGGGGATCCTGGGCTGGCGGATGATCCTGGTCACCGCGTGCGAGCCTCCGCGGACGCCTACAACTCGTCCAGAGCGCTCTGCGCATCCGCCACCGCGCGCTCAGCGGCCGTGACCCGCTCGCCGGCGGACGCCTGCGCCTTCTCGGCAGCGGTGAGCGCAGAGGTCGCCTTCTCGGCATCCTTCCGCGCTCGGGTGAGTTCGGCCTCCAGTTCTTCGATGTGCGCCGCGAGCTGCTCCGAGCGTTCGGAGGCACTACGCCTCTCCCGGTCCGCCGTCGCCCGATCCTTCTCGGCGGCCGCGAGGTCTTTCTCCGCCTCGCGGAGCGTCCGTTCCGCCTGGCGACGTTCCCTGCGAGCGCGCACTTCGTCGACCGGTTGCGGAGCGGGCGCCGGGGCCTCGGGAAGACCACCGCCGACGATGAGTTCGAGCGGATAGCTGTCGGACGGTTCCAGTTCACGGATCAGCCGCCCGGAGGCGACGGCCGTCGCCGCATCCTCATCGAAGAACGCGGCCGCGATCGTCTGCCTGACCGCCTCGAGCGTGCCCGGGGTGATCTTCTCACCGCGCGCGCGTCCGAGTTCGGCCGCCCGTTCGGCGAGACGATTCGTGAGGGCGCGGCGCTCGCGTCCGAGCTTGGCGAGCGCTGCGGCATCGAGATCGCCCTGCGCCTCGCGCAACTCCGCAGCGAGTTCGAGGACCTCGCCGAGTTCCCCCGCCCGTTCGCGCGAGAACACGTTGACCACCCACGCGGCGATCGAGGGCTTCTTCAGCGCGCGGATCTGGGCTGCGAGGTCGCGGTCGCCGGTGTCTTTCGCGCGCGCGTTCCGCGCGGTGGTGAAGTCTGAAAGCGACCCTGCATAGAGTTCGGCGGCCAGGTCCGCGAGTATCGCGTCGGACTGCGTCGTCATGGCTGTGCTCCGTCTCTGTCACCGGCCGGCACCCGAGCATACGCCGAAGCGCGGCACACGGTCGTGATGTGGCGGGCGGAGTCCTCAGCCCGCTCGCGCCCGGCGGTCCGTCCCAGGGCGGCGGTCAGGCTTGCACACGGCGAGATCAGGCGGGGCCTGTCTGCGTGAGATGCAGATGAGCATAGCGGCCGCCCGCCGCCAACAGGTCCTCATGCGTGCCCTGCTCGACGACCCGGCCCCGTTCGAGCACGATGATCCGGTCCGCCCGCCGCACGGTCGAGAGCCGGTGCGCGACGACGAACGTGGTGCGTCCGATCATGAGTCGTCCGAGCGCCTGCTTCACCAGCTCCTCCGACTCCGGATCGAGAGCGCTGGTCGCCTCGTCCAGCAGCAGGATGCGGGGGTCGCGCACCAGCGCCCGGGCGATCGCGAGCCTCTGGCGCTGGCCGCCGGAAAGGCGCGCTCCGCGCTCTCCGACGACCGTGTCCCACCCGTCCGGTTGCTCTTGGACGAACTGCCAGGCATTCGCGTCCCGCAGCGCCTGCTCGATGCGGGCGTCGGTGGCGCCTGCAAGCCCGTAGGCGATGTTCTCGCGGATCGTGCCCTCGAAGAGCACTGACTCCTGCGGGACGACCGAGACGAACCTCCGAACACTGCGCAGGTCGAGTTCCTGCATGTCGGAGCCGTCGAGGAGGATGCGACCGGAGGTGGGCCGTACGAATCCGAGCACGAGGTTGAGAAGGGTCGACTTTCCCGATCCGGATGAGCCGACCAGAGCGACCGTCGTCCCCGCGGCGATGTCGAGGTCTATCTCATGCAGCGCGTCCTCGATCGCTCCCGGGTAGCGATGGCTCGCCCGCTCCAGGACGATGCGCCCGGATACCCGATCGACCTTCCGACGACCAGCGTTGTGCTCGAGGTCGGGCTCGGCGATGACCTCGGCGATCGAGCGCACCGATTCCAGACCGCGCGTCGCGACCGGGATCAGCATCAACAGCTGGGTCAGGCCGCCTGTGAGCAGAGTGAAGTAGGTCGACAACAGCACCACCTCGCCGGCCGAGATCGGCAGGATGCCGGTGAGCGAGAACACGGCGGCGAGGACGAGACATCCTGCCCCGAGCAACTGCATCGTGACCCACGAGATGGACGCCACATGGCCGTTGAGGATGTCCAGGTGAAGCCCCGCTCGGCGCACCCCCTCCGCTCCCTTCGAGACCCGGTGCACCGCTGTCTGCTCCAGGCCGTGCGCGCGGGTGACGGGGATCAGCGCGGCCATCTCCCCGACCCTGGCCGACAGCGTCTCGACCTCGCGGCGGAAGACTTCGTTGCGCTCACGCGATCGATTGCGCATGCCGTAGCGGATGCCGATCGCGATCGGGACGGTGAGCAGATATACAGGAAGGAACTGCGGTACCGCCAGCGCCGTCATCACGAGTGCACCGGAGATCACCATGATCGCCGAGAGCAGGGGGTGCGCGACCTGCTGCAGCATCAGCTCGATGTTCTCGACATCCCGCACCAGCTTCGTCTGGACGATCGACGAGCTCATGCGGGTGTGGTACCCGATCGACAGGCTCTGCAAGCGTTCAGCCAGGGCGGCCCGGAGCTCGGCGCCGGTGTCTCGGACCACCGTCATGAAGCTGCGGGTGTACAGCAGGTGGTTGGGATAGTTCTGCAGGAGCAGGACGGCCGCAAGCGCGAACCACCACAGGACGGCGGACACGTCGCCGCGATCCGCGACGATGTCGATGACAGCGGCGGTGATCACCGGGAGGAACCACATCGGGATCTCTTTAAGCGCGAACGCCGCGATCGCCGTCGCCATGCGGCCGGGACGCCGGGCGAGCAATCTGACGACCGTGCGGACGGGGCGGCGTCCGTCGATGATCTCGATCCTGAGGGAAAGCGCTCTCCGTGGCACAGCCCCATCGTAGTCCGCATCGCACTGCGTCTTGAGAGCCGACTACGGGACTCGAACCCGTAACCCCCGTATTACAAGTACGGTGCGCTACCAATTGCGCCAAGTCGGCAGATGCCACCAGCTTAGCGATGGCGGCGACGCGCTTCGAACCTACGGAGCGGTCGTCGGGGTCGGCGTGGGCGTCGGAGTCGGGGTGGCGTAGTAGGCGTCGCTGGCGACCGTGAGGATGAACTGCGAGAACTCGGCGGGATCGTCGAGGGCTCCGACGTAAGCCTCTCCGTTGGCGACGACCATCGGCGCCGACGTCAGCACCAGGTCGTCGGAGCCGGGAAGCGGACCTTCCAGCGCGCGGGCTGTGGCCTCTTTCGCCCAGGTGACGAAGTCCTGATCCTCGATGCACGAGCGCACCGCCTTCGGGTCGTCGACACCGACCGCGCCGGCGAGATCAGCGAGATCCGCATCGGAGAGGCCAGGGGTGTCGACGGCGGGCTGGTCGTCGAGGAGGTCGTGGTTGAACGCGTAGAACTGCTTCGGCGAGTGCGTCGCGACGCATGCGGCGGCGGCCGCCGAGCGCAGCGAGTACTTCGTGCCGTTCGAGCTCGCCGTGAGCAGCGCGACCGGGTGGTAGGTGACGGTGACGGCACCCTCGGAGATCCAGCTCGCGAGCTGCCGAGCATTCGAGCGCTCGAACTCGCCCGCCCCGGGAGACAGGTAGTCGACGTAGATGTGGATGTCGACCTGTCCTGCCGTGGTCGGCTCCGGCGTGGGCGCTGCCGTGTCGCCGGCCTCGGTCGGCGCCGGCGTCGGAGAGGCGGGGGCCTGATCGGATGCTGCCGCGGCGGTGACCTCGGTGACGGCGATGCCGTCTCCCTTCATGCCGCTGGGGGTGAGCTGCGGCTTGCCGACGGTCGACGTGACAGCCATCCAGATCGCCGTGCCGATGGCGCCGACGGCGACGACGGCGACGGCACCGACGATGATTCGTCGCATGATGCGCGCCCTGGACTGCTGCGCGTGCACCTGCTGAGCCTTCTCCCGCACGGCCTCGCGGGTATTGCGAGGCGTGGGGACGTTCGGCGTTTCGTCGCTCGACATCGTTCCTCTTGAAAGTCTCGTGGGGGCTCGAGGCCCCGACCGCCGTACCGGGCGACGATCGCCGCGCGAAAGCGGCCGGTCTCGATGTTAACCAGGCTGGCTGGGAAATACCCAGGTGTGCGGATCCGTGCCATACTGATCGCGACCCAAAGAAGGGTCCCGGCGGGTCACTCCGCCGCTTCCATCACAACGGATCGTCCGGCACGTACCTGCCGGTGAGGAGAAACACATGGCATCTGTAACTTTCGAAGACGCAACCCGCCTGTACCCCGGCGGAACCCGTCCCGCAGTCGACAAGCTCAACCTCGAGGTCGGAGACGGCGAGTTCCTCGTCCTGGTCGGCCCCTCGGGTTGCGGTAAGTCCACCTCGCTTCGCATGCTCGCCGGTCTCGAAGAGGTCAACGCCGGCCGCATCCTCATCGGCGATCGTGACGTCACCGACGTCCCGCCGAAGGATCGTGACATCGCGATGGTCTTCCAGAACTACGCGCTCTACCCGCACATGACGGTCGCCGAGAACATGGGCTTCGCGCTCAAGATCGCCGGCGTCAACAAGGAGGAGCGCGCCAGCCGCGTTCTCGAGGCCGCCAAGCTCCTCGACCTCGAGGACTACCTGACCCGCAAGCCCAAGGCGCTTTCCGGTGGTCAGCGTCAGCGTGTCGCGATGGGTCGTGCCATCGTCCGTCAGCCGCAGGTGTTCCTCATGGACGAGCCGCTGTCGAACCTCGACGCGAAGCTGCGCGTGCAGACGCGTACCCAGATCGCGTCGCTGCAGCGCCGCCTGGGCGTCACGACCGTCTACGTCACCCACGACCAGACCGAGGCCCTGACCATGGGTGACCGCATCGCGGTCCTCAAGGACGGCATCCTGCAGCAGGTCGGCACCCCGCGCGACCTGTACGAGAAGCCGAACAACGTCTTCGTCGCCGGCTTCATCGGCTCGCCCGCGATGAACCTGTTCTCTGCCGACCTGGCAGAGGGCGGCATCCGCTTCGGCGACGAGGTCGTGCCGCTCGACCGCGACACCGTCGGCCGCGCACACGGCTCGCAGGTCACGGTCGGCGTCCGTCCGGAGGACATCATCGTCGGCCCCGCCGACGGCAAGGGCCTGTCGGTCGTCGTCGACCTCGTCGAGGAGCTCGGCGCCGATGGCTACCTCTACGGCCACACCGAGATCAACGGCAAGCGCACCGACCTCGTCGCGCGCGTCGACGGCCGCAGCCACCCGAACGCCGGTGAGACGGTCACGCTGGCCGCGACGGCCGGTCACGTGCACGCCTTCGACATCGAGTCCGGCGAGCGCCTGAACGACAAGCCGGTCGTCTCGGCTTCCTGAGTCCGACCACTCGACGCGGCGCGGGCGACCCTCTGGTCGTCCGCGCCGCGTCGTTTCACCCCCGGAGGATTCATGCATGATGCGCTGAGGATCACAGCCAGCACCGTCGACCCCGGGCTGCTCTCGCTGCCCTGGTCGACGTCGCTGGCGAAGTGGCCCTCCGAGCACATCGTCTCCCTCCCGAAAGGCCTCTCGCGTCATCTCGTGCGCTTCGCCGATCTCTCTGGGCGCGTCGTCGCGATCAAGGAGACGACGGCCGAGATGGCGCAGCGCGAGTACGACATGCTCGGCAACCTCAAACGCCTGGACGTGCCGTGCGTCGAGCGCGTCGCCGTCATCGCCGGCCGGACCGACGCCGCCGGCGACCCGCTCCCCGCCGTGCTGGTGACCTCGCATCTGCGCTTCTCGATGCCCTACCGGGCGCTTTTCACCCGGGTGCTCCGGCCCGACACCGCCACCCGGCTCGTGGATGCGCTCGCCCTCCTGCTCGTGCGCCTTCACAACGTGGGGTTCTACTGGGGCGATGTCTCGCTGTCGAACACGCTGTTCCGCCGAGACGCCGGCGCCTTCGCCGCCTATCTGGTCGACGCCGAGACCGGAGAGCTGCACGAGGAGGGGCTCACCGACGGACAGCGCGCCTACGACCTCGACCTCGCTCGCACGAACATCGCCGGCGAGATCATGGACCTCGCCGCCGGCGGACGGCTCGAGCACGGTGTCGATGCGGTGGCCATCGCCGACGGCATCGTCTCGTCGTACCGGTCGTTGTGGGCGGCGCTGACCACCCAGGAATCGTTCTCGGCGAATGAGACGTGGAGGATCACCGAGCGCGTCGAGCGCCTGAACGCCCTCGGCTTCGACATCGACGAGATGTCGATGTCGACCACCGCAGACGGCACGGTGGTCGAGATCCAGCCGAAGGTGGTGGATGCCGGCCACCATCAGCGCCGCCTGATCCGTCTGACCGGACTCGACGTCGAGGAGAATCAAGCGAGGCGACTGCTGAACGACCTCGACGAGTTCCGGGCGCGTTCGACCAAGCAGTGGGCGGATGAGGAGATGTACGCGCACGAGTGGCTCACGCGGGTGTTCGAGCCCGTGGTGCGGGCGATCCCGTACGAACTGCGGACGAAGCTCGAGCCCGCCGAGGTGTTCCACCAGGTGCTGGAGCACCGGTGGTACCTGTCACAGGCGCACGGCCGATCGGTTCCGCTCGCCGAGGTGCTGACCAGTTACATCAATGATGTGCTGCGGCATCGGCGCGACGAGGCGACGATCATGGGTCCGCCGACCGAGACCATGAGCCTGCCGGTTGTCACCGGCGCGACCTCGACGGCGGATGAGGACGACATCGACTGGCGCGACCTCGTCTGAGGCGCGACTCAGTATCCGACGGTGAACCGCTCCCGGTGATGCTTGCCCTGCTCGATCTCGTCGACGACCGCCATAGCGAAATCAGCACCCGAGATCGACGACTGCCCCTCCTCGTCGCGGACGATCACATCGCCGCCGTCGCGGTAGCGTCCGGTGCGCTCGCCCTCGGCCCACGGCCCGAAGACCTCGGCGGGGTGCACGAGGAACCAGTCGAGTCCGGAGTCCGAGCGCTCCAGCATCGCGAGGGAGTCGATGCCGACCTGCGCCTCGTGGCGGTACTCCTCCGGGTACCCCTGGTCGAACAGACGCGGCCCGCCGGGGGCGACCAGGCTCCCGCCCGCGCCGCCGATCACGCCGAGACGCGTCGAAGTTCCCGTGAGCCGGGAGATCAGCGCTTCGAGCGCGCCGAGGGTCGCGTCGGCCATGTCGCCGCGCGGTGCCACCGAGAAGATGACCGCATCCGCGCCGTCGAAGACGTCTCCCAGCGCGGCGAGGTCGAGGACTGAACCCTGCACGCTCAGTGCGCCGTCCACCGGCCTCTTGGGGGCCGAGCGCGAGACGGAGATCACCTCGTGCCCCCGGCTCACCGCCTCCGAGACGATGTGGCGACCGGCATAGCCGGTGCCTCCGAGGACGACGGTGCGCGTCATGCGGTTCCCTTCTGGATGCTCACTTCGAGGCGCGGGTGGTCGCGACCTGGTAGAGCGCGACGGACGTCGCGATGCCGGCGTTGAGCGACTCGGTCGCCGCGTTGATCGGAATGGAGACGATCTGATCGCACGTCTCGGTGACCAGGCGCGAGAGTCCCTTGCCCTCGGAGCCCACGACGATCACGACCGGCCGATCCGCCAGCTGCAGCTCAGGAAGCGAGACGTCGCCGCCACCGTCGAGGCCGAGCACGAAGACCCCCTGCTTCTTGAACTCCTTCAGCTGCGTCGTCAGGTTCGTCGCGAGGGCGACGGGGATGCGGGCGGCGGCGCCGGCGCTCGTCTTCCAGGCCGCTGAGTTCACGCCCGCCGAGCGACGCTGCGGCAGGATGATGCCGTGTCCGCCGAATGCGGCCGCCGACCGGATGATCGCCCCGAGATTGCGCGGGTCGGTGATGCCGTCGAGCGCCACGAACAGCGGCACCTCACCGCGGTCGATGGTCTTCTCGAGCAGGTCCTGCGGGTGCGCGTACTCGTAGGGCGGCACCTTCAGGGCGACGCCCTGGTGAACGCCGTCGAAGCCCGCCATCCGGTCGAGCTCCTGCCGGGTGACCTCGAGGATGGGAATGTCGCGGTTCTTCGCGATCGAAAGCATCTCCTTGACCCGGTCGTCCATCTCGACGCGCTGCGCGATGTAGATCGCCGTGGCCGGGATCTTCGCCCGCAACGCTTCGAGCACGGAGTTGCGGCCGGTGACCGTCTCGGTGTCGGAGGTGTTGTCCTTCGCTCGCGCGGAGCGGTTCGGGCTGCCCCCCGAAGTCGCGCGACCGCCCGGCTTGCCCTTTCCACCCGAAGCCGCGAATCGCTCGGCGGCCGCCTTGCGCTTGCCTGCCGGGTGCCAGGCGCGGTCCTCTGCCTTCGGCGTCGGCCCGCGCCCCTCGAGTGCCTTGCGTCCGAGTCCGCCGGTGCCCTTGATGGGGCCCTTCTTCTTGTTGTTGCTCGCGCCGGGGCGCCCTGGCTTAGCCATCAATACTCCAATGAGTTCCGTCTGTGGTGTCTTCGAGGGTGATGCCGGCCGCCGCGATCGCATCGCGGATGCGGTCGGCTGCCGCCCAGTCCTTGTCAGCGCGCGCCTGCGCGCGCTGGGTGATCATCGTCTGCACGAGGGCGTCGAGAGCCGATGCCTCGGCCCCCGCCTTCTCGCCGACCGGGGTGAGGCCGAGCACGCCGGTCATCCCGGTGACTTCGGCGAGCGCGGTCGCTGCCGCCTCGAGGTCGCCCCCATCGAGCGCCGCGTTGCCGGCGCGCACGGTCTCGTGGATCACGGCGAGCGCCTGGGGCACGCCCAGGTCGTCGTCCATGGCCTGAGCGAAGGACTCGGGGATGCGCCGCATGATCGCGACGTACCCGGCGCCCGGCGAGAACACCGGTCCGTGTTCGCCCTCTGCAAGCGAGCGGAAGGCGCGTCGTCGGAACGTGTCGATGCGCCCGAGCGCGGACTCGGCTTCTGCCCAGGACGACTCGGTCAGGTCGAGGCTGGAACGGTAGTGCGCGGCCGCGAGCGCGTAGCGCACGACCAGCGGGTCGTGAGCGGCGAGGATGTCGGCGGCGAGCGTGAAGTTGCCCAGCGACTTCGACATCTTCTGCCCGTTGACGTTCACGAGACCGTTGTGGACCCAGTACCGTGCGAAGCCGTCGCCGGCCGCCGTGGACTGCGCGAGCTCGTTCTCATGGTGAGGAAAGCGCAGGTCGAGCCCGCCGCCGTGGATGTCGAATTCCGCACCGAGATACCGCTTCGCCATCGCCGAGCACTCGATGTGCCACCCGGGCCGACCAGGCCCCCAGGGCGAGGCCCAGACGGCGTCCGCCGGCTCTTCGCGCTTCGCGCCCTTCCAGAGGGCGAAGTCCTGCGGGTTGCGCTTGCCGCGCGGGTCGGCATCGCCGGCAGCTTCCATCGCATCGATCGACTGGTTGGTGAGCGAACCGTAGTCGGCCCATGAGCGCACGTCGAAGTACACATCACCCGAACCGTCGGATGCCGGGTAGGCGTGCCCTCGTTCGATGAGCGTCGCGATGATCTCCTGCATCTGCGGGACGGATGCCGTCGCTCTCGGCTCATAGGTGGGAGCGAGGATGCCGGTTGCAGCATACGCCGCGGTGAACTCGCGCTCCATCCGGTACGCCAGGGCCCACCAGGGCTCGGACTCCGTCGCGTTCGCGAGCACCTTGTCGTCGATATCGGTGACATTGCGGACGAGCGTGACCCGGCCGTACCGGTGGGCGAGCCAGCGACGCAGGAGATCGAAGCTGAGCGCCGCGCGGACGTGCCCGATGTGAGGGCCCGACTGCACCGTGGGTCCGCAGACGTACATCGTGATGTTCTCGGGATCGAGAGGCACGAAGTCGCGCAGGTCCTGAGCGCGGGTGTCGTAGAGGCGGAGAGTCACCGCTCAAGCCTACTCGGCCTGTTCCGGCATCCCCTGAGTGTGATCGGGTCAGCCCCGCGCGATCACCGAGGCGACGGCGGTGACCGCGATGCCCTCTCCTCGCCCACTGAATCCGAGTCCGTCCGTCGTGGTGGCGGTGATCGATACCGGCGCCCCCCCGAGGGCCTGCGAGAGCACCTGTTCGGCTTCCGCACGGCGGGCGCTGAAGCGCGGGCGGTTCCCCTGGAACTGCGCCGAGACGTTGCCGATCGCGAAGCCGGCGTCGGCGAGCAGCTCACGGGTGCGGCCGAGGAAGACATCGGCGTGCGCTCCGGCGAACTCCGGGTGCGAGGTGCCGAAGTGCTCCCCGATGTCGCCGAGTCCGGCGGCTCCCAGCAGCGCGTCGACGATCGCATGCGCGACCGCATCACCGTCCGAGTGCCCGGAGAGGGCCGGCTCCCCCGGCCACTCGAGACCGGCGAGCCAGAGGTCACCCTCGCCGCCGAACGCATGGACGTCGGTGCCGACGCCCACACGGACGCCGATCCCCGCCGGAGAAGCCCCGGGCGACGTGCGAGGAGGCGGAGCCGCTGATGCGGAGAGCAGGTACCGTGCCCTGTCGAGGTCGGCCGCGGTCGTGATCTTGAACCCGCGCGCCGACCCTTCGATGTACCGAACCTCGTGCCCTGCGGCGGCGAACAGCGCCGCGTCGTCGGTGTACTCGACGCCCGAGGCGAGAGCCGCCTCGTACGCGTTCTCGAGCAACGAGCGGGGAAAGCCCTGCGGCGTCTGTGCGGCCGCCAGCGCGGAGCGGTCGACCGCCCCGACCACGGAGCCCCGGCCCACCTTCTTGAGGGTGTCGACGACCGGCAGCGCGGGGATGACACCGGCGTCTGCGGTCACAGCTGCACTCACGGCATCGATCACCGCCGGTGGGGTGAGAGCGCGCGCCGCGTCGTGCACGAGCACCGTCGAGATGTCTCCCCAGAGGGCGGTGAGTCCCGCCGCGACCGACCTCTGCCGGGTCTGCCCGCCCGTGACCACTCGGCCCAGCTCCCGCCGATCGCCGGCAGCGGCGTGGAGTTCCGCTTCGGCCTCGCCCTCGTAGCCCGCGGGTGCGACCACGATCACCTGTGCGGGCGATGCGGCGAACACGCCGTCGAGCGCATGACGCAGGATGGAGTGCACGTCGATGCCGACGAAGGCCTTCGGGGCGCCCGCGCCGAGGCGCGTACCGGACCCGGCGGCGACGACGATGATGGCGGTCTTCGGCACGGGGAGCAGAGTCACCCCCTCACGTTACCGCTCCCGCTGCCGCTGCCCGCGATACGGCAGCGGCGGGACGACGAAGGGACGGATGCCGCCGGCATCCGTCCCTTCAGAAGAAGAACCGCCCTAGGAGGCGAGGACCTCGTCGAGCAATGCTCCGGCCTTGTCCTCGTCGATCTTCTCGGCGAGCGCGAGCTCCGAGATGAGGATCTGGCGAGCCTTCGCCAGCATCCGCTTCTCTCCCGCCGACAGACCGCGATCCTGATCACGGCGCCACAGGTCGCGAACGACCTCGCTGACCTTGATCACGTCGCCGGAGGCGAGTTTCTCAAGGTTCGCCTTGTAGCGGCGCGACCAGTTCGTCGGCTCCTCGGTGAACGGCGCACGCAGCACCTCGAACACGTGGTCGAGGCCCTCCTTGCCGATCACATCGCGAACGCCGACGAGATCGACGTTCTCTGCGGGGACCTCGATGATCAGATCGCCCTGCGTGACATTGAGCTTCAGATACTTCTTCGTCTCGCCCTTGATGATGCGGTCCTTGACCTCGATGATGGTCGCGGCCCCATGGTGCGGATAGACGACAGTCTCGCCAACCTCAAAAAGCATAAAAACATGTCCTTTCGGCAACCTCAAGGATACCACAGGGGATATGCGCTAAGGTTCGCGCCTCGGCGACTCCGAGCGGGCGGGCGCATACCCGTAGAATGGTTCGCGGATACCCCGCCGGACCTCAGGAGGACCCGTGAAATCGCGCCTTGTTGCGTCTGCCGCTCTCAGCGCCGTCGTTCTGTTCGGCGCGACGGGGTGCGCGTTCATCTCGCCGCAGGCGACGACGATCCAGTACTCCGCCTCGGACGGTGTGAACGTCTCGGACGCCGACGGTCCCCTCGCCGTCCGCAACGCCCTCGTCGTGGCGACGGAGGACGGCTCGGTCGGTAACCTCGTCGCCGCGATCGTGAACCCGACCGAAGAGCGCGCCACGCTGACGATCACGCTCTCCGGCATCGACCCGTTCACGGTCACCGTGCCCGCCGGTGAGACGATCAGCCTCGGCGCCGACGAGGCTCCGCTGCGGATCGTGGACCTCGACAGCATCCCCGGATCGACCGTGGAGATCCACTTCCAGTCCGGCGAGTCGACCGGAACCAAGGCGGAGATCCCGGTGCTAGACGGCTCGCTTCCCTACTACGCCGATCTCGTCCCGTCCGAGGACAAGCTGATCGGGGTGCCGGAGAGCACCCCTATGCCGACGCCCACCGACACGGCGACCTCGGCACCCACGAACTGACGCCACGAGGACAGAAGAGGCCGGCACCCGACAGGGTGGCCGGCCTCTCTGTCGTTCCGGGCCTGGTGGTCAGCCCTCGAATCGATAGCCGAGGCCGCGGACGGTGACGAGCATCACCGGCTCCCCCGGATTCACCTCGATGCGGGAGCGGATGCGCTTGATGTGCACGTCGAGGGTCTTCGTGTCGCCGAAGTAGTCGCTCCCCCAGACCCGATCGATCAGCTGTCCGCGGGTGAGCACTCGTCCCGAGTTGCGCATGAGCACCTCGAGCAGTTCGAACTCCTTGAGCGGCATGTTGATCATCTCGCCGGCCACCGTGACGGTGTGACGATCGATGTCGAGCGTGACGCGGCCGCCGTCGAGCACGCGCTCGTCGAGTTCGTTCTCCGCCTGCACGACGCGTCGCAGCACGGCGCGCATCCGAGCCAGCAATTCCCGTGAGGAGTACGGCTTGGTGATGTAGTCGTCGGCTCCGAGCTCGAGCCCCACCACGATGTCGACCTCCGAGTCCTTCGCGGTGAGCATGATGATCGGCACCGAGGAGGTGGAGCGGATCTGACGGCACACCTCGGTGCCCGGCATCCCGGGCAGCATCAGGTCGAGCAGGATGATGTCCGCCCCACGTTCCCGGAACGCGGTGAGGGCGCCGGGGCCGTCTTCGGAGATCTCCACCTCGTATCCCTCGCGGCGCAACAGGTACGCCAGGGGATCGGCGAGGTCGGGTTCGTCTTCGACGAGAAGGATGCGGGTCATGCTCTGTCTCCGTTTCGGGCGCGCGCCGGTGCGGCGGCCTTGGCTGCCTTGCGGGCGCGCTTCTTCTTGCGCTTCTCATCCTGGTCGATGACCGGGGTCTCGATGCGCGGCAGGCGGATGGTGAAGGTGGAACCTCGGCCGGGGCGCGACCACAGCCGCACCTCGCCGCCGTGGCGCTGGGTGGCGTGCTTGACGATCGACAGCCCGAGGCCGGTGCCGCCCGTTCGTCGGGAGCGCGCTTCGTCGGCACGGTAGAAGCGCTCGAAGATGCGCTCGCGGTCAGCCTCGGAGATTCCGATGCCCTGGTCGGCGACGGCGATCTCGACGACGTCTCCGTCGGCCTTGACGCCGACACCGACGCGGGAGCCCCGGGGCGAGTAGACGATCGCGTTCGTGAGGAGGTTGCCGACGGCCTCGATGAGGATCTGCGCGTCACCGCGCACCCACACGCCCCGGTCGCCGCCCCTGACGAGCTCGACTCCGGCCGAGTCGGCCTGGACGACATGCGCCTCGATGGATGCCATGATCACTTCGTCGATCGCGACGGGATTCACATCGGCGAGCCCGTCGGCGGCTTGGAGCCTCGAGAGGCTCAGGATGCGACCGGTGAGCTGACCGAGCCGCGCAGCCTCCGCCGAGATCCTGGCGGCGAAGATGCGCACCTGCGCCGGATCGTCTGCCGCGGACTCTATCGCCTCGGCGAGCAGGCTCACCGCACCCACCGGCGTCTTCAGCTCGTGGCTGGTGTTGGCCACGAAGTCGTTGCGCATCTGATCCAGACGCTCCTGCTCGGTGACGTCCCGGATGATCAGCAGCATGAGCCGAGGGCCGAGGGTGCTCGCCCTGGCGGACACCAGACGAGGATCGAGGCTGAGCCCGCCGCGGGTGATGCGCATCGTCTCCGTGCCGGTCCCACCGGTGCTTCGGACGTTGCGCACCAATTGGCGCAGCTCCTGATTCTCCAGGATCGCCCCCACCTCGATGCCGAACCGCGTCGCTGCGACGGAGGTCGCCAGCACCAGGCCCGAGACATCGACGACACACGCGGCGTCGTCCATGCTGCGCAGCACGTCGGCGACGCCGTCGGGTATCGCCGACGACGTCTCCAGCTCGACCCTCGCTTTGGCACGATATGCCCACATCACGAGAAGTGAGACACCGACACCGATGATCAGGCCGATGGCCAAAGCGATCAGGGCGATCTCGGTCGAGCTCATGGGACAAGCGTAGAGTGCGTTCACCCGCGTTCCGGAGGGTTCTCGGGCCGCGACGGCAAGCGGGGAAGTACTATTCACGTGCTGGGCACCGTTCGTTAACCTTCGGCGCACACAATCGCTTCGGGCCTGTGCGGCAGCGCAGTCCACACCTCTCGACCGGACGACGCCGCCGAGACACGAATGAAAGGTTGCGCCGCCATGCGCGAAGTCTTCCACCAGTCCCTCGAGGACCTGCAGTCCCGCCTCGTCGAGATCGCGGACCTCGTCACGGTCTCGATCGACAAGGCGACTCGCGCATTCGCGACGAGCGATGTCGGTCTTGCCGAGGAGGTCATCGCCGACGACGCCAAGATCGACGAGCTGGCCGTCGCTCTCGACGAGCAGGCCATCGAGATCCTCGCCCGGCAGCAGCCCGTCGCACGTGACCTGCGCATCGTGGTGACCGCGCTCCGCGTCAGCGCGTCCCTCGAACGCATGGGCGACATGTCGGAGCACATCGCCCAGCTGGCCCGCCTTCGCTTCCCCGAGCGCGCCATCCCCAAGGGCCTGAAGGGCACCTTCACGAAGATGGGGGAATTGGACGTCGAGATCTCCCGCACGCTCTCGGAGCTGCTTCGCACCCAGGACCTCCGCCTGGCTGATGCGATCCGCAATGCGGACGACGACGTCGACGAGCTGCATGTGAACGTCTTCGACAAGGTGCTCAGCGACAACTGGAAGGGTGAGGCGACGGCGACCGTCGACGCGACGCTCGCCAGCCGATACCACGAGCGGTTCGCCGACCACGCGGTCGCGGTCGCGAAGAAGGTCGTCTACCTCGCCACCGGAGACTGGCAGATCGACGAGCACGACATCCCACTGGCCGTCGAGCATCAGAAGGAGCTCGGGCACGCGTAACGACCGCGTAGGACGAAGAGGGGCGGATGCGGGGAGCATCCGTCCCTTTCGCGCACTCGGCACTGCCGCCGGGTGAGCGCTCGCAGATGGCGCCAAGCACTTAGCTGCGGGTCGGGCCGCTCAGGCGCCCGAAATCCGTCGCAAGCCACTCCTCCAGCGGCATCCGGGGAAACGGACGCTCTCCCGCCCGCCCCGGCAGCGGCTCCGCGTCGCGGATGCGATCCAAGCGGAACAGCCGCCAGTCGTCGCGATCCAGATCGAACGCGATGAGATACCAGCGTTCTCCCCGAAGCACATGCCGGAACGGCTCGACCACCCGCGGCGATACCCCACCACGGCTGTCCGTGTAGGCGAATCGCACCCGGGATTCGTTCCCGACCGCGTCGGCGAGCACCCCGAGTGTCGCCACATCGATGACGGGGCGGTCACCCCGAACCACCTGCGTCGACAGCGCCACCGCCCGCGCCCTGCGCGCCAGCCTGGGCGGGAGCACCTGGGCGAGCTTCGCGGCGGCCGATGACGCGGCCGCATCCACGGGCGACCAGGCGGCGAGCATCTCGAGGGCGACCGCGACGGCCCCCACCTCGTCCTCATCGAGGAGCAGGGGCGGGATCTTAATGCTCGCGCGCAGCCGATAACTCGTGCCCGGTCCTGGTCGAGCGCGCACGTCGTAGCCGAGGTCTCGCAGTCGCCTGGCATCACGGCGCACGGTGCGTTCGCTCACACCGAGGCGGCGCGCAAGGGTCGCTGCCGACAGCTCTCCCCCGCCCTGCAGCAGTGACAGCAGCTGCAGCGCGCGGTCAGTAGGCGTGGACATGCGCCCTACGATTCCACAGAGATGCGGACGGAATCCGGCCTCATCTGCTCGTAGCGTCGATCTCACCGATGAAGAACACGAATGAAGGAGGTTTCTCACATGCGAATCGCTGTCACCACTCCGAACGGCAATGTCGGGCGATACCTCAGCCGGATGCTCGTCAGAGCCGGAGTTCGTCCACTGCTGCTCATGCGCGACCCGCGCGGCCTCGACGAGGAGCTGCGCGACCTCGTGGACGTCGCCCGAGCCGACTCGTTCGATCGCGATGAGGTCGCAGCGGCCACGCGAGGAGTCGATGCGCTCTACTGGGTCGATCCACCGAGTGCCGGCGAGGATCCGCTCGCGGACTATGCGAGGGCGACGGATGCCGTCGTCGGTGCGGTCACGCGGAACGGTATCGGCAGGGTCGTCTTCCAGAGCAGCGTCGGCGCCGAGAAACGTCACGGCGCCGGCGAGATCGACGGACTCGCCGCAACGGAGATGGCGCTCGACGGCCTCGACATCGATGTCACCCACCTGCGTTGCGGGTACTTCTTCACCAACCTGTCGTTCCAGCTGGACGCCATTCGCGCCGGCACGATTCCCGTGCTGCTGCCGCCGGACGCCCGGATGAGCTGGGTGGCCCCGCGAGACATCGCCGAGGTCGCGGCCGGATTGCTCCTCAACCGTTCCTGGTCGGGTCATCGCGTGCAGGCCGTCCACGGGCCGGCCGATCTCAGCTGGAACGAGGTCGCGGAGATACTCACCGAGGAGACGGGTCACCCGGTGTCGGCGGTGCGGGTCGCCGATGATGAGCTGCGCCGCGACTACCTCTCTGCTGGCTTGTCCGCCGCCGCGGCGGACGCGATGCTGGGCATGTCGATCGGCCTGCGCGACGGCTTCATACCCGAGCAGCCACGTACTGCTGCGTCGACGACCCCGACGACCCTCAGGTCGTGGATTCGCGAGAAGCTCGACGTCGCCTGACGGCTACTTCTTGCCCTGAGACGCGACTGCCGCAGCGCCGGCAGCAGCCGCCTCCGGGTCGAGGTAGCGACCGGGTCCGGTGGGGACGTTGTTCTCGTCGAGCTCGTACACCAGCGGAATGCCGGTGGGGATGTTCAGCTCAGCGATGTCGTCGTCGCTGATGCCCTCGAGGTGCTTGACGAGGCCGCGCAGAGAATTGCCGTGCGCAGTGACCAGCACGGTCTTGCCCGCTGCGAGATCCGGGACGATCGCGTCATCCCAGTAGGGCAGCATCCGGTCGATCACGAGCTTGAGCGATTCGGTGCGCGGCACCTCGCCGTCGATACCGATGTAGCGGGGGTCGTTCACCTGGCTGAACTCGCTCGCGTCATCGAGCTCGGGCGGCGGCACGTCGAACGAGCGACGCCACAGCTGGAACTGCTCCGGCCCGAACTGCTCGAGCGTCTCGGCCTTGTCCTTGCCCTGCAGCGCACCGTAGTGACGCTCGTTCAGCCGCCACGACCGGGCGACCGGGATCCACAGACGATCGGCTGCATCGAGGGCGATGTTCGCCGTCTGGATCGCGCGGCTCAGCAGCGAGGTGTGCAGAACGTCCGGAAGGATGCCCGCCTCGCGCAACAGCTCGCCGCCGCGCCTCGCCTCCTTCTCACCCTGAGCGTTCAGACGGACGTCCACCCAGCCGGTGAAGAGGTTCAGTTCGTTCCACTCGCTCCGGCCGTGGCGGAGCAGGATCAGGGTGCGCGTCGCAGTCATGCCGCCAGTTTATCGGGGTGGCCGTCGCTGTCGTTTCCGGTTCTTCCGGCGGCCCGCCCCTGGGAGGATGGATCCATGGCGTCCTCTCCTCTCGGCCGGCCGACCCGCGGCACGACGGGGACGAACCGGCTCCGGCGCAGCGACCGCTGGATCGCCGCGAGCCGGGCCTTCCGTCGCGCCGCGGATCCGCTGGTCGTCGATCTCGGTTTCGGAGCGAGTGGCGTCACCGCGTTCGAGCTCGCCGCCCGACTGCAGAAGGTGCGCTCGGATACCGAGGTGATCGGGCTCGAGATCGACCCGGTCCGGGTCGCGACAGCTCGCGCTCAGCTCAGCGAGGTGGGAGCCGGGCGCACCCCGTTCCCGCAGAGCCTGCGTGTCTCGTTCGCCCGCGGCGGGTTCGAGGTGCCGCTTCCCGGCGACAGGCGTCCGGCCGTCATCCGCGCCATGAACGTGCTGCGCCAGTACGACGAGACAGATGTGACGGAGGCGTGGCGCGCGATGGCGTCCCGCCTTGCTCCCGACGGCCTCCTCGTCGAGGGCACCTGCGACGAGATCGGCCGCATCGCCGCGTGGGTGGATGTCACCCCGGATGCTCGCCCCGCTCGGTTCACGATGTCCCTGCGGCTGACGGCGCTGGAGCGGCCGAGCATCGTCGCCGAGCGCCTTCCGAAGGCGCTCATCCATCGAAACGTGCCGGGGGAACGGATCAACGCGCTTCTCACCGATTTCGACAGGGAGTGGGAACGGTCGGCCGCCCTCACGACATTCGGGCCGACGCAGCGCTTCATCGCCGCGGTGTCAGGGCTGCGCGAGCAGGGCTGGCCCGTGCTCGCCGGGCGCACCCGGTGGCGCCTGGGCGAACTCACGGTGCCCTGGTCGAGCGTGGCACCGGAGACCGATTGTAAATAGTCTTACCGATATTCGACACGGCCGTCGTATCGTGTTCGCCGTATCCGTGCGTCGCGAAGGGCGTCTGTCAGGATGGGTGGGTGGAGCACAGCACAGCACGGCCGGCCGGCCTGAAGGACATGCGTCGATCGAACGAGCTCCTCGTCCTCGAGGAGCTCTACCGGGAGTCGCCGTCCACCCGCACGGCCGTGGCGAGGGCGATCGGTCTCACGAAGCCGACCGTCTCGGCAGCGCTGAGCTCGCTCATCGACGCGGGGCTCGTCGAACAGGTGGCGTCGGACGCTGCCGTGTCGAAGTACGGAGCCGAGCTCTTCCGCGCAGCCGGCGCGTCGCTTCCCGTCCTCGGTCTCGACGTCGGCACTCGATTCATCCGGGCGCAGCTCGCCGGGCTCGATGATCGACTGCTCGCCGAGGCGGAGGAACCGGCCGGAGACCTGACCCTGTCCGGGATCATCGTGACGATCCTGCGCCTTCGCACCGAGGTGTGCCGGCGCGCCGGCATCGACGTGCGCGACATCCAGGCCATCGGCATCGGCATCCCCGGCGTCGTGCATCCGCAGACCGGGCGCATCGAGATGGCCGGCGGTTTCGAAGGGCTCAACGGCACCGCGCTGGCCGCCGACCTCAGTGATCTCCTGGGAACGCCGGTGTTCGTCGAGAACGACGTCAATGCGGCCGCCCTGGCGGAACGCCGATACGGCTCATGTACGCAGACCGACGATTTCGCGATGATCTCGGTCGGCGCGGGGGTCGGCGGGGCGCTCGTGCTCGGCGGGCGCGTGCATCGCGGCGGGCGAGGCAGCGCGGGTGAGCTCGACCTGCTGTTCCGCGAATCCTCGAGAGGGCCGATCGTCGAGGATCCGAGCAGTCCGGCCATGATCGCGCTCGCGGAGTCGCGCCTGCGGGAGGGCGGGTCAGCCGTCGATGCCACCACGGTGTCCATCCCGATCGACCTGCCGGCCCTGTTCGCTGCCGCAGAATCCGGCGACGCCTTCGCCCAGGCGATCGTCGATGAGACCGCGTGCCGGATCGCCGCCCTGTGCGCGACCGTCGTCGCCGTCGTCGACGTCGAGACCATCGTGCTCGTCGGAGGCGTGGGAGCGGCGATCGACCAGGGACGCCCCGCGCTCGAGGCATGCTTGGCAGATCTCGTCCCCTGGCCCGTCTCGGTCATCCCCAGCACCCTCGGTCGGGCCGGCACCGTTCAGGGAGCCCGCCTCCTCGCCGTGACCGCGGCTCGCCGCGACATCTTCGCCACCAAACTTGGAAAGACTCTTTACACGATTCCCTGATTCGCCTACGCTCATCAGAAGCACCGGCTGGGTCGATCACGTTCTCGCCCCACGAGGCCCCGATGCTCCTGACGAGCAGTGCGCAACCTTGGAGTCAGAACATGAAGATTGTCGTCGTCGGCGGTGGGTCGACGTACACCCCTGAGCTCATCGACGGGTTCGCGCGGCTGCGCGGCACCCTCCCGATCACCGAGATCGTGCTCGTCGACCCGAGCAGGGAGCGTCGCGAGCTGCTCGGCGGCGTCGCCCGGCGGATGCTGCAGAAGCAGGGTCACCCCGCGGTCGTGACCGAGACGGACGACGTCGCCGCGGCAGCGGACGGCGCCGCCGCCGTGCTGCTCCAGCTGCGCGTCGGCGGGCAGCAGACCCGTCAGCGCGACGAGACGTGGCCGCTGGAATGCGGGTGCCTCGGTCAGGAAACCACCGGTGCCGGTGGCCTCGCGAAGGCATTGAGGACCGTGCCGGTCGTTCTCGACATCGCGGACCGGGTGCGTGCGGTGAATCCCGATGCCTGGATCATCGATTTCACCAACCCCGTCGGCATCGTCACCCGCGCCCTCCTCTCGCACGGCCACCGCGCCCTCGGTCTGTGCAACGTCGCCATCGGACTGCAGCGGTACTTCGCCGGGCTCCTCGACGTCGCCCCGGAACGCATCGCTCTCGACCACGTCGGCCTCAACCATCTGACCTGGGAGCGCGGGGTCCGACTGCTCGACGACGGCCAGAGCGCCGCGCCGACGTCCGGCACCACGAAGCCCGGCCGTGACCTGCTCCCGACGCTCCTGGAATCCCAGGGCGAAGCGCTGGCCGCGCGCATGCACCAGCCGGTCGAGCTGCTGCGTCGGCTGCAGGCGATCCCTTCCTACTACCTGCGCTACTTCTACCAGCACGACACCGTCGTCCAGGAGCAGCTGCACAGCCCCACCCGTGCGGAACAGGTCGCCGAGATGGAAGCGAAACTCCTGGAGATGTACGCGGATCCGGCGCTCGACACCAAGCCCGC
>NZ_JAPSHY010000065.1 GCF_031179285.1 Microbacterium sp. | reverse complement strand
CGTGCGCCATGCCGACACCCTCGTGTTCCTCAAGGATGGCCGGATCGAGGCCGAGGGCACGTTCGACGAGGTCCGGGCGCAGAGTCCCGACTTCGCGCGCCTGGTGGAACTCGGCGAACTCGACTGATCGGCTGCGTCATCCTCGCAGCCGCGAGCCTGCCGATCGGCGCCGGAGCGTGCCGGCCTTGCGGCCCGCACGGCCCAGACCGTACCGGAGGAAGCCGGCGCCAGCCGAGGGCAGCGGGAACCCGGTCCGATGCGCCAGCGCTCGGATCTCCGCGGCGTACACGTCGCGAGACCATGCCACCTCGTCGAGATACGCCCGTCGGGCCGCGCGGTAGACATCCAGGTCGAACGCCCGGTGGTACACGTCCAGTTGCCCGGTGATGTCGAGCGTCAGCTCGGTGCGGAGGCACTTGTTGCACCGGGAGCAGTTCCGGCCGTCGGCGGTGAGCGTCGTGCAGACGTGGAGGCTCTCGTGCGACTCGGGGATCAGCGCGACGATGGCGGTCTTCTCGACGCGGGTGTATTGGCTGCCGTGGAAGACAGGACGGAACTGCCGTGTGGTGAGCAGTGGCATGGAGATGGGGTCCGAGTATGCGGTGCTGTTCGAACGTTGCACGGCGACGGCTTCGAACGGCACGCTGCTCGCGAAGTAGAACTGCCCGAGGCCACCTTGCAGCAGCGACGCGGCGGCGAGGTTCCGCGGGCCGTGGGTCTGCAGGAAGTCGGCGAACCGGTAGAAGTCGTCGAGGTTCGAGTCGACGGCGACGTAGGGGAGTCCCAGGCGTTCGGCTGCGGGTGCCAGCCGGGAATGCACACGGTGGAAGTGTCTGCGCCCCCGCTCCCCGGGCTGCATCGCCCCGACATTGAACAACGTCAGATGCGTGAGCCGAAGGTCGTGCGCGACAGGACTGAAGTAGTGCTCGGCGAGCACGGTGAAGCTGTCGATGCCGCCCGAGAATCCGGTGCCGACTCCGGGGGCGGGGTTCGTCGCCGGAACCGGGTACGCGATCTCCAGCGGAACCCGCTGCAGGCCCGGGATGACCGCTTCGAGGATGTGCTGGTAGCCGTGCGTCATGCTGTGAGCGAGCTCGTCGGTAACCGATCCGGCGACCGTGACCGACTCGCCCGCGTGCATTGCGGGCCCGATGAGCCCGATGACGGCAGGATCTGCGCGTTCGGTGAGCAACCCGCCGTGGGCTTCGGGAAGCGTGAACCACAGTCGCTCGGGCGCATCGGGGAGTCCGTCGACGGCCACGGACCAGGTGATCTGTCCGTTCTCAGCGCGCATCTCGGGAACTCCGATGTGCATGCTGCCTCCTCACCGGTCCGGTCCTTCTCGCACGGCGCGATCGGAAGCTTACCGGGCGGGAAGTTCCGCCCTGGGGGCGCGGCTACAATCGGCTCACGAGCTGAGGCGAGGAGCTGATGGTCCGAACACCAGGGCTGAGTGTCTGCATCGTGACCTATGAGCGTCCTGACTTCCTCGAGCGTTGCCTGCGCTCGCTGCAGGACTCGTTGAGCAGGGACACCGAGGTCGTCGTCGTGGATGCCTCCGCGAAGGACCATCGTGACCTGGTGCATGCGATCGATCCGGCGATCGTCTACGTCCACGCAGCACATCTCGCAGGGTGGATGACGCGCTCACGCAATGAGGCATTGCGATGGGTGCGCGGCGATATCGTCAGTTTCCTCGACGACGACGTGGTGGTTCGTCCGGGTTGGGAGCAGGGCGTACGGGCGGCGTTCCGCGATGCCAGCGTCGCTGCAGTCTCGGGTCGCACCTGTAACGGCGAGCCCGGCGAGGAGCTGTATCACCGCCCGATCGGGCGCGTACTCCCCGACGGAACGCTCACCGACGGGTTCGCGTCAGCATCTGACGGGCATGTCGTGGATGTCGATCACGGCATCGGTGCGAACATGTCGTTCCGTCGTTCGGTGCTCGCCGCTCTGGGCGGGTTCCGCGATGATTACCCCGGGACGGCCCTTCGCGAGGATACGGACATCTTCCTGAGGGTCCGTTCGATCGGCGGGAGGGCGGTGTTCGCCCCCGATGCGGCGGTCGACCATCGACCCGCTCCGCATGTTCGCGGCGCACGCTTCGACACGCGATACAAGCTGTACGGTCGCCGGAATCACATGGTCCTGCTCGCCCGTGCCGACGGCATCCGCTCACCGATGCTGAGGAGGTGGATGCTTCGGCAGTTGCGGTCCGTGGCTGCTGTCCCCGGGGTGCCCGCCAAGGTTCGCCGTCTGGGGGTCACCGTCGTCGGCTTGGCCTGGGGTCTCGCCGCGTTGCCCCGCTCCGCGCGTTGGCGGCCGTTGCCTCCCGAGCGCGATGACGCGACGGGCCGCGAACTCCGCGGCCTGCTGGCCAGTCCGCCTGGTGGCGGGGGCACCGAACCCCGAAGCGAGGGATCGGCCGACCGGTCGCCGATACTGCCCAGCGACAACCCGGGATGACGCCGCTCTGGAGCGAATCGGCCGGCAACCTCTCCATGCGGGCGTGATCCGGGCTATTCTGCGGATGCCCGACGAGGTGATGCCAGCACGGTGACGCACCGCCGTGCAGCAGACCTGTCGCCAGAAGTGAAGGGAAGACGCCGATGTCGGCAGCGCCCCGGACCGCGAGCGGCGGGCGATCGCCGTCGGTCAGCATCGTGCTGGCGACCAATCGCGACAGTCCCTATCTCGAGGAGACGCTGGAAAGCGTCAGAGCGCAGACGATGCAGGACTGGGAGCTGCTGATCGTCGACAACGGCGTGCCGCATCCTGAGCGCATCGAGCAGCTCATCGAGGGCGATGATCGAATGAGCCGGATCAGGATCGAGTCGTCGGCAACCGCCGGCGTGGCGAGGAACGTCGGTGTGTCACGAACGACGGCCGACCTCATCACCTTCTTGGACGACGACGACGTGTGGGTTCCCGAGCGTCTCGAACGACATCTCCACGCGCACTCCACGCATCCGACTTCGCCCGCCACCTTCTCGGGTTACCGGCATATCGACAGCGAGGGGCGTCCGTTCGGCAACGACTGGAGGTCCAGGCAGACCGATTCGGCTGCGATCCTGAGCGGACGGGCGGACACGCCGCTCGGACCGACCCTCGTCATTCGTCGACACGATTTCACGGCCATCGGCGGGTTCAGTTCCGAGATCCCGATCCTCGTCGACTTCGAACTCGCGCTCCGGCTCGCGCTCCGAGGCGATTTCGTCTACCTCGACGCGCTCCTCGTCGGCTACCGGCGCCATGCCGCCAACATGACCTCCACCGCGCCCGCGAACGCGCTCCTTCGTCGTCGAGCGATGGAGGACATGGTCGACCGGCAGCGCTGGGCCGCCGCCGGTCGGGGCGACGCCGAGGCGGCAGAGCTGTTCCGCGAACGACTCGAGCGATTCCGACGGAGTGAGGCCCGTCTCGCAGGCACAGCGTTGTTCCGCTTCGTGAAGCGCCGCGATTATCACCACGCTCGAAGCGAGCTGGCCTGGGGCCTGTCGCGGGCGCCGATCACGTTCATGCTCACCGTCGCGACCGCGCCGCTCGCCAAGGCGAGATCGCTGCTGCGCCGGAGGCGACGTCCATGACGCCGGAATCCGACGCCGGCGGGGACGGGCGAGACGACGCCGGGGCGCCCGTCGTCACGATCGTGATCCCGCTGTACAACGGCGGCCGGTTCATCGACGAGACGCTGCAGTCGGTGCTCGCGCAGACGTACCGCCGATTCGAGGTGGTCGTCGTCGACGATGGATCGACCGACGAGGGACCGGACATCGTCCGTGCCCACACGGATCCTCGCGTCCGGCTGGTGCGGAGTTCGGGGCATGGCGTCGCGGAGGCGCGCAACGCGGGCGCGGCAAGGGCCTCGGTGCAGTCGATGCACCTCGTGTTCCTCGATGCCGACGACCTCTGGCATCCGGACATGCTCGCGACCGTGGTGAAGACAATCGGGCGCCGGCCCGACGCGGCCGGGGCATTCGTGCTCGCCGAGTACGTCGATGAGCAGGGCGACGTCCTCCACCCGGGCGACTTCCCGCGACATATGCGCGGGCGTGAGGATCTCCGCGGCGACCGTCTGGTGCCGCGCGACAGCACCGCCGACGTGGAACTCGAGCACCTGTTCCTGTCGAACCTCGTGTATCCGCCGAGCTGCCTCCTGGTGCGCCGTTCCGCGTTCCAGGCGACGGGTGGATTCGACGATCGGTATCTCGCCGAGGACTGGGAGTTCATCGTGCGACTCGCGAGACAGGGCCCCCTGGTGCCCGTCGACCGTGTCATGGTCGGGTATCGGCGGCACGGCTCGAACGCCTCGGGGAACCGTGCACGCAACGTCCGAGGCGCACGTCAGGTCTGGGCCGCCGTGTATCACAGCGATCTCGGAAC
>NZ_JAPSHY010000064.1 GCF_031179285.1 Microbacterium sp. | reverse complement strand
GGCGGCGCTCCTGGCCTGCGTGAGCGGGCCTGAGCCGACCGGTAGGTCGCCCAGCAACTTGATGTGGACGAAGCCACGGCCCCACGCGTCGGCGATGACGCTGCGCTTGATGTAGCGCCCGACCGCGAAGTGCGCGTGCAGTCCGTGGCCGCTCTTGTGCCACTCCGGCACCCACGCGTACGGCAGTGGACGCCCGCCTGCACCGACGCGCAGCTCGCGGAAGAAGTCTCCGAGATGCTCGCGCAGCAGCGCCGGATCGTGGTTGCCGTCGCCGCGATAGGTGAGCGTACCGAGCCGGTTCAGCCGGTTCGCGGCGCAGTAGCGGCGAAGGTTCGCGCGGGCGCGGCGGCCCGCTTCGGCGGCGGCCCGCTCGGGGTCGCTTGCCTCCCCGCGGGCGGCGTACTCCGGCACGGAGCGGGCGCTGCGCCGGAACGAGCCGCCGCCTTCAGCGGCGTCAGGGCAGAGCGTGAACGACCAGCCAGCGTCCGGGCGCGCCAGAGATGTTAGAGGTGAGGCAGGAGGGTGAGACACGAGTGAGAACCGTTCGGAGGCGTCGACAAAACAGACGGCCAAATCTGTTCGGTTCGTTTCGCGCAACGGGCCCAGGCCGGTTGGGTTGCGCAGCCCCCCTAGACCGGGGCCCCTCTACTCATGTCTCACTCCCACGCGTACGGAGTCTAGGAGTCGCCCTAAACGCGTGCAGTGAGCTAATGAAACCTCAGGATGCGCGATCAGCGCAAGTGCTGCCGCGGACTCGCCTGACGGCGAGCCCTTGCCACCGCTCGCCGAACGGCTCCCGAGTTACGTTGCAGATTCAAGTCAAGCCGCCGCTACGCGGCGCCATCGGAGGTCGATCCCAAGCTGGCGAGTGCCTGCCCACAATCAACCTCGGAGGCATCGATGAGAGCCGTCCACTCGCGCATGACCTCGCGTCCCTCTGCCACAAGAGTCAGGCCATGGCGCATCTCCCGCATAACGGGCCGAATCTCGCGTGAGAGGCGCTCCAACTGCGCCGCAGAGTCACCCATGCGCATAACCGCACCGAGCGCGGTCTCCGCTGAAGCCACCAGGCTTCGCAGGTCTGCGAAAAACTTGCAGAACGCCTCGCGGCTGTCTGGCTCCTTAGGGGCGCGGGCGATGATCAGGCGCACACCGCGATCCATGTCATACAGAGTCTTCGCGAAGTCCTCACCCGCGAGGCCGACAGCCGTCGCTGGTTCCTGCAGGTCTTTCGCTAGCTCGCGAGCGATGCGAAGCCGATGCGCAAACGTGTTCGTTCCCGGCGGTACTGAATTTAGTCGAGTCGTGGCGCCCTGCGTGGTTTGTCCGATCGCGACGATCTCACGATTCAGGTTGCCAGTAATTTCACCGATTCGAGGCACGGACGCTTCGAACTTCGTCATGACCTCCAGGACGCCTTCGTCATCTTCCTCGGCGAGGTCGATTGCCGCCTGCGTCGCAGCTGGTGCTTCAGCATCCCGGTTGGCATCTGCGAGTCGTTGGGCAAGCCCGTAGACGGCACGCCGGTAGTTTCCGTCGGTTCGGTCGGCGAATCGAAGGTCACGCCAGTCGGCCCATTGGAACGACTTCGCAAGCGCTATTAGATCGTTCTGAGGTTCCAGACCGTCGGTTGCAGGGATGTCCGAATAGAGGATCGGCAAGAGCAGTTCGCGGACACCCAGATCAGAGGCGTCACGCGCGAACGAATTCAGTTCGTTTCGGCAAGCGGGACTGACGAAGTATCGCGGAGTCAAGACTGGGATGAAGAACGCCACCGTGGCGAGCGCTCCATCGATGCGCGCTTGCCACCGTGCACCCCATTCGAGCGAGTCGCGGTCGAGAAAGAGCTCGACCGTCTCTCCGGTCATCATTTCGAACTGGTCGACGATGTCGCGCGCCAGCTGCGAAATGCGCCCTCCTTCGGCTCGATCGTCCTCGTGTACATAGGACCAGAAGCCGCTCAACGCCATGCGTGCACCTGACCGGTGTGCTCCGACCGGAAGACATCGGGTCAGCCTAAAAATCTGTGCCGCGACGTCGATCGGGCGATCGGCATCCCTGGTCTCGCTCCCGCAGCAGCTCGCAGCGCCGCATCGGTGGGTTCGCCGGTGAGGGCGAGGTCGCAGAGCGCGTCAACGCGTCCTGATCGATGGCGCGCGGCTCGTCGGCGCCCGCGCGGCCGCGCGATTGACGCTAGCCGGTCGCGGATGCTGTTCGCCAGCGGCTGCTCGAGTTCAGCTCAAGCCGGGCCGCTCCGCGGCCCGCTTATCCGAACGCCCCGCGATGCCCGCCATAGTGTGTGCTCACGTGAGATTGCCTCCTCGGCCTGACCCACGAACTGGGCCCACTCTGCCTCATCCTTGACCTCGTCCAATTCGTTCTTCACGCCCGACAGTTCCTGAGCGGTCACCCCATAAGCAGTCGCGAGAGTCTTGAACTGCTTGGCCTGCGTCCATGCAGTCACGGCGGCCGCGAGAGCAGCGAAGAGGCCCAAGAGGTCAACCGTCAGTGTGCCTGTGATGAGCAAGACACCGCCGACTACTCCGAGTAGCTCGAAGACGAACAGGAGCAACGTCCAGCCGTGTGCGGCCTTTCGGTTCCAGTCGGCCTTCTTGGCGTACCAGCTTCGCTGATCCTCGATCCGGCCCTCTCGATAAGCGCTACGGCGCTCCTCGAAACTTGCGCTACGAATCTCTCGCATCTTCGCAGTGACCTGGTCGGTGGTCTTCGAGGACGACGGCAAGTCGACGTCCTTCAGATCGTCGAGCAGTTCCGTCACCCGAGCCACCAACTCGCGGTTCGCGTCCGTGCCGTCCTCGAACGATTCGCCCTTCACCGCGTATCGCCACGCAAGCGTCTTGGCGGACTCCGCAGCGGCTCGACCCTCGTACCAGGCGCGATCGGGCTTTTGAACCGCGTTCCAAATTTCCGCAACCAGGGCGACCAAGAAGCCGCCCAGAGCCATCCAGCCGCCCAGGGCAACGAATCCTGTAGAGACGAACACGCTTCCACCGATGGTGCCGAGCACGAGTCCACCCAGCCGGACCCGCATCGCTAACAGGTACTGATTCTGGCCCGTTAACGAAGCGGCATCCGCTGACTCGTAGAAGGCGGGATAGCCCCCGCCGTAGAGCGGGTCGCTCAACCGATAGCTCGAACAATCGCGTCGATGTCCCAGTCGAGGACGGGAGCGCGCAGGTCAGTGAGAGCCTTGGGCGTAGGACAGGCGCGATCCGAGTAGAGCCTGACCCCGATGATCTTGTTGCCGACCTCGGCGCTCTTGCGAATCTCCCAGTCGACCCACTGGCTCGTGTAGGTGGTAGGGCCGATCAGGCAGATCGTGACCGAGGCCGCGCGGATCTTCGAAGTGATCTGGGTGCGGATGTACGCCGCGTCGGTGCTGTTGTACGGAACCTTGACCGAGTAATCGTCAAATGAAAGCAACGAGTTCTTGTTCTTCGCTTGTCCGCGGAACATGCGGACGGTGCCGAGGTCCTCCTCGACGAACGAAAGGAAGGCGTGCTTAACCATGGTGCTCCAATCAGGAAAGTGAGGTAACTCCATCATGGCGCTAAAGGCGCCGCGGTGAGAGGTCCACTTAAGAAGTAGCGAGGTTGCCGAGCTCGGTCGGGCCGCCCTCCGCCCAGGGGATGGTGTGGTCGACGTCGCAGCGCATCGCGCGCTGCGTGCATCCCGGCCATCGGCAGTGCTGGTCGCGGGCGCGCAGCAGCTTCCGCATCTGCGCCGACGGCGTGTAGGTGTCGACGGCGGTCACGTGACCCGTGAGCGGGTCGGCGAACAGCCGCGTCCAGCTCGACGCCCTCTCGGCCAGGAGCCGCGCGGTCCCCGGATCGACCGGTGCCCCGGAGGAGGAGCGCGCAACGGCTCGCTCGGCCTCGCGCCCGGCGCCCGCGCGTGCGGCACCGCCTCCCGCGGGCTCCTCGTGATCGCGCGCGTCGCCGGTCGCTCGACGGCGATGCATGCCGTGGGGCTCCGTGAGCACCGGCGCGGGCACGACGATGCTGACGTCGGCGCGGATCCCGGCGAGCGGTGCTCCGGTCGGTTCGCCCGTGAGGAGCAGGTCGCAGAGGAGGTCGGCGCGCAGCTGGTCGAAGGTGCGCGAGTCGCCGGCGGCTCCCCGGGCGTCGGCGGAGACCCGCGCGCCGCCCGCGCGGCCCGCGCGCGCGAGGATCTTCGCCATCTGCGTGAGCCGATCGAGGATGCCGAGCCCGAGCGCGGTCGGCACGTCGGCGACCAGGCGCGAGCAGCCGTCGTCGAGCTCGGTCAAGGACACACCGCGCCGCTCCCGGGCCTGCCGGTGCCGCTCCGCGAGCGGCCGATCGAGGTGACGCTCGAGCTCCCGACGGGCGAGCCGCCGGAGCCTGCCGGGGCTCGTCACGCTCGCGTGCGGCAGGAGCGCGA
>NZ_JAPSHY010000063.1 GCF_031179285.1 Microbacterium sp. | reverse complement strand
CGGCCGGCTCGCATGCCGCTACCGGTCGTCGCGCGGCACCTTGATGAGCAGGCCCGCGGCGAGGAACGCGGCCGCGGCCGCCCAGTGCGCCAAGGAGAAGACGGTGCTGAGCGTCTCGCCCTCCCAGGAGAACGGCGCGACGGGGTTCCACATCACCGCGATCGCGACGAACACCGGCACCCACCACCAGTGCTTCGCCTGCACGGCGAACCAGGCGACGATGAGCGCCAGGATCGAGATGACGAAGCGGAAGATCTCGTCCCAGGCGCCCGCGAGCCACAGCTGCGAGACCACGAGCGCGAGCGCCGCGATCATGCCGGGGGCGAGGGCGTTGCGCTGGAAGGCGGGGCCGTAGCGGTTCTCGTCCATGGTGCCTCCAACCTAAGGCGTGCGGAGTATTGAGGTAGACGCTGGTGCCTCGAACGGCGCCCCGACGTAAGGCGCTTGCGGTCGGAACCACCGACGGCGCGACGGCGTCCACCGCGGTGCACGCTTCCCGTCGCGCTCGGACGCCCGCGTACCGGGCCGTCGCGGTGGCGCTACCGCCCTAACGGTCTCCCAGCGCGCCTTCCTCATGCGCGCGTCTCTCGAGCACTTCGCGTCGGCATGCCTGTGTCCGGCTCGCTCGATGGTGCGGAGTCGAACGACTTGACTGCCGCCGACGTCCCGGAACCAGCGAAAGTGGTCTCGAAGCGCTGCTGCGGCATACTGACTCCAACACTGAACGAGCTGGAGGTTCCGTGAGCGATCACGTGCATGAAATCACGGAGTGGCTCTTTGAGCGCTGGCTACCAGATTTCCCGATAGCGGTTGTGGAAGGATTCGCTGGCGTTGGCAAGTCGACGGCGCTTCGACAGTATTTCAAGGCCTGGCCGGGGCCTAAAGCGATGATTCCGCTGGTGGAGCATCCGCTTTATGAGGAGTTTCTACTCGGGGTGCTTTCTGAAATTGAAATGGCCGGCTTGGCGAACGTCAGCGAGGGCCCCGACCTGGAATCAAATATCGTTCGCGCAGTCCAGAACGACGGCTTGCTGCTCGTACTGGATAATTTCGAGTCACAGCTCGACGCGGATGGGTTGGTCGTCTCGGCAGAACTTCGCCAGCTACTGGCAAGACTTGCCGCCATTCACAGCGGACGGGCGTGCATTGTGTCTTCCCGATCCCGAGTCAGGACAATTGGACGGAGAGGGTTCAGTATCGAACTATGACGCAGCCTGCGCCAGCCCAAGGCGCGTCAATCCTGCGTACAATGCTCAGAGACCGCGACAAGCTCGACGAGTTTAGCGATGACCTCATACTGGACGTATCCGCGTGGCTGGGTCACAATCCCCGAGCGATGCGTGCCTTCGTAGGTTGCCTTGTCGGACAGCCCGTAGAGGAACTAATCGATCGCGACAGCGAGTCCTGGGAATTGCGTCACAGGCCGCGTTCCCCGCAGTTGACTGCCCGACTCGAGTACGAGTTCTGGAACCAATCGCTCGGCCGGCTCGATCAGGAGTCCGTCACGCTGGCTGAGAACCTGTCGGTCTTTCGCCGGCCTTTCCGCGTCGAGGCCATCAAGGCAGCGGGCGCAACGATCCACACCTGGGAGAGCGCACGCAATCGCCTAGCGTTGTCGTTCATCCTCGATCGCAATAATGCTTGGTACGAACTTAACCCTGTAGTGCGAAAGTTGACGGCCGCTCGTCTGTCAAGAGTGGATCGCCGATTCACTGCCGCTAATGCGCGTGCAGCAGACTTTTTTGCAAAGCGAATCGACGATCCCAGCTATCGGGATTCGAGCAAGGCTGGTGGCTACTTCGTGGAAGCGAGATATCACTACCTCGCGGCGGGACGTCGGGATTCGGTTGAGGCGATCGCAGGTAAGTATCGTGGACTGTTGCTGCGCACGTACAGAGGGTCGCAGATCGATTTGTCGGACCCGAGCATTGCGCGCGAGCGGATACCAGTACTCCTTGCGGCGCTCGACCATGGTGATGCGGGCTATGAGAGTCTGCGTGCGGCACTCGTTCAATTGCTCGAGGTGAGAGGGGCGGAAGGTGACGACATCATTGCGCTCCGACACGCTCGACTTGCTTCTGTCGTTCGCACGCCGCTGGCATTCTGGATGGCGTACGCACGGATCGCCGCACGCGTCGAGACCGACGCCTTCCTCGCCGCACTGGCGCGCAGATCCTTGAGCGCATGCGCAGTGGAGCCCGAGCGAGTTGTCGTGGCAGTCGCAGAGCAGTTGTTCCTCCGCGGTCAAATTCAAATGTCGCTCCGGCTTATCGACGAGATGGCCCCGCGGATCGCCAAACCGAATGACGTGTACCTCACACGTCTGAAGGCTTTCATACTCGACCGTACAGGCAAATTTCCTGACGCTTTCGATCTTATGTTGGACCGGCATCGTGCTGGGGGTACTGGACGTGTTATCGACCGTCTTCTTGAGGAGGCTTCATTCCTCGCGCTCCATCACGGAGATGAGGGTCGGCTCGCGGAGATCGCCGAGTATGCGCGAGGCGTCGGCGGCCTGACGAGGCAGTCTGCACCCTTGGCGGAGATGCTAATGAGCGTACTTCGGGGCGACTACGAAGCTGCCCGGACCGTAGGTGAAGCCGCAGTCAAGGATCCTGCTGTTGCCGCACAGGTCGCCTTCTGTTGCCTGAGTCTTGGTCGATTCGAGGAGGCCGCGAACATAATGAGAGGGCTCTCCGCGGCGAGAAATGCTGCGACACACTGGCTCAGTGCCGTCATCGCGCTGTGCAATGGCGATGCGGACACTTATATCGACGCCATCACCAGGGCGTCCCGAGGGAACGTTGAAGATTCCACCGTTCTCGACGAGAGAACTTGGTTACGGGTGTGGGACGAGGTTCCTGCAAGTATGGGCCCGTTCCCAGCCTTCTACTTCCCGCGACTCCCGCCGCGACTCACTGGCCTTCAAAGCGCTGTGGTCCGCACCTACGGGAGTGGCTCGCAAGGAGAGCTGATTCGCGAGTCGAGGCCGCTGCTCGGGGCGCACGTTTCCGAGTCTCCCGCGATTCCCGACACCCCCGTCGTAGTGAAGTCACAGACGGGAGCACCGATGATCTACGTTCAGCAAGGGAATATTGCCGTGGCTCAAGACGAGTACAACAACTACGGGCAGGTCGGTGCGATGGGTCGCCGAGCCAGAGTCGATGGCGACATCCACCAGCGGCAGGAATTGGCGCCCGCGGTAGCGGAGGCCATCCGACAGCTTGCTGACCACGCCAGGGATGAAGGCCAAGCGGAAACGGCGGCAACGCTGGATGAAGTCCTCGCACTGGAACTAGCGTCTGAACACGACGAGGCGCACACGTACTTCTCGAAGGTCCGAAACTGGGTTATCGACAAGGTGTCTGACGGCACAGTCGCAATTGCGGCAGGTCTTGTACTCGCCGCTTTTGGGGTATGAACAAGCGCCCCGACGCCACATCCCTCTCGGGAGTTGCTCTGAGGGTGTTCAACAACCCATGAGTGCCATCGGGCCCCGCGAACTGCTGAGCTGGGGCCAGACCACTCTGTCGCGTTGCAAGTACACGAGGAACCATCGACCGCAGCCCGCAGCGCAAACGATTGCCTGCCTGCGTGGTGGCAGCAACGGTGGGGCCGATGTCGACCGCAGCGAGGAGGCGCGGCAGTTCGTGGTTGCCCTCGCTGAAGTAGCGTTGGTCAGTCGAAGGGCCGTTGTCTGTAGCCCTCGCGCGCTTTCCGGCACCGTACGTGCGCTTCTGTCGACGTCGAGATGGGGGCGCGGGCTTTGTGCGCTCGACCGTCAACGCAATCACTACGGGGCGAGGGCCTTGCGGATGCGCTGCACCGAGACCGGTCCGGCGGTGCCGAGCTGCTGCGCGAAGAGGCTCACCCGCAGCTCCTCGAGCAGCCAGCGGGCCGTGACGAGGCGCTCGGACGTCGCCGACGCATCCGAGCCCGCCACCGCATCCGTCACCGCCGGCGCGAGCGGCAGCGTGCCCCCCGCCTCGCGGAAGAGCGCGACGGCCTGCTCGACCTCGCTCATCCAGATGCGGTCGCGGTTGGCGGTATCGGGCAGGCGCTTGACGCGGTGCTCGATCGCGCGCACGTAGACCTCGAGGCGCGGCAGCCGCTCGAGGCCCGTGCGGCTCACGAAGCCGTCGAAGATCAGCTGGTCGAGGTGCGCGCGCGCGTCGGCGAGCGCCGCCATGTGCGCGAGGCTCGCGCCCTCGCGGATCGCTCGGTCGGCGTTCCGGGCCGCGGTGAGGATGCGCGCCACCTGGCTCGCGAGCGCGAACATGCGGTCGACGAGGCCGTCGGCGACGCGGGCGCGCAGCGCCTCGAACGCCTGCGCCGTCGCGGGCGCCTCGGCACCCGGCTCGGCGCCCAGCTCGGCGTCGATGATCGCGAGCATGAGGTCGTCGAAGAGCCGGTCAGTCGAGGGGTAGGGGCTCGCGCCGAGCGCGAGCTTCTCGGCG
>NZ_JAPSHY010000041.1 GCF_031179285.1 Microbacterium sp. | reverse complement strand
GGTGCGCTCACCGAGCAGATCGGTGGCCTTGCCCTTTCCCTCATCGCCCCACTGCACGCCGACGATCACGATTCCTGGCATGGGTAACCCCCTGGGTCTCTGCCGCGTAGCTGCGCCCGAACGGGCACAGCCATCCTATCGAAGGGGTCTTCGCGCTCTCCCGCACTCTCTCCGCGCACTCTTTTCGTGAGCACCACTCTCTGCGCGAGACATCGCGTTCAGCGTGAGACATCACGCGAGGCGTGGTGTCTCACGTGAAAGATGGTGCTTCATGGGCTAACAGATGTCTCACGCAGGAAGGGCTGTCCCAGGCATCCAATCAGGGAGACACCTCTCTCTGCGCGACTCATCACTCTCTGCGAGACATCGCTCTCTGGGCGAGACATCACGCGAGGGGTGGTGTCTCATGCCGGAGGTGGGGCTTCACGCAGAAGAGGTGACTCACACAGCACCGGCATTGGCGGAAAACTGCCGGAGGATGGCGCTTCTGCCAATCGACGCATGTCGGTGGCCACTGCGAAGATCGACGGATGCCGGACACCCCCACCAGCTCGAGCGCCACGAGTCCGAGCCCGACCGGCTCGATCCTCTCCAGGTCGAGCCTGAGCTCGACCTCCGATGCGCCCGAAAGCCCGAGCGAGACGCGGAAGACACGCGGACCGCTCATCCTCATCGCCGCCCTGGTGACGGTCGTGTTGTGGGCATCGGCCTTCATCGGCATCCGGGGCGCAGGTCCCCACTATGACCCGGGTGCCCTCGCACTGCTTCGTATGGCCGTCGGAACGCTGGCTCTCACCGCCATCGCACTGCGTCACGGCATCCGCCTGCCGGCCCGCCGGCACTGGCTGCTCGTCGCGGTCTGGGGCGTGGGCTGGTTCTGCGTCTACAACCTCGCGCTCAACAGCGCCGAGCGAACGCTGGATGCCGGCACTGCCGCCATGGTGGTGAACCTCGCTCCCCTCATGGTCGTGGTGTTCAGCGGCCTCTTCCTCCGCGAAGGATTCCCGAAGCCGCTACTGATCGGCGCGCCCATCGCCTTCCTCGGGGTCGTCCTGATCGGCACGAGCTCGTCGACCGGCGCCGGGCTCGACATCACCGGTCTCCTGCTCGCGCTGCTGGCAGCGGTCATGTACGCCGGGTGCACCCTGCTGCAGAAGCACCTGCTCAGTAGCGGCGTCGACTCCACGACCCTGACCTGGATGGGTGCGATCGCCGGCACGATCGCGCTGCTGCCCTGGCTGGGCACGCTCATCGGCGACATGCAGACCGCCCCACTCGATGCCACGCTCTGGGTCGTCTACCTCGGCATCTTCTCGACGGCGATCGCGTTCACGACGTGGGCATACGTGCTGCAGCGCAGCACCGCCGGGCAGACGTCTGCCACCACCTACGTCGTGCCGGCGATCGCGATCCTGATGTCGTGGATGATCCTCGGCGAGGTTCCGACGCTGATGATGTTTATCGGCGGAGCGCTCTGCCTGCTGGGCGTCGTGGTGACCCGGATGCGGTGGGGACGAGCGCATCGGACCACGAAGGCCCGATAGGGTCAACGCGTCGGCAGCGGCCTTCGCTCCGTCATCCCCCGCGCATCGGGCAACGCCCGGCGCCGGGGAGCGAACAGCACGTCGGCGAGCAGGAACAGTGGGAACACGACGTGAAGGACTTCGTTGGCCGTGAAGCACGGTGCTGATCGCAGCGATCTTCCCGATGGTCTGGGTCGTGTACACGATGATCCGCGCGAACCTCATCATCGCCCCTGCTTCGGGCAATGACTGGTGGTACCCCTATCCCTTCCTCGATCCCCGGATATCGGGCGGGTACGTGGGTGTGGCCGGTTACATCGTCGGGATCGCCGCGGCGATCGTCGGTGTCGCAGCGCTGGTCGTGTGGGTGGGACGACGTCGGGCCGGTTCGGACGGCTGAGTCAGTTCGCGGCTCCTCTAGCGAGACGCAATATATCGCAGATTGGAGTATGCCTCCGCTACGATGAGGGCGACCGTGGAGGCGCTTGCCCGCGGGGAGAAACTGGGGACAGGTGTGAGCCTGTTGGGGTGGGGACGCGTGCACGCTCGATCATCGATCGATGCTGCCCCCGCTGACCTGAGACGGTGAGTGAAGGGGAGAACAGATGTCATCGAGGCGCTTGCACGAGGAAGCACCTTCGCGTTCGGGAGGTCTTCGGCGGATCCTCAGCGCGTTCACTGTGGTGGGGCTGGCTATCGCTGCCGCCGTCGCCGCGCCGCTTGCGGCATCCGCCGCCCCCAACCCCAATGTGATCGTCACTGACGTCATCTTGACGAGTGCGGACGGCGCCCAGGCGACGGTGGGCGACACCCTGACCGTATCGGGGTCGTGGGATGCGTCGGCGGCGGACCCGATGCCGGGCGACACGTTCACGATCGGACTGCCTCCGGAGCTCGGCTTCGCACAGCCCGTGCCGTTCAACCTCAGCGGACCCGATCCCAGTGGCGAGATCGTCATCTGGGCGACATGTCTGACCGACCCGTCGACCGCCGTGGCGACCTGCACGTTCACCGACGAGGTGTTGGCCAACTCCGAGGTCGTCCTCGGCGACTTCTCGTTCGACGTCGAGGCGAAGCTCGCCACCACCGCCGAGGACGTCGTCTTCAACCTCAACGGCGCCGAGGTCGCGGTCCCGCTTCCCGGCGGCGGCGGAATCGACGACGGCGTCGAGCTGCCCACCGACTGGACCAAGAAGGGCGCCCTGAACGCCGACAAGTGGTCGATGAAGTGGACGATCGAGCTGCCGGGGTCCCGCCTCGCCGGCGAGGACGTCGTGAACATCCTCGAAGACCTCAGCGACAACCACGTGCTGTGCACGCCGTCGAACCTGCGCATCGAGACGGTGCGCGGATCAACCGTCGTCGACGTGACAGGGATCGGTTCGACCTCGACCGACGTGAGCGACCCGTATGAGTTCCAGATCACGCTGACCGCCCCCCAGGCAGGCTTCGACGCCGGCGTCACCTACCGGATCACCTACGACACCTGCACTCCGGATGGGGAGATCGACCCGACCGGAACCGTCTACGAGAACGAAGCGACCGTCGACATCTGGGGTGAGAGCTCCGGAGTCGTCGGCGTGACCCAGGACTGGTCATTCACCGGTCAGATCGACAAGCAGGGCACCGTACTCGGCGGTGCCGACCGCAACGGCAAGGTCCTGTGGACGGTCACCGTCGCCGGCGATCACCTCGTCGGACAGGACGAGGTGTCGGTCAGCGAGGTCCTCTCCGGTCCGCACGCCCTGTGCACCGACACCATCAGCGGCATCCGCGTGTTCGAGCGCTACGGGCCCAGCAGCAACCTGCAGACCGAGATCACCGGTGAGCTCGACGTGACGACCGTGTCCAGCTCCGCGACCGGTTTCGAGGTCCTCCTCACCATCGCGGGCGACTCCGACTTCGCCTTCAAGCCGTCGGATCACCTCTACCTCATCCAGTACCGCACGTGCGCGACGACCGACGGCTTGCCGGAGGCCGGAACCGCCTTCGGCAATGCCGTGAACGTCGACGGCGCGACCGACGGCAGCCAGGCGACGGTGCCGGGCCGCACCGACCGCAAGGCCGGCGCCATCAACTCGTCGTCCGTGACCGTCGACGGCGTCACCTACCTGCCGCAGACGACCCTGAACTGGAACATCACAGTGCCGGGTGAGAACCTCGCCGACATCGGCAGCGAGCTGACCGTCAGCGACACTCTCACGTCGGCACACCAGGTCTGCGTCGGCAGCGGAGGCGACATCCCCGCACGTCTCGGTCTGAAGGTGGAGGCCCGTGACCAGATCCAGAACGGTGGACTAGCGACGGTCAACCTCACATCCAGCGTGACGGCGGCCCTCGACGGCGCCGATATCACCATCACCATTCCGGAGCCGACGCTGGCACTGCCGGGCGGCGGATCCGAGACCGGCTTCAGCCGCGAGTACCAGTACGTGATCACGTACACCACGTGCACGACCAGCGGCGGCATGGACGCCCCTGGCACGACGTACGGCAACTCGGCCGAGGTCGCGGGCAAGACGTACACCCAGACCATCACCCAGAGCAACCGCGGAAGCGGAACCGGGCAGGGCATGCCGCGCGGTACCGTCGCGATCACGAAGACGCTCGCCGACACCGCGGGCGCCGCCTTCGTGCCGGCAGCGACGGCGTTCTCCGTGCACGTGAAGGAGATCGACCCGCAGGGCACCGTCCAGCTCGAGTATGACCTCAGCGTCCCCCTCGACGGTGCACCCGTCAGTGGACTGAACGCTCGCGGCCTCGGCTGGAAGATCGAGCTGTCCGAGCCGACGTTCCCCTCCGTACCCGGAGTCACGTTCGGGGCCCCGGTGTTCGCCCCGGGTCCGGGGATCACCCTGAGCGCCGGCGGCACGGTGGCGACCGCTGCGCTCGTGCCCGCATCGAACATCGCCGTCGCACTCGAGAACTCCGCTCAGCTGGGTTCGCTCGAGGTCGTCAAGGCGATCGACGGAGGGGCGGCGTCTCTCGTGGACCCGGATCGCACCTACGCGATGACCGCCGCGATCGATGTCAGCGCGCTCGGCCCGAACTTCCCCGCGCAGCCCGCCCGCCAGTTCGAGCTGACGGCGAACGACGACCCGTATGTGCTCGAAGATCTCCCGATCGGCGCCTCCGTGACGATCACGGAGGCGGTCCCGGCGGCCGACGACCTCCTCACGTGGGGTGTGCCGACGATCACACCGGCGACGATCCAGATCGTGCCGGGTCACGTGGCTGATCCCGCGACGGTCACCGTGACGAACCACGTCGAGCGCACCGTCGGCTCCTTCTCGCTCGTCAAGGAGGTCACCGGCGCCGAGGCGGAGAACCCCGCCGTTCCGGACACGGTGACGGTCACCGCTTCCTGGGTTCAGGATGGAGTTCCCGGTGGGGCGACGCTGGTGGTGCCGACTGACGGCACCCCGGTGCCGCTCGGTGCGCAGCTGCTCATCGGCACCGAGGTCACTCTCACGGAGACCCCGCTCGCCGACGCGTCAGGCATCGCCTGGGGTGCGCCGGTGTGGTCGGGCACCGGAGTCGAGGTCGACGGGACGTCTGCGGTCGTCACCATCGGCCGGGACGCCGACGCGCTCGTCACACTCGAGAACCACGCCGCGACGTCCACCGCAGGCATCAGCCTGATCAAGGGGATCGCCGGCGAGGCCGCTGCCGAGGTCGACGCCGAGACCGAGTTCCCCGTGACCGCCAGGTGGACCGACGACGAAGGCGTCGAGCAGTCGAAGGATCTGCTCATCAACGCCGTGGAACCCGTATCGCTCGGCGAGGATCTGCCGGCCGGGACGGTCGTCACCCTCACCGAAGGCGAGCGGCCCGAGATCGACACCGTGGTGTGGGGATCGATCACGATCTCCGGCACGGATGTGGACGACGCGGGAGACGGCTCGGCGACGGTCGTCGTCTCGGACCAGCAGGACGACGTGACGCTCGTGTCGGTGGTGAACGAGGCCACCTGGGCTCCCGGAACCTTCTCGCTGAGCAAGACCGTCGAGGGCGTGCTCCTGGACAACCCCGACGTCCCGGAGACGGTGACGGTCGTCGCCACCTGGTTCGACGGAGACGAGCAGCAGTCGCAGGAGCTCTCGGTTCCTGTCGACGGGACGACAGTGCCCTTCGGCGAGGACCTGCCGCGCGGTACCGAGGTCACCCTGACCGAGGTTCCCCTCGAGCCGAGTGCGTCGTTCACCTGGGCAGACCCTCAGTGGGACGGCGATGCCGTGGAGGGACAGCCCGATGGTTCGGCGATCGTCACGATCGGGGCCGCGGCCGACACCGCGATCGACCTGGTCAACACGGCCGTCCCGCTGACCGGCAGCCTCGCGCTCACGAAGGCGCTGTCGGGCGATGGGGCGTCGGACGTCGCGTCGGGCACCGCCTTCGCGTTCACCGCATCGTGGACAGATCTTCTCGGTCAGCCCCAGCAGGTGACGGTCGAGGTGACGGCGGGCTCGCCGGTCGTCATCGAGGACGTGCCCCTGGGCACGGAGGTGAAGGTCGTGGAGGGCTCGGCCGAGCTGCCGAGCGGCGTGCGCTGGGACGGCGTCAGCTGGACGACGGCCAGCGACGACGTCACCCTCTCCTCTGAGAACGGTGCGGCCCTGATCGCCATCGTCGGAGAGCAGGGAGTCGAGGCTGCGCTCGCGGCGACCAACGAGTTCACCGCCCTGCCCGGTCTCGCCGTCACCGGCGGAACATTCGCGATCGCCGGCATCCTCGCCGCAGCCGTCGGCATCATCGCCGGGGCGGTGCTGATGATCCTGCGTCGCCGGAACGCTGAGGCCCGAGGATAGCCACCGGCCTCGAAGGCGCGCCCGCACGGACCGGTTCCGTGCGGGCGCGCTTCGTCGGAGGCGGTGCCGTCCCTCACGGGTCAGGGACGACGTCGCAATCGACGAAATCGATGATCGTCCGCGTGAACAGCTCGGGATCCTGCACGCTCCACACGTGACGCATTCCCGGGGCGACCCAGGTGCGGGTCTGGGGCATCGCCCGCCGCAGCGCCGGGAACGCTCGCTGAACGTCCTTCGGTTCGCGTCCGCCGGCGATCGCGAGCATCGGGCCGGTGTAGGCGAATGTGCCGCCGGGCATCGAGCCGTCGAAGACCTCCCCGTACATCCGATGGGCGGTGTCCTTGGTGACCGCCATCCCGGCGGCGATGAACTGCTCCCGCGAGTCGGCCGGGATGCGGAACATGGCCGCCTGCATCTGCCAGAACCAGCGGCGATCCCATCCCTTCAGCTGCTGCTCTGCGAGCCATCGCTGCCGGCCGCGGAGGCCGACCATCATCGCGCCGGTGACCATGCACGACAGCACGATGTCGGGATGCCGCGCGGCGAGATGCACGCCGATCACCCCGCCCATCGACAGCCCGACCACGTGGGCTCGACCTCCGACGGCACGCTCACGGATGATGCGGGCGATGTCGTCAGCCGCACCGGCGAGCCCGGGCCAGTGCTCGGCCGCCCGGGTGTTGAACCCGATCACATCGGGAGTGATCAGATGCCTCCCCGGCAGAGTCTGCACCTGCGGCTCCCACATCCAGTTCCCGACGTTGCCGCCGTGCAGCAGGATGATCGACGTTCCCGAGCGCTCGCCGTGCTCGACCGGATACTCCGCGTTCATCGCTCGGCCTCGGCTTCCAGCATCCGCCTGGTGTCTTTCAACCATTCCAGCTCGGCCTCCCCCTGGCGGATGCCGGCCTCGAGCGTCGCCGTGCGCAGGAGGGCGCCGAGATCACCGCTCGCCCTCGGGAGTGCGTTCAACTGATCGACCGCGGATCGGACGGTCTGCTCTCGCTCGTCGAGGAGGGCGAGCACACCGCTGATGCCGAGCGGCGCGGCGAAGAAGAGGCGGGCGAGAAACGGCTCCTTGGGCTGAAGGACCTCGAGCGGCGCGCGGAGCCACTCATTCAACTCGGTCCGGCCGGCGTCGGTGAGCGAGTGCAGCTTTCGGTCGGGACGGCCCCGCTGCGGGACGGTCTCGGTCGAGATCGCGCCGTCCGTCTCCATCCGGTCGAGTGTCCGGTAGATCTGCGACTGGTCTGCGTGCCAGAAGTGGGCCACCGAGCGCGCGAAAGCGCGGCCGAGGTCGTATCCGCTCTGCGGAGCGACATCGAGGAGGCCGAGGATGGCGTGGCGTAGCTGCATAGTCATATATGACCACACATATATAGGACTGCACAAGTATGGACCGTCGATGAGATGCCAGCCCGGCTAAACGCAGCCCGCGCGATGGGTAATTGTGCCCTGCCCGCGCGCGGAGAGCTCGGGACGCCAGCGGTTACGCTGTCTGTCGGGGGATGACCGCGTCGCCCCCGCGTCAGCGAGGAGACACCATGACCGATCCGCATCTGGCCGCGGGTGCGCCCGCCGCACCGCCGCCTCCCCCCGCTCCCTCACTGAGCCGCGACGAGTCGCCGTACGCCGCATCCTCGCCGCCCGCGCCGCCGGCGCCCCCGGCACCCGCCCCTGTCTCGCCAGCACCGTCTGCTTCCCCGGCATCCGCACCGTCGGCGAGCGCGCCCCACGCCGCGCACGCCTCTGCCCCGTCGGACTCGGAGATCCGGCGAGCCGGTGAGATCCTGCGCGTCATCTCGGACTCCTACTCGGCGAAGATGGTCGGCCAGGAGCGGCTGCGCATGAGCCTTCTCATCTCGCTCATCGCCGGCGGTCACATTCTGCTCGAGAGCGTGCCGGGCCTGGCGAAGACCACCGCAGCGAGCACTCTCGCCGACACCGTGAAGGCGCAGTTCAAGCGCATCCAGTGCACGCCCGACCTGCTGCCGAGCGACATCACCGGCAATCAGATCTACGACGCGGCCACGGGATCGTTCCGCACGGTCCTCGGCCCGGTCCACGCCAACTTCGTGCTGCTCGACGAGATCAACCGCTCGAGCGCGAAGACGCAGAGCGCGATGCTCGAGGCGATGCAGGAGCACCAGACCACGATCGGCGGCGAGGTGCACCACCTGCCGAAGCCCTTCCTCGTGATCGCGACCCAGAACCCGATCGAGCAGGAGGGCACGTACGAGCTGCCCGAGGCGCAGATGGACCGGTTCCTGCTCAAGGAGATCGTCGAATATCCGAGCCCCGCCGACGAATTCGAGATTCTCAGCCGCATCGACTCCGGTGTGCTCGATCCCGAACGTCACGTGACCAGTGCCGTGACCCTCGACGACGTGCACCTGCTGCAGGAGACGGCGTCCCGCATCTACGTCGACCCCGCGATCCGCAACTACATCGTGTCGATCGCCTATGTCACCCGCAACCCTGCGCCGTACATCGGCGAGGAGCGCGCTCGGTACATCAAGTACGGCGCGAGCCCTCGAGCGAGCATCGCCTTCCTGCAGGCCTCTCGCGCGCTGGCGCTGCTCAACGGTCGCGCCCACGTCCTCCCCGAGGACATCAGAGCGCTGCGTCACCTCATCCTCCGCCACCGCGTGCTCCTCACCTTCGAGGCCGACGCCGAGGGCATCCGCAGCGAGGAGATCATCGACCAGATCTTCGCCGCAGTCCCCACGCCCTGATCACCCCTCGACCGTTCAGGGACCCACCGGAACCCCCTCATGCCCAGCCTGATCACGCAGGTGAAGAGCAAGCTCTTCATCCACTCGGCGCGCAAGTCGATGCACGCGCTCGACGGCGCCTACGCGTCGCTGCTGCACGGGCGGAGTCTCGACTTCGAGGATCTGCGCAAGTACGAGTACGGCGATCAGGTGCGCGACATCGACTGGCGCGCGACGGCGCGTCAGGGCACGCCGCTGGTGAAGCGATCCAGGGCGATGCGCATGCACACGGTGATGTTCGTCGTCGACACCGGCCGCTCCATGTCGGCACTGGCGCATGACGAGTCGTCGAAGAAGGACCTCGCCATCCTCGCCACCGGCGCCCTCGGCATGCTCTCGCTGCGTCACGGCGACGACTTCACTGTCGTCTACGGAGACGCCGCCCGCGTGCGCAGGCTCGCCCCCGGCCGCAGTGAGGGAGCGCTCGAGCACGCCCTCCGCACGATCGACACGGCGATCGCCCGCAGCGACGCACCCAGTGCTCGAGATGAGCTGCTGTCCTTCGTCTCGCGCACCATCGCACGGCGGATGATCGTCGTGGTGGTCACCGACGAAGCGCCCATCACCGAGCAGACCGAGCGGATGCTGCGCCGCCTGCGCGTCCAGCACGACGTGCTGTGGCTCACGCTGCGCGACGCCGACCCGGTGCTCGACCATGCCAGCGGCAGGATCCGCAGCGATGTGGACAGCCGATGGGAGGTGCCCGCGTTCGTGCAGGGGGATCTCGACATCGTCCACGAGCTCACCGCGCAGAGCCGCGCCGACGCCGCGCACCTCGCCGACGTCCTCACGCGGATGGAGATCAGCCACTCGACCCTCGACGGCCAGCAAGCCGCTGTTCCGCAGCTGCTGAAGCTGCTGAATCGGAGGGCCAATGCCGGGCTCTGACGAGTTCTACCCGCCGGCCCAGTACGGCTGGGGCTGGATGCTGCTCGCGATCGGCGTCCTCGCTCTGCTCGTGCTCACGGCGTGGCTGGTGGTGCAGCTCACGCGTCCTCGGCGCGGCCTCTCGATCGCCGGGGACGCGGGACCTGTGCTGCTCACCGGTGACGTGCTCTCGCAGCTGCGGATCGAGTATCTCGACCGCATCCAGCAGATCGAGTCCGACTACCGTGCGGGCGCCCTCGGTCCCCGGCATGCGAACCTCGAGCTCAGCCGCGTCGTTCGCACCTTCGTCAACGAGTACAGCGGGCTGGAGGCTCCGGTGCTCGCGCTCGACGACCTCATCGCCCGCGGCGTGCACCCCGCGCTCATCGACGCGATGGGGCGGCACTACTACCCCAGCATCTTCCGCCCGGGTCCTGCCATCGATCCACTCGCCGGCGCGGATGCCGCCCGAACGGTGGTGCGCACGTGGCATTAGCGAACTTCTGGCTGATCATCGTCGCCATCGCCGCGATCCTCGTCGCGGTCGCCGTCGGCCTCATGCTGGGGCTGCGCCGAGACACGCACGTCACGGCCCAGGAGACGGCGCGTATCGCCCGCGCGGAGCGACTGCGCACGCTCCCGACGTTCCGCCAGGCGCTTCGGCGCCGCATGCTCGCTCTCGGCGGCATCCTGATCCTCGGGGTGATCTCGACGGTCGCCGCGGGCGTCGTGGCCGCCCGTCCGATGTCGTCGCAGACGATCCAGCCGGTGAACACCAGCCGCGACATCATGCTCTGCCTCGACGTGTCGGGGTCGATGAGCGAGGTGGATGTCGAGGTGCTCACGGTCTTCGAGGAGCTGCTCGAGGGCTTCGAGGGCGAGCGGATCGGGCTGACGATCTTCAACAGCTCACCGGTGCAGATCTTCCCCCTCACCGATGACTACGACTTCATCCGCGAGCACCTGACGCGCATCCGAGAGAGCTTCGACTACGTCGACGAGGTGCCGGAGCACTGGGTCGGCACCCTGAACGGCGCCGGCGCCTCCCTCATCGGTGACGGTCTCGCTGCCTGCGCGATGGGATTCGACCACCCCGACGACGAGCGTTCGCGCTCGGTGATCCTCGCCACCGACAACGAGGTCAACGGCGCGTCGATCGTCACGCTGGAGGAAGCGGCCGCGTACGCCAAATCGAAGGGTGTCCGCGTCTTCGGCCTCAACCCGGTGCAGGGCAAAGACGCCGAGGTCAGCGCCCAGCTCACGGCGGCTGCGGAATCGACCGGGGGCACCGCCTTCGGCCTGCGCGACACGACCACCGTCGCCGACATCGTGACGCGGGTGCAGGAGCAGGAGGCGACGCAACTGCGGGGTCAGGCGCAGGTGGTCTGGACCGACACCCCTGACCTCTGGATCGTCGTCCTCATGGTCGCTGCCCTGTCGTTCATCGTGGTGCTCTGGAGGGTGAGACTGTGATCTTCCAGCCCGTCCTTCATCCGCTGCTGCTCGTGCTGCTGTGCGCACCCGTCGCCGTCGTGGTCGTGCTCGCTCTGGTCCGCCCCGGCGGTGCCGGGGGGTCGAGGGCCCAGGGTTCCGGCACACAGCACGTCCTCCTGTGGGCCCTGCGCCTGGTGCTGCTGCTCGCCTGCTTCTTCATGCTGCTGCGGCCGGGCATACCCGGAGGATCGACGCAGACGCTCGCGACCGACACCGACGTCGTGCTGGTCGTCGACACCACCGCGAGCATCGTCGCGGAGGACTGGGACGGAGACCGACCGCGGCTCGACGGCGTGCGCGAAGACGTGCAGGCGATCGTCGAGGAGTATCCGGGCGCCCGCTTCGCGCTGATCACCTTCGACGCGGCCGCGCAGCTGCGGATGCCGCTCACGACAGACACCACCGCGCTGATGTCGTCGATGGAGGTGCTGCGCCCCGAGGTCACCAGTCGGTCCCGCGGGAGTTCGATCGGTATCGCGAATCAGCTGCTGGCCGACACCCTGGAGGCCGCAGCCGACAGGTCGCCCGATCGCTCGAGGATGGTGTTCTACTTCGGTGACGGCGAGCAGACGGCGTCCACACCCCCCGAATCGTTCCGAGCGAGCGCGAAGTATGCCGATTCCGGAATGGTGTTCGGCTACGGCACCGCCGAGGGCGGGCCCATGCGCCTCACGACCGGGTCGGTCGGCAGCTCTGCGGACAACGGATCGTACATCGAGTACCAGGGCGCGCCGGCGAAGTCCGTCATCGTTGAGCAGACCCTGCAGACGCTCGCGGGAGAGCTCGGTGTCGAATACCAGCACCGCACGGCCGATGCCGCCCCCGCGTTGCCCGAGGCGCCCACGACGACGACGAGCTACTCCGAGGCGGGAAGCGTCGGCAACGTCATCGAGCTGTACTGGATCGCCGCAGTCGTCGCCGTCGCCATCCTCGGGTTCGAGCTCGCCCGGGCGACGATGCTCGTCGCGCGCCTGCGCCGGCTCCGGGCGCCTGCGGTGCGAGCGGCCGAACGCGAAGGGAGTGCATCGTGACAGACACGCCTCACGCGGAAGCGGCCGCGGCACTCCTGGCGTCGAATCGCCGACGCCGCCGGATCCGATTCTGGATCGCGGTCGGCACGCTTCCGCTGACTCTCGCGGCGCTGCTGTTCGTCGGCAAGCTGCTCAGCATGTACGCCTTCGCCCATCAGGCGATCACCTCCTATGTCATCGACGACTATGCGAGCTCCGAATCGGCCGCCCGCGGCCAGGAGTTCCTGAACTGGTTCGAGCCGTACAAGGCTCCGTACAACGTCGGAACCGCTCTGGGCGCGGCGGAGCAGCTGCCGCAGGCGCAGGCGAAACTCGAAGAGGCGCTCGGACTCGCGCGCGGACTCGAGGTGTGCGCCGTCCGCGTGAACCTCGCGCTCGTGCTCGAACGGCGGGGCGATGCGGCGCGGGCTGAAGGGGACGGCGTCGCCGCGACCGACCTCTACGGCCAGTCGCTCACCGTCACGCTCGACACGCCTGAGGAATGCAACAGCGAGGACGCCCAGGATCAGTCGCCGGATCCCGATCGCGACATGAGCGAGTCGCTGGATGAGCTGAAGGAGCGCCTGCAGCAGAAGCAGCAGCAGGAGCAGCAGCCCCCGCCGGAGGAGCAGGAGCCGGAGCAGCCCGAACCGCAGCCGTCGGAGGACAAGCTCGAAGACCTCCAGGACAAGCTGGAGCAGGGTACCGAGGAGCGGGATCAGCAGCAGAACGGCGACGACCCCGGCGGCACCGGAACGGAAAAGCCATGGTGATGGATCACGAGAAGCAGCGTGCCCGCTATGTCGCCGGCACCGAGGGCGCGCCTCCGGTACCGCCCCCCGGCGGGTATCGCGGGGCGCGGCGCGCGCAGACGGCGTCTCCCCCTCCCTATGCCGTACAGCCGTATCCTGCCGCGGTCGCGACGGCCGACGCCACGAAAGAGCCGGCGAACGCCATCGGCTGGATCGCCCTCGCTGGCGGCATCCTGTTCGCCCTGATCCTGCTCGGCACCCTGCTCGCCGGAGGCACCGACCTGCTCTACGGGGTGACGATGCTGGCACTCCAGCTCGTGGTGCTCGCCGTGATCATCGCCGCGATGGTCACGAAGCGAGGGCGGATGCTGGGCTCGGTCGCCCTCGCGATCTCACTGGTGCTGAATGTGGCGACGGTCGGCGCGATGAGCGCCGTGCAGACCTCCGCCTCGGGCAACTACGAGGGCATGAAGTCCGACGAGCAGAAGCACGAGGAGGCGTACCCGGGCATCAAGGACACCGATCCGCAGCAGGTGCTCAGCCAGGCGTCGCTCGAAGAGGTGCGCGCGGCGGCAGACGCCCTGCTCGCCGACATCCGCACGAGACTGACCCAGGAGTTCGGATACACGTGGGTGCAGGCGGGCGATGAGGACCTGCGTCCGGAGCGCAACGGCTACGGTGGCGAGTCGATGCTCGTCGAACTCACCTCGGCATCCTGGTCGACGAACGAGCCCGTCCAGGACCATGAGCAGAAGCTCGAGGTGATGGCTGCCATCGACGACGTCGTCGTCGAGCACGGACTGTGGAATCTGTACTCGTTCAACGACCCCTCGGCGGGCGTCGACGCGTCGATGATCGCGAAGCTGTACGGCAGCGACGACCCGCGCACGCAGCACACCTGGGAGTACTACACCGAGAACTATCCGGAGCCGCTGCGGTTCTACGCCAACATCTACGACCTCTCGAAAGACTCCACCGGCGACTTCCTCAGGACGCGCGAGGCTCAGAACGCGCGCACCGGTGAGCCGCTCGAGGGGCTGCAGATCATCGTCTTCGCGAGCGCGCTTCTCAGCGAGGCCGACCGGGCCGAGTTCGAGAAGAAGCTGGAGGAGTACCCCGGGTTCTGAGGGCGGTGCCCCTCCGGTTTCACATCGAACGCGCCTCCGGTCACCCCCGGCCGGGAGCGGTCTTCGACAGATACATCTCTCGCAGGTACTCACCGGCCGGCTTGCCGTACGGGCAGTAGTCGTCGTTGCGGTCGGCCTCCTCGGCCGGATACAGCGTCGGCGGCCAGTCCCACAGCATGAAACCCCGCATCCATGGCCGGGTGTCGCATGCCTCGAACATCGCCCGGTAGTAGCGCAGCTGCTCCCCGCCCGACGCGTCTCCTGGCAGGCTCCAGTCGTTCGGACGGTCCGCAGAACCGGTGCGTGACGGGCAACCCGCTTCCATGAAGAAGAACGGCAAGCCGGATGCCGCCACGACGCGCTCGATGCGATTTAGCTCCGCCTCCCAGCGGTCGACCGGGTAGTAGCCGCTCGACGTGATCACGTCGACGGCATCCCACCAGCCGACATGATCCTCCTGGTACTTGTCGCAGTTGTAGGTGACGATGCCGGAGTACACCTCGCGCACCGCGGCGATCAGCTGCCGCCACTCGACCTCGCGCGAGTCCGCGCGCACCATCTCGCAGCCGATGCAGAGCATCTCGCAGCCCTCCGCCTCGGCGATTCGAGCGGCGTGCAGGATGAAGTCCGTGTACGCGGCGAACCACTCGCCCCAGCTCGGTTCCCCGGGAACATCCCAGTCGAAGAACCCGATGTAGGCGCGCCAGGTGCCGTCGCTGACGTTGACGACCGGTTTCAGGCACACCTGCAACCCGTGGGACTTCGCCTCGCGGATCGCCCAGACGATCTCCTCGTCGGTCACCGTCGGCGCCTGATCCGGCGGCATCTCGGTGGACTGCGCCGTGGCCTGCTCGACGGCGTAGGCGATCGCCGTCCAGTTGACGCCGTGGCCGGCCATCTTCGCCATCGAGTCGGATGCCCCAGGCGTCGCCCAGGTGCCGCGGATGCCGGTCCAGCCCCACGTCATTCCCGCGATATACGGGTCGAGCGTCACGGCGCTCATCCGGCGACGAGTTCGTTCGCCGTACGCAGCACCCGCGGGGAGGCGAGGATCGCGGTGTCGACGGGCTGCGCGTGGTGAACCAGCAGCGTCGCGCTCTCGCCCGGGAGCAGGGTGATCAGTCCGTCCTCGGTGTACGCGTCGGGGTGCACCTTGTCGGCCAGAAGCGACAGGTCGCGCACCAGGGAGTTCGCCGTCACCGACACCTCCGTCCCCCCGTCGACGCTCGTGGTCTCGACCGAGAGGCGTGCGGCCGGCAGCGCCGAGTCACGGGGCTCCGTGAAGAACCAGAATCCGCGCTCTTCCCCCGCCGCCGCGGTGACGAGTTCGCCGGCGGCATCCGCAGCGAGCGCGACGTCGTCGTCGATCATAACGGTGATCGTGCCCCGGGCAGCGGCTGAGAACGGCACCGTCTGCTCGGCGAGCACCGCACCGTCGAAGCGCAGGCGGCGCAGCACGAGGTCGCCCGCCCAATCGTCGCCGGTGTCATTGCCCAGGACAGCGGCGAGGCCCTGCTCGCGCGGCTGAATCGAGACGACTCTGGCGGCGAACGCGTGTTTCAGCGCATGCCACAGCGGCTTCAGTCGCTCGTCGCCGTCGATCGCCGCCCAGGAGGTCACCGGCCAGCAGTCGTTGAGCTGCCAGACCACGGCGCCCGCGGTGTGGGGCGCCCAGGAGCGGAAGTGATCGAGCGCGAAGCGCACCGCATGGGCCTGGTTCAGCTGCATCGCCCAGTGCCAGGTCTCGGTGTCAGCCGGCATCCGGAAGTGGGGCAAGAGTCCGCGCGTGAGCTTGACGTTGCCCTCCGCCGCCTTCTGGTGCACGATCATGCCCGGCGATTCGGGGGTGAGCGGCTCATCGGAGATGGATCGCGTCATCGTCGACCAGGCGGGCGGTCCCTGCCAGCCGAACTCCGCCACGAACCGGGGACGGTGATCGCGATAGGTCGGATAGTCCCGGCGGTTCCACTGCTCCCAGAGATGCATCGAGCCGTGCGGCTCGGCGTTGGGGTGTTCGCCGCCGGGGCTGAACGGGCTTCCCGGTGAGTACGGCACGTGCGGCGCGAGCTCTGCCACGAGCTCTGGGAACAGCTCGTGATAGTAGTAGGCGCCCCACGTCTTACCGTCGAGCTCGGTCTTCCACCCCCAGTCCTCGTGACCCCAGAGGTTCTCGTTGTTGCCGGTGAGCAGCACGAGCGACGCATGACTGGACAGCCGCACGATCTGTTGGCGTGCCTCAGCCTCGACCTCAGAGCGGATCGGCTCCTCCTCGGGGTACGCCGCGCACGCGAACAGGAAGTCCTGCCAGGTCAGCAGGCCCAGTTCGTCGCACAGCTCGTAGAAGTCCTCCGACTCGTAGATGCCGCCGCCCCACACCCGCACGAGGTTGAGGTTCGCGGCCTTCGCCTGACGCAGCCGCCGCTCGTAGCGCGCGCGGTCGACGCGCACCGGCAGGGCGTCGTCGGGGATCCAGTTCACTCCCTTGATGTACACCGGCTGTTCGTTGACGATCAGGGTGAACGGGGTGCCGTCGGAGTCAGGGGTCTGGTCCCACCGCACCGATCGGAAGCCCACCCGGCGCTCGGTCTCGTCGACCCGGGCCTCGTCGGCGAGGAGGGCGAACGACGCCCCGTACAGCGGTTGCGCACCGTACCCGACAGGCCACCACAGCTCGGCCTCCGGCACATCGACGGCGAGCTCGCCGCGATCACCCACGATCTCGACCGTTTGGCGGTGACCGGAGATCGACAACTCCGCCCGAAGAGGCGCCGTGTCGGCGGCATCCGCGCGCTCCACCCGCACCTCGGCGGTCAGGCGTCCCCCGCTATCCCCGGGGCGAGCGTCGACCCGCACGTCGGCGATGCGCGCGATCGACCACGACTCCAGCCGCACCGGACGCCAGATGCCGCTGGTGTACGTGGCGATCCCCCAGTCCCACCCGAAGCTGCAGGCTGATTTGCGAATGGCCTCATACGGCAGCGGATACGCCCTCGGTCGC
>NZ_JAPSHY010000040.1 GCF_031179285.1 Microbacterium sp. | reverse complement strand
CATCGTGTGTGAACCTGTTGTAGGCTGTTCCCTGGCCCGCTGAGCGGGCAGTGCGCCCCTAGCTCAATGGATAGAGCATCTGACTACGGATCAGAAGGTTGGGGGTTCGAGTCCCTCGGGGCGCGCACTTGAATCAGCCCCTCGGCGAACCAGCCGAGGGGCTGATTCGTTGTCTGGGCGATGGCGAACATTCGAGTAGCGTTCGGCTCCGAGCGCTCGTGCTCCCACTCGTTCACCGCCGAGCGAGAAGCGCCGACAGCGTAGGCCAGGTCCTCCTGACGCATGCCGGCCAGCTGGCGAGCGGCCTTAATCCGCTGCCCGAGGGTGGTCAACCCTGCATCGTTCATGAGTGTCATGCTGTCAGCATAGCCTGACACCTGCACAGAAAACACGACACGCCGAGCGCAATGCAATCCCGTGTTGCGGTTCGCGCGCGCGTTAGTGTCCCTCACATGACAGATAACGCGACATTGGCACAGGTTTCACGATGAGCCTGAATGCGTACATCTGGGCTGCCGACCTCCCGCTAGCTCGTTGCAACGGCACTGCGCATCGCGTGCTGCTCAAGCTAGCCGACCGCGCCGACGACCTCGGCTATGGCGCATACCCCGGCGTCCAGTCCATCGCCGACTCGCTCCAGTGCTCGACCCGCACCGTGCAGCGCGCCATCCGCGAGCTGCTCGACGCCGGCCTGATCCGCGTCGGAGATCAGCGATACGTCGAGCACTTCGACCCTCGCTACCGACCAACCGTCTACGACGTCCTGACGTGGGCGCTGCTCTACGCCGAAGAGCACGGGCAGGGTCCCGAGTCCAGGGGTGACAACCGTGTCACCCCTGGCGCTTTCAGGGGTGACACAAACCGGCATCCAGGGGTGACAACTGGTGTCGCCATATCCGTCCTTAAACCCTCCTACCAAGACTCTTCCTCTCATCTCACCTTGGTGAGCGCGCGAGAAAGCGACAACCCATGAGCGAAGCAGCCATCGAGCATCGGTATCTGGAGTCCGGCTGGTGCGTCTGTGGACATCACCGCGACGACGGTCGGCAGGAGCGCCAGCCCATCACGCGACCGAGCGTCGCCGAGATCAGGAGCATTCTCGGTCCGACCTACCAGCCCAAGCAGACGGGACCCGCATCATGACCATGACCATCGAGCGCATCGAGATCGACCACGCCGACACCGCACTTGCTGACCTGATCGCCTCGGCCCGCATCCGCGCCGAGCGCGCCGAGGCGCACCACCTGCCGGATACCGCCTTCGTCCTGGCCGGCATCGCCACCACCCTCAGCAACGCCCGAGCCCGGCTCGCCGAGGACGGCAGCGACTACCTCGACGCCGCATGGGCGTTCGTGGACGCCGGCCGCACCACCCTCGCGGGCATCGGCCCGGACGGTGTGAGCCGCAACATGGCACGCGCCTACCGGGAGGCGCACCGTGGTTGACCACATCCCGACCGTGCCCGGCCTCATCGCAGCGGTCATCCTCTGGGCGCTCGTGCTCTGGCCGCGCCGATGACTGCGAAGCACCGCGACCCGGAGTTCCTGCGCAACGCTCGGCTGGTGCGGGCGCAGGTCCGTCGAGCCTGGCGGCTCGGCGACGAGGTGCGGTGCTGGCGGTGCGGGCGGATGCTGGAGCCCGGCGCACCGTTCGACGTGGGACACCTCGACCCGCACGGCGGGCCCGCCCGCTCGAACCTCGCACCGGAGTGCGTGCGCTGCAACCGTGGCGAGGGTGGCCGGCGCGGCGCGGCGATCACGAACGGTCGGCGACCTCGGCCGAGCCTGCGCCCTGTTCGTCGTGGCGGTGTCGGGCTCGCGCCGTGGTGACCGGCCGGACTTTTTTTAGAGATCGCCGCAACCCCCGCCTTTGGCTCCAACAGCAATTTCTCCCCCTGAACTGGAGGTTCTTGTGACTCCCGCGCTGCCCACTCTCTCCGATCTGTGGTCGGAGGCGAATTGGCTCGAATGGCGTTCGCGCATCGAGCAGATGACGCCGATCCGCCTCGATCAGCTGGTGACCACGGAGCAGTCTCGTGGCGAGTTCATCCAAGGGGCGCGGCTGCTGCGCCTCGATCAGCGGCAGCGTGCAGGGGACGGGGGGTACGGGCCGTCACCGATGCAGCTCATGGTCGCCGATCTGCTCGCCGCCGGGCGGTTCATGAACGGGATCTTCGAGCCGCGCCGCTCGACCAAGACGACGGCGGTGCAGGCGGTGATGCTGGGCCGCTGCTGGTCGCGGGACGAGTACCGGGTCGGGTGGACGATGTTCACCACCGGGGCGAAGGCGGGGCAGCGGTTCCGGGAGGACATCGTGGCGCACCTGGAGCGGCTGTGGCCGTCGAAGCGTGATAGCCCGGTCAGCATCAACCTCGGCAAGGGCAGCGAGCAGCTGACGTTCCACCACACCGGCGCGACCCTGGTGGTCTCGACGCCGAACGGTGACGGGTTCCGGTCGGGCGGGTTCGACATGGCGTTCGGTGACGAGGGCGGTGAGGCTGACCCGGAGCAGGGCGCGGACGTGGTGCGGGCCGTCATCCCGACGATGGACACCAAGCCCGGCGCGCAGTTCGTCATCGCGGGCACCGGCGCGAAGTGGCGCACCGGGAATCTGCTGTGGGACACGCTGCACGACCCGGACGCCGCCGTTCTGTGGCACGGCATCCCGGAGACCGTGGACCGTGCCGAGCTGGTCTCGTGGGAGCCGGACATGCCGCACCCGAAGACCGGCGCGACGGGCGGTCGGATGCGGGAGTGGATTGAGCGCATCCACCCCGGTATGGGGTTCACCACGCTGGCCGACGCCCCGAAGCGGTCGTTCGACCGGGTGCCGCTGGATGACTTCCTGATCGAGTACGGCGGGCAGTTCGGGTTCGAGGGCGCGGCAGACGTGATGATCCCACCCGCGCAGCTGGAGCGTGCGATGCGGCGCGGTGTGCCGCCCGAGCCGCCGGAGCGGTTCAGCGCCGCGCTTAAGGTGCACCACCTCGGCACGGCTGCATCCCTCGCCGTCGCGTGGGAGTACGAAGAGCCCGGCGATCTTGTGTCCAACGCGCTCGCCCTCGCCGGGGAGGCCGCGCCGCGTCGGAAGCGGGCGGTCGCGCTGTGGTGGTGGCAGGCCGGAACCACGAACCTTGAGCGCGAGGTACTGATGCGGCTGCGCCGCCGGCCGACGACGCTCTGGTATGACAAGCGCGGGTACACGGAAGAGATCGCCGAGAAGCGCATCGGCATGGCCAACCCGCGCCCGATCATGAAGCCCACCGTCGCCGCCGACATCCCCGGCTCGACGGTCGGGTTCCTGAAAGCGTTGGAGGACGACGACCTGGTGATCTTCCACCATCCCGAGCTGGAACGCGCCGCGAGGGTCGCGACCCGGCAGGCGTTCGGGAACTACGGCACGTTCCGGTTCGGCCCGCCCAAGGACGACCCCGAGGCGGACGTGACGCCGCTGGAGGCGTGCGCGCTCGCGCTGCGATTCCTCGCCGACACCCCCAAGCGCATCAGCCCGGCCGACGCCATCCACTTCTAGGAGCACCCGCCATGATCCGACTCGACTGCACCCGCGTCAGCATCGTCATCGTCTGCACCGACTGCCCGTACTGGCGCGCGATGCGCTTCACCAAGCACGAGGCATGGAAGTGCGCAGCCGACCACGAGAAGCGCACTCACCCCGGTCTCACGCAGGCGCAGAACGCGTTCACGAAGCACCGGGCACGCGAGGGACACGCCGTCTGATTTTCGGTCGTCACATACCGGGCTGATCGTTTCACACATGGGTCTTTGGGATTTCCTCACCGGCTGGCCGGCCGTGAAACCGGCCCCGGTGCTGCCGGTGTCGCCGTTCATGCCGCCGGAGAACTCCCTGATGGAGATCACCGTCGCGTCACTGTGGCCCGAGCACGACACCTCCCAGACCCTCACCGTCGAAACCGCGCTGCGCATCGGCCCGGTCAAGCGCTCCTACGAACTCATTTGCGGTGTCCTCGCCCGGATGCCGTGGAAGCAGTACGACGAGAACGGGGAAACCCCGGTGCAGCCGCGCTGGCTGGTGAACTCGTCCACCGGGATCGCACCCCGCAACCTCCGCTACGGCGTCTACGGTGACTTGTTCCTGCACGGATGGGCGGTCATCGGGTTCGAGCTCGGTGAGGACCGCAAGCCCATCGACGCGCTGCACATCCCGCGCGGCTGGTGGAGCGTGGACCCGGAGACTGGCCGGCTCGACGTGGACGGGGCGGTGTCGCCCCGGTACCGGCAGCACCTCGTCGCGATCCCGCTCGGCTACAACAGCAACGGGCTGATGACAGACGGTGCCGACGTGCTGAAAGATGCCCGCGCGATCAACGCCGCCTACCGTGACCGGATCGAGAACCCCGTCGCGCTCACCCTGCTGAAGATCGCCGCCGACAACTGGGGCATGTGGTCGGCGGAAGAGCGTGAAGAGTTCCGGAAGCAGTTCATGAAGGCTCGCTCTGGTAAGGGCGGCGCGACCGGGATGCTGCCCGACTGGGTGGACGTTCAGCTGACAGGCCAGCTGCCGACCGACCTGTTCGAGTCCGGCCGCAACGCGAACCGGCTCGACATCGCGAACCACGTCGGCGTGCCGGCCTCGCTGCTGGAGGGCTCGAAGCAGTCCGGTGGCGGCGACATCCACTACTCCACCGAGGCGAACGGCGCGACCCGCAACGAGCTGTGGGACTTCGGTCTGTCGAAGTTCGCCGACGCGGTGGAGGCCCGCCTGTCCCTGGACGACATCTGCGCCGAGGGGCTCTCGATCCGGGTGGACCCGTCCGCCTACCTCGTCGCCCCGAACCCGACCACACCGACCACGAGTGAGGACTGAGACACATGGATGCTGTGATCATCGACGCCGGAACGCTGGCGTTCAGCGAAGAGGACATGACGGCGACCGGGCTGCTGGTCCCGTACGGGGTGAAGTGCCGATCCAACCTCGGCGAGTTCGAGGTCGGCAGCGGCGCATTCACCCTCCCCGCCGACACCACCGGCGCGGCGCTGAACATCGAGCACAAGCGTGAGGACGTCGTCGGCGGCATCTCCCGCGCGTGGGAGCAGCCCGAAGGAATCATGGGCACGTTCAAGTTCGCCATGACCGACGAGGGCCGAGCAGCGTTCGCCGACGCCAAGGCGGGCAAGCGCAAGCACCTCTCCGCCGAGGTCGCGAAGGTCACCATCCGCGACGGCAAAGCCACCGGCGGCAGGCTGTTCGCCGCCGCCCTCGTCGAGCGCCCCGCGTTCGAGGGCGCCACGCTCCTCGCGGCCGAGGACACCGAAGCTCCGGCACCCGAGGCGGAGTCCTCCAGCCGGTACGTCAGCGAGTACACCGACGCCGACGGCGTGAAGTGGCGGCGCGTGGAAGAGAACGTCAGCACAACCACGGTCACCCGTGTGACCGACCAGACCGAAGCCGCCCCGGCCGAGGACAACAACGAGAAAGAAGTGGAGTCCACCATGACCGCATCCGCAGTCACCGAGACCGTCGCCGGGGCGTCCGTGCCGGCCACCCTGCTCGGCACCCAGCCGCCCGCCGCACCCGGCGAGGTCGATCTCGGCAGCGTGTTCGCATCCATCGCCGCGATCAAGAACGGCATCGGCGACACGTCCGACGCCGAGACCCTGCTCGCCGCGCTCACCGACATCAAGTACAACGCAACCGGCGGGCTCACCACCGCAGCCTCCGGCGTGCTCCAGCCCGCCTGGGTCGGCAAGCTCTGGCAGGGCAAGCGCTACCAGCGCAAGTACATCGACCTCGTCACCCACCTGTTCGGCGGCATCCAGCTCGGCGGGCGCAAGGGATTCACCATCGACGCGAACGCTGAACTCGTCGCCGAGTGGGCCGGCAACAAGTCCGAGATGCCGTCCGGTGGCGCGACCACCGCGACCAAGGGCTCGACCCTCCGCAAGTACGGATGGGCTGCCGACATCGCCCGCGAGTGGTTCGACCTCGAAGGCGGCGCGGATGTCATCGAGGCGTTCCTCCAGCTCGTCGTGGACTCGTACGCCCGCGTCACCGACAAGCGCGCCCTGACCGACATCATCGCCGCCGCGTCCACCTCGGCCGCAGCCAACGACCGGATCGTTGCGCCGGGCACCTACCCGGCCGTCGCCGGCCACGACTACCCGGCCGCAATGGGCATGCTCATCGACGCCATCGAGGCGGTCACCGACAGCGACGACGAGCCGTCGTTCGCCGTCGTCAACCCGGTCGCGTGGAGTCAGCTGCTCTTCACCCCGAAGGACCTCGTGCCCGAGTACGTGTCGTTCTCCGTGAAGGCCGGCACCGGCGAGGGCAACGCCGACGGCAAGGTCATCGTCAAGAAGGCCCCGCAGGCGTTCTTCACCGGCCTCGACCCCCTCGCCCCGCAGATCGCCGCCGGCGCAAAGGGTGCCATCGAGTTCCGTGAGCAGGGGCAGACGCCGATCCAGCTCGACGCGCTCGACATCGCCCGCGGCGGTGTCGACAAAGCCGTCATCGGCTACCTGGAGACCTTCGTCGTCCGCCCCGAGTCGCTGGTGCTCATCGGCACCGACGACCCCGCAGTGTGACCGGCAGGGGCGTAGGACATGGCCACCTGGTACAACATCACCACCGACGACGAGCAGGCACGCCTGCTCGCCGCGTGGGACGACGCGCCCATCGAGAACCTCGAAACGCTCGGGTTCATCCTCGGTGTCGCACGCGACCAGGTGACCGCCTACGCCCCCGCCACCACGGCACCCATCTACGAGCCCGTCACCCTCAACTGGGCGACCGGTGAGCGGGTCGAGTTGAGTCGGGTCGGGCAGATCGTGACGGCTGTCGTCTACCCGAGGCAGGCGGCGACGAGAATGAACCCCGAGGGGCTCCCGCTGCCGGATGCGTTCGGCATCACTGGCGGCGACGCGATCATCATCATCAACCCGGATGACGACTCACCGCAGTGGCAGCTTCAGGTGGTCTTCAGCGGGGAGAACAAGTACGTAATGCTGTGGGGCGCGCTCAACACGGTCGGGCCGTACAGCCCCAATCCGGCCCTGTTCCAATGGGTCGCGGATCCCGCACCCGGCGACGGCGTGCCCGACAACTACGTGTACGCGCAGCTCCAGCAGGCCAAGAACCTGTGGAACGCCGGTCGCGTCAACAGCGGCGGGGAACTCGGTGTGGACGGGTACTCGTTCACGCCCCGCCCGATGGACAAGACGATCAAGGGCATCATCCGCCCCACAGATGGGAAACCTCATGCCCTCTAAGACCGTACGTCAGCACATCAGCGACGAACTCGCCCCGCATCTGCCGGCCGGTTGGGACATCGAACCGGGCATCCCGACGCTCGGCACGCTGCGCAAGCCGCTGCTGTGGATCGAGTACACCGGCTTCACCCCGTTGCCAGAGGCGCCCCTGTCTCACATCGCGGCGTCCGCCGACCTGTGCATTGCCACAAATAAGACCGACATGCGCAAGGGCGAGGACGAGGCCGACGAGCTGGTCGCCGCTCTGTTCGAGGCGGCGTTCGCGGCCGGCTCGTTCTACAGCATCAGCGCAGCGAAGACCGTGTTCGCCGACACCTACATCGGGTGGCGGATGTCCATCACCGTCGCCACCACCAACCCCGACAAGGAGTAGAGACCATGGCACAGATCACCGTGAAGCCGTTCGTCATGCGGGACTGCACGCTCAACATCAAAGACGGCGCGACCGATGTCGGCGACTTTGAGCTGCACGTCTCGAAGGTCGAGATCACCCCCAACGCGAGCGTGCAGGTGTGGAAGGGACTCACCCCAGCGGCCGTGTACCAGGACGTCGCGCAGCCCGAGTGGACCGCGAACATCGACTACGCGCAGGACTGGGAGACCGTCAACTCGTTCTCGCAGTACAGCCTCGCCAACGTCGGCAAGAAGGTCACCGCGAAGTTCACGCCCAAGAAGGGCACCGGCGCGAAGTCGATCACCGTCACCGTCACGATCCTGCCTGGCAGCATCGGCGGCACCGTGGGCGCGTTCGCGACCGGCTCGGTCGCGCTGCCCGTGGACGGTCAGCCCGTCCTGGCATGAGAGGCGACTGCGATGCGTCTGGACGTGCGTCGGAGCCGTGAACTCACGGCGCTCGTCCAGGTGCTCGCAACCGTCCCGAAGGAGGTCGCGAAGCAGGTGCGCGCCCAGTCGAAGGCCGTCATCGTCCCCGAGTGGAAGAAAGGCCTCGCCGAGCGTGCACCTGCCCGCATCTTCTTTGACCGGCTCGTCAACCCGTCCACCGTGTACGTCTCCGACCGGGGCGTGCGGCTCATCGCCGGGTCCAACGCCGCGAAAGCGTTCCCCCGCGAGACCGAGTTCGGTGCCTACCGGGAGGACTACAAGACGTACACCACGAGGCGGGGCGAGACCACCCGCCGCACAAAACGCCAGTTCTGGCACTTCCAACCGAAGGGGCGCGTCGTGATCCCCACCGTCGCCGCGATGATCCCCCGCATCGCGGCCCTGTGGGTGCAGACCTCGTACCGCACCGTCGCTGAGCTGATCGAAAGGGCACGCTGATGGCATCCAAGCGGTTCGAGATCGACATGGCCCTGAACGCGTCCGACGTCGCCAAGGGCGCGAAGGACGGGCAGAAAGCCCTCGCCGACCTGGAGCAGGCAGTCGGTGACGTCGCGGACGCCAGCGGTGACGCCGGCCGCGACGTAGACGACTTCGCGTCCAAGCTCGTAGACGCCTCCCGCAAAGCCGGGAAGAGCGACGACGACATCCGCGACGCGCTGCGCAAAATGGGCTACTCCGCCGACGACGCACGCCGCGCCGTCGATGACCTCGGTGACGAGTTCCAGGACGCCGGGCGCAAGGGCGAGCGCAGCGTAGACGACCTGGAGGACGCGCTCAAAGACGTGCAGCGGCAGTCCGAGCGCACCGAGGACGCCATGGACGACATCGGCGACACCGGCGACAAGGCGTTCAAGAAAGCTTCCGAGGGTGCTGAGGAGTTCAAGGACGAAGCGCAGCAGAGCATCAAGGAGACTGCCGCATCGTTCAGCGACGTGACCGACGCAGTCGATCTCGTGCAGGAGGTCGCCGCGAACGCGTTCAGCGGCTTCGGCCCCGCTGGTGTCGCGGCGGGTGCCGCAGCCGCTATCGGTATCGGCGCCGCCGCTGCCGGGTTCGAGGCGGTCAACGAAGCTGAACAGCAGTCTCGCGAGCGCGCGGCCGAGTGGGCGCAGGCCTATATCGAGGCGGGCGACAAAATTCTGAATGCGGCCGCGACGACGGCACTCGGGATGCAGATCGCCGAGGACGCCGAGAAGTTCAAGGCCGCGCAGGACAACGCGAAGAACTGGGGTGTACACGTTTCCGTCGCGATCGCTGCGATGTCGGGCGAGGCATGGGCGCTGGAGGCTGCGAACAAAGCGCTGCTGGAGTCCGAGAAGCAAGTCGCCGACGAGATGGCTGAGGTCGGGATGCAGTTCGACTGGTCGAAGGAATCCATGTCCCAGATGACCAGTCGGACCGTTGTCGGCCGGCAGGCGTTCGAGCAGCTCCGTGAAGAGATGCGCCTCGGCGGCGACCAGTTCGACGCCTACTCCCGATACCTGGCGCTCGTCGCTGAGAACACCGAGGGCGCCATCACCAAGACCGACGAGTTCGGAGACAAGGTGGTGGCGCTGCCAGACGGCACGACCATCTACATCGACGCCGAGACCGGGCAGGCGACCCGCGATACCGACGCGATCGAAAAGAAGATCTACGGCATCCGAGACAAGGACGTGGACGTGAACGTCCACGCACACACCTCCCGCGCTCAGGGCGATATCAACGGGCTCATCTCCCGCAACCAGGGCCGCACGCTGACGCTCAAGGCGCGCGTGATCACACCGATGGGGTACGACGGATGACGACGATCACGCACACCACCGGCACCCTCACCCCCGTCGTCGTGGACGGGTGGCGGGCCGCACGACCCGCCCGCACCGTCGTGCACGAGATCCTCGGCCGCACCGACCCCGACGTGACGTTCCGGCCCGCCGGTCTCCGACGCGGCACCCTCCGCCTCGTGTTCCCCGCCGAAGCGGATGCCGCCCACGCCGTGCAGGTGCTCGCGACCCCGCAGCGCCTCACCCTCACCGACCCCGACCGGGCAACCCTCGCCATGGCATTCGTCGTGCCCAGCGACGGTGGCGACATCGAGTGCGAGCTGGACGACGCGACCCGCAACGTGTGGATCGTGTCCTGCCCGTTCCAGGAGGTGACCGCGTGAGCACCCTCTCCCACCACGCGTACACCGCCGAAGCAACCCCGGCCGGCACCGCCCTCGGCGTCACCGGCGGGCAGGTGACGGCAGACACCTCCCGCATCCCGCACCTCGACGCCACCCTGCAATGCTCCGTCGAGAACCCCGCGCTACTCGAGCAGCTCGACCCCCGCGACAACGCCCGCGTCCGCATCACCGCCACCCGCTCCGACCACACCGAGAAGCAATACACACCCTGGACCGAGCAGCGGCGGAACCTGCTGCCGTACCCTGCGCTGCGCACCATCACGGGCTGGAGCACACCGAATGTGTCCACGCAGGCCCCGACTCCGGACGGCGTGCAGCTGAACTTCACGAACGGCACGAAGGCGACGTTCCTCGCCGGCCCGTACCACACCGCTTCCCCGGGCGAATCGTGGGCGGGGGAGTTCACTGTCACCGTGCCGCTCGGATTCCCCGCTGTCACCATCCGGGGGTGGCACGTCTGGTACAACGGCGGCGCACAGATCGGGCTGGCCGGTCAGGGTGATCTCGTGACCATCCAGCCGGGGCAAACCGCACTCGTCACCGCCGTACGGCAAGCCCCGGCGAACACGACTCACAACCGCTGGATGCTCTCCGCCGCTAGCGGGGGTGACATTCCCGCTGGTGGACGCATCATCGTCCGTGACGCGATCCTCGAACACGCGACCGAAGCCCCCGGCTACTTCGACGGGGGCACCAACCCGGACGGTGAGCTGGAGCGCACCCGCTGGCTGGGCGCGGCCGGCGCGTCGGCGTCGGTAGTGGAGTCCCGCGAGGTGACTGGGGCGGTCTGGGTGCCGGCGACGACGCGGACGTTCGATCTCGGCATCCGTGAGGCCAACCCCGACCGTGCCGCCGGGACGGTGGAGCTGCGCCTCGCATCGGATGAGGCGATCCTGATGGACTACGCCCAGCTCGTGGACGACACCGCACCGTGGGAACGGCAGGCGTCGCTCCGACAGGTGTGCGAGTACGTGCTCAGCAAGATCGGCGCGACCCTCCATCCGGGCGGGCCGGACGCTGATGTCACGGCGTTCTGGGAAGTCACGAACCTCATCACCAACCCGTCCGTGCGGGGCGTGCTCGGCAACTGGACGGCGGGTGGCGCGAACGGCACCCTCACCCGCGCGACCGGCCTGACCGGCGGGCCGGTGCCCGGCGTGACCACGTACACGCGAACAACCTGGACCGGGAACAGTGGGCTCGGCCAGGGCGGCGCGTACGGGCAGACCGGGACGGTCGCGCCGGTGGTCACGTGCCGGCCGTTCACGACATACCGCCTCGCCGTGTGGGTGCGCGCGAACGTCGCGAAGCCAGTCCGGTTGTCGGTGCAGATCTTCGCTGAGGACGGATCGGTACTCAACGGTGGCCTCGACATCGACAACCGCACCCTCACCGCGAACACGTGGACGCTGCTGGAGGGCACGTTCACGACCCCGGCGAACGCGGCCAAGCTCGGCGTCTTCACCTACTGTCAGGCGGGCACGCAGTGGGTGGCGGGGAACACGTACGACACGCTCGGGTGGATTCTGCATGAGGCCGTTGCACCCTGGGTGGACGGCGTCACGCTGCGGTCGATCACGGTGCCGTTCTTCGACGCCGCGACCGTGGACGGCAACTACATCTACGAGGCGTCCGGGGCGGCGCACGTGTCCGCCTCGACCCGCCGCCCGTACCCGATCGAACGCGACCCGCAGGCGCTGATCTGGCGTGCCGGCACGTCGGCGATGGAGTTCCTGCATCCGCTGCTGCTCGCGACCGGCATCCGGCTGGTGTGTGACGAGCAGCGCCGCTGGTGGCTGCGTGACGCCTCGCACGTCACTGAGGGCTCTCAGACGTACCGGTACGCGGCGAACATCGAGCAGGCCCGTGAGCGGCTCTCCCGCGACCAGGAGGACTGGTACGACGCGGCCGTGTACGAATACGTGTGGACCGACCGCAACGGGGTCGAGCAGCGCCGCACGGATGCGTTCGCACTCACCACCACCCCGACGAAGGTCGTGCACCGTCAGGTCGATGCGCCGTTCCCAGGGCCGGGCCGGGCCGAGCATGTCGTCAGGCGGGCGCAACGGCGTGGCCGTGAGGTGACCGTGACCGCGATCCCGACCTGGGACGAGGCGACCGATCAGCTGCTGTCGATCCTGCTCGACGGCACCCCGATCCAGACCGGGCTCGCCGCGACCGTCGCCTGGTCGCTGGACGAGGACACGGTGACGGTCACCGCCCGCACCACCGACACGCCGGCGTCGGCGTGGATTCTCACCCCGGCCGGTGAGGCATGGACCGATTCCCCGGTCGGGGAGTCCTGGACAGAGGAAGTGATCTGATGGCTGAGACCTACACGGGCACCGAGGGAACCGAAGCGTTCAACGACGGGATGACCGTCCTGGACGGCACCGAGGACCGCCGCGATGGGTGGCTCGCGATCAACAAGGCCCGCGACTACATCGTCACCAAGACCGCCGCCGCCCTGACCGCAGCGAAGGCGTACACGGATCAGAAAGTCGGGGCAATCTCCCTCACCTGGAACGCGATCACCGGCAAACCCTCCAGCTTCCCACCCTCGACGCACTCGCACAGTGAGGTACGGTCGGGCGGGTTCTGGTTCGGATGGCTCGGCAACGACACCTGGGGCACCGGCGACCACCTGTCCGTGGGCCGCAACCTCGGCGTCGACGGCATCTTCTACGGCAAGACGGTCCGCCTCACCGAGCACGTGTACGTGCCCGAAGCATCGGCCGCGACGTCCGGGTACACCGTCGCCTACATCAACTCCGATGGGCGGCTGTCGCGTGGTGCGTCGTCGGAGCGGTACAAGACCGACATCACCGACGCGCCCGACCTGGGCGACCTGTTCGCCGCCCCGCTGCGCCAGTACCGGATGAGGCAGGACGGTGCCGAACCGCCCGCGCACCCGGTGGATGACGAGGCCCGCATCGGGTACATCGCCGAAGAGCTGCTCGGCACCCCGATGGAACGGTTCGTGGTCTACCTCGACGGGCAGGTCGAGTCCATCGACTTCATCGCCCTGCTGATGGCGCAGAACCACCAGCTGCACACCGACCTCGACCTGCTCGCCCAGCGACTCACCGCACTGGAAGAGGCCGCATCATGAGCGTTCTCCAGCGCTCCCAGACGGTCGATGTCGGCGGCGGGCGCGGCAGGCTCGCCCCCGACCACGCAGCCTCTCTGCGCCGCGTGGACGCCGAGGTGCGGGCCCTGATCGGACGGGACCTCGACATCAACAGCGCATGGCGCGACCCCGCCACGCAGCAGAAGCTCCGGGAGGCGTACGAGCACTACCTGCGCTACGGGGCACCATGGGCACCCATCGCGCTGGAGCCCGACGACTCGGTGCACTGCAAGGGCGGCGCGATCGACACCGACGACCACCGTGATCCCCGCATCGTCCGCATCCTCAACCGGCACGGCTGGCGGCAGACCGTGTACCGCAACGGCCGGCTCGTGGAGGAATGGCACTTCGAGCGCTTCGCGAACCGAGACCAGCATCGCTTCGACCCCGACCCCGCAGCAACCGACCCCGAGGAGGAAGACATGTTCCCCGTCATCTACGCCAAGCCTTCGAACGCCGGCACCGTCTACGAGATCAAGAACGGTCGCAAGCGCGGCATCACTGCCGTCGAGTGGGCGCTGATCAAGGCCGCCTACGCCGCCGCCGGGCAGAAGGTGCCCTACGCACGTGGGCGGGTGACCGCCGAGCAGCTGAGGGGGATTCCGAACGCATGAGTGACGAGACCGACCTGCGCATCAGCGTGGCACGCATCGAAGGGATGCTGACCGCCACCCTCGCCCGCCACGACCAGCGCCTCGACCAGCACGAGGGCACCCTCGACCAGCACGGCCGACGCCTTGACGAGAAGGGCAAGACCCTCGCCCGCCACGACGAGCGCCTCAACGACCTCGAAGAGGACAACGACGCCCGCTGGGGCCGCGTCACCGGCATCCTCGCGCTGCTCGCCAGCGGCGGCAGCATCCTCCTGAACTACGTCAACACCTGAAAGGACACCCCGTGAACAGCAACCCGACTCAGACGCCGAACGTCGTCATCGAGAACCCGAAGGCCCGCAAGATCGCCGGGGCCGTCCTCGACGTCGCCGGCCTCACCCTCGCGGCCGTGATCGCAGCGGATGCCGCCTCACCCGCGTTCGACGTGGGCGCGGTCACCGTCCCCGCCCTCGCCGTGTGGAGCGTTCTCCGCGCCGGATTCGGGCTCGGCGTCACCGCACCCAACGTGCCGCGCTAATCGACACTCTCCAGCGCATGGTCGAGGATCATCTGTTTCGTCTCTTCGACTTGCGCTGCAGAGAGGTCGTCCTCGAAGTAATGCAGGCAGCCGACGCGCCACGCGTACAGCAGCTGAGGGTCGGCGTTATCGCTCGTCAGCCCAGCCTCGTACGAGACGCTGCCACACAGACCGTCGAGAGCTGCATCGGCGAAGCCCTCTGCGACCTCATCGAATGCACCATCGGCGTAGTCGCCGAAACCGCTCTCCAACTCCAGCGCGAACCGCTCGACCACCTCGTCCCGGTCGGGTCCGGTCGCGCACCCTGCCAGGAGAACGACGGATGCTGCGAGCAGCATCACCACCGGCACGTTACGCATAGCGGACATCACTGGCCTCCAGTTCCTCAATGGCCGCACGCATCCGCGTCCGGTCGTACTCAACATAGCGGCGGGTTGTGCTCGGGCTCGCGTGCCCGAGAGTCTCCTGCACGAGCAGCAGATCGGACCGGAGCGCGTACAACCTCGTCGCGAACCGGTGGCGCAGCGTGTGCATCGTCCAGCCCTCGGGGAGCCGCTCGGCGAGCAGCTTGCCGACGTACCTGGGTGACAGGTGGCCGTGGTCCTGACCGGGAAAGAAGTACCCGCGCGGCAGGTTCAGCAGAGCGGTCGCGAGCGAGGGCGGCAGCGGCACCTCGCGTATTCGGTCACCCTTGCCGTGGACGATGAGGGACCACCCTACGAGGTCCTCAACCAGGTCATCGCTGTGCGCCTGGGCGACCTCGGCGCGGCGCATCCCGACCTCGGCCGCGAGGCGCAGCATCAGCTGCTCGCGGTGGCTGGCTCGCATCAGCGCCTCGTGGTAGACCCGATCCGGCGCGGGGCGCGCACGGCCGGCGCGGATCGGCACCTTCGGCAGATGCTCGGCGACGTTCTCCTGCACGTGCCCGACCCGCACCGCCCACCGGTAGAACGACAGGAACGTGTTGCGGCGGCCGCGCCGAGTCTCGACCGCCCACGACTGCGCGGCCGCGTACGCCACCAGCTCGTCGGCGGTGAGGTCGTACGGGCCGGCGTGCACTCGTCGCGCGAGGTGCTGGAGGTGCTCGCGTCGTGAGCGGCGCGTCGTGGGCGGTTTCCCGCCGGCCTTCTGGTCGTCGTCGTATGCCGCGATGGCGTCGAGCCATTCCTGGTTGAGCATGTATTCCCCCTCGAAAAATGCATGAAGGAAACTACCCGGCGGGTGTACCGGGTAGTCCGATGATGGCGTAGCCGTGACTGCTAGCGACTAACCGTCCGGGTGGTCTGTGGGCAGCGCGTACTCGCCCGGCACGACCGTGCGCCGGTCGAAGGTGACGCCGAACGCCGTCGCGCGGATCGGCTCGCGCACCCGCCACTGACCGTTGTTCAGATCGTGGAAGCGCCGCTCGGCGCAGTCGTAGGCGTGCGTCATGAAGCCCGTGCCACGACAGTAGAGGCAGTTCGCGCCTTGCCAGTCGATCAGTGCATCCGTCCACGGATCACGGATAGCCGTGCGACCGCTGCCCATGCACGAGAAGCAGTACCCGCACGACGTCGGCCGGCCCATCCCGTCCACATAGCCGGGCGCGCCCACGTCGCTCCAGGTGAGCGGCACGCGACCGGACTCGCGGCAACCGTGCGTCACGTTCGCTCGATCAGGATGCTTGCACGTGCGTGGCCCCTCGTCCTCGTCGGGCAACGCCCACTCGTCGCCGAGCATGTCGAGCAGGTCAGCCACGGCTGCCGTCACCTTCGCCCATCCATCCATGCTCGGGGCACGGGCGCGGCGCTTCACCTTCCGACAGCGGGTCGGCGCAGATGCACCGGAACTCGCGGTCCGTGTCGACGCCGATCAGGTGCGAGGCGCATCCGGGGCTGAACTCCGAACTCATCCAGTACGCAAGCCACCAGCTCCAGTGCCGGTCGCACAAGCCGATATCCATGCCCGCCACCTCGGCGAGCACGCTCATCGGCACCGGCTCGGGATAGAACCTCGCGACCTGCTGGCACGCCCAGCAGACCTCATCGAAGGTCAGGCGCCCGCCGGGCGCGCTCATGCCGACACCTTCTCGGCGTAGCGCTGGTGCGCACTCTGGCGGGTGATCCCGAGCGCATCCGCGATGTACTGCCACGAGTGGCCCTGCTCACGCAGGCCCTGCACGGCCCTCGTGATGGCCTGCTCTACCTCGTCCCTGAGTGAGAGCAGTTCACCAAGTTCCCAGTCGTCGGCGTTCGCCACACGCTCGCCAGCGGCCCGGATGATCCGTCGAGCGAAACCGATGTAGGACGCCGTGTCCACGCTCTCACGGCTCATGATGCCGACCCCGATACGTTCGTCGATTCGGTGTCAGTCTCAACCTGACGCCACATTCCGGCGAGATTCAGGCTCCGCTCAGGGGTCCAGAATCCGTCAGACCACGGATCAGAAGGTTGGGGGTTCGAGTCCCTCGGGGCGCGCAAGTCGAAAACCCCCGTCGCGGAAGCGGCGGGGGTTTCGTCGTCACTGCACGCGGTCAGTGTCGGCTTGATGACGGATGCGGGAGCACGACCTCGGCGACGACCGGCATGTGATCGGAGGCCAGGGAAGCGACCACCTCGGCCGCCATGGGCGTCACGTCTTCCGAGGTGAGTACGTAGTCGATCCGGCCGATCGGGTTGTCGCTGTCGAACGTGTACCCGGGGCCCTCGCCGACGACCGGCCACACGTCCATCAGCAGCTCGGTGAAGTGGCCGTACTCGATCGAGTCCGGCCCGGCGTTCAGATCGCCGACCAGGACCGCGGGCATTCCTGCCGCCCCGACCGCTTCGTTGATCGCGATCGCCTGGTCGATGCGTCCCTGCACGCTCTGATGGGTGAGGTGCGTGTTGAAGAACCGGATCTTCGTGCCCCGCACGGTGACGTCGCCCTGAGCCAGGCCGCGCTGCTCACCGCCGGCATGGTTCGG
>NZ_JAPSHY010000062.1 GCF_031179285.1 Microbacterium sp. | reverse complement strand
CCGCGGTGATGAGCCCGCCGAGGGTCCAGAACAGGATGATGCCGGCGCCGACCATGGCCGACGGGTTGCGAAGCAGCAGCGTCAAGGCGGTGGTCCGGCCGCGCCGGGCGGGCTGCGCCTTCTGCTGCGCGACGGAGAGCGTGGTGGTCTCAGACATTGCGCACCTTCGGGTCGAAGATCCCCTGCGACAGGTCGACGAGCAGGTTCACCACCAGGTAGATGATCGCGGCGAGCAGTGTCATGGCCTGCACGGGCGCGTAGTCGGTGGCGTTGATGGACTCGACGACGTAGCCGCCGATGCCCGGCCAGCTGAAGATCGTCTCGGTGATCACGGCGCCGCCGAGCAGCTGTCCGAGCTCGAGGCCGACGATCGTCACGATCGAGGGCGCCGCGTTCTTCAGCGCGTGACCGCCGATGATGCGCGCCGGCCCCATGCCCTTCGCGGCGGCGGTGCGGATGTAGTCCTGGCCAAGCACCTCGAGCATCGACGAGCGGGTCATCCGCGAGATGATCGCGACGGCACCGACCGAGAGCACCATGGCTGGCCAGATGAGGTGCGCCAGTGAGCTCTGCAGGGCCGCGGTGTCGCCGGTGAGGATGCTGTCGATCAGGTACATCCCGGTGACGCGCGTGGGCGGGTTCAGCGAGTCGTCGATGCGGCCGACCGGTGCGGGCGCCCAGCCCAGGCTGCCGTAGAACACCGAGATCACGATGAGTCCGAGCCAGAACAGGGGCATCGAGGCCCCCAGCAGCGAGATCACGCGCGTGGCGTGGTCGGCGAAGCGCCCGCGCTGGGTGGCGCCGAGGATGCCGAGCGGCACGCCGACCAGGATGCCGATGAGCAGCGCGGCGAGGCCGAGCTCGACGGTGGCGGGGAAGCGCGTGGCGAAGTCCTCGGCGACCGGGCGTCCGGTGTGCCAGGCGTAGCCGAGATCGCCGCGGAACAGACCGGTGAGGTAATCCCAGAACTGCACCAGGATCGGCTGGTCGAGCCCCATCTGCTCGCGCAGCTTGGCGACGACGGAGTCGGCGGCGTTCTCGCCGGCGAGCGTGCGGGCGGGATCGCCCGGGAGCACGCGGGTGATCACGAAGATGCAGACGACGACGCCCAGCAGGGTGGGGATCATCGCCAGCACTCGGCGAAGTATGGTGCGCACTGCTCTCCTTGCCTCGGTCGGCTTCGGCGGGTGCGACAACTATCCGAGGCGGAACCAGCATCATGCAACTCGTTCTCACTATATGAGACGATGGTGCACGGGTGGGCGGCGTGATCGTAGGCTGACCGCAAGAGGGGGACCCACATGGCCGAAGCGAGCGGAAGAGCGCCGTTGCAGACCGTCGACCGGGCGCTCAGTATCCTGCTGTCGTTCACCGAACGGCGCACCGACTGGGGTGTGACCGATCTGGCGAAGGAGTTCGACCTCGACAAGTCGGCCGCGCAGCGCCTGCTTAGCACGCTCGCGTCGCGCGGCTTCCTGCACGCCGACCAGACGACGCGCCGGTACCGTCTCGGCCCCGCGCTGTGGCGGATCGCCTCGACCTGGGAGCGGCGGGGCGGCATGGCCGTGCTGGTCGAGCCCCTTCTCGCCGATCTCGCCGACGCGTCGTCGCGCACCGCCGTGTTCGCGCTGGCCGACGGCGCCTACGTGCGCTGCGTGGCCGCGGTCGACGGCGGCACCACCCCGATGCGCGACCATCCCCTCGTCGGCGAGCTCTACCCCGCGCACGCCGGCGCGACCTCGCGCGCCTACTTCGCCTTCCTCTCGGCCGGCCAGCGCCAGCAGCTCATGTACCACCGGCCGCTCGCTAAGTTCAGCGACCTCACCGCCCTCGACGCCGCCGAGGTGGAGGCGGAGATGCAGAAGGTGGCCGACGTCGGCTGGGCCTATTCCGCCGGCGAGTACGACCAGAACACCCGCGCCCTCGCCGCGCCCGTCTTCGTCGCCGGCCGGCCGGTCGGCTCCGTCAGCATCGGCGAGCACAAGCGCGAGCGGCTCGGCGACATCAACGACCACCTCGACGCCGTGCTGAGGACCGCCCAGCAGATCGGCAACCTCCTCTCCTCCCACGCACCACAGCGAAAGCAGCACCGATGAACCTCCTGCTCCTCTCGAACTCCACCAATGTCGGCCAGGGCTACCTCGAGCACGCCTGGGATGCCGTACTGCCCGCGCTCGACGGCATCGACGAACTGGTGTTCGTGCCCTACGCGCTGGCCGACCACGACGCCTACACGGCGAAGGTGCGCGAGGCGTTCGCCCCGCACGGCATCGCGGTGCGCGGCGCCCACGAATCCTCCTCCCCCGCCGCGACCGTGGCGGATGCGGCGGCCGTGTTCGTCGGCGGCGGCAACACGTTCCGCCTGCTCGACCGGGTGATCTCGCTCGGACTGGACGACGCGCTGCGCGCGCACTCCGAGGCGGGGCGCCCGTACCTGAGCGCGAGCGCGGGCACCAACCTCGCTGCGCCGAGCATCCGCACCACCAACGACATGCCGATAGTGTTCCCGGGGCGCTTCGAGGCGCTGGGACTCGTGCCGTTCCAGATCAACTGCCACTACCTCGACGCCGACCCGTCGTCGACCCATGCCGGCGAGACCCGCGCTCTGCGACTGACCGAGTACCTCGAGGAGAACGAGACGCCCGTGGTCGCGCTGCGCGAGGGCACCTGGATCCGCGTCGCCGACGGCCGCTTCACCATCGGCGGCGAGGCCGTCGCCGCCGATCGCGGTCCCGCGCTGCTGTTCGCCCCCGGTCAGGAGCCTCACGAGATCTCAGGAGAGGTCACCGCACTCCTCACCGCGGCGCGCTGATCCTTCGCCTGCGATCACGGCGCCGCCCGCCGCGCGCGGGTGACCTGCGCCCCGCTGAGCTGTGCGGCTGCACCCTCGAGCGCGGAAAGATGGTCGAGCAGGTCGTCCTCGGGCTGCGAGGCCGCATCCTCGATGATCGCGACGGATGCCACCGGGCGGGCGCCCATCCGCACCGGCATGCCGAGCGCGCGCGTGCGCGCGTCGTACTCGCCTTCGGAGAGCGCGTCACCCAGCCGCGCGGTGTTGTCGAACTCGGCCTCGAGCGCCGTGAGGTCGGCCGGGGTCTGCTCCGAGAAGCGACCGAAGGGCCTGTCGTCGAGCAGCGCGCGACGTTCGGTCCGCTCGAGGAACGCGAAATAGGCACGGGATGCGCGCCGGCGTGCGCCGGGTACAGGGCACCGCGGAACAGATGCGAGCGCGGCGGCCCGCTGACGCCGTCGACCGCGGCGACGACGCGCACGTAAGCCCCGTCCGGGATCGCGAACACGGCGGTGCGACGGCTGACGGTGGCGAGCTCCTCCAGCACGGGACCGGCGAGCGCGGCAAGGCCGCCCGTGCGCTCCCACAGCATCGCCATCCGCCACAGCGCCGGACCCAGCCGGTAGCGACGGCTGTACGGCACCACACGCAGGAAACCCTGCTCGGCCAGGGCCGCGAGAAGCCGCTGCGCGGCCGAGCGGCTCAGACCGAACTCCGCCGCCAACTCGGTGACGCCCCACTACGAGCGGGTCTCGGAGTACGAGAGCAGGATCGCGAGCGCCCGCTCGACGGTCTGCAGCGATGTGGTGGCCACAGCGTCACCCTAAGCGCGCCGATCCGATACCGGGACAGAATCCCAGATAACGGGATTCATTTGGCACCGGGCATCCGGCGCTCTCACACTTGCTTCGTCACCGCCGACACGTTAAGACCACCCGAATGAGCTCCCACACCACCACCGGTGCGTTCGTCACCGAGAACACGTCTTCGCGTCACCCACGCGCGCTCGAACCCGCCACCCTGATCTTCACCATCCTGCTGAGCGTGGGAGGGGCCGTCATCGGTCTCCACCTCGTCACGACGCTGGGCATCTCGGCCAACACCTCCGTTATCGTGCGCCACGATCCGGGGCCTGAACCCGAAGCAGCTGGCCGATCGGCTCGTGCACTTCCGTACCGACGCCATCGTCGCCGATGCCGAGGCGCTTCGCGCCGCGCTAGGTGCCCCAACCTGGAGCATTCTGGGGCAGAGCTTCGGCGGTTTCATCGCTACGAGCTACCTCTCCCGCCATCCGAACTCCCTCGAGCGCGTGCTGATCACCGCCGGCCTGCCGACACTCAACGGCGAGCCCGACGAGGTATACCGTCGCACCTTCGCGCAGACCGCTCGGCGTTGCGACGAACTGTTCGACACCCGCCCGGACGTGCAGCAAATCTGTCACGATATCGTGCAGCACCTCGCCGAGCACGACGAGCGGTTGCCCACCGGCGAACGCCTGACACCCGAGCGCTTCCGCACCCTCGGCATCCAGCTGGGCTCACAGAGCGGCTTCGCCGCGATTGCGTACCAGCTCGAAGCCTCATTCGTGCGGACGCCGCGGGGTCACCGGCTCAGCGACGCGTTCCTCGTCGAGGCGGAAGGCGTGCTGTCTTTCGGGCGGAATCCGTTGTACGCCGTCATGCACGAGTCGATCTACTCCTCCGGCGCACCGA
>NZ_JAPSHY010000061.1 GCF_031179285.1 Microbacterium sp. | reverse complement strand
GGGCTCCTCTGGGCGCTCGTCTGCATCATCGTGGTCGCCCTCTACGCCCGCAAGCACCCCGAACTGCGCGCCACCGGGCCGCGACCGACGTTGCGGCAGGCGCTGATCGTCTTCCTGAAGGCGTTGCCCGCGCTGCTCATGATCGTCGTGGTGATCGGCGGCATCCTCACCGGTGTGTTCACCGCGACGGAATCGGCCGTGATCGCCGTGCTCTACTCGTTCACGCTGGGCCTCCTTCAGCGCACGCTGTCGCTGAAGGCACTCCCGAAGATCATCCTCGAGGCCTCGAAGGTGACCGGCATCATCATGCTGCTGATCGGGGTCTCGGGCATCCTCGGCTATGTGCTCGCCTTCGCCCAGATCCCCCAGCTGGTCACGGCAGGCCTCCTCGGCCTGACCGACAACGTGGCGATCATCCTGGTCGTCATCATGATCGTCCTTCTGCTCGCCGGCACCGTGATGGACCCCACTCCGGCGATCCTGATCTTCACGCCGATCTTCCTGCCGGTGGTCACCGCTCTCGGAGTCAGCCCGATCCACTTCGGCGCGATGATGGTCTTCAACATGTGCCTGGGCAACATCTCGCCGCCGATCGGGAACAACCTCTTCGTCGCGGCACGCGTCGGCAACGTCCGCGTCGAATCCGTGATCGGACGCCTCTGGCCGTTCTTCTGGGCCCTCTGCATCGCGCTGTTCATCGTGGCGTTCGTCCCGGCTGTGTCGTTGTGGTTGCCGACAGCGCTCGGCTTGGTCGTGCCCTGACCCGCGTCAACGGCTGCTGCTGAATGGCGCGCCGCGAGCGCGACCGCGTGTCGCCCTCGGTTGGTGGATACTGGCCACATGGAATCAGGGCCGCCGGTCGTCGTGGTCATGGGCGTATCCGGCGCAGGGAAATCGACCATCGGTGCCCTCCTCGCGCGTGACCTCGGTGTTCCCTTCGCCGATGCCGACCAACTGCACCCGCTCGAGAACGTCGAGAAGATGGCCTCGGGGATCCCGCTCGACGACGATGATCGCCGGCCTTGGCTCGAAGCAGTCGGTGCAGCGGCTGCTGAAGCGACTGACGCCGGCACCGGGCTGGTCCTCGCGTGCTCGGCGCTGAAGCGTCGCTACCGGGACGTCATCCGCTCGCGTGCGAAGGAAGTTCGTTTCGTGCACCTTCACGGAGCACGCGATGTACTCCTCGCTCGTACGGAGGGACGCACAGGCCATTTCATGCCGGTCAGCCTCATGGACTCGCAACTCGCCGACCTCGAAACGCTCGGTCCGGACGAGCCCGGCTTCGTCGTCGACATCGACCGCCCAGTCGACGCGATCCTCGCTGATGCGGTCGCACGCCTCACCGGGGGCACATCGGCCGCCGGATGAATCGCCGCATGCCGGTCGGATGTCGACGATCGTGCGAAGCGACGAGGGCGGGTGACGTCCTGAGCATGTCGACGCCTGCTCGTTCGACGGGAATCACTCACGGTTGTTCGGATCCGGGCCCTCCAGCGGCCGCCACAGCGGTCGCGGCACGCATGGGGCCAGGCTGGCCGCGAGGTGCGCGGCCAGCCTGGAAGGTGAGCTCCGGAGAGCGACCATATGTGCTTCGTCGTGCCGAGGTGCGTCCGTTTCTCGTGGGTTGAGGCCGATCGAGGGCGCGACCCGGCTCGGCTATTCGGTGTAGGTCAGCCCGAACCCGAAGGTGTAGGCGTCCCCGGCCGCATTGACATAGCTGTAGTCGAACGACTCGGCGTACCCCGGAACGTCGGACGCGTTCTGCTCGACCGCCTCCTGGTCGGCGGGGATGCTGATCGGAAGTTCGCCGGTCGGATTGAACTTCCCACGAACGACCTCCAGCAGCGCCTCCGCCTTGACGTTGAACGTGCCGACGACGGCAGCGGCACCGGGCTCGATCGCGTTCATCACCCACGGGTTGCCGAGGTTGACCGCGAGGATCGTCGGCACGGTGGCCTCGATATGCTGCACGCGCTCGACATCGACTCCGGTCAGCTCGCCGAGCTCGATCTCGACGGTCGAGTTGTCGGGGTACTCGAACACATTCGGCCGCACCCAGACGAGCGCAGCGGTGGCTTCCTCGAGCGTGTCGACGAGCTGCAGCGACGGATCGTGCTCCGCGATGAGCTCCTTGAGCGCCGCTGTCTGCTCGATGCCGTCCTGGCGCGTGACGACCTCGACGAACAGCTTCGTCGTGGCGGTATCCGAATCGGTGATCGGAAGCGCCTGCTGGTCATTGCGCATCAGCACGATCGACTTGCGGTGCGCCTCGTCTGCCCGAGCCTGGGACTCGGGGTCGTCCGCGACCTGCTGGGCGAGGGCGGGGTCGACGTAGGGGTCCTCGAACAGGCCGAGTGCGAAGACCTCCTCGAGCAGCAGCTGCACTGACGGGTTCAGCTCGGCTTCGGCGAGCAGTCCCGTCTCGACCGCCTCGATGAGGCCCGACGGGTCGCTGTTGTCCGAGAACAGACTGGTTCCGGCACGCACCGCCTTGGTGAAACGCTCGGCGGTGGTGAGGTTCTCGACGCCGAACGCCCGCGACGTCAGGATGCCGCTGTCGCTGTTGACGTACCCGGTGAAGCCCATCCGGTCACGGAGCAGGCCGGTCAGGATGGCCTCGTTGTAGGCGCCTGCCACCTCTTCGAACTGCTGACCGGGCGCGTACCAGTCCTCCATGTCCAGCTGCTGGGCACTCATCGCGTTGCTCGGCACGTTGTAGTAGGACATGACGGAGCTCGCTCCGGCGTCGATCGCCGCCTGGAACGGGGGGAGCTGGTAGTCCTGCAGGCTTCCCGGCGTCGGGTAGACGGCCCACTTGCCGGCTTCGTTGTGCGGGTCGAGCCCGCGGAGCACCGCGCCGTCGCCGGGGAAGTGCTTGACCGTCTGGGCCACGCTCTCGTTGCTCAACTCCGCTCCCTGGAAACCGAGTACGAGCTGCTCTGCGATCGCGGCATTGAGTTCGGGGCTCTCACCGAATGTGCCGTTGACCCGTCGCCAGCGAGGCTCGGTCGCTGTTTCGATCTGATAGCCGTAGGTCTTCTGAATGCCGGACGAACGCCACTCCTCCTGCGCGATCTCGGCGAAGTCGCGAATCAGCTCGATGTCGTTCGTCGCGGCCAGGCCCAGCGTCCCCGGCCAGGTCGAGAACTGGCCGGCTGCCTCGGAGATCCCGAACTCGAGATCAGGGTTGACGTGGTTGCGGGGGTTGGAGGTGAACACCACCGGGATGCCGAGTCGGGTCCCCTCCGCGATCTCCTGCAAGGAGTTCGCCCGGGCGGCGAGCTCGTACGCCGTGAGATTGTCTCGGATGATCAGGTGCGTGATGGACGCATCCTGGATGAGCTGTGGTGCGGTGGCTCGGAGTGACGCGATCTGCATCAGCCCCGCCTTCTCCTCGAGCGTCATCCGCGACAGGAGGTCGGCTGCGCGGTCCTCATCCGAGAGCCTCCAGTCCTCATACGGGTCGAGCGAGCCGTTGTCGTTCAGGTCGCGGAACTCCCTTCCCTTGACCTTGATCACGTCCTTGACGTGGGACTCGACGACGGGGGCCCTGTTCGGCGCTGTCGAGTGCGACGGCGGCTGGTTGCCGCCTGCGTTGTTCTCGTCGTGCGGGGGTGCGACTGCGGCGGCACTGACACTCGCCATCGAAAGTGAGAGGACGAGTGCGGCGGCGGTGAGTGAGCCTGGTATGAGTGTCCGGCATGACGATCTGCGCATGGCAGTCTCCTCCATATTCGGCGTCGAATGAGTGCAACGCTGCACTCCGCCGTGGCTTCATTGAGCCGTTGGTGCGCCGGGCCCGTCAATCGGTTGCCGGATGTTGGCGTGGCGAGGACCGGGTCCATCGCCTGTCGTCCTCGGCGGCCTCGTCGACATGAGCGCTGCGCGCACGCCTCAAAGCGTTGTAGACTCGTCCATTGGACTTCGGCGAGGGATGTCGGCGCTCCGGGTTCACTCGGACGCGGCATCCGTGATCGACGCGGTGGAAGCGGCTCATGGCTATTCCTCACGCTCGCATGCGTTCGAGTTGACGACAGACACACGATCTGGGCCGCGAGCCCGCAAGGAGAACCACCATGGCAGAAGACAACAAGGTCGTCGCGGAGGCCCGCGACTCCTTCGGCAAGGGCGCAGCCCGCAAGATCCGCGCCGCGGGCAAGATCCCGGCCGTCATCTACGGTCACGGCGGCGAGCCGCAGCACGTGACCCTGCCCGGTCACCAGACCGCGCTGATCATCCGGCGTGCGAACGCCATCATCGACCTCGACATCGCGGGCAAGAGCCAGCTGGTGCTCGTGAAGGACGTGCAGCGCGACCCGGTGCGCCAGGTCATCGAGCACCTCGACCTCATCGTCGTCCGCAAGGGTGAGAAGGTCGAGGTCGAGGTCCCGATCCACGTCGAGGGCGAGAGCTACCCGGGCACCTCCGTCGACCAGGAGCTGCACGTGCTGCGCCTGTCGGTCGAGGCCACCCACATCCCCGAGAACGTCTCGGTCAGCGTCGAGG
>NZ_JAPSHY010000039.1 GCF_031179285.1 Microbacterium sp. | reverse complement strand
TCACCGGCTGGATGCTGTGGCCGGTCTCCGAGGCGATCGTGGCGCGAGCGCTCGCATCCGGCGTGGATCGCGACTTCGACGACGCCATGGCGATGCTGGCGCTGCTCACGACTCGACTGACCGGGGAGTTCGCGATCCGCGGCATGCTCGATGCCAGGCTCGATCGAGCGCTCGAGATCGCGCAGCGCTGGACGGCTGACGAGGACGCTCACGTGCGGCGCCTCGCGAGCGAGGGCACGCGCCCGCACCTGCAGTGGGGCAAGGGGGTGCCCGCGCTGCGCCGGCAGCCGGGCGTCACCCGCCCCATCGTCGATGCGCTGTACCGCGACGAGAGCGAGGTCGTCCGCCGCTCGGTCGCGAACCATGTCAACGACCTGAGCCGAGACGACCCCGACCTCGCCGCGGACATCGTGGGCAGCTGGCTCGACGAGCCTGACGCCAACACCCCGCGCGTCGCCCGGCACGCGCTCCGCACCCTCGTGAAACGGGGACATCCGAAGGCCCTTGCACTGATGGGCTTCCGCGGGGCGCACTTCGATGTCGACGGGCCGGTCCTCTCCTCACTCGAGGTGCCTCTGGGCGATGCGGTCGGCTTCACCGCGCGGGTCACCAACACCGGCCCGGAGACCGCCCGCGCATCCATCGACTTCGTCCTGCACTTCCGCACGGCCCGCGGCACCCACGCGCCGAAGGTCTTCAAGCTCGCATCCCGCTCGATCGAGCAGGGCGAGACGGTCGAGATCGCGAAGTCCTACTCGTTCCGGCCGCGGACGACCCGCACCTTCCATCCCGGCGAGCACGCGATCGAGCTGCAGGTCAACGGACGCGCGTACGGTCGCGCTGCGTTCGAGCTCGTCGTGCGGCCCGGTCTGTCCTGACCTGCGTGCGTTCCTCGGTCAGGTCGACTGCGCGTCGAGCACGTCGACGAGGATGCGCTGCAGCTCGGTGATCGCTCGGGGCGAGGGCGCCTTCGGCCGCACGAACAGGGTGCGGCGCAGGTCGAGCTCCTGCACCGCGGGGAGCGCTCGCACCGCGAAGCGGGTGTCGACCGCGCTCGGGGCGATGACCGTGCACGCGAGCCCCTCCGCGACGAGCCCGTGGATCATGTTCAGATCATCGGTGCGCATGAGCACGCGGGGCTCGAACCCGAGGGTGTGACCGACGCGCCGCAGCACGCGGTCGGAGGTCTCCGACTCGTGCCGGCTGCAGATCCAGTCGGCGTGCGCGAGCTCGCCGATGTCGATCTCCGCGGTGTCGGCGTGCGGGCTGCTCCCGGCCACGAGCACCCGGTAGCGCTCCTCGAGGAGCACCTGCAGCTGCAGGTCGGGTGAGGTGAACGCGGGGTCATCGGCGGAGTCGTAGATGAGGCCGGCGTGGATCTCCCCCGCCTCCAGCAGCTGCACGACCCCGGTCGGCTCCGCCTCGACGACCTCCACCTGCACCGGCATGCGGCGCCTGAGCTCGCGGATCGCTCGCGGCAGCAGCTGCGATCCCATGGAGGCGAACGTGCCGACCCGGATGGTCGCGAGCCCCCGATCGCGCTGCGTCGAGACGAGCAGCTCGGCCTGCTCTAGCCGGGCGAGGATCTGCACGGCCTCCTCGACGAGCACCGCGCCCAGTGCCGTGAGCCGGGCGCCGCGTCGATCCCGCTCGACGAGCCGCGCGCGGAAGTGCCGCTCGAGCGACGCGAGATGGTGGGCGATGGTCGGCACGCCGTAGCCCATCGACTCGGCGGCGGCGGTCAGCGACCCGCGGTCTCGGATGGCGACCAGGACGCGGAGCTGCTGCGGTTGGATCACATATAGAGCGTATGAGATTGCGTACGACTTCGCGCTATTCCTTCGAAGGCCCGAGTCGCCGTACGTTCACGACGTGACCTCCCCGCAGTCCCTCCTCACCAGCGTCCCCGCCGCCGTGTCGCTCCCCGGCCTCTCCGCAGCGGAGACCCGAGTGCTCGACGCGATCGACGTGGATGCGCTCGTCAGCGACCTCGTCGAGCTGATCCGCGTCCCGAGCGTGACCGGCACCGACGCGGAGTCCGACCTCCAGCACCGGCATGCACGGCGGCTGGCATCGCTCGGCTTCGACGTCGACGTGTGGAAGCTCGACCTCGACGGCCTGGCAGCGCATCCCGACTTCCCGGGCACCGAGGCGCCGCGCACCGAGGGCTACGGCGTCGTGGGCGTGCTCGGCGACGACGGCAGCGTTCCCGCGCTCGTGCTGCAGGGGCACGTGGATGTCGTCCCGACCGGCGACCTCGACCGGTGGCAGGACCGCGATCCCTTCAGCGGCGCCATCCGCGACGGCGCCGTGCACGGCCGGGGCGCGTGCGACATGAAGGCGGGCGTCGCGGCGAACATGGCCGTCGCTCGCGCCCTCGTCGCATCAGGCGTGCGACTCGAGCGATCGTTCGCGCTCCACGCCGTCGTCGGCGAGGAGGACGGCGGCCTCGGCGCCTTCGCGACCATGCTGCGAGGCCACCGGGGCGAGGCGGCCGTCATCACCGAGCCCACGAGCACCAACCTCGTGGTCGGCAACGCGGGCGCGCTGACCTTCGAGCTGCGCGTCGCCGGCCGCGCAGCGCACGGCAGCGCCCGGCTGAGCGGCTACAGCGCCATCGACGCGTTCCTGCCCGTGCGCGCAGCGCTGAGCGAGCTCGAGCGCGAGCGCAACGCCCGTCCTGATCGGCTGTTCGACGGCAATCCGCTGCCCTACCCCATCTCGATCGGCACGATGCGCGCCGGCGACTGGGCGAGCAGCGTGCCCGACCTGCTGATCGCGGAGGGACGCCTCGGCGTGCGGCTCGGCGAGCCGGTGACCGCCGCCCGGGCCGCGCTCGAGCGGTCGATCGCCGAAGCCTGCCGGCACGACCCGTGGCTGCGCGACCACCCCGTGCGCGTGCGCTGGCCCGGCGGGCAGTTCGCGAGCGGGCAGCTCGACGCCGCGCATCCCCTCGTCGACGAGGTGCTCGGCGCCATCCGCCGTACCGAGCATCGCGAGGCGCGCCTCGCCGGCGCGCCGTACGGCAGCGACCTGCGTCTCTACGCCGGGATGGGTGGCATCCCAACGCTCCACTACGGCCCCGGCGACGTGCGCTACGCCCACGCACCGCGCGAGCAGGTCCAGATCGACGAGCTCATCGCGACCACGCGCTCGCTCGCCGTGCTCGCCGCCAGGCGCTGCGGCGCGCACCTGTAGACGTTCGGGGCACGGCTGCGCGCGGATCGTCGAGACGCAGCGAGATCTGCCGCTGCGCTCGCGATCGACGACGGATCATCCGCCGGGATGAGGCTGATCCGCCGCTCGTCCGACGCGCCGCAGCGGCACCGCGCGATGGGATGAGGGCATGACACGACGCAACACCTCCCTCGCCGCCCTGGCGGCGGCCACCCTCACGGTCGCAGCGCTGACCGGATGCGCAGGCATCACCGATCCCTTCAGCCGGGTCCACAGCGAATCGTTCGACACCCGCGCCGACGCGGCGAGCGGCTGGGTCGGTGTGCCGATGCCGGAGTGGCTGCCCAGCGACGCCGCCGACATCCGCACGACCGCGACGCACGACGAGACCAACGCGGTCATCGCCTTCACCGGCAGCGAGCCGACCGACTGCACGACCGCGGCACGCTCGTCGTTGCCGTTCGACGGGCGCTACGGCGGCTTCGAGGATGCGAGCGAGCTGCCCGACGAGGTGCTGTGGTGCGGGCCCTACGAGGTGCACGAGATGCCCGAGGGATGGCTGGCATGGTTCACCGCGACGGAGACCGGGGAGACTCCGGTCTCCTGATGGGATCAGCCGGGCTGCAACTGCCCGGCGAGCACGAAGACTGCCGGGTGGACCGGGGCAACCGAGCCCGCCCGGCGTCCGTCGGAGTCGCGCGACAGGAAGCTACCGTGCCTGGGGATCCCTCAGCGCAGGTCGTCCGCGACGCTGATGAGCACCTTCCCGGTGACTCCGTCTTCGACGGCGTCGTGCGCGGACGCCGTCTCCTCGAGGGAGAACCACGTCAGCGGCAGCCCGGCTTCCGCCCCCACGGGAAGAGCGCCCGCCTCGAGCGCGGCAGTGATGTCTTCCGCAGCCGCCGCGAGTGCCTCCGGGCCGACGGTGTAGAGCAGCAGGCCCTGCCAGCGGACGTTCTTCGCGAAGCTCGCCATGATCGGAGCGGTGAACTCGTCACCGTTGTTGTTCGCGTAGTACGCGATGCTGCCGTGGTTGGCGAGCACCTCGACATCGAGCGCGGCGTTCTGAGCGGGCGCGACCTCGACGATGTGGTCGACGCCGCTCGGAGCGACGGACGACACCTTCGCCGAGAGCCCGTCGTCCGGGTACTGGAAGACGTGATGCGCGCCGGCTGCGCGGGCCAGGGCTGCCTTGTCGTCGTTGCTGACCGTGGCGATCACGGTCGCACCCGCCCACGCCGCCAGCTGGATGGCGGCGTGGCCGACGGCCCCTGCTCCCCCTTGCACCAGTACGACACGGTCGTCGAGGGTGCCGGGCGCGAGGCGCGCCGGGCCGAACTCGTGCACGGTGAGTGCGCGGTGCGCGGTCATGGCGGGAACGCCCAGGCTCGCGGCGACGTCGAATCCGATGCCGTCGGGCAGCCGGACGACGCGACGTGCCGGCACGACCGTGAACTCCTGCGCGGTCCCCGTCGGACGCTGGTGGGCGGCGAGGAAGAGCCAGACGCGATCGCCGACCTTCAAGTCCTCGACGTCCGAGCCGACAGCGTCGACGACGCCGGCCCCATCCTGGTTCGGGACGATCTCCTCGAACGCGAGGGGCCGGCTGCCCGAGCGGGCCTTCCAATCCGTCGGGTTCACGCCCGACACGGCGACACGGACTCGCACTTCATCGGGACCGGGCGCGGCGGGCTCGCGGTCGGTGAGCTCGAACACCGACGAGGGACCGGACCGGGAGTAGATGATGGCTCGCATGGTGGGTGCAAGTTGGACGCGGCGGCGAATATTCCTCTGACGCCTTCGGCAGACCACCGCGCGAGGCGGCACCACCGGCTGCCGCGGCCATGCTCGATGGCGCCATCGTCGCCGATGCGCCGTTCGCGCACTCGCCCTGGAGCGCTCGACAGGGGCCGGCCCTCGCCGCCGGGCATCGAGCGGCGGGAGCCGAGATGGAACCGGTGAGCGGGCGCGATCGGGCCGGTCGCCCCGGCCGCTTGACAGGCCGATGACGACGAGCGCGTCAGTGGAGGAGACGGTCCGCCATCCTCCGGCCCGCGATCGCACAGCGCTCGCGAGGTGGATGCGCGTGGTCGGCTTCGCCTTGCTCGCGCTTCCCGTCCTCCTGATCGAGCTGATTCCCGCGCGAGTCGACGGCGTCAGCTGTAGCTGGCTCGGTTCACAGCCACGAGGAACCGGCCGTCCGTGGCGTCGCCTCCGGCTCTGACGTAGTCACCGATGACGGCCATCGCGAGGTCGCGGCGCTGGGGAACCCGTTCCTTCTCCGCTGCAGCCAGCCAGTCCGGCATCTCGGTGCGCGTTCGGTCGGTGCAATAGACGGGTGCGCCCGGCTGCTGGCGCCAGGATTCCGCGAGGACGCCGGCGTCGACGGCATCGAAGCCGGTCTGCTCCACGAGCCGCATCGCGAGCCGGCGATCGGTGTCACGATCAGCCGCCACGGGGATGGCGACGCGAAGAGGGTCACCCGGCTCGGACGCCTTCGCGTCGAAGGACTGCGATGTGATCGCGTTCCATGCCTTCGCGACGGGGCGCCCGAAGAGCGCCGACAGCCACACGGTCTCGGGGACGCCCTCCTCGAACTCCCGCACGGAACCGTCGCGCATCGGGTAGTAGTTCGATGTGTCGATGATCACCGCTTCCGCCGGGGCCGAACGGACGTACTCGGCGATGTCGGCGTTGCGGTTCATCGGAACCGACACGATCAGGACGTCCACGCCCTGAACGGCCTCGGCGGCGGTGACCGCTCGAGCGCCGGTCCGGAGCGCTGCTTCGCGGATCGTCTGGGGGCCGCGCGAGTTCGCTATGGCGACGTCGTGCCCGTGCCGACTCAGGCGGCGGGCGATGGTGGAGCCGATGGACCCGGCACCGATGATCCCGATCTTCAGACGTTCTTCTTCTCGTTCCTCAGGCATATCACTATGATGAACCTTGCCATTAGTGTGAATGTCAAGTCGTTGCAGGAGAAGACGCGTGCGTATCGGTGAACTGTCGCGGAGGACGGGCGTCCCGTCCCGGATGCTCCGATACTACGAGGAACAGGGCCTCATCGCTCCGAGGAGACTCGACAACGGCTACCGGGAGTACGACGACTACCTGGTCGATCGCGTAGGCAAGATCAGGGGCCTCATCGATGCGGGCATCCCGACTCGGATCGTGACGAACATCCTTCCCTGCCTGGGACAGCCTCAGACCATCATCGTCGAGAACGCCGACCCCGCTCTCTACGATCTGCTCGAGACCGAACGCGATCGGATGAGCGAGAAGATCGACTTCCTCGCCCACAACCGCGACGCCCTCACCAGCTATCTCGAGGCCCTCCGTCTGGCTGGCATCCAGTCGCCGCAGAGCAAGGCGAGCTGAGCGGCGTCGCTGCGCCCAGGTGACGACGGCCGGGCGACTTGACCTTCTCACTAGTGAGAAGGTTGAGAATGGTCACTGACGAGCGCTCCAACGGTGCGGTGCTCTGTCCGGGTGTCTTCCTGCTGCACACCACCCGGCCGATCGTTCGCGCGCCTACCTCGGAGCCAGCACCTCATGACCACTGACATTCACATCACCCCTGACACGGAGTCGATCGCCGTCGTCCCGGGTCGCGTCGGGGCGGGAGCGACGAAGCGGCTGTCCCCGGGCGAGGTCGTGACGATCGCCGTCCTGGTCTTCTCCGCATTCGTGGCGTTCCTGTCCGAGATGGTCGTCGGGGTCGCGCTGCCGCGGATCATGGACGACCTCGACATCACGGCGACGACGGGGCAGTGGCTGACCACCGGGTACGCACTCACCCTCGCGGTGATCATCCCGACCACCGGCTGGGTCATGCAGCGCTTCCAGCTCCGGACGATCTTCATCGGCAGCGTCGGGGTGTTCATCCTGGGAACCGCGATCGCGGCCGTCGCCCCCGGCTTCGAACTGCTGCTCACCGGCCGCATCGTGCAGGCATTGGGGACGGCCGTGCTGGTTCCGCTCCTGATGACGACGTCGATCGGTCTCGTCGCGCCGTCTCGTCGGGGCCAGATGATGGCGTTGGTCACGGCTGTGACGGCTGTCGCGCCCGCTCTCGGCCCGGCGTTCTCCGGTCTCGTGATGGCGCAGCTCACTTGGCGGTGGCTGTTCATCATCATCCTGCCGCTGTCGATCCTCGGCCGCCCGTCCAACGACCGCCACTTGCCATCGAGAACGGTCTGCACCTTGTTGCTGATGACGACGTGCGTGTGCAGGTGCGGATCACCCGCCCGCGAGTCGTAATGATCGAACGCCGTAGCGACCAGGCCGCGGACGTCGACCTGCGCAACCGCACCGCCGCGACCGGTTGCGCCCGTGCGCGTGGCTGCAACCTCCCGCTCCATGAACGCAACCACCTCCGCAACCGCCGCATGATGCGCGTCCGCAATCAATGCCTGCGTCCCGGCATCCGCGACCGCCCACAAGACGCTCGCAGATTTCGGAATGCTGAACGTGAAGTCGAACCCCGCAACCGCGCGCCGCGTCCCACGCTCGGCCTCCTCGGCCTCGATTGCGGTGACCACCTCCGCGCGTGACGCCGGCCCGAGGGATGGATCGAGTGCCACGGTGCGCGCCTCGACCCGCTCGGCAACGCTCCGGCATTCGGGATAGGCACGGCCGAGCGGATCCCCGGTGATCGGGTCACGACCCATACCGACCAAGAGCTGGAGCTGGGCTTCGGAGACCCGATCGCCCACGCTGATCCGCCCGCCGCCGAGTGTGGCGACTCCAGTGCCGAGCCAGCGCCCCGGCGGGGTGCCCTCGGCGTTGTAGTAGCGCGTCAGGGGCGTGGAGAGCGACCTGTCGCCGTCGCCGGCCGCGACAGTGCGCAGCAGGTACTTGTAGCCGTCACCCGCCGACATCACACGCATCGAAACAGTCACGCTGGCTAGGTAGACGGCTATCCGCACGAGACGCGACTCGTGACGAACGCCGAGCGGTGCTGTGCCCGCCTACAGGTCCTGCGGAGGCAGAGCGATCGGGTCCTCGGCATCGGCAACGTGACGCAGAATGACGGCAACCTTCGGCATGACCTCTGCGAGGAGCTGCTCGAACAGCGCTGGGTGCTCTCCAGCTGACATTGAGATCCCCGTCAGCAGGCGCTCGATTGACGGCTGCTCTCGACCAGCTTCGTGGTAGAGGCGACGGGTCGTCAAGGCGAGTGACGTCACGAACTCTGCCGCGAAATCACGGTTGCTCGGAGACGCCATGAACGTCTTGACCACATCCGCAGCCAGGTTGTCGGGTACGACGCTCAAGACGTCATTCCCACCTGCATCCGCGTCAGAGTGTCGGGTACCACGCGCGAACATCCGGTACGCCTGCGACTCCCCAAGCCCTCGGGCCAATGTCGCCAGTTCCACATCGCTGAGCGTCGGTGCCAGATAGCTCACGAGCTTCGCCTCCGGAACGCCTCGCATCCCGATCGGGATCGCCTCGCCCGCCCGCGCTCGCGCGACCAGTTCCGGCAGCATCCGCCTCGCTTCAGCCTTGCCATACACCACCATCTGCCCTCCAATGAATGAGTTGTACCTAAGTGTACATATAAGTACACCTTGATCTGCAAGAGGCGTGGTGGCTCTGAAGCGAGGTTCGGAACGACAGCTCGGCAGAGGCGACGGCCGGTGCGAGATCGGGCATAGGCGGCGGTGCGAGCACCTGTTACGTCGAGGACCGCGTCGCGATCGGCGGTGATCCCCTTTACGGCCACGTCTGGACCTTGGTATCCCGCGCCGAATCGTTCTGGACCGCGCGTGGTCCGGTCAACATCGATTCGGCACGAGCGGCACAGGCCGAGCAAGAACGCTATTCGTGAGCGTGTTTTCCTTCCGCGGTCAGGATAGTTAGGACTTCTACAGGTTGAGGACCATGCGCGCCGATGGCGTGCGGGATCATGGTGGAGAACTCGGCGGCGTTGCCTTGCTCGACGATGATGAGTCGTTCGCCGAGGCGGAGTGCTGCGGTGCCAGTGAGGACGGTGAACCAGTCTCGGCCGGGGTGGACGCCTGCTTCTTCGAGGGGCGACGGGGGTGTGGTGATTCGCATCTTCGCGACGGTGAGTCCGCCGGGTGTGCGTGAGGAGGCGAGAGTCCAGGTGGTCATGCCTCGCCCCTCGTATTGGTGTGGCCGGATGACGACGTCTTCATCGTCGGGTGATTCGACGAGTTGGTCGATGGTCGCGTCGAGCGCACGAGCGATAGGCACGAGTTGGTCGAGGGCGATACGGCGGCCACCGGTCTCGATGCGGCTGAGGTTGGACGGACTCAGGTAGGCGCGTTCTGCGAGGGTGTCGAGGGACCAGCCTCGGGCGAGCCGCAATGCCCGAATCCGTTGTCGCACAAGTCGGTCCACATCCAGGTCTTGCTTCATAGGCAAGAGTGTATGCTCCAGGAGCACTTCGCGTCTACGGTAGAGACATGGCCATGCGAGAACCCCACCTTCCGCACTCTCATCCGCACTTTCCCGGGTCGTCGCTTTTCGAACTCGATTCGCGGATTCACGCCGGGCTTATCGAGGACGCACTGACCGCGGTGGTGGACGTCGCTCACCCGGACCTGGTCCGTCGAGTACTGGATGTCGGTGCGGGGACCGGCTCGGCGACTTTCCGGCTGGCCGGCCGGTATGCGGATGCGGAAGTGGTCGCGCTGGATGCGAATCGTTCGATGACGCACCGGATCTCAGCGCGCGCGTCACAGGCCGGCCTCGCTCGTGTGACCACGGTGAACCGTTCCGTGCTGGAGTCCGGTCTGGAACCGGGGTCGATCGATCTGGTGTGGGCGTCGTCCGTGTTCCACGAGTTCGACAACCCGGCCCAGGAGCTCGCGGCCTTGTCGCGTCTGATCCGTAGTGGCGGGGTGCTGGCGGTCCTGGAGATGGATGCCCCTCCGCGTGTCCTGCCCGCTGAGTACGAGCGAGTCGAGTCGCGGCTGCGGGATCTCACGAATGCGGACGCGATACCCGTCGACTGGACCGGCCAGATCAGCGCGGCAGGTTTCGAGGGGGTCTCGAAGAACACGCTCTCCAGCGATCAAGTACTTGCTGCCGACTGTCCGGGCGGAGACTACGCGCGTGCGGAGCTACGCCGTCTCGCTCACCACGCCGCGGGTGGCCTGAACGCCGCCGAGCGAATGCAACTCGAACAGATCCTCGACACTGCCCCTGGGCATGAGCATCTTCCGCAGGTGCATATCCGAGGCACACGAACGCTCTGGCTCGCCCGTCGGCTCTGACACCGCCCGCCGACCGGTTCGCTCTCGACGACGGCCCTCGCTTCTCACCAACCCCGGACCTCCACGAAAGAGATCTCTTCGCCATGCCCGAAAACCCTCCCACAGCCCCGACGGTCCCCTCGATCGCACGTCGGTGGTGGTTGCTGACCGTCCTCGCGCTCGCGCAGTTGATGATCGCGTTGGACACGACCATCGTCACGATCGCGCTGCCCTCGGCTCAGGCTGACCTCGGTTTCCCCGACAGCTCCCGCCAGTGGATCATCACCGGCTATGCGCTCACGTTCGGAAGCCTGCTGCTGCTCAGCGGCCGACTCGGCGACCGGTGGGGAAGGAAGCAGACCCTCATCGCCGGGCTCGTCGGCTTCGCGATCGCTTCCGCGATCGGCGGCGCGGCCCCGTCGGTGGAACTGCTGATCGCGGCCAGGATCGCTCAGGGCGCGTTCGCGGCCCTGCTCGCGCCCTCGGCGCTGGCGCTCGTGTCGGTCTCCTTTACGGATGAAAAGGAGCGCGGGAGGGCGTTCGGGATCTTCGGTGCCGTCTCCATGGTCGGAACCACCATCGGACTCCTCCTCGGCGGGGCGCTCACGGAGGCGCTGTCGTGGCGGTGGACGATGTACATCAACACCGTGATCGCGATCCCCGCGATCATCGGGGCCCTCATCCTGCTGCCGCGCGTCGCCGCCGGCGCCCGGCAGCGCCTCGACATCCCGGGCGCGGTGGCCGTCGCCGGCGGGTTCTTCGCCCTGGTGCTCGGCACCTCCCACGCCGAGACCAACGGGTGGGCGGCACCGGCGACGATCGCCTACCTCGCCGTAGCGCTCATCCTGCTGATCGTCTTCGTGGTCATCCAGACCCGAACCAACACGCCTCTGCTCCCGCTACGCGTCATCCTAGACCGCGCCCGCGGAAGCGCGCTCATCGCACTGCTGCTGTCCTCAGCCGGCCTCTTCACCACGTTCCTGTTCCTGCCGTTCTACCTTCAAACGACCCTTGGATACCCCCAACTGGTCACCGGCCTCGCCTTCCTCCCCGTGCCCATCGCCCTGGTCGCCTCAGCGGTGTTCATCGGCCCCGCCCTCACCCGCCGGTTCACCGCCCGCCCTGTGGTGCCCCTCGGCCTCGCCGTGGCTGGCGTCGGCGCACTGCTCCTGACCCGGCTGGGGACGACCGCGAACTACACCACCGACCTGCTACCCAGCCTGCTCCTCATCGGCGCGGGAATCGGACTGGTCATCGCGACCGCCACCGGCTCCGCGACCGCCGGAGTCGACCACGCCGACGCCGGCGCAGCCGCCGCGAGCGTCAACGCCGCCCAGCAGATCGGCGGCTCCGTCGGCGTCGCCGCCCTCAGCACCATCGCCGCCTCCGCCGCGGCCACGTTCCTCACCGCCCACCCCGGCCACGACGCAGCCGCCGCCGTCCACAGCTACACCACCGCGTACACCGGCGTCGGCATCCTTTTCCTCGCCGGCGCCGCGCTCACCGCCCTCATCCACCCGAAGGACCACACCAAGTGACCACCACAACCCCCGCCCCCGTCGCGGCACGACCGCGCACCGCGACGATCGGAGCAATCCTCCTCATCGCCGGCACCCTGCAGTTCTTCATCGCCCACCTCATCACGCAAGCCGCATGGACCTCACCGGCCTACAGCTTGTGGAACAACTACATCAGCGACCTCGGCGCGACCGTCTGCGGCCCCGTCCTGCAGAACTACGTCTGCTCACCACTTCACCCGATCATGAACGCCGCCTTCATCCTCCAAGGCGTCCTCCTGCTCATCGGCATCGGACTGCTCATCCGATCCCGCCTCGTCCACACCCGCCCCCGCGCCTGGCAGATCATGGTCGCCATCGCCGGGATCTCCTGGATACTCGTCGGACTCATGCCCGAAAACGTCAACCTCACCGGCCACTCCATCGGCGCACTGCCCATCTTCATCCTCGGCAACATCGCCCTCATCGCCGCCGGCATCTCCCGCTCAACACGCACCATGCCCGTCGCCCGACGCTCCGCCGTCATCCTCGGCATTGCCGGACTCATCGGCTTCATCCTCACCGCAATCGCCGTCAGCAACCCCACCGGCCCCATCGGCATCGGCGTAGCAGAACGAATCACCGTCTTTCCCCTCCAGATCTGGGCGCTGATCGCCGGCGCCGCCATCCTTCGCTCACCGATGACAACGTCTCGCGAAGACCACAGCGACATCGCTGGGGTGTGACCCCTCCAGTAGCTCGACGGAGCACCTCCACTCATGGGAATGCTTCCCGGACTGTCAGGCTCACCTCACTGGATGCGGCCAGGGCGGCGTTCCTGGGCGAGTAGGCATCCGGTTTTTCTTGTTCTTGTTCCCGCAGATGTTCGTCGTGCACCAGCGACGGTTGTTCTCTCTGCTGCTGTCGAGATACAGGCAGGCGCGGTCGGGGCCGTTGACTATCCCACCTCGAAATGACCAGCCCCGGCGTCCTCGCAGCCGAAGCGTCAGAGTCCGGTCCACATCACGAAGGAGCACACGAATGAGCAGCATTGCCGTCATCGGCCTGGGAGCCATGGGAACCCCCATCGCCCGCAGCCTTCACAAAGCCGGCCACGAGGTCACGGTCTGGAACCGGTTACCCGGCCCCGCCCGGGCTCTCGCCGCCGAAGGACTCCGGGTCACCGGGGGCATCGAAGGGGCATGGGACAGCGGGGTCGTGTTCTCCATGCTTTCCCATGACCACGCCGTCACCGAGACGTTCCTGAGCTCGGGTCTGCTGGATGTCGCGCCTGCGGGCAGCGTGCACGTCAACCTCGCCACCGTTAACCCCGAACTGGCCCGTCGTGCCGCCGAGCTGCACGCCGAGCACGGCGTCGGTTATCTCGCGCGCCGGTCTTCGGCCGTGTCGCCGTGGCGGAGGCCGCAGGCCTCAACGTCCTCGCCGCCGGGGCTCCCGACGTCATCGAGCGGGAGCAGCCGTTCCTTGACGCCATCGGCACCCGCACCGGGAACCTCGGCCAGCAACCCGAGCAGGCCAACGTGGTGAAGATCCTCGGGAACTACCTCGTCGCCTGCGCCATCCAATCCCTCGGGGACGCCACCGGCATGACCGAGCACGTCGGCGGCAGACCGACGCAACTGATCGACCTACTCACCACAACGCTGTTCCCCGGCGCCGTTTACACCTCCTACGGTTCCCTGATCGCCGAGCACCGCTACCAGCCCGCCGGCTTCACGACCAGCCTCGGACGCAAGGATGTCCACCTCGCCCTCGATACCGCACGGGACGGCGGACTGATCCCGCCGTTCGGAGACGCGCTCCGCACAGCGCTCGACAAGGCTGTCGGCCGGGGGCACGGGGACGATGATCGGGCCTCGATCGCTGAACTCCAACGCCCCGCACGCACATGAGCTGCGCCCACCGCTGCGAGCACGGCAGGCAGAGTAGTGACAGTCGCGGCTGGATAATGCGTGTCGCAAACGGTGCTCTGTGGTGCCGGTGGTCCCGCTGATCGCTATCGAGTCGACACGCACCCTCCCAACCAATCGAGTCGTGTTCCACGACGCCAAGATCATGCACGTTATGGAGGGTGCCGTCGACGTCGAGACAACGGATGGCGTACTCGCGCTCGCACCCGGAGCCTCGTTCGCGGTCGGCTCGGGACGCTGGTGTCTGATGCGTCCACGCCCGCACGTGCGTGTATGGACGGTGTATGCCAAGGAGAGCTTCCTGCGCCGCCACGACACCGCCCATGTCTCCCGAGCCGCGAGAAGACGGCGGAGTAGAATAGATCCGACGCCACGGTCGAATCACTCGATCCGGCCGGGTGCGCAGTCCTGTTGCCTTCGTGGCTTACCGACGGCCCTCGTGCCGCAGGTCGTGTTTCCGATTACGAGTCGCACCGTGCGACGGCTCTGCCCGTCGTGCTGGCTCCCACCATCGGTGAGAGGAAACACGACTCATGACTCTGGCGCCCCCAGCACCGCCTTCCAGTCTCGACCGCCTTGGCGAGACCACCACGCTCGCCGTCTCCTACCTCCGCGTCTCCACCAAGGAGCAGGCGGAGCGCGGTGGACGCGACGAGGGATTCTCCATCCCCGCCCAGCGTGACGCGAACCTCCGCAAGGCCCGCGACCTCAACGCCATCGTTATCGAGGAGTTCGTGGACGCGGGCGAATCCGCGCGCAGGGCCGACCGGCCCGAGCTGATGCGGATGATCGAGTACGTCAAGACACACCCCGTCGCCTACTGCATCGTTCACAAGGTCGACCGTCTCGCTCGCAACCGCGCCGACGACGTGACGATCCACCTCGCGCTCAAAGAGGCCGGGGTGATGCTCGTCTCCGCGACCGAGAACATTGACGAGACCCCGAGCGGGATGCTGCTGCACGGCATCATGTCCACGATCGCGGAGTTCTACTCCCGCAACCTCGCCAACGAGGTCGCTAAGGGCATGACGCAGAAGGCCGCGACCGGCGGGACCGTTGGCCGCGCACCTATCGGCTACCTCAATGTCCACAAGCGCGACGAGCTCGGCCGCGACGTTCCCACGGTGATCCCGGACCCCGACCGTGCCGCGCTGGTGCGGTGGGCGTTCGAAGCCTACGCGACCGGAAACTACTCGACCTCGATGCTGCACAGCGAGTTGATCGACCGCGGTCTGACGACAGTCGCGACGCCGAAGCGGCCCTCGAAATCGCCCGGCCTGACGACGATCCAGGACATGCTCTCCAACCCCTATTACAAGGGCGACATCATCTTCCGAGGCGCCCGCTACGACGGGCTCCACGAGCCGTTGGTCAGCGCCGAAATCTGGTACCGGGTGCAGAACGTCCTCACCGCGCACCAAGTCTCAGGTGAGAAGACGCAGACCCACGAGCACTACCTGAAAGGCTCGATCTACTGCGGGGACTGCGGCTCCCGGCTCATGGTGACCCACGCCAAGAACCGCCACGGCAACGTCTACCCGTACTTCATGTGCGCCGGCCGGCACTCCAAGCGGACGACCTGCACCCGCCAGGCCATGCCGATCCACGACATTGAGGAGAAGATCGAGGACTACTACCAGCGCGTGCAGATTCCCGAGCACATCGTCACCGCGCTGCGGCACATGCTCACCCGCCAGTTCGATGACCTCCACGCAGCGAGCAAGGCCGAACGACACACCCTCGCTGCGGAGCGCGACAAGCTCCGCGAGGAACGGCGCAGCCTGCTGCACGCCCACCACGCCGGAGCCGTGCCACTGGATCTGCTCAAAGAGGAACAGGACCGCATCGCCCGCCGACTCGCGTTCCTCGACTCGCGCATCGACGCCGGCCAGGTCGAGTACGACCAGGCCAAGGCACACCTGGAAGACTGCCTGGCGCTCGCCGGCGACATGCACGCGATCTACATGAGCATTGACGACTCGCTCCGACGCATCTGCAACCAGGCATTCTTCGACCGCATCAACGTCTACGAGCTGGATGACGGCGGCGGCGTCGTGGATGCGGAACCGGGCGAGCCCTTCGACACGTTGCTCGATCCTTCGCTCCACGCCGCAGCGCTGACCTACGAGGCCAGGCTACGGGCGGGAGAGGACGTAAAACCCGCTGACGTCGCGGGTTTGAACATCCAATCTATGGTGGATCTGGGGGGACTCGAACCCCCGACCCCCTGCATGCCATGCAGGTGCGCTACCAGCTGCGCCACAGACCCTCTGCTGCTCTCGGAGCAACCAGGTAACTCTACAACAGGTTGGTACGGGAAGTCACATCGGCGGGCGTAGGCTCATCGCTCGTGCAAGCCACACGTCCCCGCAGGGGGCTCAGCCAGCTCTGGGAGCGACAGCATCCCGCCCGGCGCATCTTCACCGGTTTCGTCATCCTCAACCTCGTCGGCTGGGCGCTGCTCATGCTGCCGATGTCGAAGCAGGGCCCGGGTGGCGCGAGCTGGATCGAGGCGCTCTTCACGGCGGTCTCGGCCGCGTGCGTGACCGGTCTCACGGTCGTCGACACCGCGACCCACTGGACGCCCTTCGGGCAGGTCGTCATCCTGCTGCTCATCCAGCTCGGCGGTCTCGGCGTGATGGTCTTCGCGAGCCTCGTCGGCATCGTGGTCGTGAAGCGCCTCACCCTCGGCTCGCGGCTCACGACGGCGCAAGAGGCGCACGCTGCGGGCATCGGCGGCCTGCAGTCGCTCGTCGTCAGCATCCTGCGCATCGCCCTTGTCGTCGAGGGCGTCGTCGCGCTCGTGCTGTGGCTGCGCTTCTGGATGCGCGGCGAGGACCCGCTGCACGCCCTGTGGCTCGGGGTCTTCCACGCCGTCTCGAGCTACAACAACGCCGGCTTCGCGCTCTTCAGCGACAACCTCATGGGGTTCGTCGACGACCCCTGGATCCTGCTGCCGCTCGCCGCCGCGACGATCATCGGCGGGCTCGGCTTCCCGGTCATCATGCAGATCCTCAAGCACGCGCCGCATCCGCGCCGCTTCTCGATGCACACGTGGCTCGTGCTCGTCGGCACCGGCTCGCTGCTCCTCGTCGGCACCGTGGCCATCGCGCTCCTCGAGTGGAACAACCCGGGATCGCTCGGCTCCCTCTCCCCCGGCACGCGCATCCTCGAGTCGTTCTTCCACTCGGTGCAGACCCGCACCGCCGGGTTCAACGCGCTCGACATCGGCCAGTTCGAGCCCGAGACGCTGCTGGTGATGGATGTGCTGATGTTCATCGGCGGCGGACCGGCCGGCACCGCTGGCGGCATCAAGATCACGACCTTCGGCGTGCTCGCGGCGATCATCATCGCCGAGGTGCGCGGCGACACGACGGTGACGCTCTTCGGCAAGCGACTGTCGCGCGCAGTGCACCGCGAGGCGACCACGATCGCGCTGCTCGCGGTCGGGCTGTGCTTCGCCGCGACGCTCGCGATCATGCACCTGACCGACATCGACCACGACCGCGTGCTGTTCGAGGTCGTCTCGGCGTTCGGCACCGTCGGCCTCTCGACCGGCATCACGGCATCTGTCGGCACGCCGAGCCAGCTCATCCTCATCGCCCTCATGTTCATCGGCCGCGTCGGCCCCATCACGGTCGCGACGACGCTCGCCCTCCGACCCCGCAGGCTCATGTACGAGCTGCCCAAGGAAAGGCCCATCATTGGCTAGGCTCCGCAACCCCTTCGA
>NZ_JAPSHY010000060.1 GCF_031179285.1 Microbacterium sp. | reverse complement strand
CGACCTCATCGGGCAGCTTCGTGCCGCCGAAGGAGAAGAACTTGATGCCGTTGTCGGGAGCGGGGTTGTGCGACGCCGAGATCATCACGCCGAAATCGGCGTTGATGCTGTCGATGAGGAAGGCCGTCGCGGGCGTGGGGATCACCCCGGCATCGAGCACGTCGACGCCGGAACTCGCGAGACCGGCCGACACCGCGGCGGTCAGGAACTCCCCGGACACGCGGGGGTCGCGCGCGACCACCGCGGTGGGCCGGCGCCCCGCGGCGCGGAGTTCATCGGCGTGCCTGCCCTGCGTGAGCACGGCGGCAGCCGCCTGGGCGAGGCCCAGGGCCAGGTCAGCCGTGAGTTCACGGTTGGCCAGGCCCCGGACCCCGTCGGTTCCGAAGAGCCGAGGCATAACGGAGTACCGTCAGGCCCGGATCAGCGCTTCGAGAACTGCGGCGCCTTGCGGGCCTTCTTGAGGCCGGCCTTCTTGCGCTCGATGACGCGCGCGTCGCGTGTGAGGAAGCCGGACTTCTTCAGGGCGGCACGGTTGTTCTCGCGGTCGATCTCGTTCAACGCTCGCGCGATCGCGAGGCGCAGCGCACCGGCCTGGCCCGAGGGGCCGCCGCCCGTGATCTTCGCGACCACGTCGTACGATCCGGTGAGCTCGAGCACCGTGAAGGGATCGGTGATGAGCTGCTGGTGCAGCTTGTTGGGGAAGTAGGCTGCGAACTCGCGGCCGTTGACGGTGATGCCGCCCGCGCCCGGGACGAGTCGCACGCGGGCGATGGCCTGCTTGCGGCGACCCACGGCCGCGCCCGACACGTTGAGCACGGGACGGGGGGTGCTGGGAGCAGCCTCAGGGGTGCTCTCGGTGGTGTAGCTCTCGGGAGCCGCTTCGATCTGGTCTGCGATCTTCGCCATGGTGGTGTGAATCCTTATTTCGAGAACGTCGAGGGTGCCGGAATTACTGGGCGACCTGGGTGAGGGTGTACGGCGTGGGCTGCTGCGCCGCGTGCGGGTGCTCGGGGCCGGCGTAGACCTTGAGCTTCTTCAGCTGGGCCCGGCCGAGCGAGTTCTTCGGCAGCATGCCGCGGATCGCCTTCTCGACGGCGCGGACGGGGTTCTTCTCGAGGAGCTCGGCGTAGCTGACGGCCTTGAGGCCGCCCGGGTAACCCGAGTGGCGGTAGGCCTTCTTCTGCTCGAGCTTCTGGCCGGTGAGGGCCACCTTGTCGGCGTTCACGATGATCACGAAGTCGCCGGTGTCGACGTGGTTCGCGAAGATCGGCTTGTGCTTGCCGCGCAGCAGGGCTGCGGAGTGGCTGGCGAGACGGCCGAGCACGATGTCGGTCGCGTCGATGACGACCCAGTCGCGCTGGATCTCGTTCGACTTGGGAGTGTAGGTGCGCGTCACGGAAGTGCTGCTTTCTGATCGAGAGAGGGGTTCGTGAATCCCACTCCGGGGGGAGTTCGCTCGCGATGCGAGGCGAACGCCCTGGTGGAGGGCTCATCTTCGGATGCCGGCGCAGATGGCGGCACCAAAGAGACAGCCTAGCCGACGAGGCCCTCGACATGCAATTCGCGGCGTGCCCGGGTCTGCACGGCCCGTGCCGCGAGCTCCTCGTCGTCGGGGTATCCCACCTCCGTGAGCACGAGCCCCTTCGCGGGCATGACCGTGAAGGCGTTCGTGCGCTCGGCCGCCCGCAGCAGGGCGAACACCTCGGATGCTGCGAGCCGGCCCTCCCCGACCGCCACGCACGCCCCGACGAGTGCGCGCACCATCGAGTGGCAGAACGCATCGGCCTGCAGCGACGCGACGAGCACGCCGTCGTCGTCGCGCTCCCACCGATACGACTGCAGCGTGCGGATCGTCGTGGCGCCCTCGCGGGGTCGGCAGAACGCGGCGAAGTCGTGCAGGCCGAGCAGCGAGCGCGCGGCGGCATCCATCGCGCTCGCATCGAGCCGCTTCGGCCAGGTCACGGTGCGGCGGCGCTGGAGCGGGTCGCGGAGCGCCCCCGCGTCCGCGATGCGGTACTCGTAGCGTCGCCACATCGCCGAGAACCGGGCATCGAACCCGCGGGGAGCCCGTTCGGCGCTCGTGATCACGACATCGGCATCCGCGCCGAGGATGCCGCTCAGGCGGCGTGCGAGCGTCGCCTCGGCGGAGGCATCGGCGTGATGTTCGCGGCGCGGTCGCACCACCTGCGCGAGCGCCGGCTCCTCGACATCGAGGTGCGCGACCTGTCCCAGTGCGTGCACGCCCGTGTCGGTGCGGCCGGCCACGGTCAGCCGCGGCGCCGTGCCGGTGCGACGGAAGAGGGTGGCGAGGGCCTCTTCGAGGACGCCCTGCACGGTGCGCAGGCCAGGCTGCCTGCTCCACCCGGTGAAGTCCGTGCCGTCATAGGCGATCCCGAGACGCAGGCGTACGACGGGGGCACCGGCTGCCTCGGCATCCGTTCCCTGGTCCACGCATCCAGACTAGAGGGCCGAGACGAGGCCCCGCACGCCGGAGGGCCCCGGCGCAACCGCACCGGGGCCCTCCGAACTGGACGCGACGACTACTTCGCGGCAGCTTCCTCGGTCGACGCTTCGGCCGACTCCTCGGACGCCTCGGCGCCAGCGGCCTCGTCGACCGTGGCCTCGGCCTCGGTCACGCCCTCCTCGGGCGTCGCGTCGGCCACGGGCTCCTCGGCGGGGGCCTCGGTGGCAGCGGGCGCCGCCTTCGCGGTGCGCTGCTTCTTCACGACCGGCTCGAGCACGAGCTCGATGACCGCCATGGGGGCGTTGTCGCCCTTGCGGTTGCCGATCTTCGTGATGCGGGTGTAGCCGCCCTCGCGGTCGGCCACCTGCGGGGCGATGATCGTGAACAGCTCGTGCACGACCGACTTGTCGCCGATGACGCCGAGCACGCGACGGCGCGCGTGCAGGTCGCCGCGCTTGGCGAACGTCACCAGACGCTCAGCGAGCGGACGCAGGCGCTTGGCCTTCGTCTCGGTGGTGGTGATGCGCTTGTGCGTGAAGAGGGCAGCCGCGAGGTTCGCGAGCAGGAGCCGCTCGTGCGCGGGTCCGCCTCCGAGGCGGGGGCCCTTCGTGGGCTTCGGCATGGTTCGTTATCTCCAGTGGTGAGGGGTGGGTGCGGCGGCCGCCATGGCCTGCCTAGTTCTCGTCGTCGAAGCCCGTGTAGAAGTGGGCGCCGTCGAAACCGGGGACGGAGTCCTTCAGCGACAGGCCCATTTCGGTGAGCTTGTCCTTGACCTCGTCGACCGACTTCTGGCCGAAGTTGCGGATGTTCATGAGCTGCGACTCCGACAGGGCGACGAGCTCGGACACCGTGTTGATGCCCTCGCGCTTCAGGCAGTTGTAGCTGCGCACCGAGAGGTCGAGGTCCTCGATGGGAATCGAGAGCTCGCTGGAGAGCACGGCGTCGACGGGCGCAGGCCCGATCTCGATGCCCTCGGCCGCGGTGTTCAGCTCGCGGGCGAGGCCGAACAGCTCGGTGAGGGTGCGACCTGCCGACGCGATGGCGTCGCGAGGCGTGATGGCCGCCTTCGTCTCGACGTCGACCACGAGGCGGTCGAAGTCGGTGCGCTCGCCGGCACGGGTGGCCTCGACGCGGTAGGTGACCTTGAGCACCGGCGAGTAGATCGAGTCGACCGGGATCTGGCCGGCTTCGGAGTACTCGTTGCGGTTCTGGCTGGCCGAGACGTAGCCGCGGCCGCGCTCGATCGTGAGCTCGAGCTCGAACTTCGCCGAGTCGTTGAGCGTCGCGATGACCAGATCGGGGTTGTGCACCTCGACGCCGGCCGGGGCCGAGATGTCGGCGGCGGTGACCTCACCGGCACCCTGCTTGCGCAGGTACGCGGTGATGGGCTCGTCGTGCTCGCTGGAGACGACCAGGTTCTTGATGTTGAGGATGATCTCGGTGACATCCTCCTTCACCCCGGGAACCGTCGAGAACTCGTGGAGCACGCCGTCGATGCGGATGCTCGTCACGGCCGCGCCGGGGATCGAGGAGAGGAGGGTGCGACGGAGCGAGTTGCCCAGGGTGTAACCGAAGCCCGGCTCGAGGGGCTCGATCACGAAACGCGAACGGAACTCCGAGATGTTCTCTTCGGTGAGCGTCGGACGCTGTGCGATCAGCACTGTGGATTCCTTTCGGCAGGGTGTCCGCTATATGACACCTGCGAGATACGAGGATCTTGAGTTGTGAGAGAACGTGTGCCCGGTGATCGAGCGGGCCCGGCCGGGGCGCATCGGGACCATGGTCTCCGAGGTGCGTCCCGTTCGCCGGGCCTGCTCGATCGCCGGTGCGTGCTGAGGGTCAGACGCGGCGGCGCTTGGGCGGGCGGCATCCGTTGTGCGCCTGGGGCGTCACGTCGTTGATGCTGCCGACCTCGAGGCCGGCGGCCTGGAGGGAGCGGATCGCGGTCTCACGGCCCGAGCCGGGGCCCTTGACGAAGACGTCGACCTTCTTCATGCCGTGCTCCTGCGCCTGGCGCGCGGCCGACTCGGCGGCGAGCTGTGCGGCGAACGGGGTCGACTTGCGCGAACCCTTGAAGCCGACGCC
>NZ_JAPSHY010000038.1 GCF_031179285.1 Microbacterium sp. | reverse complement strand
ATGCTCTGCGCGCGCGGCCGGATGACCGGCAGCTCCGCGAGCAGTTCGGCGAGCATCTCGCCGAGGCCAGCGCCCGCCGCGAGAAGCTCGCTTCCCAGATGGCGATGGCTGACGACTTCCTCACGCAACTCAGGGCGATCTGAGTCGCGTGCCACCCGTGCGGAAAAATCTTCGTGACCAAACCGTTGCATTCGTTACCTCGCCGTTATATGGTGATTCCACGGTGAATGTTTGCTGTGGCATCCACCGCATGTGATTGCAGGACACTCTTGGTGCAAGGGACAAGGGCCGGTCGGATGCCTCTCCGACCGGCCCTCACTGCGTCGGCATCCGCTCGTCCTCGACGTCGCCGGCCGCCAGTACGCTGTTCTGCATGACCGATCGCCAGCTCGCCCTCGAAGCGTGGGAGAGTCTGTTCCGCGCGCAGCATGAGCTGATGACGGCCATGTCGTCCGACTTCGACCAGTCCACCGTCACCGAGGCGGAGTACGACGTGCTGCTGACCGTCACCCGCGCCCCTGGCATGGCCGCGCGTCTGCGCGACATCACTTCGAACATGCTCATCAGCCAGCCGAGCGTGTCGCGGCTGGTCGATCGGATGGTGGCGCGGGGGCTGGTCACGAAGGCCTCTGACCCGCAGGACGGGCGCGGGGCGGTGATCACCGCGACGGATGCCGGAGCGCGCGCCTTCCGGCAGGTCGCCACCGTCCACGGACGCTCGATCGCGGAGCACATGTCGCGCCTGACCGACGATGAGCTGCGGACCCTCCTCGAGCTCACCGAGAAGCTGCGCCGGCAGTAGCCCTCCGGACCCCCGACGAGTCCACGGCGCCACCCGCCGACAGGGGTTATCTGGCAGGGTGGATCCCGGACCGCCTCGGGGGGGCGGAGAGGGAGGTCATCAATGGAGATCGCAGGAGTCATCGGCATCCTGGTCATCATCGGAATCGCCGTGCTGGCGGCGGTCGTCGTCGCACTGATCATGCTGCTGTTCGCGCGCAGCTGGATCAAGGTCGCCCGTGCCGACGAGGCACTGGTCATCTCGGGACGCAAGCAGAAGGTGCAGCGCGCGGTCGTCTCCGCCGACGGCACCACCAGCTCCGAGATGTCGGAGTCGCCGGTCACCGTGATCGTCAACGGCAAGTCGCTGGTCAACCCGATCACGCAGCGTCACGAGATCATCTCGCTGCGCTCACGCCAGGTGTCGCTGAACGCCGAAGCGCAGTCGCTCGACAGCGTGACCCTCAACGTCGACGGCGTCGCGATCGTCAAGATCGGCTCCGACCCGCTGTATGTCCGCCGAGCCGCCGAGCGCTTCGCCTCGCAGGACAAGGCCATCGAGCAGTTCACCACCGAGCAGCTCGAGGGCGCCCTCCGCGGCATCGTGGCGACCCTGTCGGTCGTCGAGCTGATGCGCGAGCGCAAGAAGTTCTCCGACCAGATCGCCGCCGACGTCTCGCAGGAGCTCGCTGAGCAGGGCCTCATCCTCGATTCGTTCCAGATCAAGGGCATCACCGACAAGGTCGGCTACATCCAGTCGCTGGGCGCTCCCGAGATCCAGGCGAAGCGTCAGGCCGCCGAGATCTCGCAGACCAACGCCGACCGTGCGATCAACCAGAAGAACATCGCCAACCAAGAGGCGAACCTCGTCGAGCAGACTGCGCTCGACACCAACACGGCGAACGCGAATGCCGGCATCGGCCGTGCACGTGCCGAAGCCGAGCAGGCCGAGCACCTCGCCCGCGCCCAGGCCGAGCAGGCAGTTCTTCAGCAGCAGGCCGAGAACAAGCAGGCGCAGCTGGATGCCGATGTGAAGCGCGTCGCGGACGCGCAGCGCTACGAGGCCGAGACCCGCGCCCAGGCCGAGCTCTTCACCCGCGAGAAATCCGCCGAGGCGGCGGCCATCGAGCAGGTCAAGCAGGCCGAGGCACGCACCCGCATTGCCGAGCAGCAGGCTCAGGCCGACCGTGCACGCGCTGCCGGAGAGGCCGCCGCCGCCGAGGCGAAGGCCACCGGTGAGGCGAATGCGCTGCGAGCCCTGGCCGAGGCCGAATCCGAAGCCCGCCGGCTGCGCGCGAACGCCGAAGCCGACGCCATCCGCGCCGAGGGTGAGGCCCGCGCCGCAGCCGTCGAGGCGGAAGCGAAGGCGATCGCCTCGAACCAGGAGGCCTTCCTGTCGCAGCGCGTGCTCGAGGTGCTGCCGTCGATCATGGCGGAGTTCTCGAAGGGCTACTCGACGATCGGCAACGTGTCGATCATCGGAAGCGCCGGCGAGGACGGCGCTTCCAGCGTGGTCGGCGGCGACAGCGCCGTCGCCATGCGCTCGGTCTTCGACAGCGTGAGCGCAGCCACCGGCATCGACCTGGCCGCGATCATGCAGGGTCAGGCCGTCGGACGGGGCATCGGCACCGCACTCGCCGAGACGGCGGACGACTGAGCTCCGACCACCTCGTCGGCGCAACGCCGCAGATCTGCACAACTCCGCACCGGAACACCGGGATCGATGCGAGACAGTGCAGATCTGCGAGGTTGAGCGGCGGCCCGCGTCAGCACTCGATGACGTTGACCGCGAGACCGCCCTCGCTGGTCTCCTTGTACTTGGTCGACATGTCCAGTCCGGTCTGCCGCATGGTCTCCACCACAGCATCCAGCGAGACATAGTGGCGTCCGTCGCCGCGCAGGGCGAGACGTGCCGCGGTCACGGCCGTCGACGCGGCGATCGCGTTTCGCTCGATGCACGGAATCTGCACGAGCCCGCCGATCGGGTCGCAGGTGAGGCCGAGGTGATGCTCCATGGCGATCTCGGCGGCGTTCTCGATCTGCCGGTTCGTGCCGCCCATCACCGCGGTCAACCCGCCGGCCGCCATCGCGCAGGCGGAGCCGACCTCGGCCTGGCATCCGCCCTCGGCACCCGAGATCGACGCGTTCGCCTTGAACAGCGACCCGAGCGCGGTCGCGGTGAGCAGGAACCGCCGGATGCCGCGCCGCCGATTCGCCTCGGCGATCTCGTCCGGGCCCTTCGACAAGCTCAGGGACCCACCGGCGTCGTCCACGTCCGCCGCTGCGCCGCTGAACCCGAGCAGTGCGCTGCCGACGAGCTCCCCGTACGGGGTGACCGCGTTCCCCGCACCCAGACCGGAGTCGGCGAGGAACCGCCACCAGTACATCGCCACGGCGGGCAGGATGCCGGCTGCACCGTTCGTGGGAGCCGTGACGACTCGCCCGCCCGCGGCGTTCTCCTCGTTCACGGCGAGCGCGAACGCGCCGAGCCACTCCCCCGGCAGCTCGCGGTGCCCTTCGGTCTCGGCAGCCTCGAGCTGCGCGCGGATGTCGGACGCGCGGCGCTTCACTTTCAGGATGCCGGGCAGCGTGCCCTCGGCGTGCAAGCCGGCGTCCACGCACGATGCCATGGCGTCCCAGATAGCGTCGAGCCCGGCGGCGATCTCCGCCTCGCTCCGGTACGCCATCTCGTTCATGCGGGCGAGCTCGGCGATCGACAGGCCGTGCTCGTCGCAGAGCTCCAGCAGCGACGCCGCGTCATCGTACGGGTAGGGCATGCGCCCCTTCGCTACCTGGGTCTCCTCGCCGTCCCGGCGGATGAATCCGCCGCCGATCGAGTAGTAGGTCTCCTCCCCAAGCGCGGCGCCACCGGCATCCCTCGCTCTCAGCGTCATCGCGTTCGGGTGCCCGGGCAGGCGCGTGCGCGGCACCAGCTGGATGTCGTCTTTCGCGAACGCGATCGGATGGATGCCGCCGAGCAGCAGTAGCCGTCCTTCCGTCCAGGCCGTCCAGGCGTGGCGCACGTCGTCGGGGTCGCACGTCTCCGGCTCCAGCCCCTGCAGGCCCGCGACGACCGCATCCGGTGTGCCGTGTCCGAGCCCGGTGGCGCCGAGGGAACCGTAGAGATCGCAGGTGACGCGCGCGACCCGGTCGAGGATGCCGGTGGCCCCGAGCCGTGCGGCGAAATCGAGGCCGGCCCGCATCGGCCCGACGGTGTGGGAGCTCGACGGCCCTACTCCGATGGAGAAGAGGTCGAAGGCCGAGACGTACGCAGTCACGACTCCAGCCTATGGCGCGAAGACCCGGCTGACGCGTGTGCACGATAGCCTGGACTGACGAATCCCGCACCGGAGGGCGGGTCGACACCTCGTCGACGGAGTGAGGAGAGTGCGTGCCGGCGCCCATGAACCGAGTGCTGTCGATCGCCGTCGTCGACGACAGCCCCTCTGACCGCCAGCGCTTGATCGCCCTGGTCCGAGCATACGAGGCTGACAGCGCTCTCACCCTGCGCATCGTCGAGTTCGAGGACGGCGCTGCGCTGGTGGAGAACTATCAACCCGATTACGACGTCATCCTGCTCGACATCCAGATGGGCGGAATCGACGGAATGCGGGCGGCGGCGGCGATCCGTGAGGTCGACACCTCAGTCATCATCATCTTCGCGACCAAAACCGCCCAGTACGCGGTCACGGGTTACTCGGTGCAGGCACTGAGCTATCTGCTCAAGCCTGTCACTCCCTTCGCATTGGCGAACGAACTGAACCGCAGCCTCGCCCTGCTGCAACGGCGGGAGCGGGAGTCGGTGCTCGTCGGATCTCGCTCGGCGCCGCGGCGCATCGACCTGGCCGAGATCATCTACATCGAGAGCCGCCGCCACCTGCTGCTCGTGCATTCCGCGTCGGGCACCGTCACCTTCCATGCCACTCTGAAGGAGTACGAGGACCTTCTCGGCGACCGGAACTTCTACCGTTCGAACAGCAGCTATCTGCTCAATCTCATGCATGTGGTCGCGATCGACGGCGACGACAGCGTGATGTCGAACGGACAGTCGCTGAAGATCAGCCGGTCGCGCAAGAAGGGCCTGCTGGAGGCGTTGACCGACTACATCGGCGGACGTCTGGTATGACCCTCGACGCCCTCCCCGACATCCCCCGCTGGTACACCGGACTGTCCGAGTGGGCCGCCGCGCTCGTATACATCTCACTGATGCGTCGGCGGGTGCACGGCGTGCGGTTCCTGCTGATCGCCGCCGCCGCGCTGGCGGCGTTGATCGGCATGCAGCTGCTGGCCGGAATGCTGCCGATCTCGCTCTGGGTGCCCGGCATGGCGATGGCCACGCTGCTGATGTTCGGCTTCATCGCGATGTGCGCCGACGTGCCGCTGGCAGGGGCCGGGTATCTCACCGCTCGCGCGTTCGTTCTCGCCGAGCTCGTCGCGTCATTGGAATGGCAGCTGTGGGTGCACTGGATGCCGGAGGAGCCGACCCTCAAGCACGGACTCGGCACCTTCCTCGCGAGCCTTGCGCTGCTCGCCGTGGCGTACGGCGTCGGCTTCGGTACCACGCGCTTCGCGGAGCGGCGCAACTTCCCACCGAACGACGACCTCCACGTCGGCCGCGCGTCGCTGATCAGCACGATCGCCATCACGGGGGCGACGTTCCTGGTCAGCAACATGAGCTTCGCGGTGTCGAACACTCCGTTCAGCGGCACGGGAGCCCTGGACATCTTCTACATCCGCACGCTCGTCGATCTGGCCGGGTTCGTCGCGCTGTTCTCACAGCAGAGCCACCGCAGTCAGGTGCGTCGCGCTATGGAGCTCGCCGAGACGCAGCTGGTGATGCAGCACCAACACGAGCAGTACCTGCAGTCCAAGCGCAACATCGACGAGCTGAACCGCATGCACCACGATCTGCAGTATTACGTCTCGGCGATCCGAGCCGAGGAATCCGCCGCGCGGCGCTCGGAGTATCTGACGGAGCTGGAGTCGACGATCCGCGGCTATGAGACTGAGATCAAGACCGGGCACCGCTTCCTCGACATCATCCTCAGCTCGAAGATGGAGAGGTGCCTGCAGCACGGGACGTCGATGACGAACGTGGTCGACGGTGCGGCGCTGGAGTTCGTCGACCTTCCCCGGCTCAGCGTGCTGTTCGGCAACGCTCTCGACAACGCGATCGAGGCGTGCGCACAGATCGCCGATCAGGATCGGCGCATCATCAAGGTGTCCGCCTTCCAGCAGCGCGACTTCGTCATGATCCGGATCGAGAACTTCTGGGACCGGGAGGTCGACTTCGTGCACGGCATCCCCCGCACCACGAAGGCCGATCGGCACCGGCATGGCTACGGGACGGGGAACATGCGCAGAGTCGTCGAGTCCCTCGGCGGATCCATCACGTTCAGCGTGGAGGCGAGCTGGTTCCGGGTCCGCATCCTCATCCCCACGGCCCCGAGGTCGTCCGCCGGTGACGCCGCCCCGCAGCCGGTATCGGTCGTCGCGGGGATGGCGGCAACGGATCAGTTGTAGCCGACGAGGATCTTCGACAGGTGGTAGCCGATGCGCATGCCGGCTTCCGCGAGTCTGCCCGACCGGCACACCACCATCCCGATCGGCGGCCGGCGCATGTCGTGCCCGAGCACCGGGCCGATCTCGTCGATGCGCCGCCAGAGCTCGCTCTTCTTGGACAGCGCTTCGCGGGTGCCGTGCCGCACGAGCAGAACCGAGGACACCGCCGTGACGAGGGTCGCGTACCGGGTCATGTACCGGTCGAGCTTCGGCGGCAGTGCCTCCGACTCTCGGATGCCTGCGAGATGACGGACCATGAGAAGGTTCACGCCGATCTGCTGGTCGATCCTGCCGATCATGACCGACTCGTTGACCGACTGGTCAGCGCGGCCGATGAAGTATCGGTACAGATCGACATCGAGATACCGCAGCCGGCGCACATGTGCGAGCGGGACGAACGCGAAATAGTTGTCGACGTAGAAGCTGCGTTCAGGGACGTGCAACCCGCAGTCCCGCAGCATCTCGGTGCGGTAGATCATCGAGTGCATCAGCATGTACTGCCAGATCCAGAACCGACGCACGGTGTCCCAGGACAGATCCCGGTTCCGAGGGAGCGCCCGGCGGTAGTGCACCGAACGCTTGATCCGCTTGCCCTGCTTCTCGTACACGAAGTTCGTCACCAGCAGGTCGAGAGGCTGCGGCGCTGCGCGCTCCGCTCGCAACTCTGACATGACACGGGCGAAGGCGCCCTGCTCGAGCCAGTCGTCGCTATCCACGACTTTGAAGAACTCACCGCGAGCATGGGTCAGGCCGGTGTTGATCGCGGCGCCGTGCCCGCCGTTGGGCTGATGCACGACGCGCACTCGCCCGGGTCGCCGCTCGGCGTACTCGTCGGCTATGGATGCCGTACCGTCGCTGGAGCCGTCGTTCACGATGAGGACCTCGACGTCGCCGAAGTCCGGTCTCAGCAGCGATTCGATGCACCGCCGCATGTAGACCTCGGAGTTGTAGCAGGGTACGACGACCGAGAGGGTCGGGGAGGTCATGCTGTCACTGAGCTCGGCGTCTCCTGGTCCTCAGGAACGCGTTTGAAGATGATCTTGAAGATGGGGAAGAAGATCCAGAATGAGATGGCGCTGTTGATGATCATCGTGATGATGTCAGCGATGGTGCCGCCGGTAGCGCCGAGCCCCCAGCCGTCCATGAGCAGGTCGTAGATCGGCGCCTTGTAGAACCCCTGCGCCGCCGCGGCCGCGAATGTGATGGCGACGTACGCGACGAAGTACCAGAACGCTGCCACCCCGATACTCGTGTTCGACTTGAAGGTGACGCTGCGCTGGGCGAAGAAGTTGATCACCTGGGCGATCAGGATCGTGATCTGCACCGCAAGGAAGTATGCCAGCCCGCCTCCGCCGGCTGGCAGCGGACCTGCGGCGTAGTCGAACATGAAGTACGCGGACTGGCCGTCTGCAGCCGTGCCGACGGGCAGCACGCGAAAGTCGACATCGACGAGCGAGGTCTGGTTGAAGAGCGCCTTGAACAGGGGCATGAGCACGAGCTGCAGCACGGTTACGCCGTTGCTGAGGATGAAGAACATGATGAACTGGGCGCCGGTCTGGTGCTTCTCTTCGAAGCTGACCCATTTCCGGCGGATGCTGGTGAACACTACTGCTTGTCGCCTTCTGTCAGGGGGGAGCCCGCGCCGGTGGCGAGCGCCGTGAATTCACGGTCTGTGGCGGCATGCCGTCGTCGATTCGCGAAGAACGCGGACACGAGTCCGACCAACCCGCGCGCGACACAGCCGTTGACGATCATGAGGATGCGGTCGACCATGGCCATGTCGGCGAGGCCGCCACTCATCTTCGCGATCGCCCGGAACGGCATCCCGTACTGGAAGAGGAGGTTGAGGTCGGGTGCGCCCTTCGCCTCCGCACGGCGGAAACTGCGCTGGAAGTACTGGGAGTAGATCAGGCGTCCAAGAAGGCCGGGCGCGTGACGCAGGTCGGACAGCGGGGAGTTCAGTCCCAGCGTCTTCCTTGCCGGAGTCAACCTGGGCGGTTCGATGTCGCGGCCCAGCAGACTGCGGAAGTCGGCTGGACGCACGTCGTGCACTCGCGCCTCGGCATACGCCGGGATGCCGAGAACGGCTGCGGGTGCGGGTGCCTCGTCGCCGGCGATGACGACGGTGCCGTGCAATGGCCTGTCTTCGGCGTTGCGGCCGATCCACACCTCGTAGGCCCCCGCGATCGTCAGCCAACGCTCATCGGCCGCGGAGAACGACCGGAAGGTGTAGCGATCGAACGGGATGGTGACCGTGGCGCTCTCACCGGGCTCGAGGTGCACCTTGCGGAATCCCTTCAGCTCCAGGGCCGGGCGAAGCAGGGCGGCTGCCGCCTCCGCGGCGGGCCCGATGTAGAGCTGCGGGACGTCCGCTCCGGCGACATCACCGACGTTGCGGACCGTGAAGGTCGCCGCGTCAACCTGCACGCGCAGGTCGGAGTACTCGAAGCGGGTGTAGCTGAGGCCGTAGCCGAAGGGGAAGAGGACGGGCCTCTGCGCCGTGGCGTAGTAGCGGTATCCGATGAAAGGTCCCTCGAAGTAGAGCGCGTCCCGCCGCGTCTCGGGGAACCGGTCGGCGGTGGGGGTGTCGGCAAGATCAAGCGGGTAGCTCTCGGCGAGCCGCCCGGATGGGTTCACCTGCCCCGTGATGGCGCGAACCATGGCCGGTGCTCCCGCCTGCCCGCCCAGGTAACCGTGCAGCACCGCGCGACAGTGCTGCAGCCAGGGCATCGCGACGGCGGAGCCCACGGAGAGCACCACCACAATGTTCTGGTTGGCCGCCGACAGTTCTTCGAGCAGACGGACCTGCGCAGGTGCCAGGTCGAGGTGGTCCCGGTCCTTGCCCTCGCTCTCGGCGATCTCGTCAAGGCCGAGATACAGGAGCACGACTTCCGCGCGCCGGGCGGCCTCCGCCGCGCGGGCCATGAGTTCCGGTGCGGGTGGCGCCCCGTGGGCGAAGCCGGGCTCGAATGCGATGACGTCCAGGTCGGAGTCACCGAGCGCGCCCATCGCGGTGTGCAGACGCGTCGGCTTCACCAGCGAAGAGCCGGCGCCCTGATACCGCGGCGTGCGCGCGAACTCGCCGATGACGGCGACCTTCGTTCCCGGGGAGAGCGGAAGCAGCCCCTCGTCATTCTTGAGCAGCACGACGCTCTGTTCCGCGGCGTGCTGCGCGAGCGCGTCGTGCTCGGTGAAGATGTCGCCGTTGGTCGCCACTGGACTGATCCGCTCGGCCAGCCGCACAGCTTCACCGACCCGGGCGTCGAGAGCCGCTTGGTCGACGGCGGGCGAGGCAAGGATCTGGCGAACCGAGTCGAAGCCGGGTGAAGGCATTTCGATGGTGCCGCCGGCGGCGATCGCGGCGACCGGATCGTTGCCGCCGCCCCAGTCCGTGACGACCGCGCCGTCGAAACCCCACTCGTCGCGGAGGATGTCCTGCAGCAGGTGGGCGTTCTCATGGGCGTAGGTGCCGTTGATGAGGTTGTAGCTGCTCATGATCGACAGCGGTGCCGCGTCTCGGACGACCATCTCGAATGCCGTCAGGTAGATCTCGCGGAGTGTGGTCTCGTCGACCACCGAGTTGCTCGTCATCCGCCGGGTCTCCTGGCTGTTGACAGCGAAGTGCTTGGGACAGGCGGCCACCCCGGCGGACTGGATGCCGCGGACGAAGGAGCCGCCGAGGCGTCCGGTCAGGTACGGGTCCTCGGAGAAGTACTCGAAATTGCGGCCGCACAGCGGGCTGCGCTTGATGTTCAGCCCTGGACCGAGCAGTACGTCGACACCGAGAAGCGCGGCCTCGCGCCCGAGGGCGGCGCCGATACGTTCGCCCAGCTCGGGATCCCAACTGTTGGCGATCGTGGCCGCGGTGGGGAAGCAGGTGGAGGGCTGCGATTCGTTGAGCCCGAGATGGTCGGCCGAGCCGATCTGTTTGCGGACTCCGTGGGGGCCATCCGACATGAACAGCGATCGCACGCCGATTCGCGGCACGGCACGCGTCTGCCACGTGTTCTGTCCGCTGAGCAGCGATGCCTTCTCCAGCGGGGACAGGGCGGCGACGACATCCGCCGTCGGGTTGGGATCGCTCACCGGGGCTACTCCTTCTGTGAGTGCGATATCTGTTCTACGAGGTCGCCGGCACGATCCGTCCGTGCCGGCGACCTGCGGTCACTTCTTGTCGGCCTCTGAGATGTTGCCGTCCTGGTCCATCTGCCAGACCTTGCCGGTCTCTGCCGAGGTGGCCGTCACGACGAACTTGCCGTCCTCGATCTGAATGGTGGAGATGTACTTCTCCACCGCTTCGGACGGGTAGTACGGCATGACCCACAGACCGTACTTCTGGGTCGGCTGCTTGACATCCGATGCGAGCATGATCTGATCAAGGTCGCCGACTTCGGCGATCTGGTCGTTGACGATCTTCACGCCCTCGCTCAGGTCAGCGATGAACGCCTCGCTCTCCTGGCCAGCGCCCTGCTGCGAGCTGCCCGGTCCGCTCGGACTGTTGGCGCCGTCTCCACCGCAGGCGCTCAGGCCGAGCATCCCAGCGGCGACGAGGGCGACGACCGCCCCAGCGCGGATGAACGTGGTCTTCATGGGGTTCTCCTTCGTTTGATCACAGTGATGCCGGGGCATGCAGCCCCGGCATCACTGCATCGCTCATTTGATCGGCTTGCCGTCCGCATCGAGCCCGAACCCGAACTCGTAAGCGTTGCCCGCGGAATCGACGTACGGTTCAGTGTCCCCCGACACGTCCTCGAGGGACGCCTCGACGGTCTTCATGTTCGCGGGGAACGTCATCGGCAGGCGACCGCTCGGACCGTCGTGCAGACCGAGGGCCACCTCGATCAGCGCGGCGTCACTGATGTCGAATCCGACGACGATCGCATCGGAGGCCGCCTCGAACTCGCTGGGGACCAGGGGCCTCTGAGCCTTCATCGCGGTGATCACCGGGATATCAGCACCGCTGTCCCGCACTGCAGCGACAGCACGCTCCAGCGCATCGAGGTCACCCTCGTTGATGGTCTTCGCGGTCTTGCCGTAGTAGGAGCGGTTCTCCTTGCTGCCATCGGGCAGAACGTTTCCTGCGATGGAAGCCTTGCGCACCGAGTCGGAGTCGGCCGTGTAGGGACGGTACTGGAGAGAGATCGGCAGGTACTCGCCCGTCTCGGAGTTGTAGCCGGCGAACTCGGTGTCGGGGTTCTCCATGCCGACAAGGACGAGATCCACGTCTGACAGATCCGGGGCCGTGAAACCGACCACGTTTCCCTTGTCATCCAGCACCTCTGTGTCGGTGACCACCTTGGCGAAGTACTCCTCGGCCGCTTCGGCGTCGAGGCTCAGCGTGGTCTCACGCTCCTCACCACGACCGAGGATCCCGGCGCGCGCGTACCCGTATGTGCTCGGAATGTAGACAGTCTTGTCGGACCAGTCCTTGAGCTGGGAGCCGTAGGCGATCGCCTCCTCCTTGTTCTTGAGCACGACCACTGAGTGCTTCTGCGCCTCGAAGCCCGCCGCGAACTTGTCCTTACTTCCGGCGACCTTCTTCGACTCCTCGAGATCGAGGAACGGATTCTCGTAGAGACCTGAGGAGAAGATGACGTTCAAGATGCGCTCGGCGCTCTGGACGAATCGTGCGTCGGCGTCGATCTCCAGGTCTCCGGCCTCGAATGCCTTCTGCCAAAGGTCGTGAGCGGCCAGGACCGGCGCGACCTCGGTGTTGCCACCGAACATGTCGTTACCGGCCGCCAGCACGCGGAAGTGACGCTCCTCGACCGTGAGGTCCTCAGTGCCCCAGTTCGTGTACCAGTCGTCGCCCTCGCCGGCGGTGACACCCCAGTCGGTCATGATCACGCCCTGGTAGTCGTTCTCGACACGCAGGATGTCGATTAGCTCCTTGGAGAAGGCGCCGCCCACCAGTTCATCACCGTGCAGCGGCGCGCCGGTGCCATCCACCACGATCGAGTAGGTCACCATCGCGCCCATGGCGTCAAGCGATCCGAGGAACGGCTTGAGGTGCTGTTCGTAGCTGTTCCCGGGAAAGACCGCGAACTTGCCCGAGTCGTAGTACGAGACCCTGCCGCCTTCGCCGGCTGCGTCCCCGGCGAAGTGCTTGATCGTGGTCGATATCGGCACGCCGTCGCCGTCGGTGCTCGTCTGGAAACCTTCGACATAGGCCGCGGTCATGGCCGCGGAAAGCTCCGGGTCTTCCCCGAATGTTCCGTTGTTGCGCGACCAACGCGGGTCTGACGCGACGTCGACCTGCGGGCCGAGGATGTTGGTGATCCCGAGCGCGCGATACTCCTGGCCCGCCAGTTCGGCGAACTTGCGGGTGACCTCAGGATCGAAGGTGGCTGCCAGCCCCAGGTTGCCTGGCCACTGCGAGATGTCAGCGGTCGCGCTGCCGGAGTATCCTCCCGTCGCGTCCGAACGCGGATCGGTGCTGAAGTTGGCGGGGATGTAGGGAGTCTCGGCTGACGCCTGCGACTCCACGAACGCCTGCACCTCATTCGACCACTGCACGTTAGGCTCCACCGCGTTCGTGCCTGCGCTCAGGATCAGACGGAGGTTGTCGTCCCCGAGATACTTGCGCTGCACGTCGGTGAGGCCGTCTCCGGGTGCCCTCTCCGACGGGCTGAAGAGCATGAGCCCGGCGATCTGCTCGGTCGTGAGTTCCGGGGCGAGATCAGCTGCGCGTTCGGCCGGAGTCTTGCGCCAGTCCTCCCAGCCATCGAGCTTCTCGTTGCCGTTCATGTCCTTGAACGCGAAGGTGTTCTCCCCGCCCGTCTTCTCGATCAGCTCGAACCCGGAGTCCTTGCTCATCGAAAGGGTCTTCCCGTCCGCAGGGTTGGTAACGACGGTGAAGCTGGTCGTCCCGTCGCTCACCTCCTTCGTGGAGTAACTGTGCTGCTCCGGCGGCGTGCAACCGGCCAGAACCAGCGACAGACCTACCGCTAGCGCAGCGCTGACCATGATGGGTGACTTCTTCATCAACATCCCCATATCTTGTGTGGCGCACCGCCTGTAGCGGCGGCGCAAAGATCAATCTGTTTGTACGATTCCGGTGAGCTTCAGGGCCGGGTACGGCTCACGCTATGGTCGCCCGTCATATGGTTCTGACTGCCGCGCATGATCGGCGGTTTTCACCGCACGATCCGTCGGAGCACCTGGCTCCCGGACGATCGGTCAGAACTCGGAGGGTTCTTCTCCCACCGCTCGGACCGTGAAAGTGCCGTCCTTGTAAGTCACGGTCGAGATGCTGGCGTTGCCGATGCCGGCGATCTCCAGCTCGGGCGAGAGCAGGTGAAGGAGGGTGCCGATGGCACCGCCGTGCGAGACGACGAGGACATTGCCACCCGGATGCTTCTTGGCGGTGTTCTCGATGACGCCGATCGCGTCTGAAAGCCTCGCCTGGTAGGCATCCCAGTCCTCGGCGTAGCCAGATTCATCCGTGCTCGCGATGGTGTCCATGATGGCTTCCTCGCTGACGGACCCGTACCACTCGAGTGCGCTGGGGTCGCTCCAGAAGTCCTGATTTGCTACGTCCCCCGTGAACGGGTAGCCCATCTGCTCCATGATCGGGACCCACATGTCGATGTCCTTCATGCCGTCGTATCCCCCGTAGTGCTGCTCTCGGAGCTCGTGCACCCCCGTGATCTCGACGGGCTCCTCGTTCACGTCGACGATGGTCTCAGCTGTGTCGAGCGCACGCCCGAGGTCGCTGCTGAGCACGGCATCGAACGACACATCGGCGAGCGCCTTCCCCGCCGCGTTCGCCTGCTCCTCACCCTTCTCCGTGAGGAACGAATCAGACCATCCGGAGACGATGCTCTGCACGTTGAACCAGGTCTCGCCGTGGCGTACGACGTAGATCGTCGTCTCTGCCGCAGGGTCGGCCGCGGTGGGCTCAGGTGCGCTCGTCTGTCCGCATCCGATCAACGCGACCGAACTAGCGACGATCACGGACAGGGCGATGGTGCGCCAACTCTTCATTTCTGCTCCTTTGCAGGGCGGGTATCGGCGCGCCGGTGTGATGTCAAGGCCGGCGCTTCTCCTCACGCTACGAGCGGCCGTCATGAGGATCGGATGATCCCGCACGTTCAGCGCGTTTTCTCGCATGGTCCGCCTCACACGATCCCGCCGTCGGATCCTGCGCCTCTGTGCAAGCCGGAACCGGAAGCGCCGAAGCGGCATCCGAGACGTGCTCGGATGCCGCTTCGATGCCATACCCGCCCATATCACTCCTGGGCAGGAGCCTCGTGCCTGCCTCGGTGCCTACGCACCCGACGAACGACGAGGAAGACGCCCAGCGCGATCAGGAGAGCCACCAGAATGCTCCCGATCACCTGCGCGTAGCGCCACATCGGGGGTTCGAACGAGACCGTGGAACCGGGCGCAAGCCCGTTCATGGCATTCGAGTTCGCGACGGCGTACAGGATGTTATGGGTCGCCTTCCGAATGTTCTGCTGCGCCTCCGGCGAGGAGGTGTCCTCGAAGGACTTCGACGGCGCGAAGGCGAGCGTGAGATCGGTCCCTGCGGCGATACTCTGATTCGGGTGCATGTACCGGTACAGGTTGAAGTCCGAGATCGCGAACCCTTCGAAGCCCCACTCTCCGCGCAGAACGTTCTGCATCAGAGGCACCGAGCCGCCTGCCCACGTCGCGCCGATTCGGTTGAAGGAACTCATGACGGCGGTGGAGCCGACGGTCGTCTCCTTGAGCGTGCCGTTGTCGTCCTTGATGAAGGAGACCGGCATCTCGATGTTCTTCACCGCCATCTCGAACGGCTTCAGGTAGATCTCGCGAATCACCTGCTCGTTGGCCCAGACGGCGATGCCGTTGTTGACGCGGTTCGTCTCCTGGTCGTTCAGCGCGAAGTGCTTGAGGGTGGTGTAGAGCCCCTTCGACGCAGCGCCGTTCGACGTAGCGAGACCCATCGCGCCGGACAGCAGGGGGTCTTCCGAGTAATACTCGAAGTTGCGACCGCCGAAAGGCGACCGGTGCAGGTTCATCGCCGGGGCGTACCAGCCGCTGACGTCCTTCATCAGCGCTTCGTTTCCGAGCATCGCACCCATGCGCTGAGCGAGCTCGACATTCCAGGTCTGTGCGATCAGGAATTCGGTCGGATACGCCACGCCATTGATCGACGCGTTGATGAATGAGGAGAACCCGGCCGGACCGTCCAACTCGGTCGTCTGCGGCTTGGCGATCGACAGCAGCGCACCGGTCTGGTAGGCGCCGTTGAGCAGCGTCGTCGACATCTCATCGATGGTGAGGGCGTCCAGCAACTCGTCCCACTTCGGGTCGTCCATCGGGAGGCCGCGCAGATCGACGAGCGTCAGGTCGGTGTCCCGACCGGTCGCCGGTGCCTCGGCATCCGACTTCTCCGCCTCCGTGTCCGGGTCGTAGGGTGCGAACCCGGCAGCGATGTCCTCGTTCGCGGTCAGCAGGTCCTCGGTCGGGGCGGTCGGGAAAGTGCCCTTGAGGTCAGCCCGTGACATGTTGAGGATCTTGCCCTTCTCGGGCTCATCTGTGAACATCGCCGAGACGTCGTCGAACTGGTTCGTCACCTCGGCACGGTCGCTCGCACGCTTGTCATCGCCGGCGTAGACGACGGTTTCGGCCACGCTGTACACGATCGGTGCGATGCCCTCGGCGGGTGTGTGCGAGTCGGTGCGCAAGCTGAGACGGTACTCGCCGGCATCAAGCACGTAGGCTCGTGCGTCCTCGTAGTCATACGACGTCATGTCCTCGACCGCGAACTCGATGGTCACCGTCTCGGAGGCACCGGGAGCGAGCAGGCCGGTCTTGGCGAACCCGCCGAGCACCACAGCGGACTTCTCGATTCCGCCGGGTGTGTACGGCGGGGTGTAGAAGAGCTCGACGACGTCCTTGCCGGGCGTTGACCCGGTGTTGGTCACGGTGACGTCGACAGAGATCGTGCCGTCGACCTCGCCGAGCTGCTGACCGGCCAGCTGCCACGTGAAGTCGGTGTAGCTGAGCCCATACCCGAACGGGTACACGACAGCATCCTCGTACGAGATGAAGCCTTCCGCGGCGGCAGTCTCGTAGTAGCGGTAACCGACGTAGATGCCCTCCTGGTAATTGACGAAGGGTGCTTCGGGAGTCACTGTGGCGTTCGAAGCGACCGACTCAAGGGCGGAAGCGGGGTACTCGACCTCGAGACCCTCGTAGATGAAGTCGCCGAAGTTCACGAAGCTGGGGTCGGCGGTGAAGTCGGCGGCCCAGGTGTCGACCGTGCGTCCGGACGGGTTAGTCTCCCCGGTGAGGACCTGCCCCACAGCGTTGAAGCCGGTGGCGCCGGGAGACCCGATCAGCAGGATGCCGTCGATTGCGGGGTCGTTCTCCACGATGCCGAGCTCGAGCGTCGTCGACGCGTTGATGAGCACGATGACGGTGTCGAAGTTCTCGGTCGCCAGCGCGAGAAGATCCTTCTCGTCTTTGTTCAGCTCGAGCTGGTGCTGTCCCGGCGCGGCGTTGTCGTCCCAGCCGTTCATGTCCTGCGTGAGGTCTCCGCCTTCACCGCCAGGTCGGCCGATGTACACCACGGCCGCGTCGGAATACTCCTGGAACGACCCAGCGACGGCCTGGTATTGTGCGACCGGCATCTCGCCGATCTGGTAGGTGGACACGTCGGGCTTGTCCATCTCGATGAAGCCGCGCGGGTTCTCCGAGGCGAATGCCGAGATCGCGTCGAACGTTTGCGGGTTCACTTGGAATCCGGCGTTCTCGAGCCCCTGCCGGGGTGTCACAGCGGTGGAGGTGTCGACCGATCCCGAACCGGACCCGCCGTAGACGGGGTCGGCTGCGGCGCGGCCGAGCATGGTGATCTTCTGCCCGGCGGCGATCGGCAGCGCCGCGTCGTTGTTCTTGGCGAGCACGATGCCCTCGCCGGAGATCTCCTGGACGAGTTCCTTCGCCGCTGCGTCGACGTCCGCGATGGTGTCGTAGTCAGCTTTGTAGTACTCGGTGTCCCATTCGGCCGCGCTTGCCGGAGTGTCGATCGAGTAGGTGCCGCCGCCCAGTTGGGATGCCACCCAGTTGGAACCCACGTTCAGCCCGATGTTCAGCACCACGGTCAGCACGGTCAGCAGGGCGAACACCGGAACCCAGATGAACAAGAACTTCCGGTTGGTCATCGATTGCCGACGCGGTCGACTCTTCGCTGGGGACGCGTTCACGCTGGGCTCCTCATGGCTCGGGGACCGGCATCTCTGCCGTGGGCGCAGTACACGACGCCCCGGGATCCCGACCGGGGTCGGGGCGTCCAGTCAGCTGCGCGGTGGACATCGCCACGGTAGGCGGGCCATCGCGGTGAGGCGGCGCCGGTGGCACGATCGGTCGAAAATGTCGCATGGGTGGATAACAGCCAGAACCGGTGTGCCGGTCAGCCGTCGACGACGAAACCCCCGCCGCTTCCGCGACGGGGGTTTTCGACTTGCGCGCCCCGAGGGACTCGAACCCCCAACCTTCTGATCCGTAGTCAGATGCTCTATCCATTGAGCTAGGGGCGCACTGCCCGCTCAGCGGGCCAGGGAACAGCCTACAACAGGTTCACACACGATG
>NZ_JAPSHY010000018.1 GCF_031179285.1 Microbacterium sp. | reverse complement strand
GGGCTAAGCAGCAGCTGCGCGAGGCGCTGGATCCGGCCGACCACGCCGGCAAAGGGGCTGCCGATATAAGAGCTGCGCGCGTCTGAGCTCATCTCGCAGCGCACGGCCGGTTTTGCCGGCGACGCCGCAGTGCGACGCCGACACGCCCAAGTCAGGGGGCAGTGCCTGTCGAGCGCCGCCGTCTCGCGATGACGATGAACGCGACCGCTCCCGCTACGAGGGCGAGGCCGGCACCGACGGCGATGACGATCGGGATCGCGTTCGGACGGTCCGCCGAATCCGCAGCGTCAGCAGGCGCAGCCGTGGGGGTCGGCGGCTCGGGCACGGTCACGGTGGTGGTGGCCGTCTCGAGCCACTCGAAGCGGCACGCGTGGCTCGCCCAGCCGCCGTCCGGCCAGGTGTGCACTCGGCACTGCTGATCTTCCTGGGATGAGGGATCGTATCCGTATCCGTAGGGTGCGACGAACAGCTCGTGTTCGCCCGGTCCCATCACGTCGAGCGGGACGCGCACGGTCGTGACACCCACATCGTCCGTGGTGGATGCCGTGCGCTCCCATGACCACTCCCATTCTTCCTTCAGGGTGTAGGCGCACGCCTCGTCGATCTGACGCCAGGTCTCGGGCGCCAGCGTCCAGCCCTCCTGCTCGCTTCCCGACAGCGCGCGGAACTCTTCGTACGAGGCGGTTCCGGCCGCGATCTCCCGGACTGCCGCGACCCGGCACTGGCGGCTCTCGGTGAGCACGGCGATGATGCCGCCGTCGTTGAAGTGCGCCTTCGCTTCGTCTGCGGACTCCCACGATCCCTCGGAGCGTTCCCACGTGGCGACATAGGGGCGCGAGCCGTCACTCCACTGGAACTGCACCTCCCAGTACACGGTGCCCGGCGCGAAGTCCTCGTCCTTCTTCGTGGCTGTGTGCAATTCGACTTCACCCTCGGTGAGGAATTGCACAGGCGGCGTGGCCGTGGTGGCCATGGCCGGCGTCGGGGCAAGGAGCGCGGCGCCGACGATGATCGCCGCTGCCGCTGCACGCGGGTTGCGTGGTCTCCGCGTGGGAGCGGCATCGTGGGCTCGAAGCCGTGGCGATCTGGCGTTCATTTGTTCCCCCTTGTTGTGCCGCTCATCCTGGCAGTCACCTCCCGCTACGGCAATGGTGCGGAGTACCCATCGGGCTTGCGGGGGGTGTTCCGCCATTGCAGGTGTGACGCTGGACTGCGCGGCCTCGGTGTGGGATGGTCCCTTCATGAGACGTCTGGCTCGCTCGCGCGCATTCTGGTGGACGCTCTTCGCGGTCGCCGCTGCGGTCGTGCTGGCATCGTTCATTCGCGAGGTCATGGACGGTTTCGAGAACGTCGGCCTCTGGTTCACGATGGCCGGATCGATCGGCACCGCGATCGGATGCCGGATACAGCTGCGATACCTTCGCCGTCCGACGGATGCCGTGGAGCCGAGCTCTCCAGTGCCGCGGAGTAACCTCGACGACACGGCCCCGTGAGTTCGAGCCGGGAGGCAGCCGAAGATCGGACGTGGCACGGCGTTTCTTGCTCGGATCTGGGGTTTGAATGTCGGTGGTTGCTGTTGTAATGGGGGTATGACGGCGCTGGTGGACGCAACGATCGAGCAGGTGGACGCCTTGGGTGCGCTCACCGAATTGGTGGTGGAGATCGAGCGCACGATCAGCAGTCTGCAGGCGGTGCGTGACGGGATGCTGGCAGTCGGGGCACGGTTGGCGTTGGAAGTGGCGGAACAGGCCGGGCACCCGGACTATGGGGATCTGGCGTTGCGGACGGTGGCTGCGGAGTTCGGGGCGGCGTTGCGGGTCAGTGACCGCACCGTGCAACGCCGGATGGCTGCCGCATCGTTCCTGGTGGAACGGTTTCCGTTGGTGTGGCAGGCGCAGGGCGCCGGGCGGATCACCGCCAACCACGCCCGGGTGATCGTCGACGCCGGCGAACACCTCCAAAACCCCGCCGATCGGGATGCGTACTCGACCCAGCTGGTCGAGTTCGCCGAGTCGGAGTCGCCGAACCGGGTGGCGCGGCTTGCCCGGCGGGTCGCGGAACGCTTCCAACCCCGCCCTCTCGATGAGCGGCACCGCGATGCCAGGGAGCAGCGCCGGGTATGGGTGAACGATCTGACCGACGGGATGGCGGAACTCGGCGTCCTCGGCCCGGCGACACTCGTGCACGGCGCGTACGACCGGCTCACCCAAATGGCCCAGGTTCTGCAGCGGGCGGACAGCGGAACCGTCGGTAACGCGGTCAGTGAGGCCGCACCCTCCTGCCCTGACGCTCACACCGAGTCGGTCGCCGTCGATGCGCCCGATGCCGGCGACGCCGACGCCGACGCCGACGCGCAGGATCCGCGCACCATCGATCAGACCCGGTGCGATCTCGCCCTCGACCTGCTCCTCACCGGCGCACCCACCGGACACGACACCGAGGGCGGGATGCTCACCGCGATCACCGGCGAGGTATCGGTCACGGTTCCAGTTCTCACGCTCCTCGGTCAGGACACAACTCCGGCAGAACTCGACGGCACCATCCCCGTCGACGCCGTCACCGCGAAAACGCTCGCGGGTGCGGCATCCGGGTGGGATCGCGTCCTCACCCACCCGGTCACGGGGGCCATCCTCACTGTCGACCGGTACCGGCCCACCGCCGACCTCAAACGCCACCTGACCGCCCGCGACCAACGCTGCCGATTCCCCGCCTGCGGATACCCCGCCCGGAACAGCGACCTCGACCACACCCAAGACGCCGCACTCGGCGGACCCACCACCGACACCAACCTCGGCGCCCTCTGCCGAAGACACCACACCCTCAAACACCACACCCCCTGGCACGTCGAACACCACCACGGCGGGATCTACACCTGGACCAGCCCCACCGGCCGGGTCTACACCGACCACCCGCCACCCCAGAACACGGTCACCTTCACCGAACATGCCGGTATCGAACCCGACAGCGACCCACACCCGCCACCCTGGTAGCGTCCTGGGCGTACCGCCCAGCTCGGAAGGAAGCCACGTGAGTTCGATGACGATCCGCCGTGCCGTCGCGGGCGAGGCTGAGGCGATCTCGGATCTCGCTCTCCGCTCCAAGGCCCACTGGGGCTACTCCGCAGAGTTCCTCGAGATGTGCCGCGCCGAGCTGACCTACACACCGGAGCGATGCGGGTCTCCGGGAATGTGGGTCGCCGCCCAGGGCGACGAGCTGCTCGGCTTCTATCTCATCGAAACCCCCACCCACGAAACCGCCCCACTGGAGGGCGAGCTGGCGGCGCTGTTCGTCGCTCCCGAACGGATCGGCGCAGGCCTCGGCGGCCGGCTGCTTCGTCACGCGCTCACGCAGGCGGAAGCGTCCGGCATCCAGCGGCTCACTCTCGATGCCGATCCCGGAGCCGAACCCTTCTACCGGCACCACGGCGCCCGCCGTATCGGCCAGACGCCCAGCGGATCCATTCCCGGCCGCACCCTGCCCCGCATGGCGTTCGACCTGCACGAGCGCGATAGTCACGAGCACGATGGTGAAGAACGGATCACGAGCCGATGACCGACGCGCGACCCAGCGGCCTCACCCTGCTCGAGAGCGATTGGATGCCGGTGCACCGTGGCGAGTCGGGAGCCGAGGTGTTCCACTCATCCGACGGACGCCGCTACGCGAAACGCGTGCCGGAACCGCAGATCGCCGCCCTCGAGGCGGAACGCGATCGGCTCACATGGCTCGGCAACGCTGGGATCCCCGTGCCGCGCGTACTCGACTGGACCACCGACTCGACAAGCGGCCCGATCCTCATCACCTCAGCGGTCGCCGGCGTCCCCGCCGACACCCTCGACGCCCCCGCGCTGATCGTGGCATGGCCGTCCATCGCCGCGGCGGTGAGGCGGCTGCACGCGGTGGATCCGGCCGACTGTCCATTCGACTCGGGTGTCGCCTGGCGATTCGACCTCGCTGAGAGCGTCGTCTCACGCGGCGCGGTGAATCCCGAGTTCCTTCCCGTCGAACAACAGCAGACGTCTCCGGACCTGCTCATCGCACGCCTGAGACCCCGGCGCGAGCACCTCGAGAGCCTCGAAGCGACCGATCTCGTCGTCACGCACGGCGATCTGACCCTCGCCAACCTCCTCATCGACCCGCGACGAGCCGAAGTGGCCGGGTTCATCGACCTCGGCCGTGCCGGCCGCGGCGACCGTCACGCCGACCTCGCACTCCTCCTCGAGACGGCGCGAGAGATCTGGTCCGACGCGGCTCAGGCCCGTGCACGATTCGAGCAGATCTACGGGCGCACCCTCGACCCGATCCGTCTACAGGACTACCTCCACCTCGATCCGCTCACCTGGGGCTGATCACCCCCGCCGTCACAAGCGGCGCCTCTTCGCCGTCGACGCGCGGTTCACGACCCGGCCGGAACGGCGACCGCTCCGGTTCGGGATGACGCCGCTGCTGGATGAGGATGATGGCCAGGCCCAGAGCCATGCCCGGCAGCGCGGCCCAGCCGTTCGTGCGGATGCTGAGGAACATCTCGCTCGGATCGAGGCGGATCATCTCCCAGGCGAAGCGTCCGCTGCCGTACCAGAGCAGGTACAGGCCGAACAGACGACCCCACTGCAGCGGGAGGTGACGCCCGGCCCAGAGCAGCACGACGACACCGACGACGCCCCAGAGTGCCTCGTAGAGGAAGACCGGGTGAAAGAGCGTCTCGGCAGCAAGCCCCTCGGGGAAGGCGGGATTGTCGGCGTCGATCTCAAGACCCCACGGTGCGTCAGTCGGCTGGCCGAACAGTTCCTGATTGAACCAGTTGCCCAACCGTCCGATCGCCTGGGCGAGCAGAAGTCCCGGGGCCACGGCATCGGCGAACGCCGTGAAGCGGATGCCGGCACGACGAACCCCGATCCATGCTCCGATCGCACCCCCGATGAGCGCGCCGTAGATCGCGATCCCGCCCTCCCATATGTACAGGGCGGTGAGAGGGTTGACGCCTTCACGGAAGTAGTCCGCCGGGTGGGTCAGCACGTGGTAGATCCGGGCACCGACGATGGCGAGCGGCACCGCGATCATCACGATGTCGATCACCACCCACGGCGGGGCACCGCGCCGGGTGAGACGCCGGTTGGTGAGCAGCACCGCGACGACGATCCCCGCGACGATGCAGAGGGCGTAGAGGGTGATCCGCACCGGGCCGATCACGAAGTGATCGATCGGCGGGCTCGGGATGCTGAAGACTGCGCTCTGCGTGAGCATGCCGGTGACGCTCATGCGACGAGCGCCTCCGTGCTCTGCTCGGCCGTTCCCTCATCTGCGCCGCGCCGGCGGACCACGAAGACGGCCACCGCCAGGGCGACGACGATCACGGCGGCGAGGGCGAGAGAACCGAGCATCAATCCGGTGCTCAGGGCGGCGCGCTCGGCGTTGCCGGATTCGGTGAGCGCGCCGGCCACCGACCCGATGATCGACGCGACCACCGCCGTCCACAGTGCACCGCCGATCATTCCCGTCGAGTTGGCGAGACCGGAGACCACGCCGACCTCATCATCCTTCGCGGTCGACATCGCGAGGCTCATGATCGGGGGCAGTACAGTGCCGATGCCGAGGCCGAGCAGCAGCAGAGAAGGCAGCACGTTCGCGACGTAGGCGCCGTCGGCCGGTACGCCGGCGAGCAGCAGAGCGCCGGCCAGGAAGACGACGAGCCCGACGATGAGAGTGATCCGCTCGCCGAACCTGCCCGTCAGGAACGGAGCGACGAGGATCGACGCGATCGCAGTGACGACAGCCAGTGGCACGAAGGACAGCGCCATCTGCATCGGCGTGTATCCGAGCACCTGCTGAAGCAGCAGCGTCGCGATGAAGAAGGAGCCGTACAGGCCGCCCGTGACGAGGAACTGGATGGCGTTCGCGCCGGCGACGTTGCGATCGCGGAGGACGCCGAGGTCGAGCAGCGGTACCTTCGCCAGGCGCTGCCGGACGATGAATCCGGTCAGCAGGATCGCCGCGCCACCCAGGTACGCCAGCGTCGTGCCGCCCCAGCCGTGGTGCTCCGCGTTGATGATGCCGTACACGAGCAGCGAGACGGACGACACCAGCAGCCCGGCTCCGAGAATGTCGAGCCCCGCCGACAGGCCGAGCCTGCGGCCGCGCGGCAGGAGTCTCCAGCCGACGACGAAACTGATTAGCCCGATCGGCAGGTTGATGAAGAACAGCCACTGCCAGCTCGCCAGTTGCATGAGCACTCCGCCCACCAGCAGCCCGAGCGCGCCGCCCCCGGCGAAGGTGAAGCTGTAGAAGCCGATCGCTCGCGTCTGCTCCGTTGGATCGGTGAACATCATCACGATCAGCGCCAGAGTGACCGCGGTGATCAGGGCGGCACCGGCGCCCTGGGCGAATCGCGAGATGACCAGCATCACCGCATTCTGAGAGAGCCCAGCCGCAACCGACGCTGCGGTGAAGACAGCCACGCCGCTGAGCAGAACCTTCCGATGACCGATCAGATCACCGAGGCGTCCGGCGAACACGAGCAGACCGCCGTAGGCGATGAGGTACGCGTTGATCACCCACGACACTCCGCCCTGCGAGAACCCGAGCTCTTTCTGCATCACGGGAAGGGCGACGTTGACGATCGTCTCGTCGAGGATCGTCATCAGCGTGCCGATGCAGAGGACGATGAGCGCGATCCAGCGGGCGCGGGTGGTTTTCATGGCGATGGGTTCCCTCGGGGTGGAGCGGACGTTTCGCCAACGCTAACAGATAGTTGAAAATTAGACGATCTATTTCTAGATCAATTGCGGATGCTCACCGCGTCGACCTCCGTCGCGGGGCGCGCACCGCCGTCTTCGGCGTTTCGATCGGGTTTGCGGCGAGCAGGCTCAGCGAACGCAGGAACGGTTCCCGGTCCGCCTCCGGCAGGCGGTCGAGCACTGATTCGTAGATGCTGTCGAGCTGAGCTTCGGTGGCGGCCACCAGCTCGCGACCTCGGTCGGTCACCTCCACCACACGGGCGCGTCGATCATGCGGGGCGGGCTTGCGGCTGGCGAGCCCGCCCCGCTCGAGCTCGTCGAGCGTGTGCACCATGGTCGACTTGTCCAGGCAGGCGAGTTCTGCGAGCTCGCCCTGCGTCTTCTCGCCGGAGACGGCGCAGAGCAGCACGCTCAGATTGCGGAGCGAGGTTCCCGCCTCTTCGAGATGCGCGGCCGCCTGCACTTCGATCGCGCGGCTGAGCATCTGCAGCTGGAGCACCATGTCGCTGACTGTGCGTGCACTCATGAGCGCAGTCTACAAGCCGTTGATTCTGAGAAGGTTCCACTCCAAACGGTTTTTCGCCATGCTGGAACCATGCCGATCATCGACGTCACCTGCTCGCCTCGCGTGGACGAGACCTCCCGGAGACTGCTCGCCGACCTGCTGCCGGACATCGTCTCGCGAGCAGTCGCCTGCCGCGACGAACCCTATGACGGGCACCTGCAGCCGGGCGATGTCATGATCCGCTTCCGCGACGTTCGACCGGATGATCGATTCGATTTGGATGTCGTCGTGGAGATCCACTCGAAATGGACGGAGGATCGCGCAACGGACCGTCAGAGCCGAGTGGACTGCGTGACCGACGAGGTCGCGCGCGCTCTCCCCGCCGACCATCTCGTCGGTGTGCTGCTCAACCTGCCTGTCGCCGCATGGGCTCAGAGTGCATGACCGCGCCAGCGCTCAAACTTGAGCCCTGTGGTATCAACTTCGTTTGACAGCATCCGCACCGCCACGTATCCTTGAGTCATCCCGGCTCAGGTTTGCTGAGCCGCCGCAGATTTCTGAACCGTCCGGATTCAGGAGCAAAGGAGAAAACACATGGCACGTGCTGTTGGAATCGACCTCGGTACGACGAACTCCGTCGTCAGCGTCCTCGAGGGTGGCGAGCCGAAGGTCATCGCCAACGCCGAGGGCTTCCGCACGACCCCGTCGGTGGTCGCCTACACCAAGGACGGCGAGGTGCTCGTCGGTGAGACCGCGAAGCGCCAGGCCGTCACCAACGTCGACCGCACCGTCGCATCGGTCAAGCGCCACATGGGCACCGACTGGGGCTTCGACATCGACGGCAAGAAGTGGACGCCGCAGGAGATCTCCGCGCGCATCCTCATGAAGCTCAAGCGCGACGCCGAGTCCTACCTCGGCGACACCGTGACGGATGCCGTCATCACCGTTCCTGCCTACTTCAACGACGCCGAGCGTCAGGCCACGAAGGAGGCCGGCGAGATCGCGGGCCTGAACGTGCTCCGCATCATCAACGAGCCCACCGCTGCCGCCCTCGCCTACGGCCTCGACAAGGGCAAGGAGGACGAGCTCATCCTCGTCTTCGACCTCGGTGGCGGAACCTTCGACGTCTCGCTGCTCGAAGTGGGCAAGGACGACGACTTCTCCACCATCCAGGTGCGTGCCACCGCCGGTGACAACCGCCTCGGTGGAGACGACTGGGACCAGCGCCTGGTCGACTTCCTCATCAAGCAGTTCAAGGAGACCACGGGCGTCGACGTTTCGGGTGACAAGATCGCCCTGCAGCGTCTCAAGGAGGCTGCGGAGCAGGCGAAGAAGGAGCTCTCCTCCTCGACCTCGACGAGCATCAACCTCCCGTACCTCTCGCTCACCGACTCGGGCCCGGTCTCGCTCTCCGAGACCATCACCCGGGCGAAGTTCGAGGACCTCACCAAGGATCTGCTCGACCGCACCAAGAAGCCGTTCGAGGACGTCATCCGCGAGGCCGGCATCAAGGTTGCCGACATCGACCACATCGTCCTCGTCGGTGGCTCGACCCGTATGCCCGCCGTCGCCGAGCTCGTCAAGCGCGAGACCGGCAAGGAAGCGAACAAGGGCGTCAACCCTGACGAGGTCGTCGCCGTGGGAGCTGCCCTCCAGGCCGGAGTCCTCAAGGGTGAGCGCAAGGACGTGCTGCTCATCGACGTCACCCCGCTGAGCCTCGGAATCGAGACCAAGGGCGGCATGATGACCAAGCTCATCGAGCGCAACACCGCCATCCCGACCAAGCGCAGCGAGACCTTCACCACGGCAGACGACAACCAGCCGTCCGTCGCGATCCAGGTCTTCCAGGGCGAGCGCGAGTTCACCCGCGACAACAAGCCGCTGGGCACCTTCGAGCTCACCGGCATCGCGCCGGCCCCGCGCGGCATCCCTCAGGTCGAGGTCACCTTCGACATCGACGCGAACGGCATCGTGCACGTGTCCGCCAAGGACAAGGGCACCGGCAAGGAGCAGTCGATGACCATCACCGGCGGCTCGTCGCTGTCGAAGGAAGACATCGAGCGCATGGTCCGCGAGGCCGAGGAGAACGCGGCCGAAGACAAGAAGCGCCGCGAGTCCGCCGAGACCCGCAACCAGGCCGAGACCCTCGCGTACTCGATCGACAAGCTGATCAAAGACAACGACGACAAGCTGCCGACCGACGTCAAGGAGTCGGTCCAGGCCGACGTCGACGCTCTGAAGACGGCTCTCGCCGGTGACGACGACGACGCGGTCAAGACCGCGTTCGACAAGCTGAACGAGTCGCAGGGCAAGCTCGGCGAGGCGATCTACGCGCAGTCCCAGGCGGATGCCGCCGCCGGTGCCTCGGCCGAGGGCGACGCCCCCGCGGGCGACGAGCAGGCCTCCTCCGAGGAGGACGTCATCGACGCCGAGGTCGTCGACGACGAGGACGAGAAGAAGTAGTCATGACGGACAAGAACTTCGACGAGAACGGAGTTCCGGAAGAGGGGTCGGGCGCGGAAGCGTCCGGCCCCCAGCCGGATCTCGGCAACCCGGATTCAACGGAGGCCGCTGCGGCAGAGGGATCCGACGAGACCCCGATCGACGCGGCGGGCGACGACCTGACGGTCGACGACATCCTCGGCACCGAGCAGACCGGCGAGGCCGCGGCGGAGGATGCCGTCCTCGCCGACCTCGAGTCCACGCTGCTCAACGACCTCAAGCGGCTGCAGGCGGAGTACGCCAACTACCGCCGCCGCACCGAGGAGCAGCGTCAGGTCGAGATCGAGCGGGCGAAGGGTGAGGCCGCGAAGGGTCTCATCCCGGTGCTCGACGATCTCGACCGCGCAGCCCAGCACGGCGACCTCGTCGAGGGCACCCCCTTTGCGGTGATCGCCGGCAAGGTGCGCGCCGTGGTCGAGCGCCTCGGCGTCGAGTCCTACGGCGAGAAGGGCGAGGAGTTCGACCCCCAGCGTCACGAGGCCATCTTCCAGCAGCCGACCCCCGGCACCGACAAGACCACGGTGCTCGAGGTCGTCGAGGTGGGTTATCGTCTCGGTGACATCGAACTGCGCCCTGCGAAGGTCGTCGTCGCCGTCCCGGCCGAGTAGGCAGGTGTAGATGGCTAGCCAGGACTGGTTCGACAAGGACTTCTACAAGACCCTCGGTGTCTCGAAGGACGTCTCCGACGCCGACCTCAAGAAGACCTACCGCAAACTGGCGCGCAAGTACCACCCGGACTCCAATCAGGGCGATGCCGCTGCGGAGGCCAAGTTCAAGGAGGTCAGCGAGGCGTACTCGGTGCTCTCCGACTCCGAGCAGCGGAAGGAATACGACGAGATCCGCGCCATGGGCTCCGGTGCTCGCTTCACCGCGAGCGGCTCCGGCGCCGGCGGGTTCGAGGACGTGTTCAGCCGCTTCGGGCAGGGACGCACCCAGACCGCCGACTTCGAGGACATCTTCGCGATGTTCAACCAGGGCCAGGGTGGCACATTCGGATCCGGACGATTCGGACAGCCGTCGGGTGGTTTCCGCGGTGCTGGCGGACCGCAGCGCGGTGCTGACGTCACGGCGCGCACCACGCTCGACTTCGTCACCGCGGTGAAGGGCGAGACGATCACCCTGCAGGGTGACGACGGCAAGCCGTTCAAGGTCAAGATCCCCGCCGGTGTCGCAGACGGGCAGAAGATCCGGCTGCGCGGCCGAGGGCGTCCTTCGCCCGACGGCGGCGAGAGCGGCGACATCGTCGTGCAGATCACCGTGCGCCCGCACCCGGTCTTCACCCGCGACGGGCTGAACCTGCGTCTGGTCGTGCCGGTGACGTTCACCGAGGCGACGCTCGGAGCGACCATCGAGGTGCCGACGCTCGGCGGCGACGTGGTGAAGCTGCGCGTCGCGCCCGGCACGCCCTCGGGACGCGTGCTGCGCGTCAAGGGGCGAGGGGTCACCACCTCCAAGGGAACCGGCGACCTTCTCGCGGAACTGCAGGTCGCGGTGCCCACGCACCTCGATGAGGCCGCGCGAGAGGCACTGCAGAAGTTCCAGGAACTCGAGCCGTCCGAGAACCCGCGGGCCGACCTGATGGCCAAGGCCAGGCGCTGACATGCGAGGAGGAGGTGAGCTCGATGGCTGAGCGGCATATGGATGCCGACACGCCGGTGTTCGCGATCGCGGTCGCCGCCGAGCTCGCCGGCATGCATCCCCAGACGCTGCGGCAGTACGACCGGGTCGGCCTCGTCGTCCCCGGTCGTACGGCCGGAGGGTCGCGACGGTATTCCACCCGCAACATCGAGCAGCTCCGCGAGGTGGCACAACTCTCGTCCGAGGGGATGAGCCTGCCGGCGATCGCGCGGCTGCTCGACCTCGAAGACGAGAACCGCGCGCTGCGCCGCCGCGTCTCCGAACTTCAGAGCGCGCTTCGCGCCGAACGGCAGAACCGGCCCGGTCTGCGCGTCTTCGCCGCCGGGGCGGCGGGAGTGATCCCCATGCCGAACGGGCGCCGCATCCGTCGCTCGACGGAGGTCGTGCTTTGGCATCCGCGCGGCGATCGGGATCGTCAGGACCGCGAGCGCCAGGATCGCGAACGCGGCTGAGCGCCGCGACTCGGTCAGCCGACCTCGGCGGGGGCTTCCGGTGCGGTTACGCCCACCCCCGACATCGCCTCGAGCAGGATCCGTGACAAGGCCGTCCCGTGCTCGATCTGCGGCCACCGCCCCGAGGGCAGGTCGACGACCGTCACATCGCGGATCCTGGCCAGCTCCTGCGCGGGGTGCACGCCCGCCTGCATCCACCGGCGCACGTCGTCGGCGGTGAACTCCGTCGCGACCACGGTGACCGGCACATCGAACCGGCGCTCGTCGGTGAGGCGCTGCTCGGCATCGACCACCCTCGTCTCGTTGTCACGGATGCGTGAGCAGACGGCGGAGAGCGCAGGATCGTCCGACGATTCGAGGTCATTTCCGGCATCCGGTCGGCATCCGGTGAGCACCGAGGTGCCGTCGGCGCTCGGGAACCCGCCGATGTGGACGGCGCGCACGACACGATCGGGCACCCTGTTCACGGCGGCGTGCACGAGTCCGCACGCCTCGGCGTGACCCACCAGCACGACGGGCTCACCGCACGACTCGATCGCGGCGACGATCTCGGCAACGTGATCGGCGAGCATCACGCCCGAGCGGTCGGCGGTCCGGGAATGCAGCCCGCGCAGGGTCACCGGGTGCGGGGAGTGCCCCGCGGCGGAGAGCCGGGCCGCCACGTCACGCCACGACGACGCGTCCAGCCACAGGCCGGGGACCAGGATCACGTGCACGGGCGCCTCCTTCTCGGATGCCGCAATCCTCGACCGGGAGAAGCGCTTCTCCGAGCCCCTTGCTCACTTCTCTTCGTTGTGCAATCGCCGGCCGGATCAGACTGTGACGCCGGCGTCGATCGCGTCCTCGCAGCCGAGGAGCAGCACCCCTGCGCTCCACGCATGCGAGAGCGTCAGCAGCATCCCCTTCGGCTGGAAGCACTCGGTCTGGTAGTAGCGCTCGGTCACCATGCCCCGGTAGGCGTTGAAGTCGCCGTCGAAGCGCGCGACGAACTGGCGGAAGCAGGCGAGGGACTCGAGCGCGCGCTCGCGGTAGTGGGGATCCGCCGTCGCCTCGGACAGCTCGAGCATCTCTCGGGTCATGATGAGCCCGTAGGCGTGCAGGTGCTGGTTGGAGGGGGAGGCCTGGTCGGCGCCGCGCGTGCCGAAGTCGTAGATGCCGAGCATCGAGGTGGCGGCGAAGTCGACGTCGTAGGTGTAGCGGAATGTCAGCGCGAAGTCCGCCGCGCGACGCGCGAGGTCGAGCCACCTGGGCTCTCCGGTCGCGCGGTGAAGCGCCAGATACGCCATGACGGCGACATAGCCGTCCTCACTGGTTCCGGCGAGATCGACGTCTTCCGGCGCGCCGTGCAGGTTCTCGTCGAGCACGAACCGGGCGTACCAGTCACCGGCTCGCACGGCCGCCGGAAGGTAGCGATCGTCCCAGTCGGCGGCCTCCGCGAGGGCGCCGACCCAGGCCAGCCCGGCAGAACCCTCCCACGACAGCACTTCTCCGGTCTCGGCGTGGTGGATGCTGCCGAGGTTGCCGTCGTCGCGCTGCCGGCCCACGACGACTTCGAGGTTCGAGATCGCCGCCCGCCGCCAGTCGTCACGGGCCGTGAGCGCGATGGCGCGCACCAGAAACTGAGTCGCCTCCCCGAGCGTGCGGCCGTGCAGTCCGCGATGACGCGTCGTCCAGCTCTGCGTCCACCCGCCCTCGCGGTACCACACGCCCCAGAAGGTTCCGCTCGGCGAGAGCGACGAGGTGCAGAAGTCGATGACGTCCGCGGCCGCCGAGAGCATCGCGGTGTCGCCGGTGCGGGTCGCGTGACGAAGCATCGCGTACGCCCACGGGATGCCGGACACCCACCCGACGTGCATGGCCTGCCGATCCACGGACCGACCGTCCCGGCCGAAGACCTCGCGGTCGAAGCCGACCGTCTCGAGCAGGACTCCGGGGTCCGGGTCGTAGTGCCAACGGTGCAGCCCCTCGGCGCTGAGGTCGGCGGCCGTCGGGATGTCGACCCACGGGCGAAGTGGCGCATTCTGCGCCGATTCGGCGTGCAGCGCGCGCAGCACGGGCGCATAGTCGTGGCGGTCGGCCGACAGGGCGTGCACGCGCACGTCGAGCTCGGCGACCTCGCCCGGCTCGAACCGGTGGGTCAGGATGTCGGCGGGTCGCGGGGTCGCATCGCCGTAATACGTGACCGGGAACTCCCGCGACGGAAAGGTCGCCTTGAGCACCGCATGGGCCCCGCCTGCTCCCGAGAAGCCGATGCCGGTCAGGCCCAGCGAGGTCGTTGGCGCAACCGAGAGCGCGACGCCGGGCGCTCCCTCCCCGGGCCACACGAACACGACAGGAGTCGCCGCGCGATCCGAACGGAACTGCCACTCGCTGCTCACGAACCGCTCATGCAGCTCGGTGGTCTCGGCATCCGCCTCGAAACGGGGGTAGGGCCGGTCGTTCTCGGCCGGGCGGCCGCCCCCGTAGAAGAGTCCCGGAATCAGCCACCACGGGTCCGCCGCCGGCACCCGCACCGAGACGCGTACCGCGGCATCCGTCGGTTGCGCGCCGAGATGGCGCACCCGGACGACGTACCTCTCGTCGGCTGAGCGGGTCTCGATCGCGAAGGCGCTCGGGTCGGCGTCGAGGATCTCGACGGTGGGCACCGGCGCCGCCGGCGTCGGCGACAGCGGCGGCGCCGAGGCGTCACTCACGTCAGCTGCTCGCCCAGCGGCCACTCCAGCAGATCGACCTCGACGATCTCGCCCTCCGGGTCGAGGGAGACGCGGAAGGTGCGCACCTGGTGCGGGCGGAACTCGGACTCGATGACCCGTCCGACGAACGGAAGCTCCAGACGTGCGGATGCCGCCTGCCCGCGGGTCTCCACCGCGCGCATCACGATGTCGGCGACGGCGCCGTCCGGCACGTCCTCGCTGCCCTTCACCGCGGTGATCATCACCGCGCCGGAGCCGTCGTCGACGAAGCTGCGCTCGCCGGGGAGGTCGCCGTCGTGGAACGATTCCTGCTGGGCCCTGACCGGAGCCCCGAGCACCGCGGCGCGCCTCGTGGGCTGAGCGGCCCGCCAGTCGCCGGTGTGCGGGACGAGTTCCATCCGGAAGTGCTGCACGCCCTGATCCTGGAACGAGTAGATGCCGTCCGGGTCGAGCAGTCGCGGGTCGTGCCATGAGTACACGGGGCTGCGGACAGCCGTGATGCCGATGCTCGGCACATCGAGTCCGGCGGAGCCGGCGGGGGAGACGTCCCAGCCGTGCTTCGTGGTGCAGATCACCGTGAGTCCGGCGGCCGCACCGTCGACGGTGCCGGTGAGGTCGACCCAGGACTGGGCCGGCTCTTCGGCTCCATCGACCGGGCGCTCGATGGTGCCGTACGGGATCTCGTAGGTCGCCGACGGATCGTCGAGTCCGACCGGGAACCGCAGCTTCAGCAGATGCGCCTTCTCGCGCCAGTCGATGGTGACATCGACGCGGAGGGCTCGGGAGTCGTGGGCGAGCAGGTACTCCTCGATGAGAGAGCTCGCGCCCCAGGATCGCTCGACGCGCACGCGGGAGCGCAGCGGACCGGTCTCGCGCACGACGATGCGGTCCAGCGTCATCACCGCCCCGGGCCACGCATACGACACCACGCGGTGGCCCCAGGTGTCGGTCGGGTCGTCGCAGACGGCCGTGCGCGGCTGGCCGCGGGTGCCCCGCAGCGGGTCGACGCCGGTGTCCTTGTCGAGCAGCGAGATGACGTCGCCGGTTGCGGGATCGAGCTCGACACGCAGATGGGCGTTCTCGATGACCGTTCCGTCGTCTGCGACGACGAGGCCGCTCTCGGCCGGAAGCGCCGGCCCCGGTAGCAGCCGATACACGGAGTAGCCGAGCGCGGGCACCTCGGCACGGAAGGTCACCGCGCCCCGGCCGCGGTCGCCGGTCGTCGCCGTCGACTGCGTCGCCTGTGAGAGCACGGGGGTTCCCTCGTGATCGACGACCCGCACTCCGGTCGGCTGCACGCCGTACTGCATGTCGACCTCGACAGAGACAGGCCACGGATGCTGGTTGAACACGACGACCGGCTGGGTAGCGGTGTCCATCGGAATGTCGATGCGCCGGGCGATGCGGTTGTGTGCGCGGGTGATGATGCGCTTCGAGATCGCGATCGCCTCGCCGAGCTGGTCGCGGGCGTCGTCGTACGACGGCTCGATGGCCGAGCCGGGCAGGATGTCGTGGAACTGGTTGAAGAGGATCTGCTTCCACGCGCGCTCGAGATCCTCCCGGGGGTAGTCATCGCCCCCGAGAGAGACGTCGATCGCCGCCCAGCGCTCGGCCGAGAGCACCGCCCACTGAGCTTTGCGCTGCCAGGCCTTGATGCCGGAGTGCGCCGAGTAGCACCCAGGCGCGTGGTGCTGCAGGTCGTCGCGGCGCACGGTGAGGCCGTCGAGGAACCCCTCGCCGCGGGCGAGCATCTCGTCGAAGTAGCGGCGCGGTGACGACATGGTCATCCTCCCGAAGGTGCCCATCCGGTCGTACCGGTGGATGGATTCGATGTTGGCCTTGGTGGGACCGCCGCCGTGGTTGCCGACGCCGTAGAACACCATCATGTCGCCGAGGGCGCGATCGAACTGGCCGAGCGACTTCTCGGTCTGCCAGGAGACGTCGCCGGGAGGGCTGCAGTACTCGAAGGGGATGCGGTACCCCAGCACACGTGACCCGTCGGGGGATTCCCAGTGGAACAGCGTGTCGTCGAGGTCGCCCTCGTGAGGGCCTGGCCGCAGGAAACAGTACGAGTCCATGCGCTGCCCCTGCAGGATCTGCGGCAGGCTCGCACTGTGACCGAAGGGGTCGACGTTCATCCCGACTGAGGCGATCTTCCCGAACCGCGACTGCAGGTAGCGCTGGCCGTACAGGCCCTGACGGGCGAAGGACTCACCCATCGGCATGTTGCAGTCGGGTTCGACCCACCAGCCGCCGACGTTCACCCATCGGCCCTCGGCGACACGCTCCTGGATGCGGGCGAACAGCGCAGGATCCTGCTCCTCGACCCACGACAGCAGCACGATCTGGTCGCAGGTGAAGATGAAGTCGGGGTACTCATCCATGCGGTCGAGCGCGCTCGAGAACGTCGCCCGCGCCTCCTGGTACCCCTCCTGCCACGGCCAGAGCCAGACCGGGTCGAGGTGGGCGTTTCCGATCATGTGCACGGTGCGCTCGTGTGTGGCGACCGGGCGCGGCGTCGGAGTGAGACCGCGCTGCTCCCCGGAGGGGGCGTTGGCGGTCGGAGCCTTCGTCTGCGAACCCGTGACGGCGGGGTCGTCGGGTGAGACGCCCGGCGGTTCCGCGAGGAGGCCTGCGGCCTCGACGCTGTGGGCGTGCTCGGCGACGGCTGCGTCGCCGGGCTCTGCGACCGTGGTGTCGTGCTCTGCGGTCGGGGTATCTCGCTCTGCGGGGATGGTCATGACAGGTCCTCTCCGGCTGCCCACGCGTCAAGGATCTCGGAAAGGGCGTGCAGCAGGAAGGTGTGCAGCTCCTGGATCCGGGGGGTCTCGGTCGACGGTGCGATCAGGGCGTGGTCGGCCAGCGGCAGCGACGGGCCGCCGTCGCCGCCCGCGAACAGCAGCGTGGTCGCGCCGTTCGCCCGAGCCGCGGTGAGCGCATTGATCACGTTCGCCGATCGACCGGAGGTCGTGAACGCGGCGACGACGTCACCGGGCCCGGCGAGCGCCTCGACCTGGCGCGAGAACACGTCTTCGAAGGCGTAGTCGTTGGCGATGCAGGTCGAGACGGTGGCATCGGTGGTGAGGGTGACCGCCGGCAGCGGCCGACGATCACGGCGATAGTGGCCGATGAGCTCACCGGTGAAGTGCTGGGCGTCGGCGGCGCTGCCGCCGTTGCCGAGCGTGTAGAGCGTTCCGCCGCGGGTGAACGCGTCGATGAGCATGTCGCCGACGGCGCGCACTTCGGCGAGGAGTGGTTCGGCGGCGGTGGCGGTGCGGATATGGGCGTCGAGCTGGGCATCGAGCCAGTCAGACACGGGTCTCCTCCAGGAGGTCGAGGGCGAGGGCGCCGGCACCGATGACGCACACCTCGTCGCCGAGACCCGCGAGGGTGACGACGGCGCGGGCGGCGGGCGGCATGGCAGTGGAATGGACGATGTCGCGCACGGGGTCGAGCAGAAGGGCACCGGCCCTGGTCACGCCGCCGCCGAGGACGACGACGTGGGGTTCGAAGACGTTGACGAGGTCGGTCACCGCCTGGGCGAGGAGCGCCGTGGTGTCATCCCACAGCTCCCGGGCCAGCGGATCCCCCTCGGCGGCCGCCGCCGACACGTGCTCGGCGCGCACGACGTCGACGTCGCGCAGGCTCGAGGGGCGGTCGCTCTCGGCGAGCAGTTCGCGCGCGCGCACGGCGATGTTCGTGCCGGACGCGTACGCCTCGAGGCACCCCCGCCGTCCGCACGCGCACTGCCGCCCGCCGGGGCGGACGGTGAGGTGGCCGAACTCGCCGCCGTTCCCCGCGGCACCGCGATGCAGACGCCCGTCGATGATCGAACCGCCTCCGACTCCGGTGGAGAGCGTCAGGTACAGCGCGATCTCCGCGCCGCGCGCGGCGCCGTATCGGTGCTCGCCCAGCACCGCGGCGGTGGCGTCGTTCTCGACGACGGCTGGAACTCCGAACGCCTCGCTCGCCAGCGCCACGATCGGCACGTCGATCCAGCCGGGCAGGTGCAGGGGCCGGGTGAGTACTCCGGTCGTGGCGTCCAGCGGACCGCCGCAGCTGATCCCGACCGCGGCCGGAGCGCCGAGGTCGGCTGCGGCGATGCTGCGGCGGCCCATGTCGAAGAGGTGGGCGATGACGGCATCCGGTCCGCGCTGCTTGTCGGTCGGCTCAGAGAGGAACCCGTGGCTCTCGCCGTCCGGAGTGACCATGGCGACAGCGAGTTTGGTGCCGCCGATGTCGAGCGCCAGCACGGCCTGCTGCTTTGCCATTCGTTCCTCCGGACTGCGCGACACCCCCGTGCACGCCTGTGTGACATCGTTCCCACATCATAGCAATGAGAAGCTCCCTCACAAGTGCGAAGAACGACCCGCCCTGGGCATCGTCGATGACACCGAGCGACCCCTCAAGCCGAGGACGCCTCGGGGCGGCTATCCCAGCCGCTGGTATCAGTCGCCCCAGCGCTCCCGCACCGTCGCGATCGCTTCCGCGACGCCGCACGGGGTGAGACGATCAGCGAGCAGCAGCTCGCGCAGAACATGGAGCTGCAACGAGACGATCGTCTCGCGGTCCACGCGCGGAAGCCGCTCGAGCAGCGCCCTCTCTCTCTGTCGTGCGCTTGACGCGTGGGCGTCGAGCTCGGCTGCGGCGGCGCCGCTGGGGTCGGAAGTGCGGGCGGCACCATCGGTCGCGTTCAACGTACGCGAGCCGGAAAGATACTTCTCCCCCGAGCCCGCGGCGCCGCTGCCGGCTGTGCCGGTTTCCGTCCTTCCGGAGCGACGGTCGCCCCCTCGTCCGGAGAGGAGTGCGATCGACCCGACGAGCACGACGAACTGCAGGGCGAATGCCGCCACCACGAGCACCGACAGATCGCCCGGGTGGATGACGATGCGGGCGACCGCGAGCACGCACGCGAGTGCATAGAGAATGACGGCGATCACGAGGTGCCGCGCGGGGAGGAGCTCCCACCGTTGCATCGTCCCGGCCGCGACGCCTCGGTCGTAGCGGTAGAGGCACACGAAGGAGACGAGCATCGTCGCGGCGGAGAACACGATTGCAGCCGGCTCGGTCAGCAGGAAGGCGTCGCTTCTGATGAGTGCCGATTGGCCGAAGACGGCAGCGGAGAGGATTGCGAGGGCCAGCCCGGTGCTCGCCCAGGCGGCTCCCGACCGCACCGGCGCCGCCGAGTCGTGCGCGCGGTCGGTCGTGCCCTCCTTCTCGACATCCGAGCGGCCGCGGTCCTCGCGATCGTCACGGCGGTGCACCGGCTCCCACACCGCACGGACGGCGTGGCCGATCTGCGGGTTGACGGCCATGACGGCCGCATCGTGCACGACCAGGGCAGCATCGGCCCCGCGGTCGCCGAACGTGCGCTTCGCCAGGCGTTTGCGGATGTCCTTCAAGAGAGCGAGGTCGACAGCGCCCCGGCGGCTCTGCCACGCCTCTCCCGCCAGGTCATCCCACACCTTCGCTCGAGCGCGCCCCGTTGATGCCATCACACCTTCAGGCTACGACGTGGGCGCCGGCCGGGTCTCCGCCGCCCCGGAGTACGCCCAGCATCAGCCTTGAGAAAGTCGCGCGCGGACCAGCCCTCGCCTCGACCTCGGCGGGCAGCTGCTTCAAGCAGGCCATGGCGGTCATGTCGCGAGCACTGATTCCCTTGTTTCCGACGTAGCAGCCGCGTACACACTCAGCCCTGGCTCGACGGGTAGATCCCATCGCGGAGATCGCTCCGCACCCGCGTGAAGATAGACCATGACCCGCGAGCACCATCACCGCATTCTCGTGAGTCCCGGCTCGACGCTCGGCTGAGGTTCAGTCCGGCGGGGCCGCGATCGACCCGCGGTCGAGGAATCGGGTCGGCATGACGATCGTGCGCGCCGGTGCGTCGGGCGCCTCGATGCGTTCGAGCAGCGCGCGCATGGCGGCGGCGCCCATAGAGCCGGCATCCTGCAGCTGGGTGGAGACACCGGGCTGCACCATGCTCATCCACGGTGCGTCATCGAAGCCGACGACGCTGACGTCGGCGGGGATGCCGAGACCGAGCTCGGCGGCAGCACGCCAGACGCCCTCGGTGAGCACGTTGTTGGCGGCGAACACCGCGGTGGGACGGTCAGGGAGCGAGAGCAGGCGCCGCGCGGCGGCCGTCGCCTCCTCGGCATCCCACCCCGCCTGCACGATCAGCGAGTCGTCCGCGGGCATCTCCCGCGCTTCGAGGGCGTCGAGATACCCCTGCTGCCGCTCCTCGCCGGTCGTCCACTCGGTCTCGTCGATCAGCAGGGCGATCCGCCGATGACCGGCATCCAGCAGTCGGTTCGTGGTGTCGCGCGCGGCGGAGCGGTTGTCGATGACGACGGCGTCGTGCTCGTCGGCGTCGAAGCGGCGGTCGACCTCGATGAGCGGCACGCCGATGCGCCCGAGAAAGCGCCCGAGCTCACCCGAGACCGGCGTTGCGATGACACCCGAGACGCGGGACGTCACGAGCACCTCGGCCGCCTCGAGTTCATCATCGCCATCGCCGCGCAGATCGACGAGCACGAGCGTCCTGCCGTGCGCGCGAGCCTCGTCGCCGATCCCGGAGGCGAGCTCCGCGTAGAACACGTTGCGAAGGTCGGACACGAGTACGCCGACCGAGCGGCTCGTGCGCTGCTTGAGGCTGCGGGCCGTCGCATCGACGACGTAGCCGATCTCCTTGGCCACCGCCCGCACCCGCTCGCGCACCTCGGGGGCCGCGTAGCCGTTGCCCGACAGCGCTCGCGATGCGGTCGAGCGGGAGACACCGGCGGCGTCGGCGACCTCGCGGATCGTGGGGCGCTCGACGGGCCGGCGGCGCGGCTCGCTCACGGCCGTGGTCCAGAGACGTCCACGAGCGCCTCGGCGTGCTGGCCCAGGCGCAGGTCGCCGATCGTCACGTCGATGGCCAGGCGCTGGCGCCGACCGACAGCGGCTGGGGTCACGGTCAGCTGCACGGAGGCCTCCTCGCTCGGTCCGAGATCAAGGGCGAGCTCGGGCTGGGACGAGCGCCAGCCTAGCGGCAAGACCAGAGCGATCCGTGCCGCGGCGCGTTCGGGCAGCGGATTGCGCACCCGCACGGTGAAGCCGACCTCTTCCCCGACCTCGGCGGTGCTCCGGTAGGGCAGCAGCCGCGCCGCCTGACCGTCGGGGCCGATGCCGATCTCGTCCAGCGGAAGCAACCGCCGGTGCAGGCCGTCGACCTGCTGGGCCGCCGTCGCCAGGTAGTCGAGATACTCGTCGTCGACCCAGCGCGGCTCCCAGTGGCCGCTCGCCATGAGACCGGGACCGATCCGCCGATACAGCGCGGCGCTCTGCGCGTAGTCGCCGATGCGGAAGAGGTTGCGGTACTGGTAGTTCATGATGTCGCGCCGGCCGTCGCGTCCGCCGAGACCCTCCTGCTGGTCGCCGGTGAAGACGACGGTCATGCCGTCGATCTGGAGCGAGTACGCCACGGCGTACAGGGTGTGCCCCGGCTGGGCGTGAGCGGTGAACGTGTACTCGTTCCAGGTGAAGGGCTCGTCCAGCGGCAGGATGCGGTCGGCGATGATCGGGTCGTACCACTGGCAGGGCAGATCCTCGAGCCACGGATCGGCCATGGTGGGCGCGACGTTCTCCGGGATCCAGAGTTCCGTTCCCTCGACATCGCGCAGCAGCGGCATCCCCGCGATGTGGTCGTCGTGATAGTGGGTCGGCAGGGCGACGGTGATGCGCGTCACGCCGTACTGCTGACGCAGCGCGGGCAGCGACGCGAGCCATGGCCGTCGCGACGCCCGCTCCTGACCGGGTGGCAGGCCCGTGGTCATGTCGTAGCCGTAGTCGATGATGAGCGCCTCACCGGTCTCGGAGAGCACCACGTACGAGCATGACATCGACGTGCGATTGAGCAGCAGGTGCGGCGTCAAGGCGAGGTACGGGTCGTCGAGACGGGCGAGCAGATCCCACGGATACGAGCGCCGTGAATCGACGTACTCCTGCATGGTCGCAGCCAACTGGAGCAGGGCGCTCGCCGCATCGTCCATCACCTCGCCGTGCGAGGGTGCCAGGCGGGTGACGCCCTCGCGGGCGAGCATGTGAGAGCTCAGCACCGTCATCGCCGGGCCCTCGTTCTGGGTGTACGACCACTGCGTCGCCGCGAGCGACCACACCTTCCCCGGGGCGAAGATGAGGTCGCCCGAGAACCCGATCGTCTCGCCGTCGCGCTGCAGCAGATAGCTGACCGAACCGATGGTGTGACCGGGCGTCGGCACGACCCGCAGCCGCACCCCGGAGAGGTCGACGTCGCGATACTCGGGGACGGCGGCGTCGACCGGCACCGACGCGAGCAGTGAGAACCGGTCCTGGCGGAGCAGGTAGTCGTTGTCGAGGGGTCGCGACTCCCACATCTCCTCCACGCGGTCGAAGAGCTCGCGCTCGACCGGTGGCACGTGGATGCGGGCGCCGTGCTGCGCTGCGAGCGGCAGACCCTGGCCCTGATCGCGATGATGGTGCGTCATCAGCACATCACTGATGCGCCGGATGCCGAGCTCGGCGAGATGGTCGAGCGCGAGTCCGGACCCGAAATCGACCGCCACCGCATCGCGCGCCCCTTCCGGTGCGCCGGGGTCGACGATGAGATACACGTTGCAGGTGTCGGCGATGCGCCATACGCCGCGCGCGATCGCCGTCGCGGTCATCTCAGGGTCTCCCGGTAGTCGTCCCACACCTGGGCGATCTCGGCGAGGTGTGCGAGGTCGATCGGCTCGTCCGCACCCACCCGCTCGAGGTAGTACAGCGCCGGCACGCCGAACTCGGATTGCGAGCGCGCGTAGTCGAGCCACTCGTCGCGGTTCGGCATGGGCCACTGATCGGTGTCGACCGGATGCCGGGGCAGGACCGCGTCGATGATCTCGTGCCTGGCCCGCAGCTGTGCGGCCACCGACACCGGGGTCCCGGTGGTGTCATGCTCGAGCACGTCGTTGGTGCGGATCATGTCGGCGATGTCGCCGAACGAGGGGTGCACGGTGTGTGTGATCACGAGGGCGTCGGGCTTGGTGCGGGTCGCCGCCGCGTGCAGCCGCGCGACGAGGCGATGAAGCGCGGCGATGCCCCAGACGCCGTCGCTGTCGGGGGCGGAGTGCAGCATCGTGCCGCTGGGAGTGCGCTGGGTGAAGTCGACCTTGAACCCGTCGGCGTCCAGGCCGTCGGCCGAGAGCAGCCGCTCCACCATGCTGTCGAGGCGCGCGAGGTAGGCGGGGCTCCCCGGATCCACGGCGACAGGCCGCCCGGCGGCATCCGTCACGCACTCGTCGGCGGGAAGACCCGCAGGGTCCCAGGCCTTCCACCACAGCAGCACCCGCCGCCCGGCTGCGTGCTGCCGGGCGATCCAGCCGCGCATGTCGGGCCACGCGTCGGTGTCGGGTTCGGCGGTGCCGTACCGCGCCTGCCAGCGGTCGTCGATGACGATCGTGCCCGGGTTGAGGCCGGCGCCTTCGAGGGTCGTGAGGAATTCGTCGTAGATCTCCTGGCGGCAGAGATCCGGTGCGGGCGCGCCGCCACGGGCCACCTGCGCACCCCAGCCGCAGAAGATCGGCTCGAGCCACCAGGGGTGGACCTGCTTCGAGGGCGGGGGCGCGCCCCCGGTGCTCTCGAGATCGGCGCGGTACTCGGCGAGTGCGTCGGCGGGCGAGTCCACCGGCCGCAGCACGATCGACGGTGAACGCCAGGTGCCGTTGACGGAGGTGTGTCCCTCGAATGCCAGGCGGAGGAGGCCGCCGTCATCGACGGGATCGAATCGCAGCGTCGTGAAGCCCAGCTGCTCGACGGGCGCGCGCAGCCACGCCGCGAGCCACGGCCCTTCGCCCGGGGTGAACGCGTCGGTCGCGGGGGCACGGCCGAACGCGAGCGCCAGTGGCGGCGGCGAGAAGATGCCGTTCAAGCGACCCGGGTCGGCATCCCCGACGACGCCGAGGGATGCCGCCGACCACACCGGGCGCACGAAGGCGACCGGTTCGGTGGGGCTCGGCACATAGAGGGACTGCGCATCGAAACCCGAGCGGAACGTGCCGGCCGCTCCCGTCGGGAGCACGCCGTCGCCGCCGAGGAGCGTGACATCGGTGAGCCGCCCGGCGCCTTCGGCCGTGAGCGTGACCTCAACGGAATCATCGGTGCAGCGAAGCTCGATCGTGCGGTCGTCCCAGGCGCTCGACTCGGTGCGGACGGACACGGTGATGGCATCCGGCTCCGCGCGCACCTGCGGCTCGTGAATGAGCATCGCCTCATCGCGGGCCGAGAGCGTGTGCGCGCTCGACAGTGCGCACAGCCGCATCCACCGTCGCCCCTCGGCGTCAGCGAATTCGAAATAGGGGGAGCGGACGAGACCGCCGGGACCCGTTCGCCACGAGAGGGTGAAATTCGCCCCCCGGATCGTCTGCCGGTCAGAGGCACTCGTCATCGAGGGAGCGGAGCTCATGAATGCAGTCTATGTGACAACGTTCTCATATGCGAGTGGTGACTTGTGTAGTAACGTTCCCACGTGCGCGACGACGACACGAGGACTTCCGCTCTCCTTCCCTGGCCGCTGACATGCGACATCCGGGGTGGCACCTCCACGCCCGTGCGGACGGCGCCGGGTCTGAGGGAGGTCGGAGACCCGACGCTGCCGAGCGAGGGGTATCGACTCGAGGTGCGGCAGGGCACAGCGACGGCATACGCGTCGGGCCCGCGCGGGTTCCGCCACGCGTGGGTCACCCTCGATCAGCTCGTCACCATCCACGGCGGCATGGTGCCGGATGCGGTCATCGACGACGCGCCGGTGCTCTCCCGGCGCGGGATCATCGAGGGCTTCTACGGCGCACCGTGGTCACACGAGGAGCGGCTCGCCGCGCTGCGGCTCGCCGGAAGACTCAAGCTGAATTCCTATGTGTACGCACCGAAGGACGACCCGTTTCACCGCGAGCGGTGGCGTGAGCCGTACCCGGCCGAGGAGCTGAGCCGGCTCGTCGAGCTCGCCACGCACGGCGCCGCGCACGGCGTCGACGTCGTGGTGGCACTGCACCCCGCGGGCTCGATGGTCTTCTCCGACGACGCCGAGCAGGAGCGGCTGATCACGAAGGCGACCCAACTGCTCGATGCCGGCGTGCCATCGGTCGCGCTGCTGTTCGACGACGTGCCGCCGACGCCGACCAACGATGCCGACCGGCAGCGGTTCGGTGATTCCGGAACCGGGCTCGGCGATGCGCACGCTCTCACGATCCGCCGGTTCCGGGATGCGCTCGCCGAGCGACTGGCGGGCGGCGACCTGCTCGTGGTGCCGATGGACTACGCCGGGACCGGCACCTCGGAGTACCGTGAGGCGTTCGCCGCCGGACTTCCCGATGATGTCCTGGTGTGGTGGACCGGTCACGACATCGTCGTCGGTGAGGTGACCCGTGCGCACATCGATGCCGCCGCCCAGGTGTTCGGCGACCGACTGCTGCTGTGGGACAACTTCCCGGTGAATGATTTCGACCGCGGCCGCGCCTTTCTCGGTCCGCTTCTCGGCCGCACCGCCGATGTCGCAGGATCTGCACTGCACGGCGCGTGGTCGAACCCGATGGTCGAGTACGCCGCCGGCGGCTTCGGCATCGCAGCGTTCGCCGACTGGGCGTGGAATCCGGCGGCATACGAGCCGCAGCGCGCCGCCCGCGCCGCACTGCGGATCGTGGCTGGGCGCCAGGCCGACCGGCTCGGTCCGCTCGTGCGGACCCTGTCATCATGGCCGCCGTCGGCGCCGATGGATGCCGAGCTGGATGACGCGGCAGCATCCGCGCTCGCCGGGGTGGGCGACCGACTGCGCTCCCGCCTGACGGAATGGGCGGAACTCGCCGAGGTGAGCCTCGACGAGCAGCCGGCACGTTCGTTGGCGCCGTGGATCCGAGCGGCGATCGACATGGCCACGGCCGGCCTCGCCGCGCTGGATGTGCTCGACGGCCGGCGCGGTGCGACCGTCGCGGAAGCGGCGCTGGCCGCAGCCGAGGCACATGAGGCGAAGGTCGGCACCGACGTGGTTCCCGACTTCGTGCGCGCGGTCATCGACCGGCACGGCTGACGACCATTGCGTGCTCAGGCGCTCAGGGGTGTCCTGCGCGCGAGCATGCCGCGCTCCGCCCGCGTCTGCGGAGGGATCGCTGACAGCAGGGAACGCGTGTAGGGGTGGGACGGGTGCCGGTACACCTCCTCGGTCGCGCCGATCTCCACCATGTTCCCGAGGTACATCACGGCGACCCGGTCCGCGATGTGGCGGACGAGTGAGAGGTCGTGCGCGATGAAGACGATGGACATGCCCAGCCGTTCGCGCAGCTCGCAGAGCAGATCGATGATCTGCGCACGGATCGACACATCCAGTGCCGACACGGGTTCGTCGCATACCAGCACATCGGGATTGAGGGCGAGCGCCCTCGCGATACCGATGCGCTGCCGCTGTCCGCCGGAGAACTGATGCGGGAAGCGAGACCCCATCTCGGGTGTGAGGCCGACAAGATCGAGCAGTTCCGCGACGCGTTCGCGACGGCGGGAGGGCGTTCCCGTCCTCGTGGCGGCGAGCGGCTCCGCGATGATCTGCTGCACCGTCATCCGCGGATTGAGTGACATGTACGGATCCTGGAACACCATCTGCACCCCGCGTCGCAGGATCCTCCGATCGCGGAGTCGGCCCCGCGTCACCTCCTGATCGCGGTAGCGCAGGCTCCCGGCATCCGGGCGATCCAGTCCCACCAACATTCGGGCGAGGGTCGACTTCCCGCTCCCCGACTCTCCGACGATCGCGAGGATCTCACCGGCACGCAGCTGCAGGTCCACGCCTGCCACGGCGGCGACGCGGTGCGCGCGACGCCCGCTCCCGGAACGGAAGGTGCGCTCGAGGCCGCGGGCGTCGAGGATCGGCGCCGAGCCGTCGTCGTCCGCGGCGGCGCTGACATCTCGCGGCATCGAGTTCAGCAGCTGCCGGGTGTACGGGTGCTGCGGGGCGGTCAGCACCTCATCGGCGCTGCCCGCCTCGACGACACGACCCGTGCGCATGATGGCGACCCGATCGGCGACCTCCATCACCACGCCGAGGTCATGCGTGATGAGCAGGATCCCCATGCCCAGACGATCGCGAAGCGACAGCAGTAGATCGAGGATCTGGGCCTGCACGGTGACGTCGAGTGCGGTCGTCGGCTCATCCGCGATGATCAGGTCCGGTTCGAGGGCGATCGCCATTGCGATCAGGATCCGTTGCCGCTGACCACCGGAGAACTGGTGCGGATAGTCGTACACGCGCTTGTCCGGTGTGGGGATGCCGACCAGCGTCAGGAGTTCGACGGCACGCGCCTCGGCAACCTGCCTGCCGACGCGACGGTGGGCACGGATGAGGTCGACGATCTGGTCGCCGATGCTGAGCACGGGATTCAGTGCCGAGAGCGCGTCCTGCAGCACAAGGCTCACCGTGACGCCACGCAGGCGCCGTCGCTGCTCGGCGTCGAGGGAGAGCAGATCCGTCCCGCTCAGGGTCATGCGCTCTGCCTCGACGTCTCCGTCGTCGAGGAGCCCCATGATCGCGCGCGCCGTCATGGATTTGCCCGACCCGGACTCACCGAGCAGGGCGAACACCTCTCCGCGGCGGACGGCGAGATCGACGCCGTCGACGACGCGCGTGCGGCGGCCGTTGCCGGACAGCGTGACGGTCAGGCCCTGCACCTTGAGGACCGCATGCTCGGGACCGATGGGCGAAGAGGCGGGAGAGTTCTCCATGGATGCCATCATGCCAACAGTATGCCTCTGAAATGTTTCGAACAGGAAACATCTCGGCCGAAAATCTTCAAAACAGTTGACATCTGCGCCGAAATAACCGAGATTCGAGGAAATCTCCCGTTCGTCGAGCGAGAGACGCAACCGCATCCGAGAACCGAAGGAGCGCATCCGTGCTCGAAGAAGCAGACCGCTACACCGGCTACACCGCTTACGACTACCTCGAAGCCGGCAAGGACTACCGCGAGTTCCGTTACGCCAAGCAGATCGGCCGAGTCCCCGCTTACACCGGGCTCGACCTCAGCGACACGCAGAAAGAACGTGCCGAGCGCCTGCTGCGCGAGGAAACGGTGATCTCGTTGCACGAGCACGTGCAGGTCTTCCCCGAGGACATGGGCGAGCTTCGCGACCACATCCGTCAGGGCCGCGAACCCACGGGCTACCAGGGTCTCGCCCGGTCGGGCTTGACCGCCGTGTTCGACAACGGCATGGACGGGACCTGCTGCATCTCCAGCGATGCCGGCTGGAAGTACCAGGACGTGCTGTTCGACCTCGGCGTGCGGATGGCCGACCTCGCGCACCAGGACTTCGTGATCAAGGCCGAATCGATCAAGGACATCCGCTATGCGGCCGAGACAGGCCGCGTCGCCCACATCTTCGCCCTTGAGGCCTCGACCATGATCGAGAACGAGGTCGACCGCCTGGACGTGCTCTACGGGTTCGGCGTACGACAGATGGGCATCGCGTATTCGGAGGCCAACATGCTGGGCGGCGGGCTGAAGGAGCGCGGTGACGGCGGACTCACCTACTTCGGCGAGCGTGCTGTCGAGCGAATGAACAAGCTCGGCATCGCGATCGACATCTCGCACTCCGGTGACCAGACCTGCCTCGACGTGATCGCGCACTCGCAGAAGCCGGTGTTCATCACTCACGCGGGAGCGCGGGGGCTCTGGCCGACCAACCGGATGAAGACTGACGAGACGATCATCGAATGCGCCAAGCGCGGTGGCGTGATCGGCATCGAGGCCGCACCGCACACGACCATCTCGCCTCAGCATCCGAAGCACTCGCTGGAGTCGGTCATGGATCACTTCCAGTACTGCGTCGACCTGGTGGGGCTGGAGCACGTGAGCTTCGGTCCTGACACCCTGTTCGGCGACCACGTCGGACTGCATGACGCCTTCTCATCGAACCTCTCGCTGGGCCAGGCGCATGCCAATGTCGAGTACGAGAAGCAGCCGTACGTCGACGGCATCGAGAACCCGGCGGAGGCCTTCTACAACATCATCGGCTGGCTCGTGAAGCACGACTATTCCGACGACGAGATTCGCGCCGTCGTCGGTGGCAACACCATGCGCGTACTCGAGGAGGTTTGGGTCTGATGAAACACAGCAAGTTCCTCGCCCTCGGCGCGGCTGCGGCTCTCGCCGTCGGCCTCGCCGGGTGCGCACCTTCCGCGCCGGAGCCGGGTGAGTCGTCCGGCGGTGGCGGTGCGAGCGACGAGACGCTCAGCATCGGCACCACGACCGACGTCGTCAACTTCAATCCGGTGCTCGGAAATAGTCGGACGGACTCGTGGATCACGAACCTGATGTACCCGCACCTGCTGAGCATCAGCGACGACGGCACCAAGGAAGCTCACGTCGCGACCGATTGGGGCTACGTCGACGACACCACTGGGTTCTACGAGATCCGAGAAGACCTCACCTGGAGCGACGGGGAACCCCTCACCGCGGAGGACGTCGCTTGGACGCTCAATGCGGTCAAGCGCGACCAGGCGCCTGGCACGTTCTTCGGCCAGCTCGGCAACCTCGAGACGGCCACCGCCGTGTCCGACACGCGGGTCGAGCTCGCTCTCACCCAGCCGGATTCGTCGATCGTCGAGGAGATCGGCTTCTGGGGCGTCGTCGTCCCGAAGCACGTGTTCGATCCGAAGGGGTCGATCGCTGAGTTCGCGAACGACGGCAGCGACGGCGGCTGGGTGGGAATGGGACCGTTCATCCTCAGCGACTTCCAGGTCGGTCAGCATTACACGCTCGAACGCGTCGAGGACTATCCGCTCGTGGATGGCGGCGTCCCTGGCCCAGCCGAGGTCGTGTACCGCGTGTACCCCGACGTGAACACCGAGATCCTGGCCCTTCAGAGCGGCGAGATCGACGTCATCGCGAACGCCCTGCCGCCGGCGCAGGTCGAACAGCTGAGCAACACCGACGGGCTGCAGGTCATCGAGGCGGCGGGCCTCGGATACGCGCATCTCGTGTACAACATGGAGCGGCCGGAACTCGCCGACGTACGCGTGCGCAAGGCTCTGGCCCACGCCGTGGATTACGAGGCGATCCGCACCGTCGTCCTGCAGGGGCAGGCGGTGTCCACCGGATCCAGTGCGCTGATGCCCGTGCTCGCGAAATACCATGACGACTCCGTCAAGGAGTACGAGTTCGACCCGGACACCTCACGCTCACTCATGGAGGACGCCGGATACACGGCCGGTGCCGACGGGAACTTCCCAGTCTCCTTCCGGATGATCTACTCGCTGCAGGACAGCGTGACCAGCCAGTGGGCGCAGATGGTGAAGGACAGCGCGGCAGAGGCCGGAATCACGATCGAGCTGCAGGGCACCGAGCGCAACACCTACCTGTCGATGACCAACGAGGGCGACTACGACATCTATGCGGGCAACTTCGCCATCATGGACGACCCGGTGACGAACTTCGCCCTGTCCTACCTTCCCGGTGGCGCGATCAACTACACCCACGTCGACGACCCGGAGCTGAACGCCTTGATCGAAGAGGGCATGGTCACCTTCGACGAGGACGAGAAGATCTCGATCATGCGCGAGGCCAACAAGATCGTGCATGAGCAGGTGTACGACAACATCATGTACACGCAGAACCTTTTCTTCGCAGCCAGCGACGAATGGGACGGCTTCATCTCGAAGCCGAGCGAGCTCCTCTCGATCGTGAACCCGCTCTCGATCGCGAGCGCTCACCCGGTCGAATAAGAATCACTGCACTCTCGAGGAAGGTCGCCCGGGTGTCCCGAGCATCGTTCATTCTCCGTCAAGCAGGCCGAGGACTGCTCACGATCTGGTTCGCCGTGACCGTGACCTTCCTGCTCTTGCGTCTGCTTCCCGGTGACCCGGCACTCGCGCTGGCGAGTCCGAACATGACCGACGACATCCGGGCGACCATCCTCGAGCAGTATGGGCTGGATCAGCCGCTGCTGATCCAGTACGGCCTGTACATGTGGCAACTGGTGCAGGGAAACCTGGGCATCTCGTTCACGCAGTCGATCCCCGTGCTCGACGTTCTCCTGCAGCGGCTGCCGTGGACCCTGCTTCTGACGATCACCGCCCTGGTCCTCACCATCCTCATCGGCATCCCCCTCGGCGTCGTCGCCGCTGCCCGCAAGGGCCGCTTCATCGATCGGGCGGTGCAGGTCGTCGGAGTGACGGGACAGTCCCTCTTCGTCCCGAGTGTCGCGATCCTCCTCCTGTTCGTCTTCGGCCTGAACCTCGGCTGGTTCCCGATCGGCGGCGCGTACACCAACAACACCTACGGATTCGAGTGGTACCTGAGCGTCGCCCAGCACCTCGTCCTGCCCGCCGTCTCGCTGATGCTGATCCAGGTCGGCTCCTATGTGCTGACGATGCGTTCCACCCTCATCGAGACGCTCGGCGAGGACTACATCCTGCTGGCGAAAGCGAACGGACTCCGCGGACGCCGCATCCTGTGGAAGCATGCGTTGCGAAACGCCCTGCTGCCGACGACGACGCTCATCGGTCTACAACTCGGCTTCCTCGTGGGCGGCGCTGTGCTCACCGAGACCGTGTTCGCGTACCCGGGGATCGGTCGCGGCATCTATGAGGCGGTCACGCAACTCGACTTTCCCGTGCTGCAGGGCGCGTTCCTCATGCTCGCCGTGACTGTGGTGGTCGCGAACACAGTGACCGACATCATCTACGGCTACCTGGACCCGAGAGTGAAGACCTCATGACCGCGCCGCTTCCTTCATCCGTCCCCCTGGTGCCGACCGAGCCGGCAGCGTCGGGGAGCGAGCGCGCGAGCGCCCACACCTGGCGCGCCTTCCGCCGTGATCCCCTCGGCATGATCTCCCTCAATCTGCTGGTTCTGCTAGTGATCATCGCGCTCGCGGCGCCGGTCATCGCACCGTATCCCGCGAGCTACGGTCCCGATGTCCTTCGTCCACCGGGCGGTGCGCACTGGTTCGGCACCGACGCGCTCGGTCGTGACGTCTTCGCCGAGGTGATCTGGGGCACGCAGCAGAGCGTCCTCGTCGCCGTGGCCGCTTCCGTGATCGCGATCGTGTTCGGCACGATCATCGCCGTGATCGGCGCGTACTTCCGCCGGCTCGACAGTGTGATCAGCGTGATCGTCGACATGACTCTCTCGCTGCCCGTGCTGCCGCTGATGATCCTGATCGCGGCTCTCGTCGGACCCAGCACCTCGACGATCATCCTCGTTGTCGCCGCATTCTCCTGGCCCGAGGTCACCCGCCTCGTCCGGTCGCAGGCGCTCACGGTCGTGGGACTGCCGTACGTCGATGCCTCCCGGCTCATGACGACGTCTCCGCTGTGGATCATCACGCGCCACGTCCTGCCTGCCGTGACGCCGGTCGTCGTGGTGTCCGTCGTCGTCACGGCATCGCGTGCGGTGCTGTCGGCGGCCGGACTCGCCTTCCTCGGACTGGGTGACCCGACCACCTGGTCGTGGGGTCGCATCCTCTACGAAGCGCAGCAGGCCGGCGCCATGGTGAGCGCGTGGTGGCTGACGCTGTTCCCCTCCGTCGCGATCTTGATCCTCGTGCTCTCCGCCACGCTCCTGTCGATCGCATACAACGACGCGCGCAACCCCCGCCATCTTGCCCGCTAGGAGACCGACATGACCGTTTTCGACCAGCGACTGGCTCCCGAGTTCTTCGACGACGTGCAGCGCCGGGTGCGCGAGCGCCTGGCCGAGGAAGGATTGGACGCCTTCCTCACCGACCACCCGGAGGACATCGCGTACCTCACCGGGTTCTTCCATCACCCCTCCGAACGTCCGGTCGCGGTCTGGCTCGAAACGAGCGGACGCGTGGTGATGATGCTTCCGGAGCTCGAACGCGAGTACGCGCAGTCGCAGTCGTCCCGCGCCGAGTTGGTGGCCTTCTTCGAGTACCCGGGTGTCGTCGCCCCGTTCGAGGTCCTCGCTGCCGCAGTGTCGCCGCGGGGGCGCGTCGGCTTCGCCTCGACCATGCCGTACGCGCGTCTCGCCGCCGCCAGGGCGGCGATGGGCAACGCCCAACTTGTCGCTTCCGACCTGCTTGCGCGGACGCGATACGTCAAGTTTCCCGAGGAGATCGCGCTCCATCGCGAGGCTGCTCGCATCACCGACCGGATGCTGGCGGCCGGCGTCGCACTCGTCACCGACTCGGTCGCTGCGGGCGGAGAGCTGCCGACCGAGGCCGAGCTCGAGCGCCATGTCACAGCGGCGGGAACCGCTCTGATGTATGCGGAGCACCAGAACGTGGTCGTCGCATCGCTGCTGGCGGGCGGGCTCGTGTACTCGGGCGCGAACTCGGCATTCCCGCACGGCCTGCCCTCGGTCAATCGCCTGAAGGCGGGGGACACTTTCATGCTGTCGCTCGGATGCGCGGTCGGCGGGCGTTTCATCGAGGGAGAGCGCACCTTCGTGCTCGGCGAGCCGACCGTCGAGCAGCGCCGGTACCACGACGCGATCCATGCCGCGCAGAAGGTCGGTCGCGAGACCATCCGGCCGGGGCTCGAATGCCGGGACGCCAACCGCCTCTGTCTCGACGTGATCCGCGAGGCGGGGCTCGGCGAGTACATCCGGCACCGCCAAGGGCACGGGATCGGACTCGGAATGCACGAGGCTCCCTGGTTGGAAGACGGCGACGCGACAGTGATCGAGGCGGGGATGGTGGTCTCCAACGAACCGGGGATCTACGTCCCTGGTCATGCCGGATACCGCATCAGCGACAGCATGCTCGTCACCGAGCACGGAGCAGAAGCGCTGACCACTTTCCCCCGCGGTCTTGACGACTGCACCATCCCGCTCTGACGCCCCGGCGCCCCTCAGACCACCCCTGATCCCGAGAAGAGGACGATATGACATCCACCCCGCCGGTCTCCCCGGAGTTCGCCGCCGCGACAAGCGACCATGAGTGGGTCGAGATCAACGGCAACCATCTGGCGGTCGAGGTGCTCGGTCCCGACGACGCCCCGGTCATCATCACCCACCACGGTGCTCCGGGCCTCGGCTCCCGAGCCGAACCGCGGGCGAGCTTCGGCCGGCTCGCGGACGAGTATCGCGTGGTCGTCTTCGATGCGCGCGGGAGCGGGCAGAGCGAGGGAAACGGTACGTACAGCCACGAGCAGTGGGCGGCGGACATCGACGGGCTGCGGGAATGGGTCGGCGCCGAGAGGATCGTGATGGCCGGCGGGTCCTACGGCGGATTCATGGCGATGGAGTATGCCCTGCGGTATCCGGATAGGGTCGCCGCGATGGTGCTTAGAGACACGTCCGCCGACAACTCCAACGCGCATCTGGCGCGAGAGAACGCGTTGGCCTCGGATCGCGTGCGCATCGACATGGAGAAATTCGACCGCATCGACCTCGGTCAGGTCCGCGACGACGAGGATCTGAAGGACTGCTGGCGCGAAATCCTGCCGCTGTACGACTTCGTCTACGACCCAGAAGCGGTGGAGCGGAAGGTCGAGGCCACCCCCTACCGCTACCGCGCCCACAACTACGCGTTCTCGGTGAACCTGCCGGGTTACGATCTGAAACCACGCCTGTCCGAGATCGCGGTGCCGACACTCATCACCGTGGGGCGGGCCGACTGGATCACGCCAGTATCGTGTAGCCAGGTGATCGCGGATCTCATCCCCGACTCGGAGATGGTGGTGTTCGAGAAGTCGGGGCATTCCCCGCAGATCGAGGAGGCGGAGGCGTGGACCAGGACCGTGCGCGGGTTCCTGCACCGGGTGTACCCGCCGACTCGATGAGCAGCATCGGAATCGCGAGGGAAGTGACCGACCTCGATCGTCGCATCGTGGTCGCGCTGCAGCAGGATGGGCGGGCGAGCTGGACCTCCATCGCCGAGTTCGCCGGCGCCTCCGTCTCCACCGTCACCCGGCGCGGCCAGCAGCTGCTGGCCGAGGGCGTCGTGCGCGTCGGGATCGTTCCGACACTGGGCAGCGAGGGGCACGTGGAGACGTTCTTCGTGCGGATCAACTGCACCCCCGGCTCGCAGCTGGGGGTCGCCCAGGAGCTGATCGGTTCTCCGTACGTGCGGTTCGTGACGCTCGTGACCGGGAAGTTCGATGTGTTCGCAGAGGTGGTGATCCCAGGTGATTCCGCGACGTACGCGCACGTGCTCACCGACCTCCAGGCGATCCCCGGAGTCGAGCGCTGGCGGAGCGACCTCGTCGTGCACACGTACAAGGTGAGCTTCGACTGGGGTCGTCAGCTGTACGACGCTCATGCCGAGGCGACGAGCGACCCGAAGTCCTACATGCCGGCGCCGAACACCTGCGACCCCAGTCACTTCGACGACGCCGACCGGGCGATCATCGAGGAACTGCGGCATAACGGTCGGGCGTCGTTCCTGTCGATCGGCACGAAACTCGGCATGAACGAGAGCAGCGTGCGACGTCGGTACGAGCGCATGCGCAGCGCCGGCTGCCTCACCACGGTGACGATGGTGCCGGCGTCCGCTCTCGGGATGAGTGCGGAGACGCTGCTGATCCTCCGGGTCGAACCCTCGAGGATCTCATCTGTCGCGCAGACGCTGGCGCAGCACGTCTCCGTGAGGTTCCTCGCGGCTGCACTCGAGGAGAATTCGCTGTACTGCGAGATCATTCTCCCGAGCACGGAGACCCTCCACGACTTCCTGACGGGGACGATCGCGCACCTGAAGGGCGTGCGGGGCTGGAACGCGTCGATGGAGCTGGTGTTCATGAAGCGGGGTTTCATCGAGACACCGTGGTGGCGAGCTCAAGTCGCCTCGGCAGGCGAGGGCGGCACTCGGAGCGTGAGACAGCTCGGCTGACGCCACCCCGGTACGGGGCAGGTCAGCGAAGACCATACCCGCGTAGCATTGACCCCTTTCGAGGCCGCTGCGAGCGTTACAGCCATGATGTCGAGCACACTTTCCCGCCCCGTCCGCACAGACCTCGGTCTGTTCGCGATCGCGACCGCCGTCCTGACGGGTGCGCCGTTCCTGATCCTTCTGCTCACCGGATGGGACGTTCGCAGCGGGCCAGGGCTGTGGGTCTTCGGGGTGGGGACGTCGGGTCCTTCCCTGGCCGCCCTGATCGTCTTCCTCGTCTGGTCTCGTCGCCGGCGACGTGTCCCACGGCGGCGCGTCGCCGCCCCTTGGTTGTGGTTGCCCGCGGCGCTCGTCCTCGGCATCCTGCCCACCGTGATCGCGAACCTGCTCATCGATCCGGCCAGCATCACCGCCGCCGCCATCCACGCTCCCGAGGTGCTGGCCAGCTTCGGCGGCGGGCTGCTGTTCGTCGTGCTGTTCCTCATCGCCGGGCCCATCGCCGAGGAGTTCGGGTGGCGGGGGTTCGTGCAGCCGAGACTGCGGTTGCACTGGACTCCGATTCGCACGGCCGTGGTGCTCGGGTCGGTGTGGGCGCTGTGGCACATCCCGCTGTACTTCCTGCCGGGCACCGGTCAGTACCAGACCGGACTGTTCACCCTCGGCGGGCTCACGTTCGTGCTCTCCTGCGTGCCCATGTCGCTCGTGTACCTGTTCGTGTCCGAGCGGCTCGGCGGCCAGGTGTGGGCGGCGATCCTGATCCACTTCGCCGCCAACGCGATCGGTGCGTTCTTCCCGTCCGAGGATCCGGCGGTTCTCATCACGCAGCTGGTGGTCGCCGTGGCCCTGGCCGGACTCGTGCTGCTCGCCTGGGGGCCGGGCCGAGGTGCTGCGCACCCCGCGGAGGCCGGCTCCGGCGACGGTCCGGATGTCAGTCGGGGAGTGGGTTCACGCCAGGCAGCAACGGCCGCATGAACGTGCGCTCATAGCGCAGGACACAGCCGCTGGAATCGCGGATGCGGTCGGCAGCGATGAACTCCGGGTCGACGCCGAACCGCTGTCGGTAGGTCTCGTAGTCGGCGAGCGACGGGAAGGAGAACAGCGCGAGCGCCTGATCACTCGCGCCCTCCGACGGCAGGAAGTACCCATGGTGGGTGCCGCCGTGCCGGTCGACGAGGGCCATCCACGCCCGGGCGAACTCCTCGAAGGCATCGATCCGGCTCGGATCGATCGTGTAGGTCACGACGCAGGTGATCATTCCGGCACCCTACCGGGCCGTTCGTCGGGCTGGACGTGTCGGTACGACGGCTGTCGAGCGAGCCGGACCCAGCGGTAGGTGCCGGCCCCCGGCAGCAGTCGGCGGACGGCGTCGAAGCGCAGGTGCGCGTCGTCCTGCTCCGCCGCGGTGCGAAGGCTGGCCTCGGCGAACGGATGCCAAGTCCCGGTGGGACCCGCGAAGACGAACTGCACCCGCCACGGCGTCGTGCGCAGGGAACGGGCGAGGCCGGGAAGATCGGCGGGGCGCCGCGCACCCCTCTCGCCGCGAGCGCCGAGCAGCACCGGTCCACGGGAGGAACGGTACGGCAGCAGCGTGCCGAAGAACCCGCGGGTGGCCGCGACGCGCGGCATGAGGATGAAGCGCCCCGGCACCCCGGAGCCCGTCGACGCGAACTCGACGTCTGCCCATCCCTCCGCCGTCGGGACGCGGATGGCGAGGCCGATGACGTCCGGCGACCACCCCGGAAGCCCGACGGAACGGGAGACGCGCGCCGTCACGGGAACGGGGGCCTCCGGAACCTCATCGATCCAGCGGATGCCGGACGCGGCATCCGAACCCGTCCACTCCAGCGAGCCCTCGAGGAGGATTCCACGCGGATGGATCGGACGGGGCCGACGGACGACCGCGATCGCGGCGAACACGGCTCGCAGCAGCACGCCGGCGATGGCCGCCGCACCGTCGACGAAGCGTCGGATCATGCCGTGCTCCTGCCTCAGTGGAAGGGGCACCGGGACGCTCCGCCCGCTGCTCGCACACGCCCGCCGGATCGCGGCATGGTGGGAAGCCGTCGACGATTCACCTCGAGGCCGGCATGGGTGACGGTCACGCGCGGGTCGCTCATGGCGGCGATGCCGGCGGCAAGACCGGCGATCGCCAGCTTCTCGCCGGGGCAGCGGTGCCCGGTGGCGACGTCGGCACCGCCGTGGGGGATGAAGACCTCGATGGCCTCATAGTCGTCGACGCCGACGAAGCGTTCGGGGTCGAATGACTGCGGATGCCGCCAGGAACGAGCATCCGTATCGGTGCCGAGGATGTCGAGCACGAGACGCCCGCCCGCGGGCAGTCGCTCGCCGTCGAGTTCGATGTCGGAGATCGCCCAGCCGGGGAGCATCGGCACGAACGGAGAGGTGCGCCGGACCTCCTGAGCGAAGGCGGTCGCCAGAGGACCGCTGACGAGGGTGCCGCGTGCGGCGGTCTCCGCCGCGATCCGCTCCCGCCACTCCGGGTGCTCGTGCAGCTGCTTCGCCGCGAAGGCCACGAACCGCGCCACGGCGATCATGGGGCGCATGCTGTTCTGCAGTTCGATCCCGGCCAGCCGCGGTGGCAGCAGCGCACCGTCGGGGTCGCGGTGCCACGCCCACTCGTGAAGCGCCGTGCCTTCGACGGCTTCGAGGTCGCCCGCGCGCACCGCCTCGACGAGGCGCTCGGCATGCCGGTCCGACCACGCGCGGTTCATCGCGGCGAGCACGAACTCCGGCGAGTAGGGCACGCCGAATCCGTCGACGATCTGCGCGAGCCGGGCCGCCCAGCGTGTCTTCGCCGCAGCGGTGCCGGGAAGCCCGGCCCACCGCATGATCGCGCGCCCGAGTGCGCCGACCCCCGCCTCATACGCGGTACGCGCGCTCGTGCCATCCGCCCATTCGTCGAGTTCGGCCTGCCATTCGCGCTCGAGGTGGGGGGTGAGGCGCTCGACCTGCGCGTCCTCGTACGCCACATCGACGAACGTCGCCTTGCGGTGACGGTGATCGTCGCCGTCGAGGCTGTGCACCGAGCCGTGACCGAACAGCGTCTCCTGCACGATCGCCGGCATCGCCCCGTGACGTCTGACCCGGTTCTCGTCGTAGAACAGCGCGACCCCTTCGGCGCCGCGGACGAGGAGAGCATCGCGGCCGAGCAACCGCATCGGAACCGCTCGTGCTCCCTGCTGCGCACGTCGCCAGATGTGCGCACCGAAGTCGTAGCCGCGAGTGAGGATCGCGATCGAGTCATCGCGCAGGAGGGCCGTCATCCCGGTCGGTCGTGTCTGCATACCGACACGCTGTCAGCCCACGCGCGGCGCCTCCAGGGGGAAGCGCTGTGGCCTCGAATGTGCTAGTCGCGAAGGCCGGCGATGAATCCGTCGACACCGGATGCCGGCGACGTCAGCACCCGCGCGTCGTCACCGGCGCCCGTCGCCATGGAGGCCTGGGCGAGGACGATCACGTCGACGTCTCCCGCGCTGCGGACGGCTTGTGCCACGAGGGCGTCGTGACGGTCGAGGTCGCCGGCGGTGCGGGCGGCCGCGGCACCCGCCACGACGGTCGAGGTGACGTCCACCCCTTCCTGCCCCGCGGCACTTTCGACCAGACGGGCCGTCGGGCCGAGGGTCGCCTCGAGCGTTGCCAGCACCAGGATGCGGCCGCTCCCCGCCCTGGCGCGAGCCACAGCTTCGGCGGCCATCGGAGCATCGACCCGAGAGAGCCGAACCCCCACCACGGATGCCGCCTCGACCGCCGCCTCGCCGATCGACGAGCAGGTCACGAGCACCGCCTCGGCACCGGCGTTACGGAACGCCCGCAGGTGTCCGCGCAGCAGCGCTCGCACGGCATCCGTCACGCCGTTCGCGATCACGCTCGACAGCAGTGAGGCATCCGCCGTGTGCACGACGTCGAGGTCGTCGCGACGCTGCAGCAGCAGCTCCTGGAACACCGGAACCAGTGCCGGTACGGTGTGCAGCACTCCCACCCGCACGGTCACGCCGACACTCCGGCGGCGCTCGCGGAGCCACTCCAGTCCCGCCAGGGCCGTGCGTGCCGGTCGACCACCTCGGCGAGCGCCTCGAGGCGCCCGACCGACCGCGATCGCAGCTCTGCCCGGACGTCGTCGGTGCCGACGACGTCGCTCCAGAGGGCCCGGCCGGCGAGGAAACCGCTCGCGCCCTCCTGGCACGCCGCACGCACCGCGTCGGCGAAGTGTTCCCGCTCCACTCCCTGCGAGAGCACCACCCAGGGTCCCGTCATACAGGAGTTCAGCGCCGCGCTCGCCTCGCGCTGCTCGGACTCCGTGCCGGATCCGGCCATCGGCACCTGCGCCTTGTAGAGGTCGGGCCCGAGCGCCGAGAGCTCCCGTGCCGCCTCGCGGATCGCGGCATCCGCGTCGAAATCCGCCTCGCCGGGGGCCGCCTTCACCACCGGCTCCAGCACCGAGAGCACGCCCTTCTCGCGCGCCACGGCGATGAACCGCTCGGCGAGCGCCACTCGCGCGTCGCGCCGCTCATCGCGTCGCCAGATGAGCAGCAGCTTCAGCGCTTCGACGCCGTCGGGAATGGCATCGACCGCCGCCTCGTCGAGCGAGGTGTCTTCGACGGGGCCGCCGTCTGCCTGATCGAGCGCATCGACGGCGAGGATCACCCCCGTGCCCGCCGGCACCGCTGCGCGCACCGCGTCGAAGCCGAACTGACGATCCGCCAGGAAGCCGGACGCGTACGGCCCGAGCACCTCGGCGACGGCGACCTTGAAGTCGATGAGCACATCGTCGGCCGGGCGTCCGCGACCGGCGAGGTCGAACATGTGCCGCAGGCTCTCCCGCTGATCCATGGCGACCATGGCGAAGGCTCCGGAGGGGCGTGCGATGGCGTCGAGCGTTGTCATTGTTCTCCTTCAGCTGAGACGGCCGCGAGGAACCGCCGATGGATGTCTTCGAATCCCGCATCGCCTGCAGGCGTCACCGCGGCGCGCGGGAGGACTATGTCGGCGGGTATCACTTCCGCGCGCACGCCGGCGAGCAGGGCGGCCCCTGCGGCGACCGGTTCGGAGATCGAGCACAGGGAGGCCGAGACGCCGGATGCGGCGATCAGCGGCGCCCATGAGGGGATGCGCTCGGCGAGCGAGCCGAGCACGGTCAGGTGCGTCGACGGTGCGCCCGCGAGGGTGTCGGCGCTCTCGCGCATCCACCGGGCGTGCGCGACGAGGGACTGCAGCACGGCGCGGGCGCGCGTGTCTGCGTCATCGGCCGTCCCGTTCAGGTGAACGCGCGCTCCGGCGTCGGGGCGCGGACACTGCCGACCCGCGGGGTAGGGGAGCACCACGAGAGGACTGGAGATCCAGCGATCGGCCGGCATCGCCGCGAGACGCTCGATCGCGCGGTCACCGGGATGTTCGGCCTCCCACCACGAGAGCATCGCGCCGCAAGCGCGACTGCCTCCCAGGATCGTCCGCGCCGATCCGTCGACGGTCCGCCCCACCGAGAAGCCGTCTGCCACGGCACGCGCGACATCGACGGTGCCGGTGATGCGCACGATCGCCTCGGCGGTGCCGAGCGAGTCGGCGGCATCTCCCGGATGCCGGGCACCCACGGCCCAGGCCCCGACGGCGTGATCGTGGCCGGCGACGAACACCGGGATGCCGGCATCCATCCCGAACGCGCCGGCGCGGGTGGTGCCCACCGGCTCTCCCGGTGCGCGCAGCGGCGGGAGCACGGCTAGGTCGATCCCGAGGGAGCGGGCGAGGTCCGCATCCCACGATGCACCGTCGCGGCCGGCGAGCATCGTGCGGGCGGCGAGAGTGTGGTCGGTGGCGCGCTCGCCGGTGAGGGCGTGGGCGACGAGGTCGGCGACGCCGGCCCAGTGCCGCATGCCGGCGAACGCCCCGGGGTTCTCGGCCCGCAGCGCCGTGAGCGCGACGGCCGCGGGTTTGGTCGTCGCCGGGACTCCCGTGGATGCCGGCAGCGACGGGTGTGCGTCGAGGAGTGCGTCGAGGTGCGCCGGATCGACGGGGCGGTCCCAGCGCAGCAGGTCGGTCAGGGGCGCGCCGTCGGCCCCCAGCGCTGCACCGCTCTCCGCCATCGAGGCGATGCCGATGGCGGCGATCGGCTCGACCGCGTCGGCGGTGCTTTCGCGCACGAGAGCGGCGACCGTGTCGAGCAGCGCCGGCACGTCTGCGGGCGTGGGTCGCCGTGCGACGCGGAGGACGGACACGGCGTCGCGCACGGCGACGAGGGCGGCCTTCGTCGTCGTGCTGCCGATGTCGACACCGAGCATCAGGGTCACCTGCACAGTTTGTGACATTTTGAACACAAATTGCAAACATGTCCGATAATCAACAGAGACGGAAGGACGCCGATGCGATACACGAACGCGCCGGAGCGCCGCGCGCACCTGGAGCGGCAGATCTCCAATGACGGCTATCTGTCATCCGCCGACGCTGCCCGGCTTCTCGGTGTCTCGGAGATGACGGTGCGCCGCGATCTCCGGATGCTCGAGGAGCAGGGCCTGGCCCGCCGCGTCGCCGGAGGTGCCACGGTGCCGAGCGCCGGGGTGCCGTTCGAGGGGCGCGACGCCATCGGCTCGAGGCAGAAGCGGGCCATCGCCCAGCTCGCCGCGGAGGAGGCGGGGGGGGCGGACACCGTCGCCCTGGACGCCGGAACCACCGTCGCCGCTCTCGTGCCGCTGCTCTCGGCGCGGACGGTGGTGACGCACTCGCTTCCGGTGATCGAGGCCGTGACGCGGACGGGGTCGCCGGGGCTCATCGCCGCGGGCGGCCACTATCAGCCCGACACCCGCAGCTTCGCCGGCCCCCTCACCGAGGAGACGCTGCGCGGGATGCGGTTCGACATGGCCTTCCTCTCGGCCACCGCCGTCGGCGGTGACGGTCTCTGGGGCACCAACGCACTCGACGCCGCGATCAAGCGGATCATCGCGCGGCAGTCGTCACGGGTGGTGCTGCTCGCCGGTGCGGAGAAACTCCGGCTGACCGCTCCGGTGCGCATCGCCGCACTCGACATCATCGACATCCTCATCACCGACCGTCGTGCGGATCGGGGCGTCCTGGTGCCCTTCGAGGACGCCGGCGTCGAGGTCAGGATCGCGCGATGACGATCGAGCTCGGTGTCATCGCCGACGACATCACGGGCGCGTGCGATGTCGCCGCCGGTGTGAGTGCAGCGGGTCTGGATGTCGAGGTGCGCCTCGGTGCGCCGAGAACCGGCGAGCAGCTCGTTGCCTCCTGCGTGATCGTGGCGCTCAAGTCGCGCACGGCCCCGGTCGCGGATGCCGTCGTGGAGAGCGTCGCCGCCGCCAGGGCGTTGCGCGATGCCGGCGCTCGGCGGCTGTATCAGAAGTACTGTTCGACGTTCGACTCGACGGATGCCGGCAACATCGGCCCGGTCGCCGACGCGCTGCTCGATCAGCTCGCGTCGGCGACGATCTCGGTCGGCACACCGGCGACACCCGCGGTGGGGCGCACGATGCACCGCGGACATCTGTTCGTGGGTGACCGGCTGCTGTCGGAGTCATCGCTCGCGATGCACCCGCTGACCCCGATGCGCGACCCCGACCTGGTACGCGTGCTCGCGCGGCAGACGCCGCGAGGCGTCGGATCCGTGCCGATCGAGGTCGTCCACGCCGGCGCCGCAGCCATCCGCTCGCGCGTCAGTGAACTGCGCGCGACGCACGTGCGTCATGTGCTGCTGGATGCGATCGAGGACGCGGATCTGGATGCCGCAGCGACGGCGCTCTTGGACGAGGACGATGTGCTGCTCGGCGGCGCCGCGGGTCTCTCCGTCGCCCTTGCGCGCCGGCTGGCCGGTGGTCGCGAGCATGTCGTCGCGCCGCCGCCGTCCGGGCGAGGACTCGTTCTCTCGGGCAGCGGGTCCGAGCGGACCAGGGCGCAGGTGGCCGCCCACCGCGGCCCGGTGCGCACGATCCGCGTCGACGAGCTGGCGGGCGACTTCGAGGGCGTGATCGCCAGCGCGCTCGGATTCATCGAGACCGAGGCGGGCCGAGGCATCCCGCTCATCACCGCCACCGCGGAGCCCGCAGAGGTGGCCAGGGCACAGGAGCGATGGGGCCGCGCCCGTGCGGCCGCCCTCGTGGAAGAGGCGCTCGCGCGGATCGCGATGGAGGCGGTGCGCGGTCATGGCGTCCGTCGGATCCTCGTCGCCGGGGGCGAGACGTCAGGTGCGGTGACAGCAGCGCTCGGCATGAGCGCGCTGCGGGTGCGGCGGGTGGTGGCACCGGGTGTCGCGTGGATGACGGCGACCGACGAGGCGGGGCGCGACCTCGACCTCTGCCTGAAGTCCGGGAACTTCGGCGGAGAAGCACTGTTCGGCGAGGCCTGGGAGGAGACCCCATGACAGCGCAGCGGCTGGTCGACGCGTGCCACGCGCTCGCCGCGGCAGGGCTCTCACCCGGCAGCTCGGGCAACGCCAGCGCTCGTGAAGGCGACCGCATCCTGATCACGCCGACCGGCACCGCGCTTCGTCGGGTCGCGGTCGACGACATCACCGAGCTCACCCTCGACGGCGCGCTCGTCGCCGGCCCGCCACCGACGAAGGAGTGGGCGATGCACCTCGCCGCGTATCGAGCGAGGCCCGACGCCGGAGCGGTGATCCATCTCCACTCGCCCGCAGCGACCGCCGTCTCGTGCCTGCCGCATGCCCCCGGCGCGGATCCGCTGCCTGCCTACACGCCCTACCGCATCCGGATGCTCGGCCGGGTGGGCCTCGTCGGTTATGCGCCGCCCGGCTCCGACGGGCTGGCTGAAGGGGTGGGCACGGCGGCCGCGACGTCGGCGTGCCTGCTGCTCGCGCACCACGGAAGCCTCGTCTGCGGTCCCGATCTGACGCGCGCGGTCGATCTCGCCGAAGAACTCGAGGCTGCCGCAGCGCTCACCCTGGCGCTGGACGGCCGGGGAGCACGCGAGCTGGACCGCGACACCGCCTGGGGGTGATGCCGCGGGCTCACACGGCGAGTACGGCTCCGGCCTGTCGCAGGCGGTCCTGCAGCAGTGCGGTGTCGACCTCCTGGACGCCGATGCCGCCGCGTGCGGCGATGGCGGCTGCCGTTCCCGCGGCCTGGCCGAGCATCTGGTACTGCGGCTCCATCCGGATCGACGAGAAGGCGACGTGCGACGCCGAGACGCACACCGACGCGATCAGATTCACGCAGCGCTCCCGCGGTGGCACCAGGGCGCTGTAACCGATGCCGTAGACGGGAACCGGAACCGAAAGGTATCCCTCGGTCACCACCATCGCGACCGGCTCGGGGTGTTCGTACACCCATCGCCACGTGCGCTGCACCTCGCGGATGTCGAGGTGGTACGAGCCGAGCGCGATGACATCGTGCGGCATCCGGCCTTGGCGCAGATCGTGCTCGGTGAGCACGGTGTCGGAGCACATCCGCCGGGCCTCGCGCACGTACAGCTGATGCGGCAGATGCCCGGTGTCGGCGAACTCATCCGAGGGAAGCCCCCACGCCTGCATCCCGCGGCGCACGCTCGCCGGGACTCCCGGGTCGTTCGCGAGGAACCACAGCAGATCCTCGGCGTGGTGCAGGTGGTGCAGCCGAAGCTCTTCGCGGCGGTCGGCGTCGGCGGTGGGGTATTCCCACGCGGCACCGTCGAGCACGCTCAGCGAGAAGGGCCCGAGCGAGTTGCCGTCGGCCTTGCCGCCGGGAAGGTTGGGCTCCAGGCCGATGTACCGTCCCGCCGGGTGCACCTCGCGCCGGCGCTCGGCATCGGCGAAGATCCGCCTGCCCAGCTCCCAGTGCGCATCGTCGTATCCCTCGCGGCGGCGAAACGGGATGCGATCCGGCGCTTGAGAGAGGCAGACGCGATACCCGTACGACATCACTCCGCCGTCGCCCGCGCCCACCTCGGCGAGCGGCTCGTTCCGGATCTGCGGCAGCAGCGCCCCCTCGCGACGCCCGCTCTCGTCGTCGCGGAAGGGCGAGATCCAGGGCGGGGTGGCATGGAATCCCGGGGCAGGCTCCTGCCTGCCGGCGAACCGCTCGCCGTAGAGCGCTCGGTCCTCGCGTCCCACCGCGCAGGGGATGCCGGCGGCTGCGAGCAGATCCCCCTCATAGCTCGCGTCGATGAACACCTCGGCCGTCACCGTGCCGCCGTCGGCGAGCCCGACGGCATGAAGCCGGTCGCCGCGCATCTCCACCCGCTGCAGTGCAGCGTCGAGAATCACGGTGATGCCCGCCTCGTCGAGCCACCGGGTCAGGATCTCCTCGGCCACGTGCGGTTCCGGCCCGGCGAAATGGCCGACCGCGACGCCATAGTGCTCCGCCACGGCAACCCGGAACTCCGCCGCCATGCCACCGAGGGCGCGCACGTCGCCGATGTCGGTGTAGCCGAGCCCGCCGCTGGTCATCCCGCCGATGTGACGTCCTGGCTCGATCACCACGACGCGGGCTCCGGCACGCGCGGCCGACACAGCGGCGCACACGCCGGATGCCGTGGCCGCATACACCGCGACATCGGCATCGATCACGATCTGACCCCCTCGACAAGCACAGTCGACAGCTTGTACGCAAGCCCCGCGCCGGAGCGGTCGGGCGTGCCTACGATCTCGACACAGGACTGTGCGAACTGTTGCGTCAGACGGAGTCCGCACCGTATAGTCACGAGCATGTGGTAACGATGCCACACTTCGACAGGAGTTGCGCGATGAGAAACACGAACCGCCTGACCCCGCACCGGACGGGGGCGTCGAGATGAGCCTCGCCTCCCGGCCGGAGACTCATTCGCAGACAGTGCCGGACGACCCAGGCAGGCGCCGCCGCCGCAAGGACCGAGCGCCGAAGGTGAAGGTCAGCTACAACAAGCGCGAAGCGATCGCCGGGTACCTGTTCATCTCGCCCTGGATCATCGGGTTCCTCGTCTTCACCGCCGGCGCGATGGTCTACAGCCTCTACATCTCGTTCAGCAACTACAACCTCGCCACCAACACCGCGCGCCCGGTGGGCATCGACAACTATGCGGCCCTCTTCGACGATCCGCGTGTCGGAGTCTCGCTGGCCAACACGCTCTATTACGTCGTCATGGCCGTGCCGCTCGAGATCGCCTTCGCGCTCATCCTCGCCATGCTGCTCAACCGCGTCGGCCGCGGCGCCGGATTCTTCCGGGTGCTGTACTACCTGCCGAAGATGACACCCGCGGTCGCCACGGCCGCGGTGTTCTTCCTGCTTCTCAACGGCAACTCGGGTGCGATCAACCAGTTCCTGCGCATCTTCGGCATCGCGGGGCCGCAGTGGCTCGTCGATCCGGCATGGGTGAAGCCGAGCATCGTGATCATGACGCTGTGGACGGTCGCGGGAACCATGGTGATCTTCCTCGCCGCGCTCAAGAACGTCCCCGTCGAGCTCTATGAGGTCGCGTCCCTCGATGGTGCCGGAGCCGTGCGCAAGTTCTTCTCGATCACGCTCCCGATGATCTCGGGTGCCATGTTCTTCAACGTCATCGTGCTCTCGATCGCGGCTTTCCAGATCTTCGATCAGGCCTATCTGCTGTTCTGGCGAGATCAGAGCAACTCGTCGCCAGAGGCGTCACTGTTCTATGCCATCTATCTGTTCCAGCAGGCGTTCCGTCAGTTCAACTTCGGCTTCGCGGCGGCGATGGCCTGGCTGTTGTTCGTCATCATCATGATCATCACCGTCATCCAGGTGAAGTTCGGCAACCGCTTCGTGTACTACGAGGGAGACCGCTGATGTCATCGTCACTCCGGCAGGTCCCCCCGCCCGCCCTCGCAGAGCGCGATCTCGAGACGAGGAACGTCACCGTGCCGCAGCGGTCGCGCTGGCGCCGCAGCATCAGCCAGCCCAAGAGCTTCGCCACGCGCGTGATCCTCGGGGTGATCCTCGTCGGGTTCGGTCTGCTGTTCCTCTACCCCTTCGCGTGGCTGCTGGCGGCGAGCTTCAAGCCGCGCGGCGAGGTGTTCGACAACGCCCTGATCCCGAAGACCTTCGTTCCCGAGAACTACGTCGAGGTGTGGGAACAGCTGCCGCTCACGAGCTGGATGTGGAACAGCATCGCGATCGCGCTCCTCGCCGCCGGGGCCGTGGCGATCTCGAGCTCGATCGTGGCCTTCGGCTTCGCGTACTTCAAATTCCCCGGACGCGGCATCCTCTTCGGCCTGGTGCTCGCGACCATGATGCTCCCCGGTGCCGTCACCATGATCCCGATCTACCTGATCTGGAAGGAGACGGGATTGCTGGGCACCTGGGTGCCGCTGTGGGGCATGAACCTCTTCGGCTCCGCGTTCTACATCTTCCTGCAGCGCCAGTTCTTCCTCGGTCTTCCGCGGGAGTTGTTCGAGGCCGCGCGGCTCGACGGCGCCAGCTACTGGGGATTGTTCTGGCGGATCGCCATGCCGCTGTCGGTGCCGTCGTTCATCATCGTGTTCCTGTTCGAGTTCCAGGCGAGCTGGAACAACCTGCAGGCAGCACTCATCTATCTGAACGCCGGATCGGTCGATGACTTCACCGCGCCGCTCGGCATCGCCTACGCCATGACGAAGTACAGCCCCACCGCGGGTGGTCACGGCGACTATCAATACGTCATGGTCGCGTCGCTCATCGTGACCCTGCCCATGCTCATCCTGTTCGCCTTCGGTCAGCGGTACTTCATCGAGGGCGTCGCCACGCAGGGACGAAAAGGATGAGCCGGCCGGGCGCAGGCCCGGTCGACAGCTCGCACACCAAGGAAGCAATCACAACGAAAGGGAATGAGATGCGCAAGCGCATTCTGGGAATCGCCGCGATGGCCGCGGCATCCGCCATCGTGCTCGCCGGATGCGGCGGAGGCGGAGGCGAAGACCCCGCCGCCGACGTCGATTTCGGTTCGGAGCCCACCGGCACCCTCAAGGCATGGGGCTTCGAGAACGCCGACGACGTCGGCACCTCTCGGATGGACCACGCCGCCGAGCAGCTGAGCGACGTCGAGGTCGATCTCGACGCCACGGCCTTCGACGCGCAGAAGTTCACCACGCGAGTCGCCAGTGGCAATGTGCCCGACGTCGTGCAGATGGACCGGCGCTACGTCACCACCTACGCCGCACAGAACCTCATCATGCCGCTTGACGCCTGCTTCGAGGCGCAGGACGTCTCACCGCGCGACCACTGGTACCCGTTCGTGGTCGATGACGTCACCTATGACGACGAGATCTGGGCGGTGCCGCAGTTCTACCAGCCGCCGGCGATCCTGGTGAACAAGAAGGTGCTCGCCGAGGCGGGCGTCACCGTGGAGGAGATCGACACGTCTCAGCCCGACGTGCTCCTGGGAGCGATCGAGAAGATGTACCAGGAGTCCGGCGGAGTGCCGTCGCGACTCGGCTTCGATCCGGTCGCCACCGGCCAGAGCGGCCTGTGGATCCTCGGGATGGGCGGCCAGCTCAACGATGAAGAGGGAGCTCCGACTCTGGACGACCCGAGCAACATCGCGGGCGTCGAGATGCTGAAGCAGATCACGGACGCACAGGGCGGCTTCGCATCGGTGAAGAGCTTCACCGACTCGTTCGACACGTTCGGCGACAACAACCAGTTCGTCGCGAACCAGGTCGGCGCTCAGGTGAACGCCCAGTGGTACCCGAACGTGCTGTCGCCCTACATGGATCAGATCGACATCGAGGCGGTGCCGTTCCGCAACTCCGAGGGCGAGCCGTTCTCGGTCGCCTCGGGCACGGCGTTCGTCATCCCCGTGGGTGCGGAGAACCCGGCAGCAGCCTGCGCGTGGATGATCAACCTCACCTCGGACGATGCGTGGAACGCGGCCGGTGAAGCCCGCGGCGAGACGCGCGCTGCCGAGGGCGGTATCAACACCGGCCTGTTCACCGGATCGCCGTCGGCCGACCAGGCGATCCGTGAGGAGTGGGTCACCGAGAGTGGCAACGCCGGCTTCGACCAGGTCATCTCCACGTATTACGACGTGGTCGAGTACGGGCAGTCGTTCGGGTCGTCTCCGGCGGGTCAGGAGATCCAGAACGAGCTGAACAACGCCGTCACCGCGGCGCTCCTGGGCGACAAGACGCCGGAAGAGGCACTCGCCGACGCGCAGAGCGCGGCGATGCGGGCGTACGAGAACGCCACGGCAGGCTGAGCAGCGGCCGGCTGAATCAGAAGGGGCGGGGCGGCTGCGGCCGGCCCGCCCCTTCTGCTGCGCGCGAGTTTCGGACGCGGTGTCGAAATCGCGAGATCCGTTCGTGGAGGTGGTGAGAGGCGTCGAGACACGGCGCGGATCCATCGACGAAGGGGAGCCGAACATGGCCATGAAACTGAAGACGACCACGAACGTGACGCTGGACGGCGTGATGCAGGGCCTCGGCGGGCCTGATGAAGACCGTACCGGCGATTTCGAGCGCGGCGGCTGGGCGATCCCGCTCGTCGACGCGGAGGTCGGGCAGTACCTCGATGAGGTGTACGCCGCCGCGGACGCTTTTCTGTTCGGCCGGCGGACATATGACATCTTCGCGCGGTCCTGGGGAACGTTCGACGATCCCGACACGAGCCCGGTGGCGGCGGCTCTGAACAGCCGGCCCAAGTATGTGGTCTCGAACAGCCTCACCACACCCGAGTGGGACGGAACGGCGGTGTTCTCGGGAGACCCCGAGACGGCAGTGCGACGACTGAAGCAGTCGGGGGATGGCGAGCTGTTGGTGCCGGGCAGCGGGATGCTGGTGCGATGGCTGCTCGCCAGCGGACTCGTCGATCAGCTCGACGTGCTCACCTATCCGGTGATCGTGGGGCAGGGGACGCGGCTGTTCCCGGACGCAGGGCCTGACATGGCGCTCGAGCTCCAACGATCCGAGTCGACCTCGGGCGGCATCACGATCCAGAGCTATCGCCCCGCGGGGGCCGCCCGGTACGTCGGATCGAACCTGCATCCGCAGGACGTCTCCTGGTCCGACGGCGACCGCCGGGGGTAGCCTCACGGTGACGATGCCCTCGCGGGCCGCAAAGGGAGTGGGCGATGCCGCAGTATGCGCTGATGGTCTGGGGAGCCAGTGAACACGGTGAGTTCGGGATCTACGAGTCGGCCGAGGAACATGCCGCTCAGATGGAGGACACGGCTGCGTTCACCGAGCGGCTCCGGCGTGACGGCAGCTTCGTCTTCGTCGCCGGCCTCGCCGAGGCGTCCGCGAGCACCGTCGTCGACGGTCGCGGGTCGACACCCTTGATGACCGACGGGCCCTACATCGAGTCGAAGGAGTATCTCGCGGGATTCTGGATCGTCGAGACGACCGGCCTCGACGCGGCGCTCGACCTCGCAGGGATCGCGTCACACGCCTGCCGGCGCCCCGTCGAGGTGCGGCCCCTGGGAGCGGAGTGACAGAGCCGGCAGCGATGTCGGTCGTCGCTCGGGTGCACCGTGAAGAGTGGGCGAGGGTGGTCGCCTCGCTCACCCGCCGTTTCGGCGACCTGGGGTTAGCGGAGGAGATGGCGGGCGAGGCCTTCGCGATTGCCGTCGAGCGCTGGCCGAGGGACGGGGTTCCCCCGAACCCGGGCGCCTGGATCACCACGACCGCCAATCGGAAGGCGATCGACCGGCTGCGTCGAGAGGCGGTGGGCGGGGCGAAACAGGCAGAGGCGCTGATGATCCGGGATGACGGCCCACCGGAACCTGTCGGCGCCGTCGAGGACGACAGGCTCCGGTTGCTGTTCGTCTGCTGCCACCCCGCCCTCGCGGTCGAGGCGCGCGTGGCGTTGACGCTTCGCATGGTCGGCGGTCTCACCGTTTTCGAGATCGCGCGCGCCTTTCTCGTGCCGGAGGCGACGGTGGGTCAGCGGATCACCCGGGCGAAGAACAAAATCAGGAGTGCCGGCATCCCTTTCCGCGTGCCGCTCGACGGCGACCTGCCCGAGCGGCTGACGGGAGTTCTCGCGGTCCTCTACCTGGTGTTCAACGAGGGCTACCTCGCGACCGGCGAGGAGACGGAGCCGATCCGGCGCGACCTCATGGCGGAGGCGATCCGGGAGGTCAGGCTGCTGAAGAGCCTGCTTCCACATGACGGCGAGGTCGCCGGCCTTCTGGCGCTCATGCTGCTCACCGAGGCGCGTACTCCGGCGCGTGTCTCGGAGACGGGCGAGCTGGTGCGCCTGGACGAGCAGGATCGGAACGCGTGGGACCGGGCGCTGATCAGTGAGGGCGTCGCCCTCGTGCGGGAGCGCCTGACTGCCGTCGCTCGCGGAGACGCGCGACCCGGTCGCTACCAGATCCTCGCCGCCATCAACGCCGTCCACGCCACGGCCCCCGATGCGAGCGAGACCGATTGGTCACAGATCGTCACGCTCTACGATCAGCTCTCCGTCGTCGACGGCAGTCCTATGGTCGCACTGAACCGGGCGATCGCCGTCGCCGAGGTGGAGGGACCGGCTGCCGGGCTCACTCTCATCGACGGTCTCGCGGGGGCGCTCGACGGTTACCACGCATTCCACGCCGCGCGCGCTGATCTGCTGCGGCGCCTCGGTCGTACGGCAGAGGCTCACGCGGCGTACGATCGCGCGATCGAGCTCGCCGGCAACTCGGCCGAGAAGGCGCACCTCGTGCGTCGCCGTGCCGTACTCACCGGTTGAGCCCGCGACGAGTACCGAGGTCGCGCTCGATCAGCCGAAAGCGCCGAGGCTGTCGACCACCGGCCCGCGACGGCCGTCCGCGTCGATGAGGCCGCCGGCTGCGACGATCGCGGCGTACTCCCGAGCGCTGTCCTTGACGATGCGCTCGCCGGTGCGGAAGTCGACGTACACGAGCCCGAACCGCGGCCGATATCCGAGCGCCCACTCGAAGTTGTCGAGCAGCGACCAGTGCGTGTAGCCGACGAGAGGGACACCTGCGTCGAGGGCCTCGGCCATCGCGGCGACATGAGCGCGCAGGTACCTGCTTCGGCGTACATCGTGCACGGCCCCGTCATGCGTGGGGGAGTCGCCGTAGATCGCGCCGTTCTCGGTCACCATGAGAGGGATGCCGGGGTAATCGTGGTGCACCCGGAGGAGTAGGTCCCGGAACGCATCCGGCACGATCTCGGTGCCCTCGTCGGTGCGGTCGACCTCTCCCGTCGAGCCGACGACCTGCCAGGGGAACGGACGATCCTCGCTGACCTCGGCCGCCGCCATCACACGGTGCGTGTAGAAGTTGATCCCGAGGAAGTCGCTGCGCCCGCCGATCGCCGTTTCGTCGCCATCGCGGATGATGTCATCGAGCGGACCGCCGGTCGCCCGCTCCCAGTGCTCGCGCATGTCTGACGGATAGCCGCCGGCGAGCAGGGGGTCGAGGAACCAGCGGTTGACGTATCCGTCCGAGCCCCACGCGGCCGCGGCGTCGGCGGCACTGTCGGTGGCGGGTACGCACGGCAGCAGGTTCAGAGCCGCGCCGATGCGTCCCTTCGTGCTCGCGCGCATCGCGTCGACCGCCGCGCCGTGTGCGAGCAGCACGTGATGACCGGCGGTGACGGCTCCGCGGAGGTCCCGGACTCCCGGTGCGTGAAGCCCCAGCTGGTAGCCGAGCAGCTGGATGATCCACGGCTCGTTCTGCGTGATCCACCAGTCGACCCGGTCGCCCAGTCGCTCCGAAGCGGCCGCGGCATAGTCGACGAATGCGTCGACACTCGACCGCCCCATCCACCCGCCGTCCGCCATCAGCGCCTCGGGCATGTCCCAGTGGTTGAGGGTGACGATCGGTTCGATGTCGCGTGCGCGCAGCTCGTCGACGATCCGCTCGTAGTGATCCAGCCCGGCACGATTGGGGCGACCACGGCCGTCGGGCATGACGCGTGACCAGGCGAGGGAGAACCGGTACGCACGCATTCCGAGGTCCGACAGGATGTCGAGGTCTTCGCGCCAGCGGACGTAGGAGTCGCACGCGATCGACGCGTCCCCGCCGCCCTCGATCGCCCCCGGGCGCTCGGTGAACGTCTCCCAGATCGAGCGCCCTCGGCCATCGGCATCCAGCGATCCCTCGACCTGGTACGCGCTGGTGGCGGCTCCCCAGAGGAAGCCGGGGGGAAAGGCGGTCATCGATCCTCGCTTCGTCGGATTGCCGCCCGGGTTCGGGCCGGCATCCACCAGTCTCGTCGAAATGTGGGAACGATGCCATACCAACTTTTCACGCGCGGTCGCACCGCACTCAGCCCGGGGATAGCTCCGCTTCCTAACGTGAACGCAGGGACATTCCCTGCTCCGCGCCTGGCGCGCGGTGTCCTGCCACGAAGGAAATCCTCCTTATGACGAACACCACCGCCCACTCGCCCGCCGCCTCTCTGGGACTGCTCCTCCTGCGTGTCATCACCGGTGGGATCATCGCCGCGCACGGCGCGCAGAAGATCTTCGAGTTCACCCTCCCCGGTACCGTCGGCAGCTTCGCCGGCATGGGCGTGCCGTTCCCCGAGATCGCGGCGCCCGTCGTCGCCTTCGTCGAGCTCATCGGCGGCATCCTGCTCGCGCTCGGCTTCCTGACGCGCATCGTGGGCATCCTGCTCGCCGTCGACATGATCGTCGCCCTGATTCTCGTCCATCTCGCGGCCGGGCTCTGGGTCGGCGACGGCGGCTACGAGTTCGTCGCCGTACTGGGGGCGGCAGCTCTGGCGCTCGCCCTTATCGGTGCGGGGCGGTTCTCCCTCGACCGTGCACTGCTGCGCGGCCGCGGAATCGCCTGGCTGCGCTGACCATCGTCGCCTCGAGATCGTTCCTTCACAGCCGCTGACTTAAGCGATATAGTCGGCCGCAGGTCGCGCTGCCGCGACCCGCGATAGCGACATGACGCCAAAGGAGACGATCTGTGATGAGTGCATCAAACCCCCGGAAACGCTGGCTACGGAGAGCCATGGCCACGACTGCAGCGGTAGCTGTTGCGACCGCCGGCATGATCGGCGGAGCCATGGGAGCTGTAGCCGACGAGCAGGAGGTCGATCCTCAGCTTGTCGTCTATGTCGAAGTCAACTCGAACGATTTAGCGAACGTCGCCGACTATACGCTCGAGGACACGGGCAAGGCAGCCGTCGACATGGCGATGATCTTCGCCGCCAACATCAACTACGACGGCGAGAAGGCGTACCTGCACTTCAACGAGCGCGTCACCGAGACGCTCGAGGATGCCGAGAACCAGATCCGCCCGGTGCAGGCGAAGGGCACCAAGGTGCTGCTGTCGGTGCTCGGGAACCACCAGGGCGCCGGGTTCGCCAATTTCACCTCGTATGAAGCAGCCGACGCCTTCGCCGCGCAGCTCGCCGACGCGGTGACGACCTATGGCCTGGACGGCATCGACTTCGACGACGAGTGGACGAACTACGGCGCGAACGGGACTCCGCAGCCGAACGCCCAGTCGTTCGGGTGGCTGGCGACAGCGCTGCGCGACCGACTCGGGCCCGACAAGATCATCAGCCTGTATGCCATCGGCCCCTCGTACACGACGACCGACTTCACGCTGTTCGATGCCGCAGGCACGATCGACTACGCCTGGAACCCCTATTACCCGACCTACGACGCGCCGACCGTCGCCGGGCTCGAGGACCGTGCTCGCCTCGGAGCCGCAGCCATCGACCTCTCGCAGACGTCGGCGGCGACGGCGGCGGACTTCGCCCGGCGCACCGTGCAGGACGGATATGGGATCTACGTCGCCTACAACCTGACGGGAACCGATCAGTCGGCGTACCTCTCGGGCATCACCGAGCCGCTGAAGGGCAGCGCCACGGTGTACAAGGCGCCGGCCGAGCCCGACACCACCCGCCCCACGGTGGAGCTGGCGAGCCCGGCATCCAACCGTCCGCAGTCCGAGCTGAACGTGTCGTTGTCGGTGCAGGACGACCGAGGCGTCGCCACCGTCGTCGCCAACGTCTATCAGCACGGCGTGCTCGTCACCTCGACGCAGACGGATGCGGGCGGAGCCGCACAGGCGGTGCACACCGCCACGGTGGCGCTGCCGGACGGGCACTACGTCCTGCGATACAACGCGCACGACACGTCGGGCAACGTCTCGAAGACGAAGACGCAGCCCTTCACCATCGAGTCGACGCCGTAGCATGGGCTGACGCCCGCGCCCCGTGCCGCCCGCCGAACGGGCAGGCGGTGCGGGGCGCTTGGTGGATGTCGCCGCCCCGATTCAGTCCAGGTCGAAGAACTCGAGCTGCCGGAGCACCACCGGCGCGCTCGTCCGCACCCGAATCGCCGTCGTGGTCACGGCGGACACGAGGGTGAAGGCCGTCGTGCGATCCGGCGGCAGGGGAGATCTGTGCGTCGTCGACACCGCGCCCCAGGTGCCCTCCGGCGTCAGCGCCTCCCAGTGCAGTGCCGACGAGTCCGCTCCGGCGGCAGCGGTCACCGTGACATCGCTGATCCTCCGCGGCCGCGTGAAGCTCCATCCCGCCCACTCGTCCGCCGCGAGCAGCGTCCCCTCGTCACCGAGCGGATCGCCGTCGTCGAACAGGCGCGCGGCTTCCGTCACGGACGGCGAGGCGATGACCGAGCCTTCTCCGCCGCTGAGGTCACCGCACCACTCGACCGCATCCCCTGTCGTGCCGGGGTCGCCCCAGATCGAGGACCCGGTGGCCGTGCCGAACACCAGCTCCAGTTCCGCAGCCCCCGTGAGCTCATCGATCGGCAGTTCCGGTGAGCCGAGCGCGACGCCGTTCAATCGCGCTGATTGCAGGACGTGCGCGGCCGGCTCACTCCGCAGCGTGCGGATGCGCAGACTCGAACCGTCGCCGCGCTCGACGCGGATGTCGTCGAACAACGGCGAGCCGATGCGCAGCCGCCCCGAGGCGAGTTCGAGCGGGTACAGGCCGAGAGCAGCCCACAGCCACCACGCGCTCATCTCGCCGTTGTCCTCATCGCCGGGGAATCCCTGACCGATGTGCGCTCCGGCGAACAGGCGCCGGGCGAGGTCGTGCACGACGGCGGCGCTCCGCCACGGGCGGTCGCTGAACGCGTACATGAACGGGATGTGGTGTGCCGGCTGATTCGAGATCGCGCACATGCCCGCCCGCATCGCCCGCCCCTCGCGCTGCTCGTGGATGACCGTGCCGTACGCGCCGCCGAATCGGGGATCGGCGGTCTCGGGCTCGTCGAACAGGGCATCGAGGTGCCGACCGAGCGCCGCAGGCCCGCCGTGGAGGCGAGCGAGGCCATCGCCGTCGTGCACCGCGCCGACAGACATGCCCCAGGCGTTGGTCTCGACGTTGTCGCCGCCCCACACGCGCGGATCGAAATCGTCGGCGAACGATCCATCCCGCGCCCTGCCGCGGAAGAACCCGGTGCCGGCATCGAAGAGCGAGCGGTACGACAGCGCCCGATTGGCGAAGTAGCGAGCGAAGGAGCGGTAGCGCGCGGCATCCTCACCACTCGTCTCGGCGGCCAGAAGCGACGCGAAGCGCCCGAGTGCGGCATCGCTCACGGCGTTCTCGATGCTCCAGCTCATGCCCTCCGGCACGTCGGACGAGATGTATCCGGTGAACCGTCCTCGCCCGATCCCCTTGCGCCCGCGCCGCGGGTCGGGCCCCGGTTCGCAGGCGTTGCGCCAGCCGCTCTCGAAGGCTGTGTCGCGGTCGAACGCGAGGCCCCAGCGCTCGGCGTCGGCGAAGATCTGGTCGCTCGAGGTGCCGACCATGCTGTCGACGTACCCGGGCGCGCTCCATCGGGCCATCCACCCGCCGCGCCGGTACTGCTCGAGCTGACCGCCGAGCAGCCGCCCGGTGAGCTGCGGGTCGAGCAGTGCGAGGGCCGGCCACTCTGTGCGATAGGTGTCCCAGTAGCCGTTGTTGACCACGAGGGTTCCTTCGGCGACCGATGCGCCGGTGTTCTCCTCGCCGTGCGGCCGCGCCGGGACGAAGACGTCGGCGAAGCGCCAGGCGGGCGCCTCGTCGGTTCCGGCGTTCTCGGCCGCACTGTTGGGATACAGGTGGATGCGGTGAAGCGCCGCCGCGATCCGAGACCGATTCTCCTCGTGGGCCAGTGCTCGATACGGCGCCTCGGTGTCTGGCAGCGGGGGGATCGTGACGCGCCCGAGCACGCGGTTCCAGGATGCCGCGGCTTCCGCCCTCAGGGCGTCGAACGACCGCCCGGGCGCGGCCTCGGATGCGAGGCTCCGCCGTGCCTGCTCCACCGAGAGGAATGAGATCGCGATGCGCACCTCGAGCGAGCCCCGACCGGCGACGAAGCCGGCGACCCGTCCGCGTCCGTCGTCATCCAGCATCCCGTGGTCATCGTCGGCGCCCAGCACGATCCCGGCGAAGTACCCGCGCGGGGCGTTGCCCCACTCCGCTGAGCCCTCCGGGATCCAGCCGTCGAATCTCTCCGGCGCCGACCAGCGCAGGCGGCCGCCGCCGGTGAGCTGATCGATCACGAATCCGACGCGGGCGTCAGCGTCGGCGCTCTCGACGCGGAACGCACCGCAGTGGTCGGTCGCCGTCATCGCGACGCGCAACCCCTCGCCGAGGTCCGCCGCATACTCGTGCGGCCGTGCTCGTTCGGTGCCGGGCACGATCCACCGGCGTCGGTCCGCGCGCACCGACGTCGGACGATCGAAGAACGGCATGAGCTGCAGCACGGCGCGGTCGCCGATCCATGGGCTCGGCTGATGCGAGAACTGCAGCGCCTCGAGCCGGCGCCCCGCGAGGTCGTCGAGGTCGTCGTGGACAGAAGGGCGATAGGGCCACCGCGAATCCGCGGCGTCGGTCGCGGGTGTGACGAAGGTGAAGCCGTGAGGCACGGCGACGGCCGGGATCGTGTTGCCGCGCGAGAACCGCGGGCCGGAGTGCGTGCCGCGGCGGGTGTCGACGAGTTCGACCGGCGGCGCATCACGCATCAAGCGGTGTTCATCGACCAGGACCTGCGCGAAGCCGGTCGCGAGCGGGGGTAGCTCAGAGCCGCGGGCCGCCACCTCGGCGGCGCCGAGGAGCAGTTCGACGGTCCCGGTGCGTCCGGCTGCGGGAGCGAGCGACACGGTGTCGGCGTTCCACTGCTCCGGCATGGTCCACTTCGCCGCGAACTGCGCATCGGCGCCGATCGGGAAGTCGTAGCGGTCGCGGACGCGGATGTCGTCGCTCAGCCGGGTGCCGTCGTCGAACCGCACGTCGACGGTGACGGCCAGGGCGGCGTGCGGTGCGACGGTCGCCTCGGCCTCATCGGAGTAGAACGCCCAGTGCAGCACCGTGGCCGGGGCGATCTCGATGTGCTCGAGTCCGGGAACGTCGACACGCTGCACGCCGGAGGCCGGATCGAACGCGAACGAGAACACCGGCGCCGCGAGCACCCCGGCCCGCGGGCGCGATGACGGCGGATCGAGTGGGCCGTCGGCCGGTCGCAGGTGCGCCGTGCTCACCCCTTGATGGCGCCCTCCTGTACGCCCTTGAAGAAGAACCGCTGCGTGAACGAGAACATGATGACGATCGGGATGAGGGCGATCATGGTGCCGGCGGCGATGAGGCGCGGGTCGACCGAGAAGCTGCTGTTCAGGTACGCCATCCCGACCGTGAGGGTGTACTTCGCGGGGTCGGAGAGCACGATGAGCGGCCAGAGGTAGTCATCCCACGCGCCGATGAAGGCGAAGATCGCGACGACCGAGACCATACCGCGGATGTTCGGCCAGACGATGTGCCGGATGCGCTGCCACGTGGTGGCCCCGTCGACCGTGGCGGCATCCAGCACGTCCTTCGGGATCATGCGGCAGGCGGTCGCCACCAGCAGGACGTTCATCGCGCTGATGGCACCGGGCAGGAACACGCCCCACAGGGTGTCGGCGAGACCGAGCGCCCGGATGGTGAGGAAGTTGCTCGTCACGGTGACCTCGCCCGGGAACAGCAGCGTGGAGAGCAGGATCGCCATGACGATCCACTTGCCGCGGAACCGCATGCATCCCAGTGCGTAGCCGGCGAACGTGGCGAGCACGACGTTGCTGATCACCGTGCCGACGGAGACCAGCAGCGAGTGCCAGGCGTACAGGTACACGGGCACGATCTCGGCGACCGTCGCATAGTTCTCGAGCGTCGGGTCGGTGGGGATCAGATTCGGCGGGAAGGAGTAGATGTTCTCCTGCGGCCCCTTGAACGATGTCGACAGCTGCCAGATGAACGGCCCGATGACGAGCACCAGCACGAGCAGGAGGAGCGCGTACCGGCCGATCAGGCCGCCGAGCGTGGGCTTGGTGAAGTCGCCGGAGCCGCGACGGCGGAAGACCCGCTCGCGTGGTGGCTTCGGCGCGTCGTCGAGACGGCGGCGTTCAGCATCCGTCTCGCGTGTGGTGAGCGTGCTCATGCGGGCACCTTCGCCTTCTTCTCGCGGTTCATGAACGCGATCGCGGCCAGGGGGACGAGGGTCAGCAGGAACAGCGCCACGCTGATCGCGGACGCGTAGCCGATGTTGCCGTTCAGTCCAGAACCGACCTGCCGGATGAGCATCACGAGCGACATGTCATAGCCGCCTGGGCCGCCGGTGCTCTTGGACAGCACGTCGAGTTCGGCGAAAACCCTCATCGCAGAGACGGCGATGAGGATGGAGATGAGGAGCATGGCGCCGCGCACCGACGGGATGGTCACCGACAGGAATCGGCGGAACGCACCGGCGCCGTCGAGCATCGCCGCCTCGTGCAGTTCCTTGCCGACGTTGCCGAGGGCGGCGAGGTACACCACCATGTAGTACCCGAGCCCCTTCCACACCGTCAGCAGGATCGCGCAGCCCAGCAGCAGCCAGCGATCCACGAGGAACGCCATCGGCTTGTCCACCAGCCCCAGGAACTCGAGCGTCTGGTTGATGATGCCGCGGCTGTCGAACAACCAGGTCCAGATGAGGGCGACGACGACCACCGAGGCGATGACGGGGAAGTAGAAGGTGGTGCGGAAGAACGAGATGCCCGGCAGGTTCTTCTGCACGAGCAGCGCCAGCAGCAGCGGCAGCACCGTGAGCAGCGGCACGCACACGACGACGTAGATGATGCACGTCGTCAGGGCGTTCCAGAACATCTCGTCGCCGAACATCCGCTCGTAGTTCGCCCCGCCGACGAACGTGGGGGTGCGTAGCGGCCGCGCGTCGGTGAAGCTCAGCACGACCGTGTTGAGGAAGGGCCAGAGCGCGAACACCAGCACCCAGATGGCGGCGGGAGCGAGCAGAAGCCAGGGTGTGAACCACTTATGAGATCTCATCGACGACTTCCGCTCCGGGGTGCTGGTGTTCGTGCGCATCGGCTTACTGGTCGACGCGGTTGGCGTTGGCGTACTCGACGATCTTGTCGAGCTGCTCCTTCGCGTCGGCCTCTCCGTTGACCGCCAGTGCGATCTGCTGCGTCATGTAGGTCGCCATGTCGGAGGTCCATTGGAACGGGATCGCCCTGGCGTCCTCCATCGCGGTGAAGACGGTGTCGATCGCGGCGAGCTGCTTCTCATCCGTCACGGACGAGGCGATGTTGTCGACGACCTCGTCGCCGCCTGCGGCGGTGCCGGGCGCCGTGCCGACGGCGAGACTCGAGAACGCCACCTGGTTCTCCTCGTTGGTGACGAACTCGGCGAACGCGAGTGCGGCGGCCTTGTTGTCGGATTCGGCCGAGACGTTGAGCCCCTGCACGTACAGCGGCGGGATCCCGAGGCGCTGGGTGGCCACGGTGTTCTCGAGGAGCGCCGGCGCGTCCTTCGCGAGATCGGTGGTGAAGCCCGTGCCGCCGGTGGTGAAGGCGACCTTCTCCTGGATGTAGGCCTCGGCGTTGCCGCCGTAGTCACCGGTCAGCGCCTCTGCAGGCATCGCGCCGGCGGCGTAGGCCTCGGCGTACTTCTCGATGATCGTTGCGGCCTCCTCGGTGTTGAAGACGAACTCGCCCTCGTCGTTGATGACCTCCATGCCGGCGGAGGTGAACGTGTCCAGCGCCGGGATCGACGAGAGCAGTTGCACCTTGCCGCCGGACTGCGTGGCGACATCCTGCGCGAGGGTGAGGAGCTCGTCGACGGTGGTCGGCAGGTTGTCCTCGGTCACCCCGTACGGGGCGAGCTGGGCGAGGTTCCACCAGGAGGCGTCGCTGGAGAGGTACCAGGGGAGGCCATAGGTGCCCTCGACACCGGGGTACTCGCTGTAGGAATCCCACGCACCCGCGTTGTACGCGTCCTTCAGCTCGGCATCGGCCTCGTTCAGATCGAGGAGCTTGCCGGCCGCGACCAGCGGGTAGGCGATGTCGGGCGGCAGGTTCAGCACGTCGGGGAGGGTGTTGGCGTTGGCCTGGCTCAGGATCTTCTCCTGGTAGCCGTCGCCGGGCTGGTCGAGCCATTCGACAGTGACATCGGGGTGCTCCTCCTCGAACGCCGCGATGAGCTTTTCGAAGTAGGGCGTGAACTTCTCGTTCTTCAGCGACCAGGTCTGGAACTGGATCTCGCCGCTCAGCTCGCCGGAGGTGTCGATGGGGCCGGACTCACCGGCCGATCCACCGCCCCCTGTGCAACTCGTCAGCGCAAGAACGCCGACCGTGAATGCTGCCAGAGCGACAATGCGTGTGGGAACTTTCATCGTGCTTCTTCCTCGAGGCGGGTGAAAAGTGGGCGGCCCGTCGGTCGGTACCGACTACAGCGCTTTAGCAGATGAAATCATCCTGCTCTCTCCCTGTCAAGGCGAGGGTGCGGAGGTGTTGAGTGCTCCTCGGCTGGCATCGGCGAATCCGCAACTCAAGCGTTATAGTGATGCGACATGCCCTCCGACGGGGCCACACCGTCCGAAAGGTCCGAACAGATGACGCAGCGCGGCGCTCTTGATGCACCGGTGAGATTCGGGGCGAACTACACGCCATCGAAGCACTGGATGCATTCCTGGCTCGAGTTCACGCCCGACGACGTGCGCCGCGACTTCGCCGCCCTGGCGGAGCTCGGGCTCGACCATGTGCGGGTGTTCCCGCTGTGGACGGTGCTGCAGCCCAACCGCACACTCATCAGGGCGAAGGCGCTCGACGATGTGCGGGCGGTCGTCGACATCGCCCGCGAGTTCGGTATGGACGCCAGCGTCGACGTCATCCAGGGGCACCTCTCGAGCTTCGACTTCGTGCCGGCGTGGCTTCACTCCTGGCATGACCGCAACATGTTCACCGACCCGAAGGCCCTCGACGGGCAGATCGCTCTCGTCGAGCGGCTCGGGGAGGTGCTGCGCGACGCCCCGAACTTCCTCGGACTCACGCTCGGCAACGAGACCAACCAGTTCTCCGCCCAGACGCACCCGTCACCGTGGCCGGTCACGCCCGCGGAGGCCGAGGGGTGGATCACGGCGCTCCTCGATGCCGCCGAGAGGGCAGCGCCCGGCATCCCGCATGTGCACAGCGAATACGACGCGGTCTGGTACATGGACGGGCACGGTTTCACGCCGGCGCACGCGGCGCGCCTCGGGGCGATGACGACCATCCACTCGTGGATCTTCAACGGCACCGCACAGCGCTACGGCGGCAGGTCGGTCGCATCGGATCGGCATGCGGAATACCTGATCGAGCTCTCGCGGGCGTTCGCCGCGGATGCCGCGCGCCCGGTGTGGCTGCAAGAGGTCGGAGCCCCGTCGAACTGCCTGGACGAGAGCGAGATGCCGGGATTCCTGGAGGCGACGGTGCGCTCGGCCGTTAGCACCGAGAATCTCTGGGGTGTGACCTGGTGGTGCTCCCACGACGTCAGTCGAACGCTCAGCGACTTCCCCGAGCTGGAGTACTCCCTCGGCCTCGTCGACAGCGAGGGGGTGGCGAAGCCGATCGGGCGGCGCCTCGCCGAGATCATCCCGGAGCTCCGGCAGCGCCGGGCCGCTCCGGTGAGGGAGACGGCCATCGTCGTCGAGGTCGACGCCGGCGACGTGCCGCTGAGTCGCACAGCGCTGAGCCCGGGTGGTGCCGTGTTCCAAGCGTGGGTCGATGCCTGCGAGTCGGGTCTCGACCCCGCCGTCGTGACCTCTCGCGTGGCGGACGACGAGGCGGCTCTCACCGCCCGCGGCATCCGTCACCTCATCCGGCCCGATCTGTCGGCGAGCACCGTCGACCGCTACGACTCCGTCAACACCGTCGTCACGGGTTGACGGACGTCTGCCTCCGTGACTACGCCGGCGGGGCGGGGGGAGCCGTGCTCTCGCGAACGCTGAGCGTCGGCGTCGGACCCGCGACGCTCGGCAGGTTCATCCCCGCCTCGATCTGCTGGAGCAGGAGGGTCGCCGCGCGCTCGCCGAGCTCGAAGGTGTCGCGCGTCATCGCCGTGATCGACGGATTGATGAGGCCTGCGATGACGGAGTCGTCGAACGAGGCCAGGGAGGCGTCGCGCGGCACCACGCGTCCCATCTCCTGCGTGACGCGAAGTCCGGCGACGGCCATGACGTCATTGTCGTAGACGATCGCGGTGGGGCGATCCCGCCTGCTGAGCAGTGCGCGCGTCACCGATGATGCACGGGCCGGCGAGAAGTCGGTCGTGATCACCTCGCCGGTGACGCCGTCCGCAGCGAGGCGCTCGAGGACGTCGGCGCGGAGCCGGGTGTGCTCGAGCTCGGCCGGCCCGGCGACATAGGCGATGCTCGTGTGGCGCAGCGCGGCGAGGTACGAGAAGAGCGTCTCGGCCACGTCCTCGTCGTCGATCCAGACGCTCGGCACGGCACCCACCGGCGCAGGTTTCGAACCGATCATGACGGCCCTGGCGTCGAGGGCGTCGATGCTCGCACCGCGGGGGTCGTCTTCGAGCGGGTCGATGAGGATGATCCCGTCGACCTGGTTCGAGGAGCGCCACTGGCGATGCACCTCGATCTCTTCGGCGACGTCCGCGACCAGCCGCAGCTGGAGGCTGACCTTGCTCTCCGACAGACGGGACTCGATGCCCGCGATAAGGTCGGTGAAGAACGCCTCAGATCCGAGCGATCGCGCCGGTCGCGCGAGCGCCAGGCCGACCGTGTTCGCGCGTGCGCCGACGAGCGCGCGCGCCGCAGAGCTCGGCTGCCAGTTGTTCTCGCGCACGATCGAGAGGATCCGCTGGCGCGTCTCTTCGCTGACGCCGGGCCGCCCGTTGAGGGCGAACGAGACGGCGCCGGGCGAGACGCCGGCCATGCGCGCGATATCGGCGATCGTGACGCGCTTCGCCGGGGTCATGGCATTCACCCTACTTGATCGTTTTAGCCTCGGATACGGGAGCGCTGCCGGGTTGCGGAGCGATCATATTCTGGCACTGTGGACGGAATGGTGTGTCGTAGACTCGCTTACTAGATCGCTTTAGTTCCTCACCGTCGAGCCCGGAGAATCCATTCATGCATGACGACACCTCGCTCACCGTCGGCCGCGTCAAGCGCGTGCTCGATGAGCGCATCCGCCCGGCCATCCACTCGGCATCCACCCCGCTGACGGTCGAGGTCAACGAACTGCCTGGCGAGCCGATCAGCCCGGCGGACGGCCTCGCACTCGAGTTCTCGCCCGCCTCCGTCGGCGCCGCGTGGGGCCCGGCGTGGGGCACCACGTGGTTCAAGCTCACCGGCCAAGTGCCCGCCGAGTGGGCTGGCCGTCGGGTCGAGGCGGTCATCGACCTCGGGTTCGACATCAACATGCCGGGTTTCCAGTGCGAGGCGCTCGTCTACCGGCCGGACGGCTCACCCGTGAAGAGCATCAACCCGCGCAATCAGTGGCTGCCGATCAGCGAGAGCGCGCACGGCGACGAGCCCGTCGAGCTGTATCTGGAGGCGGCATCCAATCCAGTGCTGCTGGACTATCACCCCTTCCTCCCGACGCAGGAGGGCGACATCGTCACCTCCTCGAAGGAGCCGCTGTACCGCACCCGCCGCATGGACCTCGCCGTCTTCGAGCACGAGGTGTTCGAGCTCTCGCTCGACCTCGACGTGCTGTTCGAGCTGCAGGCCGAGCTTCCTGCCACCTCGCCCCGCCGCATGCGCATCCTGCAGGCGATGGACGACGCCCTCGACGTGCTCGACCTGCAGCGCATCACCGAGACCGCGGCAGCTGCGCGCGCGCAACTCGAGGAGGTGCTCGCCGCTCCCGCCGAGGCGAGCGCGCACCGCATCTCGGCCGTCGGCCACGCGCACATCGATTCGGCGTGGCTCTGGCCGGTGCGTGAGACCATCCGCAAGGTGGCTCGTACCTCATCGTCGATGACCGCGCTGATCGACGAGCAGCCCGAGTTCCAGTACGGCATGTCGAGTGCCCAGCAGTATGCCTGGCTGAAGGAGCACCGCCCCGAGGTGTTCGAGCGCGTCAAGGCGGCGGTCGCCGAGGGGCGCTTCCTGCCGCTCGGCGGCATGTGGGTCGAGTCCGACACCGTGATGCCGACGGGGGAGTCGCTGGTGCGCCAGTTCTCGCACGGGCAACGGTTCTTCGAGCGCGAGTTCGGCATCCGGTCGAAGGGGGTCTGGCTGCCCGACAGCTTCGGCTACTCGCCTGCCCTTCCCCAGCTGATGCGACGCGCGGGCTTCGAGTGGTTCTTCACCCAGAAGATCTCGTGGAATCAGCAGAACGTCTTCCCGCACCACAGCTTCCTCTGGGAGGGCATCGACGGCTCGCAGGTCTTCACGCACTTCCCGTCGATGGACACGTACAACTCGCAGCTCAGCGGTATGGAGGTCGCGAAGGCGGCCCGCCAGTTCAAGGAGAGCCGCTTCTCGTCACGGTCGATCGCGCCGGTCGGCTGGGGCGACGGCGGTGGCGGGACCACTCGCGAGATGACCGGTCGCGCCCGCCGTCTCAAGGACCTCGAGGGCAGCGCGAAGGTCGTGTGGGAGCACCCCGATGCGTTCTTCGAAGCCGCCCGCGCCGAGCTGCCGCATCCGGCGGTCTGGGTCGGCGAACTCTACCTCGAGCTGCACCGCGGAACCTTGACGAGCCAGCACGCGACGAAGGCGCTGCACCGCTGGGCGGAGCACGCGCTCATCGAGGCCGAGCTCTGGGCCGCCACCGACGCCGTGCGCACGGGCGCCGCCTACCCGCAGGAGGAGTTCGACCGGCTCTGGCAGATCGTGCTGCTGCACGAGTTCCACGACATCCTCCCCGGCACCTCAATCGCGTGGGTGCATCGCGAGGCCGCCGAGGTGCTCACGAACGTGCTCTCGGATGCCGAGGACATCGCGTCTGCCGCGCGTCGATCGCTGGCGGGGGAGGGCGATCGCGAGCTGCTGTTCGTCCCCACCTCCGTCGGCGGGCGCGGGCGAGCACTGGGAGCTGCATTCAGGGACGCGACCCCGGCTGCGGCATCCGTCTCGCTCACCGAGGAGGACGGCGGCTGGCGTCTCGAGAACGAGCTGGTCTCGGTGCTCGTCTCGGCCGATGGGCTCATCGTCTCGGCAGTCGACAGGGCGACCGGTCGCGAGGCCGTCGCCGAGGGGCGCGCTGCGAACCTGTTCCAGCTGCACCAGGACTTCCCCAACATGTGGGATGCGTGGGACATCGACAAGTACTACCGCAACAGCGTTGACGACCTCACCGCGGTGTCGTCGATCGAGGCGTCCGTCGTCGACAGGGTGGCGGCTTTGAAGGTCGTGCGTCCCTTCTCACAGTCGTCGATCGAGCAGACCATCCTGCTGGCGCCGGGGTCGCGTACCGTGCTGCTGCGCAACGAGATCGACTGGCACGAGACCGAGAAGCTGCTGAAGCTCGCCTTCCCCTTCGACATCCAGGCATCGCACACCGAGGCCGAGACGCAGTTCGGATACCAGGCGCGAGCGACCCACATGAACACGAGCTGGGAGGCGGCGAAGTTCGAGACCTCGATGCACCGTTTCGTCTTGGTGCGCGAGGCCGACTTCGGTGTCGCCCTGGTCAACGACTCGATCTACGGCTACGACACGTCGCGCGACGTGCAGGGCGATGCCGTGACGACGACGGTGCGGCTGTCGCTGCTGCGCGCGCCGCGCTTCCCCGACCCTGACACCGACCACGGGCATCACGCGATCGAGGTCGGCTTCGTCATCGGAGCGGATGCCGCGATCGCGACCGCCGAGGGCATCACGCTCAATGCGCCGGCGACGGTCGTGCGCGGCGCGCGCGAGGTGGAGCCGCTGGTGTCGGTGCAGGGTGAGGGGATCGTCATCTCGGCGGTGAAGCTCGCCGACGACGGTTCGGGCGACGTGGTCGTGCGCGTCTACGAGTCGCTCGGCCGACGGGCCGCAGGCGCTCTGACGGTCGGCTTCCCGCATCGCGAGGTGCGCGAGGTGAGCCTGATCGAGGACGAGCTCCAGGAGCCCCGCCGCGGCGGAGAGCTGAAGCTGCGTCCGTTCGAGGTGCGAACTCTCCGTATCGCCCGCTGACCCCAGTCACCCGTCGCCCATCACCGACGGCGGACTCCGTTTCGAAGTGCGCAAACTGCTCCATATCGGCTGAGATCGAGCACTTTGCGCACTTCGAACGGTCGGTTGTGCCCCGGCATCCTTCGCGAGACGATGGCCCGATGGCCGACGTCGACGATGTGCGCGAGATCGCCTTCGCGCTGCCCGGCACCGTCGAGACGGTGAGCGGGCACACCGGCGAGGCCGCCTGGCGGGTGAAGAGCGGGCAGTTCGCCTGGCTGCGCCGTGCCAGTGCGACCGATGAACGTCAGCTCGCGGAGCTCGGTCGTTCCTGGCCGGCGGGTGCGGTGCTCGGCGTGCGCGTACAGAGCCTGGAAGAGAAAGAGGCGCTGCTGGCCACCGACCCCGGCGTCGTGTTCACGATCCCGCATTTCGACGGCTACCCCGCCGTGCTCGTGGAGCTCGATGTGATCGACGGGGAGCGTCTGACCGAGATCGTCACCGACGCCTGGCTGACCCGCGCACCCGCGCGCGTCGCCAAGACCTGGCTCGCAGAGCACGGCCTGAGCTGAGGCGGCGCACAGCCCCTCTGACTCAGATCGAGTCGACCGATGGGCGACACCTGGCGAAGCGCCGGGGAGCATCCGCTCCCGGCGTCTCTCGTGTTGCGCGGCCCAGGGGGTGAAAGCCGGGGGCGAACGCCGCGATCGGAGTGAAATGAGGGATCAGTGGTCCCGCGCTGAGCAATGGGTGAGGGGCCGTCGATCCCCATGTCGACGGCCCCTTCACGATTCGAAAGCCGGCTGCGCTCGTGCTCTTCCCCATGAGCGCAGAGCGAGCCGTGCTGACATTCCCCAGATCAGCGCGCGAGCCCTCCCCAGAGCCTCGCAAGAGCTTCCTCTACAAGATGAGACGCGGTGCACAGGCGTTCATTACGCGATATCGCGACCTGCCTAACAAATTTCTCACCGACATCGGTCGATTCCGACAGGGCAACGTCAGCGCGACCTCCTAATTCCACCGTCCGAACGTGCCTCGCCCCCGAAGCGCGGAGGATGAAGTGAAGGTGTTTCACAGGTTCTCCTTGCGCTGAGCAAGTCGCAACCGATTGGATGAACTCGGTGCGCTCGGCTCCGCTGTATGCGGGAGGGCACTCACGTCTGAGGGGGAGGCCCGACGACGGGTGTCAATCGACGGAGGATGACGTGACTCGACGACTCACCGCGGCAGGAATGTGGCTGCGCGGAAATCGCATGCGCAGGGCCAGCCGTACCATCGCCGCCGTGGCCGTCGGGGCCGTGGTGGCATCGACGATGACGGCGGTGCTCGTGCCGGTGTCGGCGCAGGCGGTGCCGGTCGCCGCTTCTCAGTCGATGAGCGGCGGCGCGCTGAACGCTGCAGCAGGCATCCTGCCCATGCGGTTCGCCACCGGCGGCGCCGGGCAGTACCAGGGTGCGATCGACTGGTTCGAGTGGGGCACTCAGGGTCAGGTGCTTCCGGCCTCCGGGATGACGCGCACCGAAACGCGTGAGGTCCCGGGCGGCACGCTCGCGACGACGTGTACGGTCGGCGCTCCGGCCGGCGGCCAGGTGGTGGTCCAGCGCCCCGGAACCTTCACCGGCGATGGTCTCGACGATCTCTACAACATCGGCGGCACCGGTGCCAACAATCAACTCGCGATCGGCCTCGGGAACTTCGGCACCGCTGACGTCAGCTTCTCCTTCAACTGCTCGGTGACCCTCAACGGCACCGCCGTCCCGCTCGCAGGCCTCGTGATGGCCGACGCGGAGGCGAGTCTGCAGCCCACCGAGTGGCTCCAGGCGACGATCCCCGCCGGCGCGAACTGGCGCATGATCGATCGATTCCGCAGTTCCGAGTGCACCGAGAACGGATCCGTCATCCGCACGGGGCAGACGCTCCGCTTCGCCGGAGTTCCGACCGGGTGCACCACCTTCCCGACGGGCGTCGCGTTCATGGAGGGTGCCTCCTCGGCGAACGTCGCGCTGCACAGCGGCACGGCGCCCAACATCGGCCGCACGGCCGTCGCGCTCGGCGTCGTGCTCTTCTCCGACTTCGGCGACGCGCCGGCGAGCTATGGTGACGCAGGTTCGCTCTACTCCCCGAACTTCGCTGGCCCCGCCGTGCCCCAGGGCAGCTCCGCTCTGTTCGGACCGGCTCTCAGCACGGCCGGCCAGCCGGCCGTGCGCCTGGGCGCCGCGGTGACACCTGAGCAGGGCTCCCAGCCGAGTTCGGCGGCAAGTAGTGACGGCGCCGACGACGGCGTCCGGTTCAACACCGACGTCTCGGTCCCCGGGCGCAATGAGACGGTCTGGGTGAACGCCTCCGCTGCCGGATTCCTGAACGCGTGGATCGACTTCAACAGCAACGGCACCTTCGATCAGGGCGAACGCATCGCCGATGACACGCCTGTGGTCGCCGGCGCCAACCAGATCACCTACGTGGTCCCCGAGGGCGACGAGTTCGTCCCCGGCACCAGCTTCGCCCGCTTCCGCATCTCCGCCGGCGCGGGCCAGGTGACCGGTCCGACCGGTGTCGTGACCAACGGTGAGGTGGAGGACTACACCCGCGAGCTCTTCGACGCACCCGGCGAGGCGCTCGAGCTCTGCGTGGACGGAACCGAGCCGGTACCGGTCAGCCTCATCCAGAACCCGAGCTTCGAGAATCGGACGGGGAACTTCGCCAACACCAGCGCGGCGAGCACGATCGGCTACGCGGAGCACTGGTCCGATTCCCACCCCTCGGGTGGGCAGTACCACGTCTTCGCCCCCGACTTCGACAGCGGCCCCGCCGCGGGCACGCAGCCCGTTCGTGCGGGCGCCGAGGGGTATGGGTTCGAGGGCGGACACTCTGCCACCCTCGGCGGCGTGCCCGTGGGTGAGGGTGCTGTGAATGTCTTGACGGCGGCTCTCGACCCCGACGCAACCTACGTCGGATTCTTCTCCATGGCCGCCGGCGGCTACAGCCGCCAGGGCGACGGATTCATGCAGTTCTTCGGCACGAACGACCTCGCCACCGGCTCGTACCCGCACCCGGCGGTCACCCCGCAGACGCCGGCGAACACCGAGCTGCTGTACACGACGCCTGTCGTCGAGTACGCGGGCATCGGCGTCCGTCCCACCTGGGAGCTCAACACCTTCCAGCTGGATGCGAGCCAGGCGTGGCCATACTTGCGGGTCGAAGTTCGGAACGCGGTGCCCGCCAATGACGCCACCGTCGCCGGCCAGGTGTGGATGAACTTCGACGACTTCCACATGTACGAGTGCGCGCCGATCCAGGACTTCGGCGATGCGCCGGCCAGCTACGGCACGAGCCTGCAGGACGACGGTCCCCGTCATCTGCTGCCCGGCTACGGCGCCGATGCGACCACCGCCTCTCTCATGCTCGGTGCACTCGTCGACGAGGAGGAGGACGGTTTCGCGAGCGACGACGCACGTGGCGACGATGAGGATGCCGCCGCCGACGAGGACGGCGTCTCAGGCCCCATCGTGGTGAGCCCTCGCGGCGAGAGCACCGTCACGGTGACGGCGACCAACGACACGGATGCCGCAGCGACGCTCGCAGGCTGGATCGACCTCGACGGCAACGGCGCATTCGATGCCGGCGAGCTGGTGACCGTTCCAGTGCCGGCCGCCAGCGGCACCGCCGAGTACGCGGTGACCTTCCCTGCGGCCACCACCACCAGCGAGACCTACGCGCGCTTCCGGCTCTTCCCGGCCGGCGTCACCGAGTTCCTGCCGACCGGC